>DASWED010000024.1:0-9200 GCA_036394995.1 Actinomycetota bacterium
GAGAGCCGGGCAGCGGATGGAGAATCCGCCGGCTCCTCCCCGCGCCCTGGGGTCAACTCTCCCCGCGCCCAGCCGGCCGAGGAGGAGCTCATGCGGGGACACGTTCGCAAGCGCCGCACCTGGGAGTTCATCGTTGACATCGGCCCCCATCCCGTCACTGGGAGAAGGCGCCAGAAGAGCGAGGGCGGCTTCGCCACGAGGAGGGAAGCCGAGAGCGCCCTCCACGAGTTCATTCGGTACGTCGAAGGAGGGGGCGATCTTTCGCCGGAGCGGATTCGCCTCGCCGAGTACCTGAGCCGCTGGCTGGAGTACCAGCGGGCTCGGGGCATCCGCCCCCGAACCCTGGACGCGTACGAGGGCTACATACGCCGGGAGATCATCCCGGCCATCGGCGGCCTCGAACTTGCGAAGGTCAGGCCCGGCCACATCCGCGCCGTCCTCGCCGGCGTGCAGCAACGGGGATTATCGGCGGCAACCGCCGCCCAGGTTCGCAGTGTGCTTGGTTCAGCCTTGCGCCAAGCGGTCGGCGACGGGCTCATCCCCGCCAACCCGGTGGCTGCGGTCAAGCGTCCCAGGGTCCAGCGCCCCGAAGTGCACTGGCCGACGTCCACGCAGCTCGTGGCCCTGTTGGAAGCCTCACGGGGCACGATCTGGGAGGTCCCGATCCTGCTGGCCACGGTCACCGGCGCCCGCCGGGCCGAGGTGCTCGGGATCTCCTGGGAGGACGTCGACCTCGAGGTCGGCGCGATCTCCATCCGACGGGGGGTCCAGGCGGTCCCTCATCCCGACGGGAGCACCGTGGAGTTCACCGCCCTGAAGACGAAGCGCTCCCGTCGAGTCGTTCAACTTCCCCCCTTCGCCCTGGAGCGGATGCGGCGGCACCGCCGCGAACAACTGAAGCGACGCACCGGGCTCGCGGCGACATGGCGCGATCCGCTCGATGACCTGGGTCGACCCGTCTCCCTTGTGAGCGACCGGGGCGACGGCTTCTTCATCTACCCCGACTCGTTCACGAGCGCCTTCAAGCGGCTCGCTCGTCAGGCCGGACTGCATCCCGACACCCGCTTGCACGACGTGCGCCACGCCGTCGCCACCGAGCTCGGCCGCCAAGGTGTGCAGCCCGTGATCGTCTCGGCGGTGCTCGGTCACGCCTCGCCTTCGTTCACGATCGCGGTGTACCAGCACGCCTGGCAGGAGGGACCGGCGGAGGCGGCTCGTGCCCTGGAGACAGCGCTCCGCCCCTCTCGGCCGTTGGCAAACCGTTGGCACAACGGCGATCCGAAGGACTCGCGAGCTGAAGACCCGCCGCAAAGTCCCTGGTCAGAGGAGTGGGGCGGGGAGGACTTGAACCTCCGACCGGCGGATTATGAGTCCGCTGCTCTGACCAACTGAGCTACCGCCCCGGGATCGTCAGGGTAGCTCACCGCGGACCGGGGTCGAGGCGAACTACGCGCCGCGCGCCAGCGCGCCGGGGCCGGGCAGCGGGCGCATGTCCCGGGCGCCGATCAGTTCGCCGCATTCGGAGCACACGAGCTCGGGCGACGACGGCTTGCCGCATCCCCGGTGCTCGAGGGTGACCGGTGGGCCCGATTCACCGGGGGCGTGCTTGTCGCCCCACTGCATGAGCGCGATCAGGACCGGATAGAGATCGACGCCCTTCTCGGTGAGGCGGTACTCGAACCGGGGCGGGTGCTCCCGGTACTGCCGGCGCTCCAGGATCCCGTGCTCGACGAGGGTCCGCAGGCGATCGGACAGGATGTTCCGGGCCGCGCCGGTGTTCCGCTGGAACTCGTCGAACCGGCGGACCCGGAAGAACGCCTCCCGCAGCACGAGCATCGTCCACCGCTCCCCGATGACCTCGAGGGTTCGGGCCACGGAGCAGTTCTCGTTCGTGAACCAACCCCGGTCGTCCATGCGGCGATCCTACCAAAGTGAGTTGCGATATGAAACCCACTCGCGGTAGAGTCCGTTGCGAACTGCAACCCACTCGAAGGGGGCGACGCGATGGCGATGGCGGTCCGGTGGAGAGAGCGGCCCGTGGATCCGGTGGGGATGGAGGGCCGCCTGCTGCTGGCGGACGGGTCCGTGCTCCGGATCCGGCGATTCGTCGAACCGGACGCCCCGAAGCTGCGGCGCTTCTACCTGGGCCTCTCGGCGCAGAGCCTGTACCGGAGGTTCATGACCCCGGTCCCCCGGCTCCCCGAGGGCATACTCGCCTATCTCTGCGAGACGGATCGCCTCGATCGCGAGGTGGTCGTCGTGACGTGCCGCGACGAGATCGTCGCCGAGGGGCGATACCACCGGCGGCACGGCACCGACGAGGCCGAGATCGCCCTGGTGGTGGCCGACCCCTGGCAGGGGCGCGGGATCGGCGGCGCGCTGGCCGCCCGGTTGGCGGAGATGGCCCGGCGCCGGGGCGTCCTCGCCTTCACGGGCGCCATGCTGGCGGACAACGACGCCGCGAAGGGTCTCCTCGGCTCGGCGGCGCCCACGGCGGATCGGCGCGTCCGGAGCGGGGAGCTCGAGTTCTGGGCCGCGCTCCCCGGCGGCTCCCCTCCTCCGCCCGACTGAGCCACCGCTCCTGCGGGTCGGGCGGCACCTTCGTGTCACGCCACGGCCGAGCCGGGGACGATAATGCTCGGCGCCGGATCGAGACTGCCGGTGTCGGAGCGATCGATGGAGAATGCAGGGCTTCCAACGGGGACGGTCACGTTCCTGTTCACGGACATCGAGGGAAGCACCAGGCTGCTGGGGCAGCTCGGCGACCGCTATCCGGGGATCCTCGCCGAGCACCACGACCTCCTGCGCGCGGCCGTCGAGGGCGCCGGAGGGACCCACGTCAGCACGGAGGGCGACGCCTTCTTCGTGGTCTTCCCGCTCGCGTCGCAGGCCCTGGCCGGCGCCGTCGCGGCACAGCGGGCGCTGGTGTCGCATGAGTGGCCGCCCGACGGGGTCGTCCGGGTGCGGATGGGACTGCACACGGGCGAGGGCGTCCTCGGCGCGGGCGGGTACCTCGGGATCGACGTGCACCGAGCCGCGAGGATCGCCGCGGCGGGCCACGGTGGGCAGATCCTGGTGTCGGAGGCGACCCGCGCGCTGGCACAGCCCTCGGCGCCGGACGGCGTCTCGTTCCTGGACCTCGGCGAGCACCGCCTGAAGGACCTTCCCCAGCCCGAGCACCTCTACCAGGTGGCGACCGACGGACTCGAGCGGGAGTTCGCGCCGCTTCGAACGCTCGACGCCCGCCACGGCAACCTCCCCACGCCGATGACCACCTTCGTCGGCCGGCGCCGGGTGGTCGACGAGATCGTCGCGGCGCTCCGCGAGAGCCGCCTGGTCACGCTCACGGGGCCCGGAGGAACCGGCAAGACGCGGCTGTCCCTCCAGGTGGCGGGGCGGGTGCAGGGCTCGTATCGGGACGGCGTGTTCTTCGTGGCCCTGGCCCCCATCACCGAGCCCGCGCTGGTGGTGCCGACGATCGGATTCGCCATGGGCCTCCGCGAGGATCCCGCCCGCTCCCCCGTCGACACCCTCGCCGAACACCTCCGGGACCGGGAGGTCCTGCTGGTGCTCGACAACTTCGAGCAGATCATCGACGCCGCCCCGGACGTCGGCGACATCCTCGCTTCCTCGCCGGGGGTCCACGTGCTGGCCACCAGCCGCGAGGCCCTCCACCTCAACGGCGAGCGGGAGTACCCCGTCCCGCCGCTCGAGCTCCCGGATCCGGCCCACCTCCCACCGTTCGAGAACCTCTCCCAGTACGAAGCGGTGGTCCTGTTCGTCGAACGTGCCCGCGCCGTGCGGCCGGACTTCGCCGTGACGAACGAGAACGCACCTGCCGTGGCCGAGATCTGCGCCAGGCTCGACGGCCTCCCCCTCGCCATCGAGCTGGCCGCGGCGCGGGTGAAGCTCCTCCCCCCCGACGCGATCCTGAAGCGCCTCGAGCACCGGCTGACGCTGCTGGCCGGCGGCGCCCGAGACCTCCCGGCCCGCCAGCAGACGCTGCGCGACGCGATCGCCTGGAGCTACGACCTGCTGGACCAGCAGGAGCAGCGGTTCTTCGCGCGCCTCTCCACGTTCATGGGCGGCTCCACGCTTGAGGCCATCGACGCGGTCTGCGCCCCTGGCCTGGAGCTGGACGGCCTGGACGGTGCGGCCTCCCTCGTGAACAAGAGCCTGCTTCGCCAGGTGGAGGGACCGGGCGGCGAACCGCGGTTCCTCATGCTCGCGACCATCCGCGAGTTCTCCGCCGAGCGCCTCGCCGACTCGGCCGACGCAGGAGAGGCCCATGCCCGTCACGCGCGCTACTTCCTCGCGATGGCCGAGGGGGCCGCGCCGGACCTGTTCGGCCCGAAGCAGGCCGACCTCCTCGACGCCCTGGCCCGCGAGCACAACAACCTCCGGGCCGCCCTCACATGGGCGATGGGGTCGGGCGAAGTGCAGACCGGGCTGCGTCTCGGCTCGGCCCTGTGGCGGTTCTGGCAGATGCGCGGCCATCTCCGGGAGGCATCCGAGCGCCTCCAGGACCTCGTCGCACATCCGGACGCCGGAGCCCATCCCGCGGAGCTTGCCGGCGCCCTGGAGGCGGCCGGCGGCGTCGCTTACTGGATGGGCGATTGGGACGCCGCGCGGGCCGCGTACGAAGGGTGCCTCGAGATCCGCCGCACCCTGGAGGACCCCGCCGCCCTGGCCGAGGCCCTCTACAACCTGTCGTTCATATTCACCGTGCCCGAGCCCCCGAGGCGGGACCCTCGCCAGGCGGAGCTGCTCCTGGAGGAGGCGCTGAGCCTGTTCCGGCGGGCCGACGACCGGCGGGGCCTGGCGAAGGTGTACTGGGCGCGCGCCACACAGGCCCAGATGGATCAGCGGTGGGCCGACGCATGCGAGAACGGCGAAGCGGCCCTGGTCCTATTCCGCGAGCTCGACGACCGGTTCGGCGCGGGCTGGGCCCACCACTCGATCGGCCTCGCCGCCACCGCGCTCGGGGAACTCGAGCGGGCCGAGCGGGCGTTCGCCAACGGGATGGAGATCTTCGTCGCCGCCGGCGACCTGACCGGGATGGGCCTCCTCGTGGGCGACCATTCCGTGCTCGAGGGCACCCGGGGAGATCACCGGCGGGCGGTCCTCCTGCGTGGCGCGGCGCTGGCGGCGGAGGAGGTCTCAGGGCAGGCCCTCATCAGCGCGACCGGCACCTACTATCCGAATCTCGACGAGGTCATTCGCGGGGACCTTCCCGACGACGACTACGAGCGCCTGCTTGCGGAAGGCGCCCGCATGGACCTCGGCCAGGCCGTGGACTACGCCCTGCACCGGTCACCCGGACCCCCTGACCCCCGGACGGGAGCCGAACCGTGACGAACGAGCGGTGTTCAGGGCAGATCCGGGCCCTCGGGCTCGGGTGACGACACCCGGCCCGCCACATCTTCCGCCGTCGCGGCGCCGCGCCCTCGCCGGATCACCCGCATGAGCAGGCCGGTGCGCGGCGGCTTGGACGGTCGCTCCGGCGGGAGCGTGGTGAGGTGGGACTCCACCACGGCGTACCGCTCCAGGTACGTGGAGAGGACGGCCTGGACGATGGCCGCCGCCGGCAGGGCCAGGAACGCGCCGATGGGGCCCAGGAGGCTGCCCCCCACGATCGCGCTGGCGAACGCCACCGCCGGGTGCAGCTGCATGGTCCGCGCGGTGATCTTCGGGGCGAACAGGTAGTTCTCGAGCTGCTGGTACAGGGCGAAGAAGACCAGCACGGCCACGGCCTTGCCCACGCCCTCCCCCAGGGCCACCAGGATGGGCAGGAACATCGCGATGTAGGTCCCCACCACCGGCACGAACTGGGACACCAGCCCCATCCACAGGGCCAGGGCCGCCGCGAACGGGACCCCCAGGATCGTCAGGAAGATGAACGTGGCCGTGCCCGACAGGAGCGCCAGCAGCAACCGCGAGTACAGGTAGCCACCCGTCTTGTCGATGGCCACCTCCCAGGTGTCCAGCACCCTCCGCTGGCGCTCCGGCGACAGGAACGAGCACACCGTCCGGCGAAACCGAGGCCCGTCGGCCACCAGGTAGAACGTGAACAGCGCGATCGTCAGCAGCTGGAAGATCAGCCCCACCACCGACGCCACGACACCGAGAAGATGCCCGGCGATGTTCGCCGCGTACTCGCCCAGGTTCGCCTTGATCTTGTCGAGGTTCTTGGTCAGGTTCTCGGTCGTGATGGTGACGCCGAACCAGTCGTGCAGGTCCTTCTTGATGTCATCCAGCCATCCGGGCACCTTGCCGATGAGGTCCTGGATCTGGGTGATCACCAGCGGGACCATCGAGGCCACCAGCCCCACACCGAGCAGGAACAGCATGAACAGCACGAACGCCGTGGCCAGGCCGCGCTTCCATCCCCGCTTGTGGAGCCAGTTGACGGCCGGCTCGAGCGCGAACGACAGGAACAGCGCGATGAGGAGCCAGATCAGGAGCTGGCGGACCGCGCCCAGGAACGAGTAGACGGCCAGGAAGACGAGGACAGTGACCCCGGCCAGGACGAACGCCCTGGGAACCCACGCCGGCATCCGGTCGCGAGGCCGCTCCACGGTCCCCAGCAGGGTCGCGCCGGCCGCCGGTGGGGCTCCGGACGCCTCAGCCCGTCCAATGTCCCGATCGTCCTCGCCCACGCTCCTCCTCCGCGGGGCCGCGCGAACGACGAGCGGTGCAAGCGTACCCGCGGGGGCCCGGGGATCGGTGGAGGCAGAGAGAACTCCGCGGCGTTCGGGCGGGGGCTACTCCTCGGAGATCTCGACGCGCTCCAGGACCACGGGATCCTGCGGGCGGTCCCCGGCGCCGGTGGGCACCTTCGCGATGGCGTTCACCACGTCCATGCCGTCCGTGACCTCGCCGAAGATCGTGTGCTTGCCGGTCAGCCACTGGGTGGGCACGACCGTGACGAAGAACTGCGATCCGTTCGTGTTCGGCCCGGCGTTGGCCATGGCCAGCAGGCCCGGCCGGTCGAACGACGGCCCGCCCCGGGGCACCTCGTCCTCGAAGTTGTAGCCCGGTCCGCCGGTGCCCCGCCCCAGCGGGTCGCCCCCCTGGAGCATGAAGTCCGGGATCACCCGATGGAACACCGTGCCGTCGTACAGCCTGGCGGTGGTCCGCTCCCCGGTGCGGGGGTCGGTCCATTCCCTGCCCCCAGTGGCGAGCTCGGTGAAGTTCGCGACGGTCTTCGGCGCGTGCTCCGGCATCAGCCGGACCCGGAACGAGCCCAGCGATGTGACGAACGTGGCGGTCGGCATGGCAGAGCCTCCTGGCGTTGGGAGAGAGCGGTCATCGTATCCGACGCGCCCCACCCTGAGGAGCGCCACGGGCACGTCTGCGGCCGACGGGCCGCGGGGCCGGCCGGCAGAGCGATTTCCCCGGATCACCAAACGGGCTCCATCGGCTGTTCGTTTGTCTGAACCTGGCCGTGGACGACCATCACGATCGAGGTCTCCTACCCCGGCGCCGAGATGGACGGGTCCGGTGGACTCCTCGACCACGCACAAGGCCCGGGTCGACACGACCAACAGCCTCACCGTGGCGACCCGGCCGGCCACGAGCACGAGCTGCTTCTACCGGCTCGGCCCGGCCCCACGTCAGCTGCCCTGTTCAACCCCCGGCAGGCAAGACGAAGCTGGCCCTGTCGACCCTCACGTGGGCGAGCTTCCGCGACATCTTCTCCTCAGGTGAGCTGGTGCTGTACGGAAACCGTGACTGCGCCGGCGATCACATCGCGGACCTCGAATAGGTCGCGGTCCCATCACGCGACACCGTCACGGTCTCGTTCCCCCAGGCGCTCCTGATCGGTCCGGGAGGCAGCAACTGGTGCCTCGAGGCGATCCTGGGGACCGACGTGTGGTTGACCGCCAACGGCTACTACTCCTGAGACGGCTTCGGGGCTACGACGAGGAGGCGTTCCGCTCAATCCGGACGGAGCCCACGATCCCGCGGATCTCGGACACGTACCGCGTCGCAGTGTTCCGGTAGTACGCGGCGTCGATCACCAGGCGGAACCCGTGGATGTCGAGGATCCACAGCTCGTCCACCTGGTTGGGGCCCTGGTGGTACCTGCCGAATGCGCCGTCGGGGTCCCAGCTGTAGAACGCGCCCTGGTCGCAGTCCATGAACTCATCCAACCCGTGGTTGAAATCGATGTTGGCGGGGACCGTCAGCGTCAGGTGCTTCCCGGCGTACCCGTCGAGCTTGACATCGGTCGGCGTGGTGGCGTGGCGCCTGGACTGGTTGGCGAGGGCGGTGGCCAGATCATCCACCGTCGGCCCCACCGGCGGCCCTCCGCGTCGCCAGTGGCAGGGATCGGCGGGGACGTCGGAGACCTTCCAGAAGCTCACCCCCAGGTCCTTCGGCCGAGTCGTCGTGAGGACTCCGAGGTCCCAGGACTCATAGCCCCTCGGCACCGTGAACGTGATCCGGACCGAGTCGAAACCGCCGCTATTCTCCAGGGGCACGGTCGTCTTGTCCATGGTGTACGTCCCGGGCGTCAGATCGCCTTCCGGGAGCGGCGTACCGGCGAACTGCGTCCCGGCGAGCGCCGAGGGCTCGACGACACCCTCCGGTTCGGTCGTGGAGGTCCCGGTGACATCCGCCCCAGGTCCGCTCGTGCACCCCCCGACGACCAGGGCCGCCGCCCCGAACAGCATGAGAATCCTGCCTCGCATGGTCACGCCTCCTCCCGCGGGCCCTTCCTACGACGCCCAGTTCCACGCGATCGGCCCGTCGGGGTGGATCCCGGACACGGGCCGCATGTCGGTCCCATCCGGGGCCATGGTGAAGAGCTCCCCGTCGTGGACGAACGCGATCCTGGAGCCATCAGGTGACCATGCGAGCTCGATCCCCCCGCCGCTGTTGGGGCCGGGACCCG
The DNA here is from genome assembly GCA_036394995.1 of Actinomycetota bacterium. Taxonomy (GTDB): domain Bacteria; phylum Actinomycetota; class UBA4738; order UBA4738; family JACQTL01; genus DASWED01. The sequence goes on from DASWED010000024.1 coordinate 8,900, forward strand.
GAAGCATCAAGATCTGGCGCATCCCCGAGCCGTCCGAGTTCATCACGTATACGTAGTTGGCGTCGCCACCTTTGTCGTCCAGCGGCGGCCCGAACAAGCTGAACGCGAGTTGCGATCCATCCGGCGACCACGCCATGCTCTCAAGCACCCTTGTCGGGATCTGGGTTGCGTCTGACCTTCCGCCCGCTTTGACCGCCGGGAAATCCCACACGTCCAGGTCCTCCGCTGGCACCCTCCTCGACCAGGGTGGTACACACCCGGGAAGGGGACGCGATGGAGGACCGAGTGCAGCGGCGCAAGC
>DASWED010000025.1:0-45553 GCA_036394995.1 Actinomycetota bacterium
TGAACCCTGCCTTCGCCCGGTGGACGCGGGCCCGGACCGACGACGGTCTGATGCCCAGCGCCCGGCCGGCCTCGGCGGAGTCCAGACCCAGCCATTCGGTGAGGACGAGGGCCGACCGCTGCCCCTCGGGGAGCGCCAGCAGAGCCCGGAGCACGTCGCTCCGCGACGCGGCCACCGACGCGGGGTCCGCCGCCGAGGCGGGCCGGGGCGCATCCTCCTCCCGTGCCCGGAGCCGGAGCCGGCGGAGCCGCCGGTGGTGCAGGTGCACCGCGATCCGCACGGCGTACCCGCCGGGAGAGTCCATGCCCCGCACCCGTTCCCAGCGCTCCAGGGTCCTGGCCATGGCCTCCTGGGCGATGTCGGCGGCCTCGGCCCGGTCGCCGGTCAGCAGGAACGCCAGCCGGAACACCCTCGGATGCTCCCGGCAGAAGAAGGACTCGAAGTCGAGCTCCGGCGCATCCTGCGTCTCGGTCACGGTCTGGGCCCTCATCGCGTCCTCACCATGACCAAGCCCCGGGGCGGGCCGAGCGTTGCAACCGTCCTACGGGGGCGGCGGAGGCGGGAGCTTCGACGACGGGCCGGGCTCACCGCCGTCCGGCGGTTCGATGGCCAGCTGCGAGCTGCCGAACCGCTCCTCCAGGAACCTGCCGTGCGCGAGCAGGCGGTCCACGTCGTTGCGGGCCACCGCGTCGGCCACCTCGTTCATCTGGGCCGACAGCAGGTCGAGCTGCTCCAGCAGGACCTGCCGCGCCGTCTTCCCTTCCTCGATCGGATGCGAGTTCGCGTAGTCCCGGGGCAGGCTCAGGTAGCTCTCCACCGCCGTCGGCAGGTAGTCGGTTGCCGTTCGCTGGAGGATGAACAGCTCCTGCGACGCGCCGGACAGCTTCCCGACGTTCGGCAGGATGCCCTCGATCGTCTCCGCGATGCCGTTCACGCGGACCGAGATCTCCGTGGGAGCCCGGTCCCGGCACTCCTTGCGCACCCGGTTCAGCGCCGAGCGGACGCCGCTCGGGTCGAATCCCAGCCGCAACAGGTCGGTGGCCGGGCGGCGCGGCGCGACCAGCACCCCGATGACGTACAACGCCACCACCACCAGCGGCCAGAGCTTCGCGAGGACCCCGACGAAGTACAGGACCAGCCCCACCAGCGCCAGCAGGCAGCCGAAGATGTTCTTCGCGCTGGCCAGGTACCGCATCACCGGCCCGGGCGTCCGTGCCCTCCCCTGGGCGGCCACTACTGGAACCCCCGGATCTCCTTGAACACCTTCGACAGCGACTCCGAACGGCTGTCGAAGACCTCGCCCCCGGTCTCGTCGGCCACGTCGTGCAGCTCACCCGGATCGGCCTCGCCGAACAGGACCGGGAACGTCTTGATCTGCCTGGCCGGGGGGCCCAGCGAGTGGTAGTCGTTCAGGAATTCGCCGAACGAGATCCCCGAGTTGTTCTCGCCGTCGGTCATCAGACAGATCGACGTGAACCGGGTGGGATCTGCCTGTAAGGCGGCCGTCGCCGTCCGGTATGCGGTGTCGAGCGCCGAGTAGATCGAGGTGTGTCCGCCCGCCTGGAGCCGCCCCACGAAGTCGCGCACGGCCTGCAGGCTCGTCGAGTTCGGGTCGGTGGTGTCGATCGTGAAGTCCTTCACCTGATGGACGCTACCGGAGAACGTGATGAACGTGACGTCCTCGCGCGCCCGGAACTGGGCGAACCGGCCGGTGAGGCTGGTGTCCAGCCCGGTGAGGCCGACCAGGGCCCGCTTCAGCTCGTCCAGGCGGTCCCCTTCCATCGAGCCGCTGACGTCGAGCACGAACACGGAGTGCGAGGGCGGCCGGATCTCGTTGAGGTACGCGTCGAGGAGCGCGTTCACTACCTGGAGCGTCGACGGGAACGGCAGCTCCACCAGCACCTGCGACGGGAACCGGGAGTCCGGGCGCACCTGCGGGATCACCGGCCGCCGGTCGGTGTTCTCCATGATCCACCGCTGCGACGCCTCCGACCGGAAGAACGCGACCGTCTTGTCGTACAGCTCCCGCTTGTCCTCGTGCAGCAGCATCAGCGGGTAGTCCGCCGAGATGATGCCGTCCTTCGGATAGATCAGGTCGAGGGGCTCCTGGAGCGTCCCGGCTCGGTTCAGCTCGAGCAGGATCGACTCGTAGTTGATCATCCCGTCGAGGTCCGCCTGCTCCTGCACGAACGAGTCGGCCAGGAATCCCGAGGACCCCGCCGTCAGCTTCTGCCCGGAGAAGAACTCCTTGAGGTGCTCGACGTCGATGTCGTCCTCGGTGAGGGCGTTCCCGGTCCCGGCGAACGCGGACGCCACGCCGACCAGGGCCGTGAAGCCGCTGTTCGACGCCGCCGGGTTCGTCATCGCGTAGTGGAACTCCCCGGCCAGGGCCTTGTCCGAGATGTCGGCCCACGTGACGTCGGGGTTGTCCTCCCACCCGAACCGCTGGGCCACCGAGCGCTTCACCCCGATGACCACCGGCGAGACCATCATCGAGGTCTGGGCCAGCACCTTGTGGGTGTCGCCCTGGGCGAGCGTCAGGTAGTTCCCGCTGGAGAACCACGCCGCGTCGGCCGGATCGCCGTCCAGGATGGCCTGGGCGCCGTCCAGCGAACCCGTGAACTCGAGCTCCAGGTGGACCCCAGTCTGGTCCTCGAGCTTGGGCAGCAGCGGCTGGAGGTCCTTCAGCTCCGAGCCGGCCAGGACCGTGAGCGTGTCCGCCGGGTTCGCGCCGCCGGATCCGCACGCAGCGAGCAGGCCGGCCACGAGGGCCAGCGCGAGCAGGCTCGACGCGAACCGGGCCCCTCGCATCGCTCCCCCTAGGACAGGTCCGGCAGGGAGAGCTCGGCCGGCGCGGCCGGCGCCTGGTCCCGTTGCTCCCCCTGACGGACCCGGTTGAGGTAGTCCTGGGCCTTGCCGACCTCCTGCTCCAGGGTCTGGACGGTCTGCTTCATGCTGTCCAGGGCCTGGAGCTTGAAGCCGTCGATGGCGTCCATCGTCGCGTAGATGTTGTTGAACGCCGCCTGGAGCTTGCTCACCTCGATCGCGGACGAGGCGGCCTGCTTGCCCACCTCAGCCGATTGCTCCCGGAGCATCTCGGAGGTCCCCTCGATGACGTTCCCGGTGGTCTCGTTCAGGGCGCTGATCTGGTCGAGGACGAGCTTCTGGTTGGCCAGGGCCTGGGCCACGATCACCGCGGTTCGCAGGGCCGACACCGTGGTGGTGGTGGCCCGGTCCACCCCCTTGATCAGCTCCACGTTGTTCTTGCGGATGAGGTCGAGGGCCAGGTAGCCCTGGGCGCTCACCGCGAGCTGGGTCAGCAGGTCCTGGACCTTCTGCCGCACGGGGAACAGCAGGTCCTCCCGCATGGCCTTGCCCTTCTCGGCCTCCGTGGACTCCACCACGTTGATCTGCATCTCGAGCCCGGCGTCCAGGCGCTTGGCCAGGTACACGTACTGGTTCAGCCGCTGCATGGCCTGCCACAGGTTGGCCTTCTCCTGTTCGACCGAGGCGTTGTCCTGGCGGAGCTCGTCCTGGCCCGAGTACAGGGCCTGGAGGATGGCCTCGATGTGGTTCTGGGCCGAGTGGTACTTGTCGAAGTAGTCGCGCATGTGGTCCCCGAAGGGGATCAGCCCGAACAGCTTCTTCTTCGACATGATCCCCTGCTTGCCGGGGTCGAGGTCCTCGATGGTCTGGCGCAGGTCCACCAGCGACTTCGCCACGGGGGCCTCGTTGTCGAACAGCCCCGAGCCCATGGCCCGGACCGGCTTGTCCAGAAGACGGTTCGACACCTCGGCCGACTCCCGGACCTCCTTGTCGCCGATGGCCCGGACGGCATCACTCTTCTGCTGGAACTCCACCGACTTCGGATCCATCTGGATGACCGACTGCACGAACCCGTCGGCCATGGCGTCGAGCTTCGTGGCCACGGCCGGGTCCATCTGGATCATCCCCGGGGCCTGCTCCGGGGCGACGGCCTGGACGGCCTGCGGCGGCTGCAGGACCAGGGTGGTCCCGGCCTGCGCCGGCGGGGTCAGGGCCTGGGTCTGGGCCGCGGCCTCCGGTGGGGTGAGGGCGCCGTTGCCGGCGGGGGGCTCTGGTGTGCTCATGACGAGGCTCCTCCTTGGTTCTGCGAGTACAGCTCCTCGATTCGCCCGATCATGTGCTCGAGCGCCTCGTAGCTGGGCGGTTCGATGAGGTCGATGATGGTGTCGGGGATGGGGGCGTCGTGCTTCGCGACCTCGTCCCGGAACGGCGCCGGGTCGTTCGTGCGGAAGCCGTAGGCGGCGGCCAGGCGCTGCAGCACGGGGTCGTCCAGGAGCAGCTTGCCGACCCGGTCCCCCTTGTCGTTCAGCGGCACCACCACGTGCTTCGACACCACGTCGGGGTCCGGATACATGAGCTTCATGTCCGGCGTGATGGTGCCGTCGTCGGCGAACACGTGCTGGAGGAACTGGGCCTCGTAGATGAAGACCATGGGGGCCCTGCCGATCCCGATGGCCAGGTAGTCGTCGAACGGCTCCTCGGATGAGGTCGCGGTGAAGCCCTGGCGCAGGAAGATCGGCGCGACCTGCGGGATGACGGTGTTGCCCTGGTCGTCGTTCTCCACCACGTTGTCGCTGTTGGCCACGTACGACGCGATGCTCAGGTAGTTCGCGGCGGAATTCGACGTCCGGACGTCGGTGGACGTCACCAGGATGCTCTTGCTGGCCGGATACGCGGAGTTGTCCTTCAGGTCGGTCCACCGGGTGTTCTTCGCGACGAGCGCGAGATAGGCCTTCACGCTGAACGTGTCCCACGTGCCCTGGTCGGTGGCCACCGGCGCGGTCTCGCCCTCCGGGACGGCCTTCTCCAGGAGCTCCGTGATGGGCTTCCAGCTGGCGATCACCATCGGCGTGTAGAACACCGTGTACGTGGTGCTGACCCCGTGGTCCTGCTTGATCTTCGAGGCGGCCGGCACGCCCGAGGGGAAGGCGAAGTCGTACTGGGACAGGTCCACGGTGGTGGCGATGGAACGGGATCCGGCGGTGTCCACGTCCACTCTGAGCCCGTGCTTCTCGAACTCGGCCTTCACCCGGCGGTCCGAGAAGAACGCCTTCTTCTCCGAGCCGATGACGCCGCGAACCGTGACGGTCTTCGGGGTGCCCGAGCCCCCGCCCAGCGAGGCCACGATGGCGATGATCACGCCGATGGCCAGGACCCCGGCCAGGGCCAGGCCCACCGTCCTCTTCACGTTCCCCCGCTCCCGCTCATCGTGGCCGACACACGATAGCCACGGCTTCGTGGATTGCGAGAGAGACCCGGCGTCAGATCCAGGGAACGTTCACCGCGTGTTCACCTGCCGTTCACGAAAGCGACCCGGGGAGGGCCGCGGCGATCCGTTCCGCGGGGGCCGGGTGGCTGTGCGTGAACAGGTAGGCCAGGCGGCCGGGGGCGAGCTCGGAGAGGTTCGCGGTGGACAGGTCCCGTTCCATCTCCGCGAACCCTTCCGCGTCGCCGGTGAGCTCGATCGAGGCGCGATCCGCCTCCCGCTCCCACCGCCGGCTGACGGCCATGCCGAACGGGTCGGTGACGAGCCCCGCCACGGCCAGGGCCAGCAGCACGAACGGGACCACGCGCGGGTCGGCGGGACCGGTGGCGTGCACCGCGTCGAGCAACGCGCCGGACCGGAGCAGGGCCCACAGCAGGACCACGCCGGCCACGGCGCCGAGGGCGGCCGTGAGCGTTCCCTTCAGGACGTGGCGGGCCCGGCGGTGCCCCAGCTCGTGGGCCACCACCAGCCGGACGTCGCGCGCCGAGCCGCGGGACAGGAGCGTGTCCCACACGACCACCCGCCGGGTGGCCCCCAGGCCGGACACGTACGCGTTCTCCTTCGACGTCCGCCGGCTGGCGTCCGCCACCAGCACGTCGCGGACGGGCACGCCCGCCTTCACAGACAAAGCTCGGAGCTCCCCGGCCAGCTGTTCGTCCTCGAGCGGCCGGAACCTGTTGAACACCGGCTCGAACACCACCGGCGCCAGGAACGACAGCACGAACACCACCAGCGCGGCCGCCGGGGCGGCGATCCACGGCCAGGCGTCCGTCGCGCCGGCCAGCGACAGGAACCCGACGAGCATGCCGCCGGTGAGCCCGACCCCGATCAGCGCGCCCTTCGCCCAGTCCCCGAACCAGCGGAACCAGGTCTGCCGGGCGAACCCCCACCGCCGTTCGTGGGCGAACCCCCACGCCCGCAGCGGCAGGCCGAGGACGGCTCCCAGGCCCACCACGGCGAACGCGTACGCGGCGGCGGTCCCCACGCCGTCCGAGAGCGTCCGGCCGGTGGGCGTGAACGCCAGGACGGCAAGGTACGCCGTGGACGCCGCCGAGCCGATCACGCCCCGGAGGTGCCCCGGCCGGTGGTAGCGACGCGAGCGTTCGATCTCCTCTGCGGAGAAGAACCGCCGCGGATCCGGGAGGCGCACCGTCAGGCGCCGCGGCGGGCCACGTAGTCGCGGACCACGAAGTCCCCCAGCGCCTCCCCGTTCATCAGGAACACACGCCCCGCGGTGAGCCGGGCAAGCCGCTCCATGAACCGGGCAAGGCCGGGCGAGTCCTCCAGCATGAACACGTTGAGGGTCACGCCGGTGCGCGCCAGGCGCATGGCCTCGTGCAGGGTCAGCCGGATGGTCTCGGGCTCCGGCGGCCACGCGAACACCGCGCGCTCCCCCTCCAGGTGCGCGGTGGGCTCGCCGTCGGTGACCATGATGACCTGGCGGGTGGCCCGGGGATGCTTCGACAGCAGCCGGCCGGCCAGGTGGAACGCGTGGTGCATGTTCGTCCCGTACACGCGCTCCCATCCGGTCGCCGTGAGGTCCTCCGGCTCCATGCGCCGGGCGTAGTCGCTGAACCCGATGAGGTACAGCGTGTCGTGCGGGTACCGGGCCTCGATCAGCGCGTGCAGCGCCAGCGCCATCCGCTTGGCCGGGACGAAGTGCCCGCGCAGCGGCATCGAGAACGACAGGTCCAGCAGCAGCGCGGTGGCGGCCTCCGTCCGGGTCTCCGCCTCCACCAGCTCGAAGTCGTCGGGCTTCATGCCGGGCGTGCGCCCGGGACCCTGGCGGACCACGGCGTTGAACACGCTGCGCTGCACCGCGATCTGTCCGGCCTCGCCGAACCGCCACGGCCGGGTGGCGCCGGTGGGCTCGGCCTGCCCGCCGGGGTCCCGCGCGTCGTGCACCGCCTCCCGGTCCTTCCGGAGGTGTTCGAACAGCCGGATCAGGGCCCGTTCGCCGAGCTTCCGTGCGCCCCGCGGCGTGACCTCCAGCCGCCCGTCCTTCCGGCTGACCAGCCCGGCCTGCTCCAGGGCCCGTTCGACCTCCTTCAGCCGCTGGAGGTCGCGGGTGGCGTCGTCCCCGAGGGTCCGCCGGAGGGCCTCCTCGTCGACGTCCTCCAACGCCGCCCCGGCGTAGTCCCCCTTCAAGGACCGGTCGAGGTCCTCGTAGTCGTGCATGCGCTCGAGCGCGTCGACGGTGGCCGACATCGGCATGGCGTCGTCGCCGGCCCCCATCGCGGGCTCGTCCCACGGCATCTGCGGGATCGCCCCCTGGAGGTTCGACGCCAGCCGGTCGGCCTCGAAGGCCAGGTCCATGTCCTGCATGAGCTGCTCGGCCAGGGCCTGGAGCTCCGCCCGCTGCTCCGCGCTGAGCGAGGCCATCAGGCGCGACATCGCCGCCATCCGCCGGGCCATCTGTTCCAGCAGCTCGTCGAGCGTCCGCGGGTTCTCCGGGAAGAACTGGCCGTGGCGCTGCATGAAGCCGTCGAAGTCGACCGGCTCACCCCGCTCGCGGGCCTCGATCATCTGGTTGAGGTCGGCCAGCATGTCCTTGAGGGCGCGCATCTGCTCGGGGGACATGTTCTGGATGCCCTGGGTGAGGTTCCGGAAGTACGAGTTGAGGACCTGCTCCTTCAGGAACTCGAGGAGCTCGTCGAACTCCCGCTGGGCCTGCTGGTCGGTGAAGCGGTAGTCGCGGAGCTCACCGATCTTGCCGGGAGCGTCCGGCGGGAGGTTGTCGAGGAACGCCTCGCGCATGCGGGCGTCGTCCGACGGCTCGAACGACAGCGTGGTCCGTTCGCGCTCCAGGATCCGCTCCAGCCGTTCGCGGACCTCCTCCAGGGGCCCGGTCAGGTTCAGCCGCTCCTGCTCGTCGCGCCGCCGCTGCCGGAGGCGGGCCCGGAGCGAGTCGAGCCCCGAGAACGATCCCCGCATCCCCCGGCGGAGGAGCCGGCGCAGCGCGAACTCGGCCCCGTCGCCGGACAGCAGCTCCTCCGACATCGCGTCGAGGAGCTCCCCGGCCGCCACGTCCGGGCCGAACGGATCCTGCGTCCCGTCCCACCGGGAGTACCGAAACCGCATCGCACGGCCAGCCTACGTCACAGCGCTCGAATGGCCGATCGCGAGTGCCGGGATCCGGCCCGAGATGCTCGCGCCCCGGCCGGGAGCGGAGACGATCTCCAACTCCCCGCCGAGGGCCTCCAGGCGGTCCGCGATGTTCCGGAGCCCCGATCCTCTCGGCACGCTGGCCGGATCGAACCCGGTCCCGCTGTCCTCCACGGTGAACCCGATCGTCCCGTCGCCATCGTGGAGGGTGAGCACGACGGCGGCCTCGCCGGCGTACTTGGCGGCGTTCTGGAGGGCCTCCAGACAGCAGAAGTAGATGGCCGCCTCCACCTCCGGGGGGTACCGGCCCACACCGTCGCCCCTGACCTCCACCGCCAGGGGCGACTTCCGGGCCTGGGACGTCAGGGCGCTCACCAGCCCCTGGTCGGCGAGCAGCGGCGGGTAGATCCCCCGGGCGAGGTCCCGGAGCGACGCCAGCGCGTCCGCCGTGTCGTCCTTGAGATCGAGCAGCAGCTTGCGAGCGGCGGCCGGATCCCGTTCGGTGAGCGTCTCGACCAGCCGGAGCTTCACCATGAGCGCCACGAGCTGCTGCTGCGCGCCGTCGTGGATGTTCCGCTCCAGGGCCTTGGCCCGGGCGTCCTGCGCCGTGACGATGCGTTGCCGGGAGGCACGGAGCTCCTCGATCAGCCGGACGTTCCGCAGCACCAGGCCCGCCTGGGCGGCCAGGTCCAGGATCAGCTTCTCCCCGACCGGCGTGAGGGGCTCGCTCGCCGGCATGGCGACGGTGAGGGCTCCGAGCAGCTCCCCCCCGTGCCGGACGGCGGCCGCGTGCTCCCTGTTCGGGAACTCGGGCAGGTCCTCGCGTTCGACGGGAAGGGCCCGGGCGTCGCCGCCGGGCTCGGCCGGCCAGGTCCCGGCGGCCCTGAGCTCGTCTCCGACCCGGAGCCAGACCCGCGCCGCGCGTGCCCCGGTCCCGGAGGCCAGGATCTCGGCCATCCGCGGCAGGACCTCCTCGGTCGAGTAGGCCCCCGCCATGCGGTCGGAGAACTCGGACAGCACCTCGTAGGGCGTGGCCCGCTTGCCGTACACCAGCCGGTTCGCCAGGTGATTGGCGCGGCGGCGGATGGGCTGGATCAACAGCGCCAGGACGGCAGCGGCCAGGAAGGTCAGCGCGCTCACCGGGCTCGCTTCGCTCCCGATGACCGCCGAGCCGACCCCGACCACGATGCCCACGTACAGCACGGAGACGATCGCGGCCAGGATGCCGAACACCACGGTCTTCTTCACGACCACGTCGAGGTCGTACAGGCGGTACCTGAGGATCGCGATGGCGGATGCCGCGGGGATGCCGACGAACAGGCTGACGAACAGCACGAGGAGGAGGAAGGCGGTGGCCGGCCACAACCCGACGGCGCCGAAGACCACCGCCGGCAGCACGGCGGTCCCCGCCACGGAGGCCGCGGCGACGGGCCATTTCATCTGCTGGCGCTCCTCGCCGACGGCCCGCCGGAACCGCCGGACCATGGCCACCACGCTCGAGAGCGCGGCGCCGAACCACACGAGGAGAAGGAGGATGAAGAAGAACCACGGCCCCTCGAAGCCCGCCACGCCGAACGGGTTCTGCACGTGGACCGCTCCGTCCTCGTACACCGGCCCCGTCTTGAGCGCGGTGCCCACGGCGTTGATGCCCGCCACGCCCACCAGGATCCAGGGCACGAAACGCCACCGGCGGGAGGGGAGGTGTCCGTCCGGGAACAGGAGGAGCAGCAACGGGATCGGGGCGAACGCGAAGGTCGACACCCAGCTGCGGAGCCAGGCCGCGTATTCCGTGCCGGGAAGCGAGCCGGGATCCGCGAGGAGACCGCGAATCACGTACGCCCAGCTGAACGCGTACAGCGCGAACCCCAGCCCGATGGTGCAGAACACCCAACCGATGCGGTTGTGGCGGAGGCCGGTGATCGCCGCACCCACGGTCCCGTACGCGAGCGCGGCGACCGGAAGGGCGACCAGCGGAAGCTCGTCGTCGATCACCGAGCGGTCGAGGTAGGCGAGCACGAGCGTGGCCACGCTCAGCGCAGCGACGAGCCCTCCAACCACCCACGCGATACGTCGCGCGAAGTTCGATCCGGGCTGCGCGTTCGGCGCCATACCCCGCCCTCCCGTCGCCACGCTACGCGGGCGAGCGGTGCGGCGCCATGCTGCCGGCACCACACCCCGGAGGCGGGAAGTCTCCGGGCAGACGGGTGCCAGCACAAGTTCCCCAGGGAAGAAGCATCGACGTCCGGGGCGCCGCGGCGCCGGACGGATCTCTAGCGGAGCTTCGCCAGCTCCCTGGAAACCGAGTCGGCCGCGCGACCGACCTGGTGGGGCATGAGCACGCTGGGGTGTTCGGTGATCTCGGCGGTGAGGCGGGCCCGCGGGATCACCCGGACCCCGCGCGCCGTTCGAGCCGGGAACACCGCGTGACCCTCGGGGCACACCACCATGTGGGGCTTGACGTGCACGCCGGCCTGGGCCAGGAGGGCCCGGAACCGCCGCGCCGCACGGCGCACGCGGGACCGACCCGGCACCCGTCCGCCGGACGGCACGAGCACCTCGGCGAACACGATGACGAACGCGCCGGTGGTGCCCAGCACGAGCACGTCGGCCCCCACCGGGCGGCCGTCGAGGGCGCGGAAGCCCCAGGGATCGAGCTTGCCGAGCTCTCGTGCGCGCGCGGACACGCCATTCGTGAACCGGGCAGGCTGCTGCATCGCCAAAGGGATCGGCCGGGGCAGGGGACCCCTTGAGCACGATTCGCCCGCTTGTCGGGTGTCTCAGCCCACGCCCAGGCCGGTCATCAGCGCCCTGGCGGTGAGCCCGAAGCAGATCAGGCCGGCCACGGCGAACGGGACGTGCTGATCCCGCTCGAGGTCCCGGGCGAACACGTGGGTGATGACGAGCACCGTGATCGGGAAGACCGACCCGTACAGATAGTGCAGCCAGGGCCTCGCGTGGAACCCGTAGATCGCCAGCAGGACGATCCCGGCCAGGACCTGGATCCCCAGGATCACCTGCACGGCGGCGAGGAGCCGCCAGAACCATGGGCCGGGATCGCGCTTCAGGACGCGGGCGCCGAACCCCCACAGCATGAGCAGGGCGAACCCGCCCACCACGACGAACCCGATGACCTCGTGGACCTCCGGCACGGCCACCCATGGTCCCACGCGCCGCGACGCATGGACGCCCCTGGGGGGACGATCCTGTGGAGACCCTTCGCGCCGGGGCGCCGGTCTTCACGGAATCGAAACGTCGAGTTGACCTCGCCGCAAAACTCGGCCGCTACGGTTGGGCGGTCCGCATCAGCTCAGCCCTGGGAGGCGCCGATGGCCACGTTCATCGAGGACCGGGGAGGGGGACCCGTTTTTCCCGTCGAGGCGCACGCCCCGAGGACGCCGATCGACCACGCGAACGTGGAGCGGGCGCGGTCGGCCGCCGCCCGAATGTGCGCTGCCGCCCGGGTCCTGGCACGCCACCTCGACGACGCCACCCCCGCCCGCCGGGCGTCTCTCCTGGCGAACATCGAGGCCGCCGAACAGGAGTTCCACCGCCTGTTCCGCTGACCTCCCGGACGGCCCGTCCCTCAGATGAACAGCTGGATGTCGCTGTCCTTCATCTCCAGGAGGGCGGTGGCGGCGCCGACCGCCGGCTCGAGGCCGTCGATGAGGTCCTCGGGCTTCAGGCCCAGCAGGTCCATGGTCATCTGGCACGGGAGGAGGCGGACGCCCATCTCCTGGGCCAGCGCGAGCAGCTCCTGCGGCTCCGGGGTCTTCTGATCCCGGGCGATCTTGCGCAACATGGCCGGCCCGGCGCCGGCGAAGTTCAGCTTCGACAGCTTCCCCTTGTGCGCCCCGCCCGGGTTCATCACCGACAGCATCTTCTGCATCCAGTTGTCGCCGGTGATCCGGACGCCGGGCTTCACCAGCGCGAACAGGCCCCAGAACGTGAAGAACACCACGGCCTGCATCCCGCTGGCGGCCGCGGTGGTCGACAGGATCAGGGTCGGCCAGATGCGGTCGACGTCGCCGGACCACGCGATGATGGTCAGCCCGTTGCGCTTCCCGTTCCCGTTGGGTTTCGGGGCCGTGGCGGCTTCGATCTCGTCCAGCACGCCGGACATCTCAGAGAGCGTCATCGCAGCCTCCTCAGGCGACCTTGCGGACGACGAACCGGAACACGCCGCCGTCCTCGGACTGTTCGACCAGCTCGTTCCCGGTGGTCGTGCACCAGGACGGCACGTCGGTCACCGAGCCCCGGTCCGTGGCCAGGACCTCCAGGGTGTCGCCGGGATCCAGGGTCTTGATGGCCTGTGACGTCCGGACGATCGGCATGGGGCACGCCACGCCACGAACGTCGAGTGTCTGGGTGGCCATTGGGGATGCTCCTCTCGTGATCAGGGCTGGATGCGGGGGTGCGGGCCTCAGCGCCGCGGGCGCCGGACGGCGACCGCGGTGCGCCCGTCGGGACAGCACCCGCGGCATGGGATCATGCGAGCCACCTCGCCCCACCGCCTGGTCCGGATCATTACAACTGCAAATCCTACCGTCCCGCTCGGATACCCGCGACCCGCTCCGACGAGGGCCCAGGGATCCGGCGACCGGCCTCGTGGCCTATGTTCGGTCCCGTGCGGGGGAGGTGGAACCACAACGTCCACTATCACGACATCCTCCTGAGCGCCGTCCCCGAGCGGTGCGAGGAGGCGCTGGACGTGGGGTGCGGAGACGGGATGTTCGCGCGGAGGCTCGCTGCTCGAGCGGGCAACGTCACCGCGGTCGATGTCTCGGAGCGCATGATCGAACTCGCCCAAGAGGAGTGCGCTGGAGTACCGAACGTTCGGTTCGTCCAGGGGGACTTCCTGGGCCTCCCCCTGGCCGACGGCGGATTCGACTACGTGTCGTCCCTCGCCGCCGTGCACCACATGGACTTCGGCCTGGCGATCGGGAAGATGGGCCGCATGCTCCGGCCCGGTGGAGTGCTCGCGGTCCTGGGGCTGGCACGCGACCGGTCGCCTCACGACCTCCTGACCAGTGCGCTCGCCGTTCCGGCTAGCCGCGTGCTCCGGCTCCGCCATGGGTGGTACGAACCGGGGTTCCCGGCCAAAGATCCGACGATGAGCTACCGAGAGGTTCTGTCGGCGGCCGGCTCCCTCCTCCCTGGAGCGAGCTTCCGGCGGCTGTTGCTGTTCCGGTACCTCCTGGTGTGGCGGAAGGTCTAGCGGCGGTCGGGTTCGACGCCCTCGTAGCGGTAGCCGCCGCGGGAGTCCGCGTCCTTGTTGAGACGGCGGGACAGGTGGAGGCCCTCCAGGGTGAACTCCAGCGCCGAGGCGGCGACGCCCGGGCTCTCCTCCTCCACGCCGAGGCGGTCGAGGAGCTTGGCCAGGCCGGGGAGGTCGCCGAACTGCCCCAGGAACTCGCCCGCCGGCATGAGGTCGTAGCTCTCGGCGGTGAGCCCCTCGCCGAACCTGCCCAGCACGGGCTGGAAGTCGAACCCGGCCAGGCGGCGCCGGAACACCTCCAGCTCGGCGGTTCGAAGGGCCCGGGTCAGGATCTCCTGCTCCCGGCCCTCCTCGATCGTGTCGAACTCCACCCGGCCCAGGGAAGACTCCAGCACGGCCGGGAGGTCGCACACGCGCGGGACCGCCTCGGGCTCGCCGCTGCGTGCGGCCCGGCGGACCGCCGCTGCGGCGAGCGTCTCGAGGTTCCCGATCGAGTAGCGCACGCTCACGCCGCTCCGATGGTTCACGTGGGGCGAACGGCGGAGCTCGGAGGTGAGCGCGGCCAGGACCTCCTTCATGAACCGGGGCACGCGGACGGGCACGTCGCCGGCGGGGCGGCGGGCCTCCTGGTCCATGATCCGGACCTCGTCCGCGAGGGTGTCCGGGTAGTGCGTTCGGACCTGCGTGCCGAACCGGTCCTTCAGCGGGGACACGATCCTGCCCCGGTTCGTGTAGTCGTCGGGGTTCGCGGTGGCCACCAGCAGCAGGTCGAGCTGGAGGCGGATCTGGTAGCCCCGGATCTGGACGTCGCGCTCCTCCAGGATGTTGAACAGCGCCACCTGGATCCGCTCGGGGAGGTCGGGGAGCTCGTTGATGGCCACGATCCCCCGGTTCGTCCTGGGGATGAGGCCGTAGTGGATGGTCAGCTCGTCGGCCAGGTACCGGCCCTCGGCCACCCGGATGGGGTCGACGTCGCCGATGAGGTCGGCCACGGCGGTGTCGGGCGTGGCCAGCTTCTCCGCGTACCGGCGGTCCCGTTCGAGCCAGTGCACCGGCGTGGCGTCGCCCTCCTCGGCCACGAGCGCGTGGCACCGCGCGCAGATGGGCCGGAAGGGGTGGTCGTTGACCTCGCAGCCCTCGATGGCGGGGGCCTCGTCGTCCAGCAGCTCCACCAGGTGCCGGATCAGCCGGGTCTTGGCCTGGCCCCGCTCCCCCAGCAGGATGAGGTCGTGCCCGGCCAGGATCCCGCGCTCCAGCGTGGGGAGCACCGAGTCGTCGAAGCCGATGAGCGACGGGAACAGGTTCTCGCCCCGCCCGAGCTTCGCCAGGAGGTTCGCCCGGAGCTCCTCCTTCACCGTCCGGTCGGGGTACCCGGCCGCCCGGAGGTCGCCGATGGTGGACGCGCGAGTCACCGGCCAAGCCTACCCTTGACCCGCGTGAAACGGGGTCGGCGGGTCGCGTCTGGGCTCGTGGCCGTCGTGTGCCTGGTTGCGACCGGTCCGCCCGCCGGCGCCGCGAGGCAGCTGCCGAAGCCGGTTCCGTGCGAGGGGTGCTGGCGTCCGGCCCTGAAGACGTCGTGGCAGTGGCAGCTCCAGGGGAAGGTCGACCGGTCCGTGCGGGCGCACGTGTTCGACGTGGACATGTTCGACACGCCCGCGGCGACCGTGAAGGCGTTGCACCGCAAGGGTCGCGTAGCCGTGTGCTACATCGACGCGGGGACGTGGGAGAACTGGCGGCCGGACGCCGACCGGTTCCCCAAGTCCGTGCTCGGCGCGAACAACGGATGGCCCGGCGAACGGTGGCTCGACATCCGCAAGCGGAAGGTCCTGGGGTCGATCCTCGAGGACCGCATGGACCTGTGCGCCTCCAAGGGGTTCGACGGTGTGGAGTTCGACAACGTCGACGGGTACACGAACCACACCGGGTTCCCCCTCACCGCGGCGAACCAGCTGCGGTTCGACGTGTGGCTGGCGAACCAGGCTCACCGGCGAGGGCTGTCGGCGGCGCTGAAGAACGACCTCGAACAGATCCCGACGCTGCTGAAGTACTTCGACTTCGCGCTCGACGAGCAGTGCTTCCAGTACTCGGAGTGCGGGAAGCTGACGCGCTTCGTGGACGCCGGGAAAGCCGTGTTTGAGGTGGAGTACTCGTTGCCGCGGTCGAAGTTCTGTCCGAAGGCGAACCGGATGAACTTCAACTCGTTGCGGAAGCGGCTGGCGCTCGGGGCGTGGCGTCGGATCTGCCGGTCCTGAGCCGATCCCGATGGGCGACCCAAACGTTCGGGCGGCCTCGGGCGTCATCGGTGTCGTGGAGGCGGTGGAGACGGCGGCTCCGGTGAGCTCGGCCGAGGACGCGTCGTTCGAGGAGTTCTTCCGGGCCGAGTACCGGTCGGTGGTCCGGGCGCTGGCGCTGGTCACCGGCGACGCCGGGCCGGCCGAGGACCTGGCGCAGGAGGCGTTCGCCAGGGCCCTGGAGCGGTGGGGGCGGGTCGGCGCGATGGCGTCGCCCGCCGGGTATGTGTACCGGGCGGCGCTGAACCTATACCGGAGCCGTGTGCGACGGATCGCGGTGGGGCTCCGGCTCCGGGCCCAGGTGAGCACCCCGCCGGACGTCGGCGAGCAGGCCGCCCTCCGCGCTGAGGTCCGGGAGATGCTCCGGTCGCTCCCTCCGGCCCAGCGGGAGGCCCTGATGCTGGTGGAGTGGCTGGGGTACTCGGCCGAGGAGGCCGCCGGGATCCTGGGGGTCCGTCCGGCCTCGGTTCGGGGGCGGCTGTTCCGGGCCAGGACCTCCCTTCGGGAGCGTTTCGGAGGCGACGATGGCTGAGACGAAGGAATTACTGCGAGCGGCGCTGCAGGGGATCGAGCCGCTGGGTGACGGGCTGGATGCCGTGGAGCGGCGGGTGGCCTCTCGCCGGCGACGGGTGCGGCTGGAGGCGGCGGCGCTGGCCCTGGCCCTCACGGCCGGAATGGCGGTGGTCCTGCTGTCGGTCGTGCATGGCGGTGGAGGCGGGGCGCCGGTCGAGGGTGGCCCGCACGTAGTGGGGCCGACCCTCGAGGTGGAGATCCCCTCGGGGTCAATGGAGCCGACGCTGACGGTGGGCGACGTGGTACTGGTGGACGAGGGCGCCTACGGCACGGGGATCCCGGAACGCGGGGACGTGATCGCGTTCCGTCTGGCCTCGGATGGCCCTGACTGGTTCTTCTTCAAGCGTGTGGCGGGCCTGCCCGGCGACGTGGTGGAGGAACGGCACGGGGTGATATTCGTGAACGGGACGGAGTTCCCGATGCCGGTCGCGGAGACGCCCGACCGGCAGACGCTCGGGCCGTGGACAGTCGAACCGGGGCACCTGTTCGTGGTGGGCGACAACCTCGAGAACTCGAACGACTCCCGGTACCCCGCAATCGGGCAGGTCCCGGTGAAGGCCGTGGTCGGAAAGGTCGTCGAGATCCTCGAGCCGGGATCCCGTCAGGGCGAGGTTCTCCCGGCGCCGCCGGCCGGGGTTGCTCCGGGTCCCGCCACGCCCAGTCCGTCGGTCTCGCTCGCGCCCAGCCCGGCCTCCACGGCGGACGAGTCCCCGGCTCCCTGATCACGGCACCGCCGGACGGCCGTGTCGCCGGGCGTTGCTACGATCCGCGGCGATGACCCTGTTCGAGACACGCGCCGACCCCGCGTCGGTGCTGGCCGGGCTCAACGAGGCCCAGCGGGAGGCGGCGACGGCCGTGCGGGGGCCGGTGGCGATCCTGGCGGGGGCCGGGACCGGCAAGACCACCACGATCACGCACCGGATCGCGTACCAGGTGGCCTCGGGCGCGTTCCGGGCGGGCGAGATCCTGGCCGTGACGTTCACGGAGAAGGCGGCGGGCGAACTCCGCGGGCGGCTGCGGGCGCTCGGGGTGGACGGCGTGGAGGCGCGGACGTTCCACGCGGCGGCGCTGTCGCAGCTGGGGCGGTGGTGGGAGCGGTCCACCGGAGCGCCACTTCCCGAGGTCCTCGACACCAAGGCCCGGATCGTGGCGCCCCTGGCGAACGCGTTGCCTCCGCCGCACAAGTTCCTGCCCCGGAGCGACCTGGCCGGCGAGATCGAGTGGGCCAAGAACCGGATGGTGCCGGTGGAGCGGTATCTCGACGCGCTGGCGGAGGCGGGCCACACGCCGCCGATCCCCGCCGACATGATGCTCCGGCTGTACGAGGGCTACGAGCGCCGCAAGCGGGCCATGCGCCGGTTCGACTTCGAGGACATGCTCGGGCTGGCCGTGGAGATGTTCGACGACCACCCGGACGTGGCGGCGGAGCTCCGGTCGAGGTACGCGGCGTTCACCGTGGACGAGTACCAGGACGTGAACACGCTGCAGGCGGCGCTGCTCGGCCGGTGGCTCGGCGGACGCGACGAGGTCTGCGTGGTCGGCGACGACTACCAGACGATCTACTCGTTCACCGGCGCGTCGCCCGAGCACCTGTTGCGGTTCGGCGACCGGTACCCGGACGCGCGGATCGTGAAGCTCGAGGAGAACTACCGCTCGTCGCCCGAGGTGCTGACCGTGGCGAACCGGCTGGTCCCGCGGATGGGCGGGTTCCCCAAGATGCTGCGCGCCACCCGCCCCTCGGGGCCGTCGCCCACCCTGCGGTGGTTCCCGGACCAGATCGCGGAGATCCAGTTCGTCGTGGACGAGGTCCGGCGCCTGCGCGGTGAGGGCGTGGCCTTCGAGGAGATGGCCGTGTTGTACCGGATCAACGCCCGCTCCGAGCCGTTCGAGGAGGCGTTCGCCGAGGCGCGCATCCCGTACCAGGTCCGGGACGGTGCGTTCCTGCGGCGCCCGGGACCCCGAGCTGTGGTGCACCGGCTCCGGCGGGCCGGCGGCCCGGTCGTGGAGGAGGTCGAACGAGCCACCGATGCCCTGGGCTACGCGCCCGGGGCGGAGGCCGACTCGGCCGAGGAGGCCACCCGGCAGGCCGACCTGGCCCGGATGCGCGCGCTGGCGTCCGAGTTCGCCGCCGCACATCCGGACGGCGACCCGGCCGCCTTCCTGGCCGAGCTGGCGAAGCGGTTCGCGGCGGAGGCGTCGGCCCGTGGCGTGAACCTCCTCACGTATCACCGCTCCAAGGGCCTGGAGTTCGACGCGGTATTCCTGCCACGCCTGCTGGATGGCGAGCTCCCGTTCCGCTCGGGCCGCAGCCGCGCTCCCGAGGACGAGGAACGCCGGCTGCTCTACGTGGGGATCACGCGGGCCAAGCGTCACCTGTACCTGTCATGGCCCCGCGAACCCCGAACGGGCCGCAGCCCCTTCGTCGACGAGATCACCGGCCGCCCCGAGGACCGCGGGGTCCCGGCGCCGAAGCCCGTTGGAGCCGCGAAGCCCGTCACCGTCGCCGCCGACGGTCCGCTCTACGACCGCCTCAAGCAGTGGCGGATGGAGCGCTCGAAGGCCGACGGCGTCCCCGCGTACGTCGTCTTCCACGACTCGACCCTCGCCAAGATCGCCGACAGCAAGCCCCGAACGCGCCTCGAGCTCCTCGACGTCCCCGGCATCGGCCCCGCCAAGCTCGACCGCTACGGCGACGAGGTCCTGGCGGTGGTCGGTTCGGCCACGTAGGGGGCTCTGTCGGTTCCCTCGTCGGCCTCCCTACAATCGGAGCGTGCGCATCCGTCGCCCCGTCCACGTTCTGATCGGCCTCCTCGTCGTCCTCGTGGCGTGCGGGCAGGTTCCGGGGATCCACCGAGCGAGCACTCGGCTGTCGACGAGATATCGCTCGACGCTCCCAACGTGACTTCGATGGCAATTACCGTGTAAGGGTGGTGGTTGGGCCGAGATCGGAGAGGGAGAGAGAGAAGCTTGCAGCCGCTCCCATCGTTCTTGAGACGGGGGGAGGATTGTTGGTGCCGGCGAATTCCCGGAAACGCGAGTCCCTGGACTTCGGGCAGATGTCCAAAGCGCGCATATCGGCATCTGGCAAAGCTCATCGGCCAAGAGTGCGGCGCTTGGGTGCGTCCCTGCTGCTTGCAGCTGGATTCGTGATCGTCAACCAACTCTCTGCTTCTCCCGCATGAGGCCGCTCTTTGTGTCAGTCTGACGCTCAACCCAGCTCAACTGGCTGCGGGGGAGCAAGGGCAGCTCGAGCTCAGGACCTATTTCCCCATCAGAAACGGCCACGGTCAACTGGAGCTCAGGCCCGGGTCTGTCCCCTCGAATTTCCCGTTCAGAGTGACGGCGGAGGGGCCGAGCGGAGGGATTCTCGCCATCCCGATGCACCGTTCTGTAGATCGGGATGTTTGGACGGGCCCCGTTGTGTTCCACAGCGCGGGTACTTGGATTGTTCGAGTCCTGAACTTCGAGCCGGGGGGCACCGCTCCTTGCTACTCAAGCTTGCATGTTGTGATCGTGACTGGTGGCGCAGCGGCTCACCCGACGAAGTCTGCAGATGATCGATGGGCAACTTATCTCCTGGCGGTGACCCTCGTTGCGGTGAGTGTAGCGCTGGCCGGTGCAGTGGCAGCCGTAATGTGGCGCCGTCGTCATCGCAAGTTGCCCCGGGACACGTTGACTGATGCGGTCGCCCGGAGACAGCCTCCAAGCTGACGCGAGCCCTTGCTCGATACCAGCGAGGTGCTTGATCTTACCTCGCGCCGTTCGGGCCTCCGAGACAGACTCCCACGACCATCGGCGCGACGAAACTGGATCGAGATGGCTTCGCTGCAATCAGCGGGGTCGGCCGCGGCGCCGCACGTGTCTAGGCGCGACGAGGTCAGTTTCAAAGGGTCGTCGATCGAACGAATCGCGGACCTCCTCCGACTCCGCAGCTCGCCGCATCTCGGCGATCGATGTCGGAGGCGCCGGGTTCGGTCGGGCGGCGACGGTGAGGAGGTGGTCGCCGGAGCGGGTCCACCAGCAACTCCAAAGCTCGGGGTCGCCGGACGTTCGGGCTTCGAACGGGGTCCACTGGTCGCCCGAGGTGGGGCTGGGATGGATCTCCACGGAGCGGGAGTCGGCTCGGAGGCCGGTGCGGGCGGCTTTGAGGACGGACTCCTTGGCGGACCACAGGAGGTTGGCGGTCACCTCGAGGCCGGTTCGGCCTTCGCGTGCGACGAGCGCCTGTTCCGATTCGGTCAGGTAGTCGGCGACGAAGCCCTCGCTTCGCGACTCGATCAGCTCGAGGTCGCATCCGAGGCGGACGCCTTCCTCGGACGCGGCGCACGCTGCGAGGCCGGCTCGGTGAGTGATGGAGATCGTGCACGCCGCGGGCTCCCCGTCCACGAACGGCTCGGGGGCGCCGTCGTCGGCCGCGCGGATCGAGACGCGCTCGGGTTCGATCCCCAGCCACGCGGCCACCGCTCGCTTCGCGGTCCAGCGGCCCAGGAGCCATTCGGCTCGGCGCTTCGGGAAGGTCAGGCCGTCGAGCACCTCGCGTTCGTCGGCACCCAGCCAGCTCGTCCCGGGCGGCAGGTCGTCCTCCGACAGGACCAGGATCCCGACCCTGACCCCGTCGGGGCCGGGGGTCATCGGGCCAGCTCGCGGGCGACGCCGCGCTCGATGGCGTCGATGAGGTACGGGCGGATGTGCGAGGCCTCGATGATGCGGTGGACCGAGCCCATCTTCAGGGCGCGGTGGATGTCGTGGACGGCGTCGAACTCCTTGGCCACCTCGCCGAGCTTCTCGGAACGAACGGTCGCCCGGATCTTCTCCAGCTGGGCCATCAGCCGGGCCCGCTCATCCGGGTCGGCCTCGCGCGCCTGGACCTCGAGGTCCACGATCCGCTGGTCCGCCGCCACCCGGCCGTCGATCTCCCGGGCGAACACCACCGCCGCCGCCGGCGCGCCCCCGATCACGCTGGCGTAGGAGCCCTCGACCGCGGCCACCTCCAGGCTCTCGTTCAGGGTCTGGGAGAACACCACGAACGCCCCGCCGTGGTACCGCGACACCACCAGGAACACGATCGGCCCCCGGAAGTTCGTCACCGCCCGGCCGATCTCGGCCCCGTACTCCAGCTGGACCTTGCGCATCGACTCCGGCGACCCGTCGAACCCCGACAGGTTCGCCAGCACCACCAGAGGGCGGTTCCCGCTGGCCGCGTTGATGGCCCGGGCGGCCTTCTTCGACGACTGCGGGAACAGGGTCCCGGACGTCCAGAACTGCGGCCCGTCGGCGTCGATGGTCCCCTGCCTGGGAACCGGCCTCGACTCGATCCCCAGCAGGCACACCGGGTACCCGCCGATGATCGCGTCCCACGCCACCACGGTCTCCGCGTCGCGCATCGAGCCCCACCGCTCCAGCGCACCGTGGTCGGCGTCGGCCACCGCGCGCATCACGCTGCGGATGTCGAACGGACGCTTGCGTTCCGGGTTCGTATGGTCGGAGAAGATGTCGCCGACCGTGGAGAACCCCCCGCCGCGGTGGGGCGAGGGCCCGATGTCCCGGTCGAACGGATCGGAGGTCGCCACTCGCCGGGGGAACCGCTCCCCCGGCGCCCGGTACGTGTGCTCGTAATGGCGGAGCAGCAGCAAGCATGCGTCCGCCACGTCGGCCGCCCAGTACTGGGCCTGGCCGTTGAGCCCCATGATCCGGTCGTAGCCCCCGATGCCGAAGTTGTCGTCGGCCGACACCCCGCCCGAGTAGTCGAGGGCCTGCTTCCCGGTCAGCACCATGGCCCCCTCGGCCGTCATGATCAGGATGCCCCGGGTGTGCATGAGCATCGTGGCCTCGGCGTTCCAGTACGGCTGGGCGCCGACGTTGATCCCGCAGACGATCACGTTCACCTCGTGCCCGGCCTGCGTGTACTCGATGAGCCGGCGGAGGACACGGCCGATCCAGTCCATGTTCTCGGTCCCGCTCTCCATCGAGATCCGCGCGCCCGACGACACCGCGAACCACTCCAGCGGGACGTCCAGCTCCTCGGCCAGGTCCAGCGCCGCGTTGATCCGCCGGCACTCCGCCTCCGCCAGCGAGCCCAGCGCCCGGGTGGGGTCGCCCAGGATCACCACCCGCTTCATGCCCTCGGGGTACGCCGCGGTGCGGTTCGTGATGACGCCGGCGACGATCGACGCGTGGTTCTCCCCGTACGGGCGGTCCACCGGCACCAGCCGCGCCTCGGAGTCGTCGAGGTCGTGTTCGACGAACTCCCCGGGCGGGAACGCGCTCCCCGCTGCGTCAGGGCCCGGGGCCAGCATCGAGACGATCTCGTACGGATAGACCAGCCCGCGCTGGCGGGCCGTGACCACCTTCTGCCGGTACGGCGTGAGCGGCTCGATGGGCCGGTCGGAGGGCTCGTCGAACCGGAACGTCAGCCCCCTCCCCACCGGGTTCGTGACGTGGAGGATCCGTTCGCGGTACTCGTCGGCGTCGGAGTCGAACATCGTGGCCCGTACCACCACCTTCTCCAGGCCCAGCCCCTCGGTGAGCGGGGCCATCCGCTGGATCAGGCCGAACACCTCGGTCATGTCGAGGTCCACCCGGGGGCGGACATGGAGCAGGACCCGGTTCCACTGCACGCGACGGCCGGCCGGGCGGTGCGACTGGTACAGGCGGATCCCGGCCAGGGCCTCGGTGAACATCCGCTCGAGCTGCGGCAGGTGTGTGACCCGCCCGGCCTCGTCGCGCAGGGGGGTGAGGTCGCGGACCTCGGCCATGGCCACCAGCCGTTCGTCCTTGGGGTTCTCCCGGGCCACCGCCCGGAACAGGTATACGTCCTCCACCGAGGGCAGGCGTTCGATGTCGAAGTTCGACAGGCGCCACAGGTCCAGGCGCTTGCCCATCATCGGGTGCAGCCCCCGGTACAGGCGGTCCTCCTCGAACGGGCCGCCGGCCTCGTGCTGGCGGAACGTGAAGTGCTCCTCGCGGGGGGCCCGGAGGTCGCGCCGGGGCCCGCTGAGCGTGACCACGGCGCGGCGGATCCGGCGCTTCGTCCCCGATGCGTCGAGGGCCTCGCGGATACGGCCGGCCACCTCCTCGGCCGGGGCCCAGTCCTCGTTCCACAGGTAGTAGTCGGTGAGGACGTCGTCGCCCGCGGGGGCCTCCTCCGCCGCGGCGGCCAGCGTCCGGGCCAGGGCCGGGAGGTCGTTCAGGTCCCCCGCCGTGGCGAACAGGCGGATCGCCGCTCCGTCGTACTCGTACGCGGCGGTGGCCACGGGGCGGCCGTCGCGGCGGGAGGTCGACACGTCCGTGAGCGGCCGGATGCGGTAGTACCGGCTGACCAGCGCCTCCAGCAGGGCCTGGTTGGCCGGGGGGTCGGCGGCGAGGAGCGACGGGATGAGGATCGCCCGCAGCGGCATCGGGGACCCCACGAGCGCCTGGATCCGGCGGCCATGGTCGGCCTCCGGGTGGAGCGCGATGACGGTGAGGTGCCGCTGGACGCGGCGGTAGGACAGGTCGAAGGCCCGTTCGACCAGGGGCTGGTCGAAGAAGCGGTACCGGACCTCCCGGGCCAGGTCGGCGACGGCCGGGTGGCGTTCCTGGGCCGCCAGGACCAACCGGTCCAGCAGGTCCCGGCTCCCCGGCCCGGCCGCGTCCCGGAGCGCCTCGACGTGCTCCAGGCGGCGGTCCAGGATCGCAAGGATGGCCGGCAGCTGACGTCCGGCGCGCTGGTGGGACCGGAACATCAGGAACAGGGCGTCCTCCAGCTCCGGGGTCCGCTCCAGGGTCCTGAGGCCGTAGTGCGCGAGGGCCCGGCGGAGGTCCTCGACGAACACTGGGGGCAGGCTCTCGTTCGCCGGGTCGAGGGTCCGGAGGTACAGGGGTAGGGGGTCGGCGGGGGCCCGCATGAACTCCGCCTCCGGGCCCGAGGGCAGTCGCCGGGCGGCCACCGAGAGGACGTCGGCGAAGATGCCGAGCACGTCTTCCTCGGCGGCGACCACATCGGGATCGTCGGGGGCGAGCCTCCGGCACGCGGCGCCCCACCGGCCGGCCAGGTCGCCGGCCTCCGCGGCGTCCACGTCGTAGCCCAGGACGAGCCGGCGGAGCTTCTCCGCGACCAGCCGGCATTCCCCCTGCGGCGACGCGGACTCCGCGGGCGGCGGGGCCAGCCGGTCAAGGTTCACGGGGTGCTCCAAGACGGCGGCCGCGGGCTGCGGCGGTTCGAGGCGGACCACGGGCTCCCCGGCCCCCACCTGGACGTTCGTGCCGACCACCCACCGGACCCTGCCGGACCGGGAGGCCGCCACGGCCATCTCCATCTTCATGGCCTCCAGGATCACCAGGGGGTCACCCGCGCGGACATCCTGCCCGGGCTCGACCCTCGCCTCCACGACCACCGCGGGCGCCGGCGCCACCACCACGTGGCCCTCCGCCCGGTCGACCCGATGGAGGGATCCGTCGACCTCCACGACGTGCGGCGACCCCTCGTGCACGGCCACCACCGTGTGCGCGCCGTCTGCCGTGACCAGCCGGCGCTCCCGGGGACCCAGCCGCTCCACGGTCACCCCGACGGCCGTGCCGCCGTCGTGGATCCGGTACCGCCCGGGGCCCACGTGGAGGACCCGCAGGCGGAACACCGAACCCCCCATCGCCAGCTCGACCAGGGATCCGACCTCGTCCCTGGCCTCGGCCCGCCCGTGTGCGGCCGAAAGGTAGAACGCGGCCTGGTCCCTGGCCCGGACCTCCTCGTGGACGGTGATCGCGGCGTCCAGCAGCGCCACCTCCGCACCCTCCGCCCGGCCGCCGGCGGCGGCCAGATCGCGGACCAGTGCCTCGCCGCCGCCCCCGTCGCGCCGGATGTCCTGTTCGAGCAGCCACAGGACGAACGACCGGTCGGTGGACTCGTCGCCCACCACCACCACGGACTCGGCAACGGCCCGCCGGAGCCGCTGGAGGGCCACGGACCGTTCCGGCCCCCACGCGGTGATGGACGCGACCACGGGTCCCGCGCCGCCGGCCGGTTCCAGGACGTCGCCCGCCGCTCCACAGACGTCCACGCGGATCCCGGGGCCGCCCGGGAACCGGAGCGCGGCGATCGTTCCCCCTCCCGGGCGGAAGCCGGACAACGGATCCTCGGCGCGGATCACCGCCGTGGCGGCGTGGCCCCGCGGGGTTGGCTGGGCGCCGGTCAGCCGGGCCCCCAGCGCCACGGCCAGGCGGAGCGACACCGAGTCCAGCCCAGTTGCCTGCTCCGTGGCGGCGTGCCACGGGAGCGCCGCTGGGTGCACAGACGTGAGCGTCAGGTCATCGCCGGAGAGGGCGAGCTCCGCTGTGAGACCGCCTCTCGCGCTCGCGCCGAACGTGCGGATGAGGCTCCGATGCAGCCCGATCGCGGCGTCGGCGAGCCGCTCCTCCAGGCCGGCGGGCAGGCCGGTCGCGGTCTCCGCCACCAGCGGCCCGTTCGCACCCTGACGGCGGAGCGAGACGTCGCGCACGCCCAGGACCCAGACGGCGCCGTCGGAGTCCGCGATCGTCTCGACCTCGAGGGCCCCACCATCCGGGGGCTCTCGGGTGACGCCGGTGGGCGCGAGACCCGCGAGCACCGCACAGGCCGGGGTGTCGGACAGCAGCCGCAGGACATCGAGGCCGGGCGCCACCGTGTCGACCCCCAGCCCGGCGCAGGCGGCGGCGACCGCGAGCGCGTGGTCCCAGCCGGCCCAGCCGATCCACAAGAGGTCGGGTCGATCCGCCTCCAGGGCCCGTTCGAGTGCCTCGACATCCCAGGGATCCCCGGCCACGGCGATCTGGGCGTCCGAACCGTGGCGCCGGGCGGACGCCGCGGATCCGGCGGCGCCGTCGTCATCGCGAACCACCGGGGACGCCACCAGGAGGGCGTCCGTCTCGTCCGCCAGGGCGTGGACGGCCTGGGCCGCGCGTGACGCCATCGGTTCGGCGTCGAGCACCGCCACTCGGGCGTCCTCGATCGACCCGGCCCCCATCCCGTGCAATCTCATCACGAACGCCCGCGTCAGCGCACGGCCGCCCGGAGCGCCTCCAGCGCGGCGGGGTCCAGGGCCCCCGGCAGCTCCACCGTCCCGTAGTCCTCCAGGGCCAGGATCACGGTCCCCGCGCCGTCCACCACCGAGGCGTCGAACCGCGAACCGTCCTCGCTGGGGTGGACCAGGGCCCGGATGCGTCCGGTCGCCGCCGCCGGATCCGCCAGGAGCCGGACCCTCCCGACCTCGGTGGGCAGGGCGAACCGGCCGAGCGTGCACAGCTCCCACATCCCCGCCGTCTGGAAGCACAGCTCGATCAGCCGGGGCGCTGCCAGCAGCGGAGCGGCCTCCGGGCGGTGGTTGGCCGGGAGCGTGTCGGAGAGCAGGCCGACCGGCACCTCGCCGGGCCAGGCCCGCTCCAGGACCCGGTACGCCGGGCCGTGGAAGTACACGCGGTACACGTCCTCGGCGGCGACCGACCCCCCCGCCGGTTCGGGAACCTCCTCGGTCCGGGCGGCCGGCGCCTCTCGCGACAGCCGGACCGTGCCGGTGAAGTGGGTGGTGACCTGGGGCTCCTCGCGCCCCGGGATGCTGCGGGATCCGATGAGCCGGCACGCGGCCACCACGTCGTCGCCGTCAGGGGAGAACCGGGCCTCGACGGTCACCGTTCGGGGTTCGTCCCGGTAGCACTTCAGCGGAGCCTGGAACCGGACGTTCTCGATCGCGGCCACGTGCCATCCCGGCAGCGCGGCGGATGCGACCTCGGCGAACGTCTCGATGCCCATCACGCCCGGGAGCACCGGCGTCCCGTCGATGCGGTGGTGGTCCAGGAACGGCTGCGTCGACGGATCCAGCACCACCTCGGCCCTGAGCCCGTCGTGGACGCCCATCGAGGCGATCGCCCCGGAGACCGGCCCGTGGGCGCCGGCGCCGAGCCCGGCCGGCTCGATCCCTCCCCGCTCGTCCCACTCCTGGAGCAGGATCCCCAGCCGCGAGCCGACCACGATCTCGCCTCGGAACCCGCCCGAGACCAGCTCCCGGCGGATCACCGGGATGCCGGCCTCCGGAGGCAGCATGTCGATGCCCGCCGCCTCCATCATCTTCGGGATCGACCCCCGGCTGGCCATCCCGATGCCGGCCCACGCCGTCCAGTCGATGGCGATCCCGCGCGTCTCCGGACGGGTCCGGCGGAAGCTCGACACGGACTTGCACAGCAGGTCGTTCGCTGAGCTGTAGTCGGTCTGTCCGCCGTTGCCGAACCGACCGGCCACCGAGCTGAACACCACGGCCGCGCCGAGCGGCATGTCGCCGATCGCGTGCAGGAGGTTGAACCAGCCGTTCGACTTCACGTCGAACACCAGGTCGAACTCCCGGGGCTCCTTGTCCGGGAGGAACCGGCTGATCTCGAGGCCCGCCGCGTGGAGCAGGGCGTCGATCCGGCCGTGCTGCTTCCGGATCGCGTCCACCGCCGCGGCCACCGCATCGGCGTCGGTGAGATCCACCTGGTGGTACCGCGCGGTACCGCCGGCGGCCTGGACGGCCCTGATGGCCGACAGCGCGGCGTGTCCGCGCTCCAGTCCCGCGAGCTGCTTCTCGATCATGATCGGCGTCGGGCGCTCGCCGGCCTGCCGGGCCCGTTCGACCAGGTCGCGCTTCAGGCCTTCGCGGTCCTCACCGAACCTGGCCAGGTCCGGGTCCCCGGGATCGGGTTCGGGGGCCAGATCCAGCAGGTGGAACGAGGCACCGGTGGCGCCGGCGAGGTCGGACACGATCGCGCTCACGATGCTCCCGGCCGCGCCGGTCACCGCGATCACGCTGTCCGGCCCCAGCGCCAGGCCGTCCGCCCCGTCGGCCGCCGGGCGCTCGTCGAGGGACACGGTCCAGCGGAGCCCGTTCGCGTGCCCGACTTCCACGCATCCCGGGTCGCGCAGGGCCTCCTGGACCAGCGCCTCGGCGACCTGCGCGGCGGAGGCGTCGGTCTCGACGTCCACGGCCTTCACCGTGGCGGTCTCGCGCTCGCGCTTCAGGGCCTTGGTGAACCCGGTGACGGCGCCCCCCATCGGAGCGGCCGCCCCGGCCTCGTCGTAGCCGTGGAACCCGCCCAGGCGGGTGGCTGCCACCAGGAACGCCCCGGGCCGGGCCAGGTCGTCGTACAGGGTCCGGGCCGTGGCGTACAGGAGCTTGACCCGGACGCGCAGGGCCTCCTTCCATCCGGCGAGGTCCATCTCACCGACGGCCTCCTCGGGATCGAGCGCGGGGAGCCAGAACGCCCCGGAGGGCGGTCCGGCGGCGGCCCATTCCTCGACGGTGGCGGCGAGCGACGCGGCGTCGGGCTGTTCGTCGATCAACAGGACCTCCGCCCCGCGCTCCTCGAGCAGCCATATCAGCTCCTTGGCCACGCCGCCACCGTCCGCCATCACGACGATCCGCGAGCCGGGCCCGATCTGGACGCCGGTCGGCGCCGTCTGCTCGAACGACGGCCGCATGACGGGAACGGCCACCCGGCGGGGGATCGCGTCGGCGGCCTCGAGCCCGGCGAACCGCAGGGCCGGGTCGAACGTCCGCGGCGCCGCGAGCGCCGGTTCGGCAGTGGCCGGGGGCGCCGCCTGGCCGTTCGAGGCGCCGGGGGGCCGGGTGGAGGTGGGGGCGGGAACCGGGTCGATGATGGCCGGCGCGACGGGGATCCCGCCCCCTGGTCCGTCACCGTCCGGACGCGGGGCCCGGTCCAGGACGAACTGCACCACGTGTGAGAGCGTCGGGAAGTCCCTGAGCTTCAGCGACTCGTCCCGGGGGATGTCGTACCTGCTCCGAATCGCGGCGAAGATCTCGGCCTGCTTCACCGTGTCCACCCCGAGGTCGGCCTCCAGGTCGAGGTCGGGGTCGAGCAT
Source organism: Actinomycetota bacterium (assembly GCA_036394995.1). Taxonomy (GTDB): domain Bacteria; phylum Actinomycetota; class UBA4738; order UBA4738; family JACQTL01; genus DASWED01. The sequence continues at coordinate 29,358 of DASWED010000025.1, forward strand.
GTCCGGCGGGTACCCGGTGGTCTCGGCCACCAGGTCCAGCACGACCTCCCGCACGGCCTCCTCGGACAGCTCGGCGGCAGGTGCGGTCTCCGTTGGAGGCTCGACCTCGATCGCCGAGGGTTCGACCTCGATGGCCGGAGCTGCCATGACCTCCACCGGGGCCGGGCCGGGCGCCGGCGCCCCACCGGGCGCGCGGTCGAGCACGAACTGCACCACGTGCGTGAGGGTGGGGAAGTCCCGGAGCTTCAGCGACTCGTCCCGGGGGATGTCGTACCTGCTCCGGATCGCGGCGAAGATCTCGGCCTGCTTCACCGTGTCCACACCGAGGTCGGCCTCCAGGTCGAGGTCGGGGTCGAGCATGTCCGGTGGGTACCCGGTGGTCTCGGCCACCAGGTCCAGCACGACCTCCCGCACGGCCTCCTCGTCGAGGGACTCGGCCGCAGCCGCCGGGACGGCGATCTCCGGCGCCGCCTCCACCTCGGGCTCCAGCTCGATGAGCGTGACCGGTGCCGGTTCGGTGATCGCGACCGGTGCCGGCTCGGGCTCCTTCACCGGCAGCGGAGCGTCCACCAGCGCCGCGAGAGGGGCCTCCACGTGCCGGAGGGCCTCGACGTCGTCACGGATGCGCAGGCGGCGCTGCACGACCTCCAGCTCGGGGGCGGCGGTCCCGGCCGCGCTCGAGAGCCACGTGTTCCAGGCCGCCTGGTCGGCGATCCTGCCCACGAAGCCCATCTGCGACGGGTGGGTCCGGGTGCCGTCGGGCGAGGGCACCCACCGCAGGAGGGACATCGCGATCTGCGATCCGAACCCGGCGGCCAACCGCAGGGCGTAGCGAATCGGGTACGCGCCGCCCTTGGACAGGTTCAGCGACCCGAGATCCGGGTCCGGCTCCTTGTAGTTCGGCACCGGCGGCACGATCCCGGACTCCAGGGCCTTCACGGCCACGATGTCCTCGATCCCCACGCCCATGGGGTGGCCGGTGAAGCCCTTCGTGTTCGCCACGACCACCGAGTCGACGTCGCCGTCGAACACCGCGCGGAGGGCCTCGACCTCGGCCGCCGCGCTGCCGCCGCGGGCCGGCGTGTACGTCTCGTGGGAGACGAACACCATCTCCGGGGCGATCTCCTCGCGGTGGATCCCCCACCGTCGCTCGGCCCCGGAGACCAGGCCCTCCATGACCCCGGCGATGTGGCGGACGTCCAGCCGGGACCCGTGGAACGCGCTGTTCGCGTGGACCGCTCCCAGCACCTCGCAGATGGGACGGATGCCCCGCTCCGCGGCCGCCTCCGCGGACTCCAGGATCAGGGCGGCCGCCCCCATCCCGATAATCATCCCGTGGCGGCGCCGGTCGAACGGCGTGGCGGCGTCCTCCACCACGTCGTCGGTGGCGGCGGCGCCGGAGACGAGGAAGCCCGACCCGATCCACTCCATGAGGTTGTCCGAGGTGGCGTCGTCGGCCGCGATCACGATCACGCGGCGGCACCGCCCGGTCCGGATCCAGTCCTCCCCGAGCGCGATGGCCTGCGTCGTGCTGGCACAGGCCGAGTTGACCTGGGTGTTCGGACCCCGGGCCCCGACGATCTCGGCGAACTGCGAGTGCCCCATCGACAGGGCCTTGAACAGGAACCGGCGGTCGAACCGGTAGGGCTCGGCCTCGATTTCCTCCTCGAGGTCGACGATCCGCCGGTCCAGCTCGTCGGCCAGGACCGGGTCGCTCTCCGGGACCCGCGACAGGATCGTCTTCAGCTCGGACAGGCGCTCGCGGCGCGCCCGGTCCCGGTGGTACGCGTTGACCTCACCGATGAGCGAGTCGTAGGCGGGAAACGCGGACGCGTAGATGACTCCCGTCTGGTCCCCCACCTCCTCCGGCAGCATCCACCGGTCCGGCAGCTTCGTGCCCAGCGAGGTGGTCTTGTAGTGCTGGACCAGGGGGATCCCGGCGTCGCGGAGGGCGTCGATGCCGGCCCCGATGGCCAGGCGGGTGGAGCGGTCGAGGGCCGGCATCCGCTCCGCGGCCACCCCGAACTCCTCCTCGAGGTCGAAGGCCCCGGCGCGTCCGGCCAGCCTGATGACGTCCGCCTCCTCGTCGATGGTCTCGAACGAGGGGTCACCGTTCTCACGCTTCACCAGCCTCGTGATGTGCTTGTCGAGCATGGCCTTGCGCAGGCGCGTGGGGATGGCGTCGATGAGCTGCTCGCCTCGCAGGATCCGCCCCACGTTGCCGTCGTCGAAGACCCGCTCGGTCCCCGGCAGGCCCAGCGCGGCGCCGGTGATCACCACCGGCCGGTCGGTCTCCCCCGGCTCCCTGTTCGGTTCGATGTTCGTTCGCTCCTGCTCCATCGGGGCCACCTCCACCGGTCGCTCGTCGCGTCCCGCCCCCCGCCCGGCCGCGTACAGGCCGCACAGGGCCTGGTTGAACGACGCGATCTCTCCGACCTTGGGGTGATTGGTGAACAACGAGGCGACGCCGTCCCGGGCTCCCAGGACGTCGTCGACGAATCCCTGCAGGGCCCGCTTCGGCCCCACCTCCACGAACAGCCGGGCCCCGGCCTCGTACAGCGTCCCGAGCCCCTTCACGAACTGCACCGGCGAGGCCACCTGCCGGGCCAGGATGTCCAGCATCTGTTCGGTGACGTCGCCGTTCGACGGATAGAACCCGCCGGTCACGTTGGCCACGATGGGCAGCCGGGGCGGCCGCAGGTCCAGTCGAACGAGCGCCGCTCGCAGCGGCACGCTGGCGGGGGCCACGATCGAGGTGTGGAATGCGTGGCTCACCGGCAGCGGGATGGCCTGCCCGCCGGCCTCGGTGACCGCCGCCACGGCGCGGTCCACCGCGTCGCTGGCGCCGCCGATGACTGCCTGCTGCGAGCTGTTGATATTCGCGATGACGATGTAGCCCTCGGTGGCCTCGACGATCCGCTCCACCTCGGCGATCGGCGCGAACACCGCGGCCATCTTCCCGTTGTCCTCCACGGTGATGCTGGCCATCTCGCGGCCCCGGGCGCTCACGGCCTCCAGGGCGTTGGCGAACGTCAGCGACCCGGCGGCGACCAGGGCGCCGTACTCACCCAGCGAGTGGCCCATGACCATGTCCGGCTCGAACCCGTACGAAGCCAGCAGGCGGGTCAGCGCCAGGTCCACGGCCAGCACCGCGGGCTGGGTGATGGCCGTCTGCATGAGATCCATCTCCGCCGCGGCCATCGCGGCGGGGTCCTCGGGGTCGACGAACAGGAACGACGTGAGCGTCCGGCCCAGCAGCGGCTCCATGACCTCGTCGGCCTCGGCGAAGGTCTCCGCGACGATGGGCTCCGACTCCGCCAGGATCCGGGCCATGTTCGCGTACTGCGACCCCTGGCCCGGGTACAGGAACGCCACCTTCGGTGCCGGGCCCGATCCCCGGAAGATCCCGCGAGCCCGGAGGGCCCTCCACATCGCGGGGTCGTTCGCCCCCAGGGCCTTCGCGGCCAGCTGGGCCTTGCCCGCGAGGTCCGCCGCGTCGGCGAAGTCGATGGCCAGGCGCTCGGGCGCGGCGAGGTCGGCGCGCAGGGGCGCCTCGGGACGCGGGGCGTGGCCGTCGCCGGCCCGCCGCCCCACCTCCTCGAGTCGGGCCGCGAGCTCACCGACCGTCGCCGCACCGATCACCGCCGCGCCCCTCAGCGGTGCCTTCCCGCTCGGCGTCGATGACGTGGCCGCTTCGCTCGGAGACCCGGACTCCGTGACGGTCCGGACCTCCGGCGCGGCGATGATCCTGTTCCCGGTGTCGAACCGACCCGGAACGTACTCCTCCAGCACGGCGTGCCAGTTCGTGCCGCCGAACCCGAATGCGCTGACGCCCGCCCGTCGGACGCCGCCGGCGGGACGCTCCCACTCCCGGAGCTCCGTGTTCACCGCGAACGGCGACCGCGAGAAGTCGATGTCGGGGTTCGGCTCGTGGAAGTTGATCGACGGGGGCAGGACCCCCTCGGACAGCGCCATGACCGTCTTCAGGAGCCCGGCGGCCCCGGCCGCGGCCTTGAGGTGGCCGATGTTCGACTTCACCGAGCCCAGCGCGATCGAGCCGGGACGCAGCGACGGGTCGCCGAACGCCTCGGCCAGGCTGGTGACCTCCACCACGTCCCCGACGCGGGTGGACGTGCCGTGTCCCTCCACCAGGGTGGCGGTGTTCGGGGCCTCCCCGGCCGCCGCCCAGGCCCGCTCCACGCACAGCCGCTGGCCGATCGGGTTCGGAGCGGTGATCCCCCTGCCCTTGCCGTCGCTCGAGCCGGCCATGCTCCGGATCACGGCCAGGATGCGGTCGCCGTCACGCTCCGCGTCGGCCAGCCGCTTCAGCAGGAACAGCCCGGCGCCCTCGCCCATGACGAACCCGTCGGCCCCCTCCGCGTAGGGCCGCGTTCCGGTGGCCGACAGCGCACCGATCTTGCAGAACTTCACGTACGCCGAGACGCCCATGTTGCGGTCGACCCCGCCGGTGATCACGGCGTCGAACTCGCCGGCGCCAAGCCCCCGGACGGCAGCGCTCACGGCGGCCATGGCCGATCCGCAGGCGGCGTCCGTGACGAAGTTCGGGCCCCGGAAGTTGAACAGGTTCGCCACCCGGCCGGCCAGGACGTTCCCCAGCTCCCCGGGCATCGTGTCCTCCGTGATCGGTGGGAGCCGGATTCCTGCTTCCCGGTGGAACTCCTCGAGCACGGCGCGCTGGACGTCCGACGGCAGTCCGGCGAACGTCGGGGCCTTGGCCAGGATCTCCGCGTACTCGGGGAAGAAGATCCGGAACGACGTGAGGTAGTGCAGCTCGCCGGCCATGGCGTTGCCGAGGATGACCGCGGTCCGCTCGCGGTCCAGCTCGCGGCCCGCGCCGTAGTCCTCGAGCACGGCGCGGGTACAGGCCACCGCCCACTTCTGGGCATCGTCCATCGCCTCGCCGACCTTCGGCGGGATGGGGAGCTTCCACGCCATCGGCTCCCAGCCCCAGTCGCGGACCCAGCCGCCGATCTTCGAGTACGTCTTGTCCGGCGCGGACGGGTCGGGGTCGAAGTACAGCTCCGGGTCCCACCGCGACGGCGCGACCTCGCTGATGCTGTAGCGGCCCGACTTCACGTTCTCCCAGAACGTCGCGGCGTCCGGCGCGTCCGGCAGGATCGCCCCCACCGCGACCACCGCGACCGGCTCGCTCCTCGTGACCTCCATGCTCCCCACGTCCCTTCGTTCGCTGTTCGATCCCTCAGCCCACGGCGGCGTACAGCGCGTCACGCACCAGCCCCATGTCGGCGATGAGCCCGTGCTGCGCCCCGTGGATGGCGGTGAGCCGGAGCGCGACCGCCAGCTCGGCGGGGTCGACGGGCTCGTCCGAGGCCCCCGCCACCAGGCGCAGCCCCTCCGCCCCCACCTTCAGCGCCGCCTCGCGGGCGAACACCCGCGACACTGCGGCGAGCGACTCCGGATCGAACCGGCGATCGCCCTTGTCGGGCAGCTCTCCGCTCGCCGCCGCGGCGGCCCGGCGGCACAGCGCGTCCGCGCATTCGGCGTACGCGATGAGCTCGCCCAGGCGGAGCAGGACATGCTGGTTGCGGGTGAGCCGTCCGATGCGGCACCGCTCCATGACCTCGGCCAGCGCATGGAGCGCGAGGGCGGCGGTCCCGGCGCCGGTCCCCGGCGTCGCCGCGTCCAGCGACTCGGCCGCGGCCGCCATCTGGTGGTAGTGCTCCCCCCGGGTCTTGAGGTGCTGCTGCCACCGGTCGCGGGCGATCGTCATCTCCATGATCTCCGAGGTCCCCTCGTAGATCGTGGTGATCCGGACGTCGCGGCGGATCTTCTCCACCATGTACTCGCGCGTGTAGCCGTAGCCCCCGAGGGCCTGGATGGATGCTTCGGCCGCCGCCAGCCCCGCTTCGGTCGCCAGGTACTTGGCGATGGCCCCCTCGGTGTTCAGCGAGCCCTCGGTCTCGGAGTCGATCCGCTGCGCCGTCTCCTCGATGTACGCCCGCGAGGCCTCCAGCCGGCAGGCGTGCGGAACGATCAGCTTGTGCGTGTACCCCTGCTTCTCCGACAGCGGGCCGCCGGCCTGGATGCGTGCGACGGAGTACGGGATGGCCCGGTCCAGCGCGGCCCAACCGGCGCCGAGGCCGAATGCGGCCACCATCAGGCGCGTGTAGCCGAACACGGCCTGGGCCTGCTGGAGCCCCTGCCCCTCCACCCCGCCGACCAGCCGGTCGAGGTCCACCTCCACGTCGTCGAGGAACAGCGCGGCGGTGTTGCTGGCGCGGATGCCGTGCTTGTCCTCGGGCTTGCCGTTCGTGAACCCGGGGACGCCGCGGTCCACCACGAACCACGAGGGCCCGCCCGGCGTGTTCGCCAGGATCGTGTACGCGTCGGCCAACCCGCCGTTCGAGATCCACTGCTTCTGCCCGCTGATCCGGTAGGCGACGGTGACGCCCTCCTCGATGACCGGCAGCGCGGTGGTCTTCAGCGCGCCGAGGTCGCTTCCGGCGGCCGGCTCGGTGGCCCCGTACGCGAACAGGAGCCCCTCCTCGGCGATCCGAGTCAGCCACTCCTTCTTCTGCTCTGGCGTCGCCCCGACGGTGATGGGGTCGCTGCCGAGGAACGTGGCGAACAGCGCAGTGGCCACGCCGAGATCCACGCGGGCGAGCAGCTCGCACACGCGATACACGTCGAATGAGTTGCCGCCCATCCCGCCGTACTCCTCGGGGACGAACAGCAACGAGATGCCCAGCTCCTCGCCACTCATGGCCCGCACGACGTCCTCGGGGCATTCGTCCCGTTCGTCGAGGTCCAGCAGCACCTGGTCCGGCAGCCGATCCGCAGTGAACTCCCGGATGGCGTCCAACGTCATGGAAAGCGTGTCCGCATCGATACCGTTCATCACCCGTCTCCTCCCGTGCGCGCCATTGCGAGCATCGCGGGAGATGAGCGGGCGGAACTGGGCAGGGCGGCCCGGCGATCGAGGGACCTTCGGACCCTTTTCGGCCGAGTCCCGGTCTCTAGCAGTCCCGAGGGACCGTGGGCTGGAGCAGGAAGATCCAGATGTCCCAGGCCACGTGGCTCACCACCAGAGCGCCCATGGGCATGCCGGCCGCGGCCAGGGCGCTCCAGTAGGCCCCTGCGGTGGTTGCCGCGCCGATCAGGGTGGCGTTGCCGGTCACCACGTGGGCCCCGCCGTAGACGGACGCGGCGGCGGCCGCCCCCCGCCACCGGCCCAGCCGGGCGGCCAGGCGCCGCTGGACGAATCCCCGCCAGAACAGCTCCTCGGCCGGGCCGACCACGGCGGCCAGCCGCGCCCCGATCTCGCCCCTGGGCCGGAGCGAACGGAGCTCGTACACCTCGTCGATCTCCTCGGAGCCCCTCGGCATGATCCGCCGGGCCAGCCGGTCCCCCACCCGGAAGATCGCGTACAGCCCCGCCGCAGAACCGAGTCCGAGGGCGACGTCGCGGCCCCGGATCCGAGTCCGTCGCAGCTCCGGGTCCGCCAGCAGGGCCAAGGAGCCCAGCGCCGCGCCGGCGGCCGTCATGCGCTGCCAGAACCGTTCGCGGGGACCCCGGAAGGTGGCGCCGAACGCCCCGTACGCGACGCCGAGGCCGCCCGCCAGGACGGGGTCGAAGCGGCGTTCGGGCGTCACTTCACCGCCGCGGCGATGGCCAGGCCCGCCACCAGCAGGAAGCCGAACGCGGCGTGCAGCTGGGCGGTCTCGAGGTCGATCATCGCGATGGCCCGCTGCTGCCCCATGGCCCCCAACTCGGATGCCCGGATCACCCGGACCAGCAGAGGCATCGACGCCAACGCCAGCAGCGACTGGACCGGAAGCGCCTTGAACAGCACCGCCGCCCCGAGCGCCAGGTACGCCCCGACCACCAGCACCAGGTACCCGCCGTGGGCCAGCCGGCGCCCGGCCCGGATCGAGAACGTGACGCCGCCGGCCCGCGCGTCCTCCGAGATGTCCCGCCACTCGTTCCCGTGCAGGATCGCGGTCACCAGCAGCCCCACCGGGACGCTCACCGCCACCGTGGCCCAGTCGAACGTCCCGGTGATCACGTAGTAGGCACCGATCACCGAGAGCGGCCCGAACAGCACGAACACCAGCGGGAGCCCCAGCGCCCGGAACTTGTACTCGAGGGGCGGCGCCGTGTACCCCCATCCGCCCAGGAGCCCGGCCAGCCCGAGGGCCACCACCGGCCACCCGCGTTCGACGGTGAGCCACACGCCGATCCCGGCCGCCGCCAGGAATGCCAGCAGCACGATGACGAACGCCTCCCGTTCGGTGAGGCGGCCCTTCAGCAGGGCATGGCTGGCCCGGGGCGAGGTGATGCGGTCGGCGCCCTTGCGAACGTCGTAGATCTCGTTCGTCACGTTCGTCCCGACGTGGAGCAGCACCAGGCCGGCCAGCGACCCCAGGAACAGCGGCCAGGAGAGCTGCCCCTTGAGGGCGGCGAGGGCCGCGGCGGCGGACGGCGGCACCGCCGAGGCCGTGAACGAGAACGGCCGGATGATCTCGTAATAGCCCGCGAGGCGGCGCCGAAGCCGGGTTCCCGTCGACAACCGTCCCGCGTCCAGGGCGTCGAGTGTGCCCGCCCGCACCATGACGGGGTCGGTGGCCGTGACCGTCCCGTGCGTCTCCGACACCGTCACGGGCGTGACGCGTTCTCCCCCCGAGCCGTACAGCTCCGCCACCTGGAACAGGGCCTCGATCTGTTCCTCCTCCTGGACCACGGGCTGGAGGATCGGCAGCTGCATGCCGGCCTGCTGGTAGTCCCACACCCGCGCGGCGATCTGCTCCGGCGTCCCGCACAGGAGGAAGGCGTCCATCATGTCGTCGGGGATGAGCTCCGCGGCCTCGTGGTACTGCTCGGACCGCCACAGCTGAAAGATGCGATCGCGGAGCTCCAGGTCCAGGCCGGCCCGGCGGAGGGCCACGTCGGTCTGGATGGCCATCATGTAGATGACGAACGGCTCCCGCTTGGCCCGGTTGAGCGCGGCCCGGCGGCTGGAGTCCACCAGCCCGAACAGGTACCCGGCCACGTGCACGGCGTCATCCGGACGTCCCGCCGCGACGGACGCGCGGCGGATCTTCGGAACCATCCCGGCGAACGACGGCAGCGACTCCAGGGGCCGGGCCAGGTAGCCGTCGCCCTTCTGGCCGGCCAGCTCCAGCATCGGCGTCCGGTACCCGGCCACGTGGATCGGGACGTGGTGGACCGGCGCGAACATGGGCTCGACCGGAGGCACGCCCTCGGTGCCCGGCGGGATCCGTTCGCCCTTCCACATGGCCCGGAGGAGATCGATGGTGGCGGAGACGCGGTCGTGACCCTCCTGCGGGCTGTACGGGATGCCCATCTGGGCCAGCCGCAGTGGCAGCGCCGAGCCGAGCCCCAGGACGATCCGCCCGGGCGCCATCTCGTCGAGCGAGGACACCGTCATGGCCAGGAGCACGGCGTGGCGGGTGAACGGGTTCACCGCGCCCAGCGCCACCTTGATCCCGTCCACCTGCGAGGCGACGGCCGACGCATACGTCACCGCGTCGCGTTCGAAATAGGAATCGTGGAACCAGACGGACGAGAGTCCGAGGTCGCGCGCCCGAACGGACCACTCGACCGCGTCGGAGACCGAGCCCCGGGCCGCGAGCCCCAGCCCGACCTCCCTGCTCAGTTCGGCCATCGGCGGATCACCTCGGAGCTCACGCTCGCTGCGCGGCCCACAGGGTAACCATTCCGGGTCCCGGCGAACGCCACCGGATGCGCTCGAACCCCGCATCGGCGAGGAGCCGTCCCACCTCCTCCGGCGGTGGCAGGTGCGCCAGCGACCGGACCAGGTACCGGTAGGCCTCCCGCCGCCCGGCCAGGCCCCCGACCAAGGGCGCGGCGATGCGGAAGTACGCGTCGAACGCCTTGCGCCGCAACCGCCCCCGGGGCTCGGTGATGTCGACGAGGGCCACCCCGCCGCCCGGGCGGACCACGCGGGCCAGCTCGACGAACGCCGCCGGCAGGTCGTCCAGGTTCCGCAGCACGAATCCGCTCGTCGCCCCCCCGAACGTACCGCCGCGGAACGGCAGGCGGAATGCGCTCCCCTGGACGAACGACATCCGGCCGCCCAGTCGCTCCCGTGCGGTCCGCAGCATCGCCAGGCTGACGTCGGCGCCCACCACCGGGTGCTCGCCCAGCAACCGCTCCCCCATCCGGCCGGTGCCACAGCCGAGGTCCAGGACCGGCGAGCCCCGTTCGGCCTCCAGCGCCCTCGCGGCGGCCCGGCGCCACCACCGGTTCCACCCCGCGGAGAGCACGTCGTTCAGCAGGTCGTAGCCGGGAACGATCTCGTCGAACATCCGCCGGACCTCGGGCTCCCCCGGGGCCCGCCGGGGGGCGGCACCGGGGGCTCGCCCGCCGTGCGCTGCTTCGGAGTTCGAGGTCACGTCAGGCGGGCCACGACGAGCCCTAGGGCCAGCAGCGAGAGCGCCACGGCCATGGCCCGGAGGGCCAACTCGGGGGCCGCCCGCAGCGTGGACTCGTCGATGGCCTCCACCGAGCCGTCGTCCAGCACCACCTGTCCGGCCACCGCCGCCATCCGCCGGCGGAGCCGCCGGACGGGAGTCGACAGCGCCCGCTGAGCCGCCGACAGCGCCAGGCACGCCCCGGACACCAGCACGGCCTCCGCCCTGATGGTCCCGGTCTGGGCGACGTACGCGGTGAGCGCGGGAAACGCCCCCCATGCCACCGCGAACCACCAGTCCGTGTGAAACCACCCCCCGAACAGCTCCAGGTTGTACGCGAACACCACGAACGCCCCGAACGCCACGAACGCGAGGAGCCACCAGGTCACCTCGATCGCGCCCAGGACCCCGATCGCCACGGCCGCGACGAGGGCCGCCAGGGCCACCGCCCACAGCGCCGCGGACCGGATCCGGGTGCGGAGCGGCCGCCCCTGCAACTCGTCGAGGGCGTGCGCGGTCACCCCCACCCCGAGAAAGAACCCCACGACCGTTGCCCCCAGCCGTCGCCCGTCCACCGCCGGCGCCACCGCCGCGCCGAACACGACGTACGAGAGGTGCCAGGCCGTGTAGGGCGGGTGCAGCAGCGTCCACCAGTCGCGCCACCCCCCGGAGCGCAGCGCGTAGAACGCCGGCCGGGACGCCTCGTCGGCCCGCCCCCGAACGGCTCCCTTCGACCGCCCGGCCTCACCCACCGGGCTTCGTACCCCAGATCACCACGCCGCCGCCCAGGCTCATGGGCCGGTACCGGACGGGGTCGAGCCCGGCGTCTCGCCACCACCGACCCTGCTCGGCCAGGGGGTACCGGCGGTAGAACCCCGAGATCGACGGCCCCAGGAACCGTCCGGTCCTGAACCACTCCCGGGACGCCGCGAGCCCCCCGACGGGAAGCCCCACCCGCGTGTACAGGACCCACGCGGCCCGCCACGCCGGGTTCGGCGGAACGAGGAACTCCAGGTTCGCCAGCACGCCGCCGGGCCGGAGCACACGGGTCAGCTCGCGCAGCGTGGCGGCGGGTTCGTCCACGTACCGCAGGAGGTAGGTGAACGTCACCGCGTCGAACGCGCCGTCCGGGAACGGGAGGCGCTCCCCCTGCCCCAGGACCAGCTGCACCCGGCCGTCCACCCCGGCATCCGCCACCGTCCGCCGGGCTCCGCCGAGCATCTCGGGGCTCTGGTCCAGGCCCACCACCAGGGCCCCGGTCCGCCGGGCGACCTCCACGGCGACCCCGGCCGTGCCGGTGGCCACGTCGAGCACCCGCCCCCCGGGCATCTCCGGGAGGCGCGACACCATGAACCGCCGCCACCGCCGGTTCTGGCCGAACGACAGCAGCTCGGCCATGAGGTCGTACTGGGGCGCGATCCCGGCGAACAGCCGGCGGGCGTGCCGGGTCCTGTCGGACGGACGCCCGGACGCCTCGATCACCGGGACCTCCGGAGCGCGCGTCAGGCCGGCCACACCTTCTGCAGGAACCGTTCGATGGCCGACGTGACCGGCTGGGGGTTCTCCACGGTGGAGGAGTGGCCCGCGGCGGGCACCGTCACGAGCTCCACCAGCCCGGGCAGGCCGTCGGCCAGGGTTCGGGCCAGGTCCATCTCGATCGCGATGTCGTCCTCGCCGTGGATCACGACGGCCGGGGCCTCGATCTCGCCCAGCCGGTCGGTGACGTCGTCCCGCCGGGTCACCACCTCGATGACCTCCACCGCGTCCGAGGTGTCCTGGGTGCTCCACCGTTCGATCCAGTGCCGCTTCAGCTCATCGGGGGCGTTCGCCCCGATGATCATCTGCGCGGCGATCCCCAGGATGTCCTCGTTCCACCCGCTCTCCGCCGCGACGGCCGCGGAGGCCTCGTACATCGGGGCCCGGTTGGGGTCCTCCGGGCCGGCCTGGGAGTCGATGAGGACCAGGCCGGCCACCCGGTCCGGGTGTCGCAGGGCCGCCCGAAGGGACTGGAACCCGCCCTGGCTCACGCCGCCCCACACCGCCCGGTCGATCCCCAGGTGGTCGAGCAGCGCCACGTGATCCTCCATGAGGTCCCACTGGGTGTACCCGGCCCGGCGGTGCTCGGATTCCCCGTGGCCCCGGAGGTCCGGCGTGACGAACCGCCACCGGTCGGCCAGGGCCTCGACCTGGGGATCGAACATCGTCCGGTCCATGAGCACCCCGTGGACCAGCAGGACCGCCGGCCCCTCGCCTCGGTCCTCGTACGCCAGCCGCCACCCGTCGTGTTCGAACTCAGGCATGCCTCGGTCCCGTCTCCCGTCGGTGGGCGCTGGACCATCTTCCGGGTTCGGCCGTGGGTGTCGCAACCGGAGCCGATCAGGCCGAGACCGGGATCCCCAGCCGCCGGGCCGCCGCCTGGGCCGGGAGGATGAACCGGAACCGCCCCGGGAGCGCCGGCCGGAGCCTCCGGACCACCATGAGGTTGGCCCGCATGGCCGCCTCCTTCACCGGGTTCCAACGGACCCCGTACGCCCGCCGCAGCGCGTCCGGCAGGCTCCCGAAGGCCCACCATGAGACCGCCCGGAGGACCGGTCTCCACTCGGCCTCCCGCGGTGGCCGGCGGAACAGGGCCGCCACGTCGCGAGCCGCGTCGGTCACGACGAGCTCTCCGCTCGCCGCCACGCGGTCGACGTACTCCCGCAGGGCCTCCACCGTCGGCGGGATCCGGTCCCGGGGGAGCTTCAGCAGCTCGGCCGCCAGCATCTGCTCCTCGTGGAACCGCTGCCGTCCGGCGTCGTCGAGCCGTCCCACCGTGTACCGCTCGAACAGCAGGGCGCTGTCCACGAGACATGCGTGCACCCACAGCAGGAGGTCGGCATCGAACGCGTCGTACGGGCGGCCGGTGACCTCGTCGATCCCGTGGACGTGGCGGTGGACCTCGTTGATGTGCTCCGCGGCCCGCCGGGCTTCCTCCTTCGTGCCGAACGTCAGCGCGTAGGTCAGCATGAGGGTTCGCTGGAGCCGCCGCCACGGGTCGCGCTGGTAGAAACCGGTCTCCCGGGCGCCGGCGATGACCAGCGGGTGCGCGGCCTGCATCAGCAGGGCCCGGGCTCCACCGAACAGGACGGTGACCTCGCGGTGGACCCGCCAGGAGACGCTGTCAGGCCCGAAGTACCCCAGGTCCTGCGGTTCGTTCGGGCGCGCGTTCACGGCTGGCTCACTCCGGTCAGCTCGAACCCGTCCACCCCGCCTCGGGCCCGGAGCCCACTCTTCGCCGCCCGGGACGGGGTGAGCAGGACGATGTCCTCTGGCGGGACCGGGAAGGAGCCGTCGCCGTCGCCGCCGGCGAGCCCGCCGTACAGGTCCTGGTTCGCATCGGCGAACACGTACAGGCGGCCGCCGTCCGGATCGGTGTGTAGGGAGAGAAGGGCCGGCCACCACCATTGTTTGAAGTCCTGCGCCTCGTCCACCACGATGGCGTCGTACCGGGGGCCGAGGGTGCGAGCGGCCCGTTCCAGGAGATCGGGGAGTTCGTGATCGAAATACGGAGAGCCGTCCGCGGTCACATGGTCGTCGGCGGCGTCCATGGGGAGGCGGGCCTCGACGGCCGTCTCGTAGCACAGGCGGTGGAAGTGGCGGACGTCCAGGTTCGGCGTCCCGACGGTCCACGCCGCGAGGTGCTGGGCCAGGCGGCGGTTGAAGCAGGCCAAGAGCGTGGGCGTGCCGGCCATGGCCAGCCGGCGGGCCAGCTCGATGGCCAGCACGGTCTTGCCGGAGCCGGCCGCCCCGGTCACCGCGGCCCGGAGGTGCGGGAGCATGGCCCGGACCCGGCCCTGCTGTTCGCTGAGCTCGACGATCTTGCGGTCCTCCTCGTTGAACGCCAGCCGCAGCGGGGTCCGGACGTCCACGCGGTACCCCAGGACGCGGGACAGGATGTCCACCAGCGAATGCATGGCGCCCGAGGACTGCCGGAACGGGTCCTCGGCCAGCTCGTGGCGGCCCGTGCGGTCGGCCTGCTCCCACCGCCTGGTGTCGGGGTCGTAGGTGATCCCGCCGCCCTTCACCTCCACCACCAGGATCCCGTCGACGGGATGGGCCACCAGGAAGTCGGCCTCGCCCTCCTCCGGCCCCCGCGGCCCGGCGGTGACCCAGTCCACGGAGTGGTGGACGACGCACTCCTCGGGGAGCTGGGCGAGGAACCCCTCGTACAGGCGCCGTTCGGCCGAGGTGGTGGTGGGCAGCATGGGGAAGGGCACCATCCGGGCCATGCGCGGATTGTAGGGTCCCGGTTCGCCCGAGCCGGAAGGAGGGCCCGGGCGTGATCCTGCTCCTGGCCGTGGTGGTGATCGCGGTGGTCGCGGGCTACGCGCTCGGAGGCCGGCTGGGGAACCTGGGGTCGATCCGCTTGCACTGGTGGTGGCTGGCGCCGCTGGGACTGGCCATGCAGCTGGTTCCGGTGTCCGCCGACCGTTCGAACACGTTCGGCTACGCGCTGCTGGCGGGGTCGTACGTGGTCCTGGTGGTGTTCGCGGTCCGGAACTTCCGGGTGGCGGGGCTGCCGCTGGTGGTGGTGGGGCTCGTGCTGAACGGGCTGGTGGTCACCGCGAACCACGGGATGCCGGTGACCCGGAGCGCGCTGCGGGAATCGGGACAGGAGTGGCTGCTGAAGGACCTCAAGCAGCACGGCGGGTCCAAGCACCACCTGTCCCGGGACGACGACGAGCTGGTGTTCCTGGCGGACTCCATCCCGATCCCCAAGCCCGTGGGGCAGGTCGTGAGCGTGGGCGACGTGCTGATCTACGCCGGAGTGATCTGGGCGGTGGCCGCGGCTATGCGGAGACGGCCTCGGGAGACGGCGACGGCTCCGCGATCGGTGAGATCGTGGCGTCCCGACCCTCCTGATCCCCCTGATCCCCCTGATCCCGCTCCCCCTCCACCCAGGAGCTCGGGAACTCCACCGTGATGGCCGTGCCTCGGCCCTCGACGCTGTCGACGGCGAAGGAACCACCGGCCACCTGAGCCCGTTCGCGCATCATGGCCATGCCGAAGTGCCCCTCGGGCCCGGGGGCGTTCGAGTCGAACCCGATCCCATCGTCCTCGACCTTGAGGCGGACGGATTCGCCCTCGGGCCGGAGCGAGATGGAGATCGTGGACGCGCCGGAGTGCTTGAGGGCGTTCATCGCCGCCTCCCGGGCGATGTGATACACGAGCAGCTGGATGGCCGGGGGCAGCTGGACCTCGACGATGTCGTTCTCGAACGACACCCCCGATCCTGCCGCGATGTCCTGGGTGAAGCTTGCCAGCGCTTCACCCAGGCCCTTTCGTCCGAGGGGGGAGCGGTGAAGATCACGGATGAGGGCCCGGACCATCTCGGAGGTCCGGTTCTTGGTCTCCCTGATGCTCTCGAGGTCGCGCTCGGTGGCACCGCCGTCCCCGCCGCGGAGGTGCCGCTTGGCGATGTCGACCTGCAACGAGAGCCGGAACAGCAACTGGGCGAGGTCGTCGTGGAGGTAGGCAGCGATCTGGGCCCGTTCGTCCTGCCGCTCCTCCGCCATGCGGTCAGACAGCGCGCGCATGACCTGCTCCCGGACCTTGAGCTCCTCGTGGGCCTCCTCCAACGCCCGGGTGCGGAAGAACATCTGCCGAGCCAGCACCAACGGCATGAGCACGGCCGGGATCGACCAGACCCCCACGAATGGATCCACGTACAGCTTGGCAAGGACGGTCCCGAAGAACCCCAGCCCGATGTAGTTCACGAAG
>DASWED010000026.1:0-32969 GCA_036394995.1 Actinomycetota bacterium
GGATGTCGAGCTCCTCCCGGAGCCGCTCCTCCACCTCGAAGCACGCCGGGGCCGCGACGTCCTCCAGGTTGATCCCGCCGAATCCCGGAGCGATCGCCCGGGCCACGGCCACCAGCTCGTCGGGCCCGGAGACACGAACGCACACCGGATACGCGTCCACGTCGGCGAACTCCTTGAACAGGATGGCCTTCCCCTCCATCACGGGCAGGGCCGCCTCGGGGCCGATGTCGCCGAGGCCGAGCACGGCGGACCCGTCGGTGAGCACGGCCACGGAGTTCCCCTTCGTGGTGAGCTCCCAGACGCGCCCGGGGTCCTCCGCGATCGCGCTCGAGACCCGGCCGACACCGGGGGTGTACGCCATCGACAGGTCGTCCCGCGTTCGAAGGGGAACCCGCGGCGCGATGGCGATCTTGCCGCCCTGGTGGATCTCGAAGACCCGGTCGGCCACCGAGCGGACCTCGACCCCCTCGACCGCCCGGGCCGCCGCCGCGACCTCCCGGGCATGCCCCTCGTCACGGCACAGCACGGTGATGTCGCGCACCACCATCGTGATCCGGTGCTCGACCAGGTCGATCGCGCCGATGTTCCCCCCGGCCCGTCCGATGGCCGTGGTCAGCCGCCCCAGCGTTCCGGGCGTGTTCGCCAGGTTCACCCGCAACGAGAACGTGTACCCGGCCGACGGGGTGATGGCTGCCACGTGACTCACTCAGCTCGAATGGAAGCGGGAAGCATAGCCGCCGCCTCGGGCGGCCCCGCTACGAGGCGGCGCTGGAAGTGGTTCGCGGGATGCGGAGGGTGACCTCCTGGAACTCGTGATCCATGTCGACGTCGAGGACCACCGCGTGGAAGTCGCGGGACAGGTGGCCGATGAGGTCGAGCATCAGCTCCAGGGGCGCCACGCCATCGGGGACGGGCAGGGAGACGACCGTCCCCTCGTCACGATCCGGGTCCGCCGGCCGGAGGCGGGCGTCGGGCTCCGTCGCTGCTGGATCGTTCATCGGAGCCCGACAGTATGGCGAGCGACCGGTCGGTGTCCGTCTAACAGTGAACCGACCGAGCGGCCTTCCTTCGCGGGGGGGACCCCTGTCGATGCCGGCCTACGTGGCCCCCATGAGCCGCACGTACTCCCGGCGGACCGTCGCGTAGCACTCGCAGGCGGAATCCTCCAGGCTCTGACGGTCGAGGATCTTGATGTGGCCTCGCCGGTACTCGATGAGCCCGGCGCTCTGCAGCGTCCTGGCCGCGACCGTCACCGACGGCCGCGTCACGCCGAGCATGTCCGCCAGGAACTCCTGGGTCAGCTCGAAGTCATCCAGGCCACCGGCTCGATCGTGCGTCTCGAGGAGCCACTTCGCCGTGCGCTGCTGGATCTCGTGGACCCCGTTGCACGCGACGGCCTGGGAGATCTGCGCGAACAGGGCCTGGGTGTACGCGAGCATGACGCCCCGGAGCTTGCCGTCGCCCCCCGCCTCTGCCCGGAAGTGGTCGACGTTCATGACCAGCATCTCGCCGGGGACCTGGCCGATGGCCAGGGCGTTGCCCAGGCCCCCGCCCCCGAGGAACGCGTGGACCCCGACCATCCCTTCGAAACCGACCGTGGCCGTCTCGATGGGGGCCCCCTCGACGAGCGGGGTCATGAGCGAGATCACCCCGGAGAGAGGGAAGTACACATCGCGCATGGCTCGACCCGGCTCGATCAGGCGGTCGTGCGGCCGGATCGGCGTCCGGTGCATCGCGGAGAGCATGCGCACACGCTCTCCATTCGGAAGTGCATCGAGGAGGAGGTTCCCCGATCGCTCAGCAGTACCCGTCGCCGTCGACATCGACAGTCCCTTCGCAAGGGACACTCACTGGAGTTCAGGGCCTGAAAGGCGGCTGACGTCGAAGCCCGACTGGCGGGTCCAGGACACCGGCAAGATCCGGTGGTTATCACCAACCATCCTCGGCTTCCCGGTGGGGATCGTCAATAGGAGGCGAACGGGATGGCGCGCCATCGACCCTGGGGGTCCCCTCGCGTCCCGTGAGACAGACCTCCGCCGGGAGGGCTACTGGCGGAGGCGGACCTCGAGCTTGTCGTCGGTGATGCGGGCCTCGTAGGCGGGTTGGGGGGCGGTGGCGGCCATGGACAGGGCCGCGCCCCGCCCGTGGCGGCCCCGCCGTCGGGCCGCCCACGACAGCGAGTACAGCCCCAGCGCCGCGACATTCCCCGCCGCGTGCACGAACCCCACCCGCCTGGCCTCGCCGTCGGTGTCGACCCAGTCCGCGACGCCGGCCGCGGCCGTCCGCACGGCCGCCAGGGCTCCGAACCCGATCAGCTTCCTCGCCGCCGGCCGGCTCTCCTCGCCGCCGTCCCATCCCCGGTTGCATTCCCGGGCACGAGCCGGCCGAACCCCGGCCCCGAGGGTGTGCCCGCCGGACGGGGCGGGTAGGGACGAACTAGAGCCGCCCCGCGGGCGAGCAAGGAGGTTCCACATGAGCATGCTGGTGCGGCACGCCATGACCGAGTCGCCCCAGACCGCGAAGTCGGACATGACCGCCGCCGACGCCGCCGGGCTGATGAAGCAGCTGGACATCGGTGTCGTCCCAGTGGCCGACGACGGCAAGCTGGTGGGACTGGTCACCGATCGCGACATCGTCACCCGGGTGGTGGCGGCCCGGCAGGACCCCGACGAGGTCAAGCTGGGCGACATCGCCACGAGGTCCCTCATCACCGTGACCCCGGACATGAAGCTCTCCGAGGCCCGGGAGATGATGGCCCAGAACAAGATCCGCCGGCTCCCCGTGATGAAGGGCGACGAGCTGGTGGGCATCCTGTCGCTCGGCGACATCGCCATCGCCGACGCCTCCGGCCGGGAGGTCGGCGAGGCCCTCGAGGAGATCTCGCAGTCGGGCTCCACCACCGACATCTCGGGCGGCCCGGACCGCGGCACCCCCCAGCGGGTCCGCGAAGCCAGCTGACGGAAGCCGGGGGCAGACGACTCGGCCGCCACTCCGTCGTTTGCCACACGGCGGCCGGGGAACGAGAACAATTGGTCCCGATGCAAGCGACCGGCCGGTCGCCTCCGGGCGGCCGGTCTCGCGTCGGGCCACCCCCGGGTTCGATTGACGTGTGAGAACGAAGGGAGGACCCGTTGGGCCTGCCGGATTCCGTGAGCCCGCCCTCGCGATGGCCCGCCCTCGACCAGCTGCGGAAACGCGACGCCCAGGCCCACGGCGAGACGGCGTTCTCCAGGCGGAGCATCGAGCTCCGGCCCCGCACCGAGCGGGCCGACCAGGTCGTGAAGTCCATCTGCCCGTACTGCGCCGTGGGCTGCGGTCAGAACGTCTACGTGCAGGACGGCAGGATCACCGACATCGAGGGCGATCCCGACTCGCCGATCTCCCGCGGCCGCTTGTGCCCCAAGGGCGCCGCGACGTTCCAGCTGGTCACGGGGTCGTACCGGGCCCATCGCGTCCTGTACCGCCGGCCCTACGGCACCGACTGGGAGGAACTCCCCCTGGACCGGGCCATGGACATGCTGGCGGAACGGGTCAGGGCGGCCCGCGACGAGCACTGGGAAGCGGCCGACGACGACGGCAACCCGACGAACCGGACGCTGTCCATGGCCAGCCTCGGCGGCGCCACCCTCGACAACGAGGAGAACTACCTCATCAAGAAGCTGTTCACGGGCCTGGGGGTGGTGCAGGTCGAGAACCAGGCCCGCATATGACACAGCTCCACGGTCCCCGGTCTGGGGACCTCGTTCGGACGGGGCGGCGCCACGACCTTCCAGCAGGACCTGGCGAACAGCGACTGCATCGTGATCGAGGGGTCGAACATGGCCGAGTGCCACCCCGTCGGGTTCCAGTGGGTGATGGAGGCCAAGGAGCGGGGGGCCACGGTCATCCACGTCGACCCCCGGTTCACCCGCACCAGCGCGATGGCCGACCTCCACGTCCCGATCCGGGCGGGAACGGACATCGCGTTCCTGGGCGGGATCGTCCGGCACATCATCGAGAACAACCGGTACTTCCGGGACTACGTCGTGCAGTACACGAACGCCCCGGTGATCGTCGACGAGGAGTTCCGGGACACCGAGGACCTCGACGGGCTGTTCAGCGGGTGGGACTCCGAACAGGGCGGGTACCGGGTGAAGTCCTGGCAATACCGCAACGCCCCGGTGGAGGGCTCGGCCGGCGACGTGGAGATGGTCCACGAACAGGGCCAGGGCCAGGCCGGTGAGGGCCAGTCCAGCCAGCCGAGCTTCGCGGAGGAACGCGACGAGACGCTCGAGGACCCCCGGTGCATCTTCCAGATCACCCGCCGGCACTTCTCCCGCTACACCCCGGAGATGGTCGAGGAGATCTGCGGGATCCCGAAGGAGATGTTCCTGAAGGTCGCCGAGGCCCTGTGCGACAACTCCGGCCGCGAGCGGACCTCGGCGTTCGTGTACTCGGTGGGATGGACCCAGCACTCGAAGGGCGCCCAGTACATCCGGACCGCGTCGATCATCCAGCTGCTGCTGGGGAACATCGGTCGCCCCGGCGGCGGCATCATGGCCCTGCGGGGCCACGCCTCGATCCAGGGCTCCACCGACATCCCCACCCTGTACGACCTGCTGCCCGGCTACATGTCGATGCCGAAGGCCAAGCACGACCAGACGTTCGCCAAGTACCTGGAGAACAACACCGGCGCCTCGGGATGGTGGACGGAGCTCCCGAAGTACATCACCTCGACCCTGAAGGCCTGGTTCGGCCGGGCGGCCGGCCCGGGGAACGACTTCTGCTACGGCTACCTCCCGCGCACCTCGGGCGACCACTCCCACATGACCACCGTGGCGGACATGGCCGACGGCAACCTCACCGGGTACTTCGTGCTGGGGCAGAACCCGAGCGTCGGGTCGGTGCACGGGGCGTTGCAGCGCAAGGGCCTCCGAGAGCTGCAGTGGCTGGTGATCCGGGACTTCGCGCCGAACGAGACCGCGGAGTTCTGGAAGGACGCCCCGGAGATCCGGCGGGGGGAGGTCCGGCCCGAGGACATCGCCACCGAGGTCTTCTTCTTCCCCGCCGCGGCGCACACGGAGAAGGATGGATCGTTCACGAACACCCAGCGACTGGTGCAGTGGCACTGGAAGGCCGTGGAACCCCCCGGCGACTGCCGGAGCGATCTGTGGTTCATGTACCACCTGGGGCTCCGCCTGAAGGCCCTGTACGCCGATTCGCTGGAGTCGAGGGACCTCCCCATCAAGAACCTCACGTGGGAGTACCCGACGGAAGGCGAGCACCAGGAGCCGAACGCGGACGCGGTGCTGGCCGAGATCCACGGGTTCACCGTGGAGGACGGCGAGCCGGTCTCGGGGTACCTCGACCTGAAGGACGACGGCTCGACGGCGTGCGGGTGCTGGCTGTACTCCGGGATCTTCAAGGGCGGCGTGAACCAGGCCGCCCGGAGGAAGCCGGGCTCGCAGCAGTCGTGGGTGGCCCCGGAATGGGCGTGGGCCTGGCCGTCGAACCGCCGGATCATGTACAACCGCGCGTCCGCGGACCCCGAGGGGAACCCCTGGTCGGACCGCAAGAAGTACGTCTGGTGGGACGCCGAGCAGGGCAAGTGGACCGGGGAGGACGTCCCCGACTTCATCGAGGACCGCCCGCCCTCGTACCGGCCGAAGCGCGGGGCCAGGGGGCTCGACACGATCAGCGGGATCGACCCGTTCATCCGGCAGGCCGACGGCAAGGGGTGGATCTACGTTCCCAGCGGGCTCATGGACGGCCCACTGCCGACCCACTACGAGCCCCAGGAGTCGGTCCTGGAGAACCCGCTGTACGGCCAGCAGTGCAACCCGGCCCGGTTCGAGTACGAACGAAAGGACAACCCGTACCACCGGGCCCACGACGACCCCCGGTTCCCGTACGTGATCACGACGTACCGGCTCACCGAGCACCACACCGCTGGCGGCATGAGCCGGTGGCTGTCGTGGCTGTCCGAGCTCATGCCGGAGATGTTCTGCGAGGTCTCGCCCGAGCTGGCCGAGGAGCGGGGGCTGCACAACGGTGAGTGGGCCACGATCACCACGGCCCGGGCCGAGATCGAGGCGCGGGTCCTGGTGACTCGCCGCATCCGGCCCCTCCGGATGGGCAAGGGCGGGAAGCGGCTGGTCCACCAGATCGGCCTGCCGTACCACTGGGGATCGAAGGGACTGGTGACCGGCGACGCGGCGAACGAGCTGGTCTCGATGCTGGCCGATCCCAACGTTTCGATCCAGGAGACGAAGGCCCTGACCGGAACCATCGCCCCCGGTCGCCGGAGCCGGATGCGTCGGGTGGTCACCTCGGGGCCGCTCGTGGAGGAGCTCCCCGAGGGCTCCGGCGCCCCCCGCGATCTCCCCGCCGTGGGCGCACGCCCCAGGGGCAAGCACGGCCTCGAAGCCCCGAAAGAGAAGGAAGGGGAGCAAGCGTGAGTGCCCCCACCGCTCAGAGAGGCTTCTTCACGGATACCACCGTCTGCATCGGGTGCAAGGCGTGCGAGGTGGCGTGCAAGGAGTGGAACCAGCTCCCGGACGACGGGTTCGTGTTCACCGGGATGTCCTACGACAACACCGCGACGCTGGGGGCCTCGACGTGGCGGCACGTGGCGTTCGTGGAGCGGCCGGTGGCGTTCGGCAACCAGGTCACGGCCGACGGGCAGTTCTCGTGGCTGATGATGTCGGACGTCTGCAAGCACTGCCAGCGGGCCGGGTGCCTCGAGAACTGCCCCACGGGGGCCATCGTCCGGACCGAGTTCGACACGGTCTATGTCCAGCCCGACATCTGCAACGGATGCGGGTACTGCGTGGTGGGGTGCCCGTTCGGCGTGATCGACCGGCGAGAGGACGACGGCCGGGCCTGGAAGTGCACGCTGTGCTACGACCGGCTGAAGGGCGACATGGAACCGGCCTGCGCGAAGGCCTGCCCCACGGACTCCATCCAGTTCGGAGACCTCCTGGAGCTCCGCCGGCGGGCGGAGGAACGGGTGGCCCGGCTCCACGAGCGGGGGCTCCGCGACGCGTACCTGTACGGCGTGGACGAGGCGAACCAGCCCGGGACCGAGGGGCTGAACGCGTTCTTCCTGCTGGTGGACCGGCCCGAGGTCTACAACCTCCCTCCCGACCCGGTGGCCCCGGCCAAGAAGGCGAAGGAGGCGTGGCTGTCGATGGCGGCGGCGGCGCTCGGGATGGCCGCGGCGGCGGTGGCGGCGGTGCTCTCGGGGAGGGGGACGGGCCGGTGACCGATCCCGGAGCGAACGGCGACCGGCGGCACATCCATCCGGAGAGCGGGATCCTCTCCGGGGGGGCCTCCGAGCAACGCGTGCAGCGCCCCGAGCCCGATGCCCCCACCGAGCCCTGGACCGAGCTCCCCACCGCGAACCTCGACGACCCCACGTACTACGACCGCCCCCTGCTGAAGGAAGCGGTGTGGATCTCCGCCGTCCCCGTGTACTTCTGGGCGGGCGGGGCGTCGGGTGCGGCCGCCACGCTGGCCGCGGTGGCCCAGATCGCCGACCGCGACGGGCTCGACGGGCTCATCAAGCGGGCCCGGTGGGTGGCCGCCGCAGGGGGCGCGGCGGGGACCGCCCTGCTGATCGTGGACCTCGGGAAGCCCTCGCGGTTCGCCAACATGCTGCGGGTGTTCCGGCCCTCCTCGCCGATGAGCGTGGGGTCCTGGGTCCTGGCCGGAGCCGCGCCGCTCGCCGCGGGGTCCGCGGTCCTACACGACGCCGGAGCGCTGGGCGGTGTGGCCGACGCCGCCGGGCTGGCCATCGGGGTCCTTGGGATGCCCCTCGCCGGGTACACGTCGGTCCTGCTGTCGAACACCGCCGTCCCGCTGTGGCAGGAGGTCCGGCGGACCCTGCCGGCGCTGTTCCTGTCCTCCGCGGTGATCTCGGCGGCGTCGGTGCTCCAGATGTTCGACCTCGACGAACGGGAGCTGGACATCGTCCGCCGCTACGGGACAGCCGGGAAGGTCGCCGACCTGGTGGCCTCGCAGGCGGTCCGGCGCAACGCCTCGCGGATCCACCAGGTCGGCTCGCCCCTGCACGCGGGGCTGTCCGGAGCCCTGTGGAAGGCGTCCGAAGCGCTGATCGCGGCGAGCCTGGCCCTTTCGATGGTGCCCGGGAACCGGGGCCGGGGGCGCCGTGTCGTGGAGGGACTGCTGGGGACGGCGGGATCCCTGGCCATGCGCTTCGCCGTGTTCCACGCGGGCAAGGCGTCCTCCCGCGACCCCCGCGCCACGTTCCGCCACCAGCGGGGCGGGCACGGCGGCACCGAGGCTACCGGACGGGCTGCGGTGACCGGCCCGGAGGATCTTCGCGCCGTCGCCACCCGCGACGAACGCACGCCCGGGCGGACGGCCGTATCGTGAGGCGGCCATGAGGCTGGACGCCGGTCCGGACCGGCAGGGGGGCAGGCCCGCCGAGCGCCGCCGAGTGCTCCGCGTCCGGGACGGACGCCTCGACGAACGGCCGGACTTCCTGGCCGCCGAGGAGCCCCTCGAGGTCCGGCTGGAGGGCGCGCAGGTCGCCGTGACCATGCGAACCCCCGGCCACGACACCGAGCTCGCCGTGGGGTTCCTGGTGGGCGAGGGGATCGTCCGGCCCGAGGACGTCGCCGGCGTGACCGAGTGCCGGTCCGCCGACGGCGACGGCGGGGTGGCGGACGTCCGCCTCCGCCCCGGCGCGCGGGCGTCGGCCGGGTGGCAGCGGAACTTCTACGCCTCGTCGTCGTGCGGGGTGTGCGGCAAGGCCTCGATCGAAGCGGTGCGCGTGGCGGCCGGCCCGGTCGGCGACGGGCCGGTGGTGGACATGGCCGTGCTCGAGTCGCTCCCCGACCGGCTCCGGGATGCCCAGCGGGTGTTCGACCGGACCGGCGGGCTCCACGGAGCCGGCCTGTTCTCTGCCGGGGGCGACCTGATCACGCTCCGCGAGGACGTGGGGCGCCACAACGCCGTGGACAAGGTGGTGGGGCGCCGGGCGCTGGACGGCGGCCTCCCGCTCGGGACGGGCGTGCTGCTGGTCTCCGGGAGGGCCTCCTTCGAGCTCGTCCAGAAGGCCGTCGTGGCGGGGATCGCGTTCGTCGCGGCGGTTTCCGCGCCGTCCACGCTCGCCGTGGAGCTGGCCGCCGAGTCGAACGCGACGCTGGTGGGGTTCCTGCGGCCCGGCGGGTTCAACGTCTACGCCGGCCGGGAGCGCATCGCCGGGCTCGCGTGAGCCGCACCGACCGGCCCGGCGCGGGCGAGGTCACGGGGCTCCTGCTCGCCGGCGGCGCCGGCGCGAGGATGGGTGCCGACAAGGCCGGCCTGGAGTTCGAGGGCGAACGGCTGGCCCGCCGCGTGGCGGACCGGCTGGCCGAGGTGTGCGGGACCGTCCTGGTGGCCTCCGGCGACGGCCGGCGCCTGGCCTGGCTCGGACTCGAGCAGGTGGCCGATCCGATCCCCCGGGCCGGGCCGCTGGCAGGGCTGGTGGCCGGTCTGGAGCGCGCCGCCACCTCCCTGGTGGCCGTGGCCGCGGTCGACATGCCGTTCGCCAGCCCCGCGGTCCTCCGGCTGCTGCTCGACCGATGGTCCCCCGGCATGGACGCGGTGGTCCCGGCCACCGACCGGGGCCTGGAGCCGCTCCACGCGATCTACGTGCGGTCGGCCGGACCCGCCCTCCGGGCCGCGCTGGAGTCCGGCGAACGGGCCGTGCACCGGGCCCTCGACAGGCTGGCGGGAGTCACGGTGGTCGGGCCCGACGGATGGCGGGCGGCGGACCCCGAGGGCCGGTTCGCGTTCAACGTCAACCGCCCGGAGGACCTGGCCGGCCCGGCCCCTCCGGACCGTCGGGCGACGGACGAGGCTCCGGCGTGACCGACCGGGCCCTGGCCAGGGCATCGGCGAACGCCGCCGCCCCTCCCTCCGCGCTCCGCGCCGCACCCACCGCCGCGCCCACCAGGTAGGCGGCCAGGGGGGCGAACCGGCGCTCCACCCCGTGCGCCACGTCGCGGGTCAGCCGGAGGAGCGCTCCCGCATCGTCCGCCGAGATTCGCTCCACGCCGAGCGTGTCGGCCAGCTCGTCCAACCATGCATGCACGATCGCGTCCTCCCGCTCGTCTCGTTCCCGCTGCCCTGCACCGACGAGGCTACCGGCGCGACGCCGCTTCGGGCGGTTCGGCGTAGGCTGGATTCCGTGACCACGGCGCCGGCCGCGACCGCACCGGCCGCCACCGTCCGGCGGGAACCCCGGCCCGTCCCGCTGCTGGTGGTGGGGATCGTGCTGTTCCTCGGTTCGGAGCTGATGTTCTTCTCCTCGCTGTTCGGGATGTACTTCACCCTGCGGGCGCGGGCGGGACAGTGGACGCCGCCGGACGTGAAGGTCGACGTCACCCGGCTGCTGTTCACCTCGATCCTGGTGGCGTCGAGCGGCACGATGCAGATGGCCGTGGTCCGCATCAAGCGGGGCGACCTGGCGTCGATGCGCCGGTGGATCTGGCTCACGTTCGTGATGGGCGTGGTGTTCCTGGGGGGCCAGACGAACGAGTGGCTGACCCTGCCGTTCCGCATCCACACCGATGCGTACGGCTCGGCGTTCTACACGATGACCGGCTTCCACGGCCTCCACGTGTTCGCCGGGCTGGTGCTGATGCTGGTGATCCTGGGCCGGGCGGCGCAGGGGGCGTACTCGGCGAACGGGCACGCGGGGGTGGAGGTCGCCGCGTACTACTGGCACTTCGTCGACATCGTGTGGATCGCCCTGTTCTCCACCCTGTTCGTCATCCGATGACCGGCCGGCCCGGGGAACCGACCCCCCCGCTCGGGAGGCGCGCCACGCTCGCCCTGGCCGCGGCCGCGCTGGCGGTGGCGATTCCGGCCTCCGCCCCGCTGGTGCCCCAGGCCCTGGCCCGGCCCCTCCCGGCCGCGTCGCCGAGCCCGGCCGAGACATCCACCCCCCAGCCCTCGGACGCCGCGGAGGGCCGGATCGTGTTCGAGGAGCGGTGCGCCACGTGCCACGGAACCGGGGGGCAGGGGACGTCCCAGGCGCCGGTCATCGCCGGGCTGGGACCGGCGTTCTACGCCTTCATGATGTCCACCGGGCGGATGCCCCTGGACCAGATCGGGGTCCAGGCCAAGCGGCGCCCCCCGGTCCTGTCGCCGGCCGAGATCCGCGCCGTCTCCGACTACCTGGAGTCGATCTCCCCGGACGGGATCCCGATCCCCGAGGTGAACCGGTCCGCGGGCGACCTCTCGGTGGGGGAGGCCGCGTTCCAGTCGAACTGCGCGCCGTGCCACGGGATCACCGGCCACGGCGGGGCGGTGGGGACGCAGGTGGCCCCGTCGCTCCTGGATGCCACCGACGTCCAGGTCGCCGAGGCCGTGCGGATCGGGCCGGGGACCATGCCGGTGTTCGACGAGGGCACGATCGACCAGCACGAGCTCGACTCGCTGGTCCGGTACGTGGCCTACCTCCACGCGCCGGACGACAGGGGCGGGGCAGCGCTGGGCGGCGTGGGTCCGCTGGTCGAGGGGTTCGTGGCGCTGGTGGGCGCGCTGGGGCTGATCGTGGTCGTGACCAGGACGATCGGGACGCGGTCGTGAGCGGAACGGCGGTGGGCGCGGGGGTCCTGCCGTGAGGCTGTTCGGAAGGTCCCGGAGGCCGAACCGGCGGACCCCGGAGCCCGAGGCGCCCCGCGCGCCGATCTCGGAGCGGCCCGGCGAGTCCGCAGCGATCCAGCGCCACCGCGACGTCGAGGCCGAACATCGCGCATCGGGCCGGATCGCTCTCCTGCTGCTCGTGTCCATCGCCGCCGGGATCGCCCTGCTGGTGCTGTACGCGATGGGCGGCCAGCCCCAGCTGGAGGGCGTCCTCCTCGCCCTGGCGCTGGCGGGGATGGGGTTCGGGCTGGTGCTGTGGGGCAAGCACCTGTTCCCGCACGAGATCGTCACGGAGCCCCGCGAGCCCCACGAGTCCGAGGCCGGGTCCCGCCGGGAGACCGAGGAGCTCATCGAACAGACCGAGGCCGACGTGACCCGCCGGCGGTTCCTGACCCGGATGCTGATCGGGGCCGGGGGGGCGTTCGCCGTGGCCATGGTGTTCCCGATCCGCTCGCTGGGCCCGAGCCCGGGGAACTCGCTGCTCGTGACGTCGTGGCGGAAGGGCACGCGCCTCCTCGACGAGCACGGCGACCCGGTGAAGGTGGACACCCTGCCACAGGACGGCGTGGTGACGGTGTTCCCGGAGGGCCACGTGGGCGACTCGAACGCCCAGGCCATCGTGGTCCGGGTGGACGCCGACGCGCTCCACCTCCCGTCGGGTCGCGAGGGGTGGGCCCCGGACGGGAACGTCTGCTACTCGAAGCTGTGCACGCACCTGGGCTGTCCGGTGGGCCTGTACGTCGCGGAGTCCAGGCAGCTCCAGTGCCCGTGCCACCAGTCGGCGTTCGACGTCCTGGACGGGGCGTCGGTGGTGTTCGGGCCGGCCACCCGGCCGCTCCCCCAGCTCCCCATCGAGGCCGACGACCGGGGCTACCTGGTGGCGGGAGGGGACTTCAGCGCCCCGGTGGGGCCGGGCTTCTGGAACCGGGGGGACGGCCCGTGATCCGGCGGATGTTCCGGTGGTTCGACGATCGCCTGGGCGCGGCGAGCTTCGCCCGGCGAACGCTCAACAAGGTCTTCCCGGACCACTGGTCGTTCATGCTGGGCGAGATCGCCCTGTACTGCTTCGTGATCCTGGTGATCACGGGGGTGTTCCTGAGCTTCTTCTTCGTCCCCGATGCGAAGGAGGTCGTGTACCACGGACCGTACGCGCCGCTTCGGGGCCAGGAGATGTCGCGGGCCTACGAGTCGATCCTGCGGCTGTCGTTCGAGGTCCGGGCGGGACTGGTGTTCCGGCAGATCCACCACTGGGCCGCGCTGGTCATGGTGGGAGCCGTCGCCGCACACGCCGCCCGGGTCTTCTTCACAGGGGCCTTCCGCAAGCCCCGGGACGTCAACTGGATGCTCGGGGTGACCCTGCTGCTGCTCACCCTGGCCATCGGGTTCGCCGGGTACTCGCTCCCCGACGACCTGCTGTCGGGGACCGGGATCCGCATCGCGTACTCGATCGCGCTGTCGATCCCGCTCATCGGGACGTGGCTCGCGTTCCTGGTGTTCGGCGGGCACTACCCGTCCCCGGACATCCTGAATCGCCTGTTCGTGCTGCACGTGATGATCCTGCCGGCGGCCATCGCCGCGGTGCTGGCCGCGCACCTTGCGATCATCTGGCACCAGAAGCACACCCACTTCCCCGGAGGCCGGCCCGTCCGGACCGAGGCGAACATCCAGGGCGAGCGGCTGTTCCCCCGGTACGCGTTCAAGTCCACCGGCCTGTTCCTGATCCTCGGCGCGATCCTGTCCCTGCTGGGCGGGATCGCCCAGATCAACCCGGTGTGGCTGTACGGGCCGTACAACCCCACCGCCGTCTCGGGCGGGTCCCAGCCGGACTGGTACGTCGGGTGGCTGGAGGGCGCGCTGCGCCTGTTCCCGCCGTGGGAGTTCCGCGGGTTCGGCCACGAGGTCCCCGCGGCGTTCTTCCCGGGAGTGGTCCTGCCCGGCATCGTCTTCACCGTGATGTTCCTCTGGCCGTCCATCGAACGGCGGATCACGGGGGACCGCGAAGAGCACAACCTGCTGAACTTCCCCCGCGACATGCCGTGGCGGACGGCGTTCGGCGCCGCCGTGATCGCGTTCATGGTCGTGCTCACCGTGGCCGGCGGCAACGACCTCATCGCCTCGTCCCTCGGCGTGTCGGTGGAGGCCATCACGCGATTCCTGCGTGTGGCGGTGTTCGCGCTCCCGCTCCTGACCTACGCCGTGACGTACTGGCTCATGCGCGAGCTGAGGCGCAGCGGGATCCACCCGATCCGGGAGGCCTCGATCACCACGGTCCGCCGCACGCCAACCGGGGGCTTCGAGATCGCCGAGGAGTTCGAGGCCGGCGGCCTCCCCAACCCGGAGGGCCAGGAGTCCACCGAACCCGAGGTGGTCAGGGACTGAGCGCGGGAGTCAGTCGCCCGCGCAGTTGCCCTCGGCCTCGGTGTTGATGACGTGGTCCCCGGAGTCGATGTCGCGGGTGTCGAAGCCGTCACCGCCGTCGCCGTGGTCGTTCCCGCTCACGCCGTCGACCGTGTAGAGGCAGTCCGCGCCCCTCTGGCCGAACAGGTGGTCCGGACCCCCGAAGCCCCGGATGTTGTCCGCACCGGGGCCTCCCCGGAGGGTGTCGGCTCCGGCGTCGCCGTCGAGGATGTCCCGGCCGAGCCCGCCGTCGACCACGTCCGCCCCGCCGCCGGCGATGACCGTGTCGTTGCCGGCGCCTGCGGCGATCGAGTCGGCCCCCCCACGGCCCTTGATGAAGTCGTTCCCGCCGAACCCGCAGATCACGTCGGGGTCGTTCGTCCCGATCAGCGTGTCGTCACCGGACGTGCCGGCGATCGTGCACTCGCCCCGCCCCTGCTTCCCCGCGGACGCCACCGACGGCACCGCGAACACCGCGAGCGCCAGCAGCGCCACCGCGAACATCACTCCCCTGCGCATGGTCGACCTCCCCGATCGTGGTCCGCGGGACGCTAACACACGGTGCGGCTCAGTCGGCCGACGCCCGCCCCTCCCAGGTCGGGCGGTCCAGGACGTAGCGGGCCCATTCGATGCCCCACCTGTTCTCCGTCCCGACCGGCTGCCACCCGAGGCGCTCGAACACGCGGCGCATCGGCGTGTTCGTCACGGCCG
This sequence comes from Actinomycetota bacterium, assembly GCA_036394995.1. Taxonomy (GTDB): domain Bacteria; phylum Actinomycetota; class UBA4738; order UBA4738; family JACQTL01; genus DASWED01. Next base: position 14,749 of record DASWED010000026.1, read on the forward strand.
TCGAGGACCTGATGCGGATCGCGTCCGCATGCTCGAACAGCCAGTCGGTCAGCAGCCGGGTCGCTTCGGATCCGATCCCCCGGCCGCGGTCCGCGGCGTCGAACAGGCCGATGCCGAAGAAGAACTCACCCGGGCCCAGGTCCTCCTCGGGGACGTCGTAGACGCCGATCTCGCCCGCCGCGCGGCCGTCCACCTCGATGACCAGGTCCATCGCCGGCCCGTGCCGGACGCCCGAGCGCTCCATGCGCTCCCGGAGCCGGTCCGGATCGGGCCCCCCGCTCGGGTTGACGGTCGCGTCGCCCGCCGACGCGAGCCTGGCGCCGTACCAGAGATCGAACTCGTCCATGCGCCAGGGACGGAGCGTGACGCGGTCTCCCCGGACCACGACAGGTTCGGCGCCGCTCAATCGCGGCTCTCCAGCATCAGCCCGACCACGGACAACACGAACAGCAGGATCCCGAACAGCAGCAGCCACACCCCGAAGACGAATCCCTGGACCCCCGCCATCAGCCCGAGGCCCATCACCAGGGGCCAGATGCTCCCGCTCGAGAACCGTCCCACGGTCGCGCCGGCCGCCGCCGCGTGGTCGGCGTCCGGGTCGTCCTCCGGGCGCGTGGCCCTCCCGGCCTTCCACAGCAGGTACCCGCCGATGAACGCCGACGCCATCCCCATGAACAGCAGCATGGCGAACCCGGCGTCCTCGTAGGCAAGGAACCAGTACACGACGCCCACGGTCGCGCCGAACACGCCCGCCCCGATCAGGAACCGCGGCTCCGTCCTCACGGCGCCATCCCCTGAGTGCTCATTCTCGTTTCGACGCCGCCACGGCCGGCTCGCCCCGGTGGCGCCAGTCGAACACCGGCCGCTCGCTGCGGATCGGGGGGAGCCAGTGGAAGTTGTGCTCCGGCGGCGGCGAGGACGTGATCCACTCCAGGGTGCACCCGCCCCACGGGTCGTCCCCGGCCGGCACCTTCCGCTTGAACGCCAGGTACACGTTCACCAGGAACAGGACCGCGCCGACCCCCATGACGTAGGAGCCCAGCGTGGCCACCAGGTTCGGCGTGTTCCATCCAAGGTTCGGCAGGTAGTCGGCCACCCGCCGCTGCATCCCCCGTAGCCCCAGGACGTGCATCGGCCAGAACGTCAGGTTGAACCCCACGAACTCCAGCCAGAACACCGCCTTGCCGATGCGCTCGTTCAGCATCACGCCGGTGACCTTCGGGAACCAGTAGTACAGCCCGGCGAAGATCGCGAACAGCGAGCCGCCCCCCAGCACGTAGTGCATGTGGGCCACGATGAAGTACGTGTCCTGGGCCTGGTAGTCGAACGGCGGCGCCGCGATCATCACGCCGGTGATCCCGCCGATCAGGAAGTTCGCCATGAACCCCAGACACCACAGCATGGGCGTGGAGAGCCGGATCGAGCCCCCCCACATCGTCCCGATCCAGTTGAAGAACTTGATGCCGGTGGGCACCGCGATGAGGAACGACATGATCGAGAAGAACGGGTTCAGCACCGCCCCCGTGGTGAACATGTGGTGGGCCCACACCGTCATCGACAGCCCGGCGATCGACATCGAGGCCAGGACGAACCCGGCGTAGCCGAAGATCGGCTTGCGTGAGAACACCGGGACGATGTCCGTCACGATCCCGAAGAACGGCAGGATCATGATGTACACCTCGGGGTGCCCGAAGAACCAGAACAGGTGCTGGTACAGGACCACCGAGCCGCCGTTCGACGGGTCGAAGAAGTGGCCCCCGAAGTGGCGGTCGATGAACAGCAGCGAGAGCGCGCCGGTGAGCGGCGGGAACGCCACCAGGATCATGAGCGACGTGATGATCATGTTCCAGGTGAACAGCGACAGCCGCCACATGGTCATGCCCGGCGCCCGGAGCATGAAGATCGTGGCCATGAGGTTGACCGCCGTCATGATCGACGAGGTCGAGACCAGGATGATCCCCATGATCCACATGTCCGCGCCGACCCCGGGGCTCCCCAGCTTGTCGGACAGCGGCGCGTAGAACGTCCACCCGGTCTGCGCGGCCCCCCCCGGGGCCAGGAACGACGCGTAGATGGTCAGCCCGCCGAACAGCAGCATCCAGTACGAGAGCATGTTCAGCCGGGGGAACGCCATGTCCGGCGCCCCGATCTGGAGCGGGACGAAGTAGTTCGCCAGCCCCAGCCCCATCGGCGCGATGAACAGGAAGATCATCGTGGTCCCGTGGATCGTGAACAGCTGGTTGTACTGGGACTTCGTGAGGATCTGGAGCCCGGGATGCGCCAGCTCCGTCCGCATGACCAGCGCGATGATCCCGCCCAGGATGAAGAACCCGAAGGTCGTGACGATGTACAGCAGGCCGATCTGCTTGTGGTTCGTGGTGGTCAGCCAGTCGAGGAGCGCGAGCTTCCGCCGCTCCGTCTCCTCGCGCTCGATCCCGATCGTCGTCATGTGTCGGTGGGGAGCGGGGTCGGGGTGGTTGGGGGCGTCCCGGTCGGGGACGCCGTGGCCCGGACCTGCTGCTCCCGGACCCACCGGTCGAACTCATCCCGGGGGACCGCGCGAATGTAGAAGACCATGTCCGCGTGGTTCAGCCCGCAGAACTCGGCGCACTCGCCGTACCACCGTCCGGGCTTCGGGATCGTCAGCTCGAACTCGTTCGGCTCCCCCGGCAGCGCGTCGCGCTTGAACAGGAACGCCGGCACGAAGAACGCGTGGTCCACGTCCTGCGCGTTCAGGTCGATGTGGATCCGCTCCCCCACCGGCACCACGAACTCCGGGTACTGCGTGGGGGTCCCCACGATGCTGATCCCGTACTTCGGATACGTGAACCGCCACTGCCACTGGAACGCGGTGGCCTGCACGGTGACCGCGGGGTCGTCCGAGATGTGGTCCACGCGGTGCTCCACGCTGTAGGTGGCCGCGAAGATGCCCAGCACGATGAGGATGGGGATCACGGTGTAGGTGATCTCGAGCGGGACGTGGTACCGGGTCTGCGGCGGGAGCTCCTCGGTCTTCCGCCGGTAGCGGATCACCGAGAACAGGATGAGCCCCAGCGTGATCGCGCCCACTCCGATGGCGATCCAGAACATCAGCTGGTACAGCCCGGCGATGTCGCGGCCCTGGTCGGTGGCCCCGGGGGGCGCGCCGAACCGGCAGCCCCCCATCGCCACGAGCAGCAGGGCCGGCGCGAGCAGCCGGCGAACGGACCGGGGTCGGATCCGGTGTGCGTTCACATCGAGTCCCGTGGGTGTCGTACCCGGGGGCACGACCCGAATAGTCTTCCGCCCCATCCATTCGTTCGGCAAATCACCGTGGCCCACGGCGGGCCGCCGGTTCGGTTCTCCAGGGCTGTAAGAATCGCGAGTCGCCGGACAGAGGAAGGGTGGATGCCCCGGAACCCAGGACACAGGGACGACGATCCAGAGCTGAGGTTCGAGGCCATGTTCAGGCAGCACTATCCCCAGGTCGACGCGTACGTCCGGCGCCGGACGACGGGAGACGCCGGCGACGTGGTGGGCGAGGTCTTCCTCACCGCCTGGCGCCGACTCGACCGGGTACCCGCCGACTCCCTCCCGTGGCTTCTCGGCGTCGCCCGGAAGGCCCTGGCGAACGCCCGCCGCTCCGAGCACCGCCGCCCCGCCGTCGCCATCGCCGATGCCGGGGGCGTTCCCGGCCCCGAGTCGAACCCGGCCGAGCGCCTGGAGGTCGCGGAGGCCTTCGCCCGCCTCTCCGATCGTGACCGGGAGGTCCTGATGCTGGTGGCCTGGGACGGGCTGACGCCGGCGCGGGCGGCTCGCGTCCTGGGGTGCTCGGTCCCGGCCTTCCACGTCCGCCTGCACCGGGCCCGGGCGCGGCTGGCGAGGGCGCTCGAGGCCCGCGACGGGGCCGACCTGCTGACCCGGGAGGAGGCCGAATGAACCGGTCGAGGGCGATGGACGTGCTCCGCGGTCTGGACCCGATGGGGTCCGGCACCGGTTCCGACGACGCCGACTCCCGGGAGGCCCGCCGGCTCCTCGAGTCGATCGTCCGCTCCGAGCCCGGCGGTCGCGCTCCGGCCGCGCGGGCCCGGGCCTTCCCCAGGCTGGCCGTCGTGGCGCTGGTGGTGGCGGTGGCCGTTCCGGCCGGCTACGGCCTGTGGAAGGCCTTCGGGCCGCTGGCCCCGGACCGCGGCGAGCCCGGACCCGTGCAATCCCCTGGGTCGATCGCGGCGTCGCCGGGGCCGACCGGACCCACGGTCTCGCCGAGCGGGACCGGCGCTCCGCCGGCGGAACAGCGCTACGAGGTCACGGCCACCGTGCTCCAGAGGGGGGACGGGCCCCCCATGCTCTGCCTGGGAGGCATCGCGCTCAGCCTCCCGCCCCAGTGCGGCACGATGCCGATCACGAACTGGGACTGGAGCCGCGTGGAGGGGGAACGCCACGTCGCGGACGTCACGTGGGGGGAGTTCCACGAGGTGGGGACCTACGACGGCTCGTCGTTCACCCTCCTCGACGTCGGCCCGCCCCAGCCCCAGCCGAATGACCCCGGGGACGCCATCATGATCCCATGCGCGGAACCGGACGGTGGATGGACGGCCGCCGATCCTTCCCGGACGAGCCGGAGTGACCTCATGGCGGCCGGCCACGCCGCCGCGGCCGAGCCGGATTCCGCTGGGTGGTGGATCAAGTACCTCGTGCCTCCGACGGAGAACGGGCTGACCGGTCCGAACGACCTGGTGATGAACGCGGCCTTCACCGGGGACGTCGAACGGCACCGCCAGGATCTGTCCCGCCTGTGGGGCGGCCCGCTGTGCGTGGTCCGGTACGACCGGACGGAGTCCGATCTGCGCGGGATCCAGCGGGAGCTGACGAACACCGGGCCCGACGAGTACGGGTTCACCCTGCTGTTCTCTGAGTCCGACATCGTCCGCAACCGGGTGGAGATCGGCGTGGTGGTGGCCGACGACAGCCTCCGGGAGGCGATCGACGCCCACTACGGGTCGGGGACCGTGCTCCTCGTCCCCGCGCTCCGACCGGTGGGCTGACCCCGGGATCGCGGCTCGGTCCGCTCCGCCGGCTCCAGCGTTCATTGGGTGCCGCTCCGTGGAACGGCTGCGATAGCCTGTCGCCAGCGTGGCCTCCCGGGGAACGACCAACGTGCTGGCCGGCGGCCCCCCTCGGGGTGGCTCGACCGCCGCCGCGGCCATCGAGCTCCGCGCGGTCACGCGCGTGTTCGGCGTGACGCCGGCTGTGGTGCGGGTGGACCTCCGGGTCGAACGGGGTGAGACGGTGCTGGTCCGGGGGCCGAACGGAGCCGGCAAGAGCACGCTGCTGCGACTGGTGGCCACGGCCCTCTCGCCCACGTACGGCGGCGGCACCGTCCTCGGGTTCGACCTCGTGCGGAAACGCGACGAGATCCGGCGGCGGGCCGAGCTGCTGGGGCACCGCACCCGTTTGTACGAGGACCTCACCGCGGCCGAGAACCTCCGGTTCTGGTGTTCGATGTTCGAGCTCGGTCCCGCCGGCGTGGCCGGGGCCCTGGAGCGCGTGGGACTGAACGAGGTCGCCGACGACCGGGTCCGGGGGTTCTCCCAGGGGATGCGTCAGCGGGTGGCGGTGGCCCGGCTGCTCCTGCGCCGGCCCGAGCTGCTGCTCCTCGACGAACCGTACGCCGGGCTGGACACCGAGGCCCGGCGGGTGGTGGACGCCGCCGTGCGCGAATCGGGCGGTGAGGGGCGGACCATCGTCCTGGCCACCCACGACGAGTCCGCGGCCGCGTTGGCCACCCGGACGGTGTTCATGGAGGGCGGCCGGCTGGTCGAGGGGCCCGCCGGGGGCGGAGCCCCGGCGGAGGCCGCGCCGTGACGTTCCCGTTCGCGCGACAGGCCGCGGCGGTGGCAGGGAAGGACCTCCGGATCGAGGTCCGGGGACGGTACGCCCTGGGGGCGGTGCTGCCGTTCGCCGCCACGATACTGGTGTCGTTCGGGCTGTCGCTGGGCCCGGGGCGGCGATTCCTGCAGCAGACCGCGCCCGGCCTGCTGTGGATGGCGGTCACGTTCGCCGCGGTGCTGTCCAGCCGGCGGGCCTACGAGGCCGAGGCGGAGGACGGCGCCCTGGAGGGCCTGCTGCTGTCCCCGGCGGACAAGGCCGCGATCTACCTGGGGAAGGCCTCGGCGGTGGCCCTGCAGCTCCTGGTCCTCGAGGTACTGGTGGTGGGGCTCACCGCCGCGCTGTTCGACCTCTCGCTGGGGAGCGACCCGGCGCGGCTGGCGGCGGGGTTCGCCCTGGGAACCGTCGGGCTGGCCGCGGTGGGGGCGCTGTTCGGGGCCCTCGACGTGTCGGCCCGGGCCCGGGAGGCCGTGTTCCCCCTGCTGGTGCTGCCGCTGGCCGCGCCGGTCCTGGTGGCCGGCGTGAAGACGACGGCGCTGGCCACGTCCGGACGGGGGGCGGAGGCCGGCGGCTGGCTGGGCCTGCTGGTGGCGTTCGACCTGGTGATCCTGGCCGCGGGAACCCTCGTGTACGGCCACCTGCTGGAGGACTGACGTGGGGCGCGGGAGATGAAGCCGGCGGAGCGGGCCATGGGCAGGCTCACGGCGCGGACCGGGGAGCGGGTGCTCGCCGCGATGTCGGTGGCCGGGGTCGCCGCCACCGCGATCATGGCGCTCTGGGTGGCGCCCGCGGACCGGCCGCCCCCCCAGGGCCAGGGCGACCTGTACCGGCTCATGTTCGTCCACGTGCCGGCGGCGTGGCTGGCGTATCTGTGCTTCGCGGTGGTGTTCGCGGCGAGCATCGGCTACCTCCGAACGGGCCGGTCCCGGTGGGACCGGCTGGCGGCGGCCTCGGCGGAGATCGGCGTGGTGTTCACCGCGCTGGCCATCGCGCTGGGCTCGATCTGGGGCAAGCCTGCGTGGGGGACGTGGTGGACGTGGGACCCCCGGCTCACCACCACCGCCATCATGCTGCTGATCTACATCGGGTACCTGGCCGTGCGGAAGCTCACCGACAACCCGCGGCGGCGGGGACGGTGGGCCGCGGTGGTGGGGATCGTGGGCTTCGCCGACGTCCCGATCGTGCACCTGTCGGTGACGTGGTGGCGGGGCCTGCACCAGGGGCCGAGCGTGAAGCTTCCGTCGGTGACGCTCGCGCCGATCATGCTGGCCACGCTGCTGGTGGCCGTGGCGGCGTTCACGGTCCTGTACCTGTACCTCCTGGCCCTCCGGCTCCGGGTGGGGCGCCTGGAGGAGCGCGCGATGGCCGAGGCCCTCTCGCCCCGGCTGGGTCAGACCGCCGCCGAGCTGCTGGCCCTGGACGAACAGCCGGAGCCCTCGAGGGAGCCCGAGCCGGGGGTGACCCGGCGTGGGTGATCCCGTGGCGGCGTTCGTCGCGTTCGTGAACGACCTCTCCTCCATCGTGTCGGGGTACGTGCTCACGGCGGTGGCGCTGGGCGGGTACGTCGCGGCGCTGATGGTCCGGGCCCGGCGGGCCCGCCTGCGGGCGGAGGCCGTGGCGGCCCGGCGCGACCGCGCCCCGGCGTCCCGGCCGCCCGGGGAACGGTCGTGAGGCGGGGGCGGGTGATCGTGGCGCTGGCGGTGATCGTCGGGGCCCTCGGGTGGGTGGCGGCGAAGGGCCTGTCCAGCAGCCTCGTGTACTACAACACCCCGACCGAGCTGACGAACAAGGGTCAGGCCGCGGTGGGCGAACGGTTCCGGGTGGGAGGCCTGGTGGAGTCCGGATCCATCCGGACGGCCGCGGGCGTCACCCGGTTCGTCATCACCGACGAGACCACGCGCCTGTCGGTGGTGGACCGGGGCGACCTCCCCGAGCTGTTCCGGGCCGGCCAGGGCGTGGTGGTCGAGGGCTACCTGGGCCGGGACGGCGCGTTCCACGCGGACGACGTGCTCATCAAGCACAACGGCGTGTACGAGCCGCCACGGCCCGGGACCACGCCGCACACCGCGGACGTCGGATAGCCGGAGCATGGCCATGGCGCCCCCCGACGATCTCGACGACTCGATCCGGCGGCATCCCTCCAGCCTGGCCCCGCCCGAGCGCCACCGGAGGTTCGGCCCCTGGGGGATCCTGGTGGCGGTGGTCTCGGCCGGGGCCCTGGTCACCGCCGGCGCCCTGGCCATCACGCTGGAGAAGGGCTCCCCGGAGCCCAGGGCCACGGAGCTCATGGGGGGCCCGGCGCCCGAGTTCGCGCTGAAGACGCTGGACGGCACGCGCGTCGTGCGCCTGTCCGAGCTCCGGGGCCGAGTGGTGGTGGTGACGTTCGACGAGGCGGGGTGCGCGCGGTGCCGGACCTCCGAAGCGGTCCTGGACCGGGTCTGGCGGCACTTCCGGTCCCACGGCGTCGTGGTGGTGGGGGTGCGGAAGGACCCGCCGCCCTCGGTCGCCGCGACCGTCCCCACGCCCGGTCCATGGCCCGTGGTGGCCGACCCCCACGGGGCGACGGCGGGCGAATACGGGGTCCAGGAGCTCCCGGAGACGTTCGTGATCTCCCCGGAGGGCCGCGTGGTGGCGGGGCTGGCGGGCCCGGTCACCTACACCCTGCTGGTGGCCCAGATCGCCAGCCTCCTGGGCCTCCCCGAACCGACGGAGCCGGAGAAGCCACCCCGGAAGTGACCCTGCGAAGTTGACCCTGGGCCGACCGCCGGGTAGCCTCTCCCCGGGCTGCCACAAGCAGCCCACCCTGTTATGAGGGGAAACCCCGAACGTACGCGCGTCCGCACCGCGCGGGTGGCGACGGCCGCTCTCGTACTCATCGTCGTCGGCACCCTCCTCCCGGCCACCTCCTCGGCGGCTCCCTCCAAGCGCGAGCAGCGGATCGAGCACTTCAAGCAGGCCGTGGCCGAGGCCCGGGCCAAGCTCGATGCCCTGGACGAACGGGAGAGCATCCTCGACGAGGAATACCTCCAGGCGAAGCAGGCCCTCGCGACCACCGAGGAGCGGCTGGGCATCGCCCGGGACGCCGCCTCGAAGGCCCACAGGGAGGCGCGGCTGGCCGACGAGGACCTCAGCACACGGGTCCGGGCGGCCTACGAGGGGTCCGGGTCCACGCTCGGGTCCCTCCTCGGCGCGACGTCCCTCACCGAGTTCTCCGACCGCCTCGAGTTCATGGACGAGATCGCCGCCGGCGACTCGGCGGCCGTCGCTCGCGCGAGCATGGCCCGCCAGCGTGCCGACTGGACCGGCGACGCCCTGGCCCAGGCCCTCGGGGACCGGAAGGCCGCGCTGGCCGGCGTGGTGTCCAAGCGCGCGGAGCTTCGCGACGCGGTGGCGGCCCAGGAGGACATGCTGGGAGGGCTGGAGGAGAAGCTCCGCATCGCGCTGATCCCCCCACCGCCACCGCCCCCTCCGCCCCCTCCGCCCCCGGACCCCACGCCGACCGAGACCACCACCGGCGGCGATCCGTCTCCGGCCCCGTCCCCCACCGACGACGGTGGCGGGGATGGCGGCGGGAGCGACATCCCGGCGCCCCCCGCTCCCTCGTCCAGCGTCCAAGCGGTGCTCGACGCCGCCTACTCCGTGATCGGGACGCCATACGTGTACGCCGGGTCCACGCCCGAGGAGGGGTTCGACTGCTCGGGCTTCACGATGTGGTCGTGGGCTCACGGCGGGGTGTCGCTGCCGCACTCCTCGGCGATGCAGTACTCCGTGCTCCCCCACGTGGACCGGTCCCAGCTCCAGCCCGGCGACCTGCTGTTCTTCTACTCGCCGATTCACCACGTGGCCATGTACGTGGGCGGCGGCAAGATGATCCACTCCCCCCACACCGGCGGCTACGTCGAGGTCATCCCCGTGTACTGGGAGTACTACGTGGGCGCCGCCCGCCCGGGGTAGCTCGCCCGGCAGAACCTCACCCCGTTCGGGCCGCCAGCGGAACGAGGCCTTCGGCCTCGGATTCGATCTCGTCGCGGTCTTGGAGGCGGTCGAGCCATTCGAACGGGAGCTGCGCGGCTCCGATCACGGCGCCCAGGAGGGCACCGGCCACGGCCGCATTGGTGTCGGTGTCGCCGCCCAGCGCGACCACCCGGCGGAGTTCCCGTTCGAACACCTCGGGCGTGAGGGTGCGCCGATCGACGGCCCGGGCCAGGGTCTGGAGGCCGAGGCCGGCGGTGAACAGGCAGAATCCCTGGTCGGGGCCGTCCACGGGGCGGATGGTCCCGGCGGCTCCTGCCAGGAACTCGAGCTCCTCGCCGCCGTCGCGGTCGAGGACCGCTCCGAGCCCCCCCTCCAGCGCCCGTTCCGGTGACTCCCCGGCCACCAGCGCCGCCGTGGCGAGCGTCACCGCCAGCACCGCGGTCCGGCACCGGCCGTCGTGGTGCGTGACGCCGGACAGCCGCGGCGCCGCATCGAGCAGCGCCCCGCGCCGCCCCGCGTAGGCAGCCCCGAGCGGCGCGCAGTACATCACGGAGCCGTTCCCCGCGGAGACCTCCGGCCCACGCTCCTCCCACACGGCCCGGGCCGCCTCCTCCGCGGGGACTCCGGCGGCCACGCGCGAGAGGACCCGGCGGGTCAGCGATCCCACGTCGGGGGGATCCGACCGGAACCACTCGAGGTGCCGGGCCACCAGGTCCTCGGTGTCCAGCTCCCCGCGGTCGGCCAGGCTCCGCACCAGGCTGAGGGCCATCGCCGTGTCGTCGGTGGTCGAGCCCGGCGGCATGTCCCGCCACGGCAGCTCGAGCGCCGGGATCGGCGAGGGAACCTCGTGGGCCCGCCGGAACTCGAACGGCGCCCCCAGCGCGTCCCCGAGGGCCAGCCCCAGGACGCACCCCACCACCCGATCGCGAGCGTCCTCGGGACCGCTCAATTCGTCACGCCGCCGCGCGTCACTCCAGTTCCCGCTCCTGCATGACGTCGGCCTCCGGGCTGGGTGCCATCGACCAGCATATATACTCCGGGATGAGGAGATATACGCGGAGGAACCGGTGACGAAGCGCCTGGTGGAGATCGAGGACGGCCTGCTGCGGAAGGCCGGTCAGGCCCTTGGGACGGGGACGATCCGGGAGACGGTGACCACGGCGCTCGAGCTCGCCGTGAGGAGCAGCGAGCGTCGCACGCGCCTCGATGACGCCGCGCTCCGCCGATTCGCGTCCGCCGCCGAGCAGCTCGACGACGAGGACGTGATGGGTGCCGCGTGGCGCTGAGCCCGGCCACCTGGCTCGTCCACAAGTCCGTCCTCGCGCGATTGCGGCTCCCGGAGGTCCGCCACGAGATCCTTCCTCGGGTCCGGGCGGGCCTGATCGCCATCACGATCCTGACCGAGCTGGAGGTCGGCTTCTCGGCCCGTTCGACCAGGGACTACACCACGACTCGGCGCACCCTGCTGGACTACCTGATCCCGGTCATGATCTCGCCCAGGGCAGAGCAGCGAGCTCGTGAGGTGCAGGCCGCCCTGGTGCGTCGCGGGCATCACCGCGCCGTGAGCATCCCCGACCTGTTCCTCGCCGCCGTCGCGGAGGTCGAGCACCTGACGGTCCTCCATTACGACGCCGACTTCGAGCTCGTCGCAGGAGTCACAGGGCAGCCCACCGAGTGGGTGGTCCCGCGCGGAACCATCGACTGAGTGCACCGGAACGCGGGTTCCTGGCCGTCGGGATACAGAGTGTCCGGGATTCTCCCCGGCCGTCACCCGGGGCGTCGTGGCCGAGTCCGTGCGAACGCTTGGTCACCGCGGCAACCGGCTGTGTACCCTGTACTGGCTCATGCAGAAGATCGGACCTCGACACAAGATGTGCCGGCGTGTTGGCGCGCCGGTATGCGGCCGGCCCAATTGCCCGTCCGGCAAGCGGCCCTATCCACCGGGCCAGCATGGCCGTGGGCGCAAGCGGCTCACCGAGTACCAGATGCGCCTGGTGGAGAAGCAGAAGCTCCGCGCGATCTACGGCGTCGGCGAGCGCCAGTTCCGCCGGTACTTCGACCGGGCCACGCGCCGCAAGGGCGTGACCGGCGAGGAGCTCATCCGCCAGCTCGAGACCCGACTCGACGCCGTGTGCCTCCGGCTGGGGTTCGCGCTCACCATGCGCCAGGCCCGCCAGCTGGTCAGCCACGGCCACGTGAAGGTGGACGGCCGCCGGATCAACGTCCCGTCGGCCCAGGTGAAGCCGGGCCAGACCGTCGAGCTCTCGGACAAGGCCCGGAACTTCGTGTTCGTCCGGGAGGCCGTCGAGCTCGCCCCCGATCCCCCCGCCTATCTGTACCGCAACACCGGCGAGCTGGCGGGGACCATGTCCCACCTCCCCGACCGCGCCGAGGTGCCGCTCCCGGTCGAGGTGGACGAGCGGCTCATCGTCGAGTTCTACTCGTAGCCTCGGTCCCCGGCCGACCTCCCACCGCCCCCGATTCGCGCCGACCGGCTCAGCCTCCCTAGGATTGCCGCCTCATGACGTTTGCCGGAGCGGCCGACATCGAACGCGCCGCGAGGGGGTTGGCCGCCAGGCTGCCGGATCCGCTCGCGCCGCTGGCGCGCGTCGCCTACAACTACGGGTGGTCCTGGCACGACGACGGCCCCCGGCTGTTCCGGGAGCTCGACGCCGAGCTCATGGAGCAGGTCCGCGACAACCCGCTCCGGGTGCTGCAGGAAGCTCCCCTGGAGGCCCTGGAACGAGCGGCCGGCGACCCGGCGTTCGTCGAACGGGCCGAGGCGCTCGAACGGGCCATCCGCGAGGAGACCGAGGCGCCATTCCTGGACGGCCCGGTGCACCCGGATCGGCCGGTGGCGTTCCTGTGCGCGGAGTTCGGGATCCACCGGTCGCTGCCGCTGTACTCCGGCGGCCTCGGCGTGCTGGCCGGGGACATCCTGAAGGCGTCCTCGGACCTGCGGATCCCGTTCGTCGGCGTGGGCCTGATGTACGCCCAGGGCTACTTCCACCAGCGCCTGGATCCCGCGGGATGGCAGCACGACTACTGGATCCCGTCCGACCCCTCCCGGTTCCCCGGGGCGCTCGTGACCGGATCGGAGGGCGCCCCGGTCGTGCTCTCGGTCCCCATCCGGGGGCGGGACGTGAAGATCCAGGTCTGGCGCATCGACGTGGGGCGGGTCCCGCTGTACCTGCTGGACGCGAACTGCCCGGAGAACAGCGTCGTGGACCGCTGGATCACCGGGCGCCTGTACACCGGCGACCAGGGGACGCGGCTCGCGCAGTACGCGCTGCTGGGGATGGGCGGGGTCCGCGCGCTCCTGGCCCTCGGGATCGAGCCCGGCGTGGTGCACCTCAACGAGGGGCACGCGTCGATGGCCGCCCTGGAGCTGGCGAGGCAGGGGGTCGCGGCCGGCCGGTCGTTCACGGACGCCGTGGCGTCGGCCCGCTCCCGCACGGTGTTCACCACGCACACGCCGGTGGCGGCGGGAAACGAGACCTTCGCCCCGGCGGAGATGCTGGAGGTCATGGGGTCGCTCCCCGGCGATCTGGGCGTGGACTCGAACGAGGTGCTGGGGCTGGGCCGGAACGACGGCCTCGGCGACATCGGGATCACCATCCTGGGGCTCCGCCTGTCGCGGGCGGCGAACGGCGTGAGCGAGCGCCACGGGCACGTGGCCCGGACCATGTGGTCGCCGCTGTACCCTGACGTTGCCGAGAACGACGTCCCGATCGGGCACGTGACGAACGGCGTGCACGTGCCGAGCTGGGTGGCGCCGCCCATGCGCGAGCTGCTGCAGCGTCATCTCGGCAACCGGTGGCTGGAGCATCCCTCGGACGAGGAGGCCTGGGCGGGTGTGGCCTCGATCCCCGACGAGGAGATCTGGGAGGTTCGGCAACGCCTCCGGCGGGAGTTCGTGGCGTGGCTGCGGGAACGCGCCACGGCGGACCGGCTGGCCCGGGAGGAACCGGCCAGCTACGTGCAGGCGGCGGCGACGGCGTTCGATCCGGAGGCGCTGACGATCGGCTTCGCCCGCCGGGTGGCCGGGTACAAGCGCCTCACGCTCCTGATCAACGACCCGGAGCGGGTGATGGGCCTGCTGTCGGCGAACCTGGAGGCGGTGCAGGTGGTGCTGGCCGGCAAGGCCCACCCCCGCGACGAGAACGCGAAGCGCAAGCTCCAGGCCCTGTTCGAGCTGAAGTGGGCGCCCAGGATCGCGAGTCGTGTGGCGTATCTCGAGGACTACGACATCGGCGTGGCCGGCCAGATGGTGGCGGGTTGCGACGTCTGGGTGAACCTGCCCCGCCCGCCGCTCGAGGCCAGCGGGACCAGCGGGATGAAGTCCGCGCTGAACGGGGGCCTGAACGTCTCCATCCTGGACGGCTGGTGGGAGGAGGCGTGGACGCCGGACGACCCGAACGGGTGGGGGATCTCATCCGACGCGTCCGCGGACCCCGAGCTCCAGGACCGCCGCGACGCCATGGCCTTCTACGACGCCATGGAGAAGGAGGTCCTCCCCACGTTCTACGACCGCGACTCCGACGGCATCCCCCGAGCCTGGGTCCACCGGGTGAAGCGCAGCCTCACGACGAACGGCCCCCGCTTCAGCGCCACCAGGATGATGGAGGACTACCTCCGAACGACGTACTCGAGCTGACGCACGCCGGGGCCCGTGGGTCGAACATCGGATGTCGAACCGGCCGCGTCCGGGATCTACAGGACCCAGACTTGGAGATCGCCCGTCCCGATGGCCTGCAAACTGCGAGCAGGCATCTTGAACGAGTCCTTCGGCCCGAAGGAGTTGAGGGCCCTGGGCTGATCCCTGGCCTGATCGATCCCCCACAGCGTGCCCGAACCGTCCGTCGTCAGCGCGGTGACAAGCGTGGCAGCCGTGCCGGGTGACGTCGGGACCACCTCGTTCGTCGAAGGATCGATCTCGACGATGCCCGACGTCCCGGTGACCCACACGACGCTTCTCGAGGCGGGCCGTTCGTCGGCCACGGCGATGTCGAAGAGGATTCCCCCGACCTCGATCGGGTCTCCGACGACCTCATTCGTCTTCGGGTCGATTCGCCAGACCCGGCCGTTCGCGGCGTCCAGGACCCACACGCCCTCCGCTCCCACCGCGACGGCGGTCAGGTCGGACCGGCCGCCGGGAGCCGGCACCCGTATCGGGACCACGCCGTTGGGCCCGCTCACCCTCCACACGATCGGCTGCGTCCCGTCGGTCACCCAGGTGGATGCGATCCCGACCGCCACGGCGGCCGGGGAGGAATCCCCCTCGGGTCCCCGGAGGGAGGTCCGCCTCACGATGTGTCCGGTCCTCGGATCGATCACGACGAGCTGCCGATCGGCCAGCAGCCAGACATTCCCCCGCCCGAACGCGATGGAGTGGATGCCACGCGGAGTCCCTCCGACCCGGATCACTCGGATCACCGACCCCGTGTCCTCGTCGAGCTGGACCACGTTCGCGTCCTTCGCGCCGTGCAGTCGATCCGAGGCGATCCAGGCCGACCCGGCCCCCGCGGTCACCGCGCATGTGCACCCACCGTGCCCGCCGATGTCGAACGACGCCGTCAGGTGCGAGTGCAGATCGAGGCGGGTGATCTGGCCGATGCTCATGAACGCGGCCTCTCCCGTCCCGTCGGCGACGTGCCGTCTGGACGCGACCACGATCACCGCCGTCGTCGCGACGAGGAGTGCCACGAGGAGGCCGAGCGCCACCCGCCATGACCGCACCCATCGCCCGGGACCTCGTCCGGAGGCCACCGCGCCGGTGCGCTCCTGGCCGGCGTCGGGGACCACCGTGCCGGTGCGCTCCTGGCCGGCGTCGGGGACCACCGTGCCGGTCCCTGGTGCCGCCGGGGCGGCGACCGGCCCGGCAGGGGCCTGGACGTCGAAGATCTGCCCGTCGGGCGAACGCAGGTACAGCACGGGGATCGCCCACTCCACGTCGTTCCCCTGCGCCATGGTGGCCTTCCGGGCTTCGGCCAGCGCCGCGTCCAACGGGTAGCCGTCAGCGAGCGCTCCGTAGAACTCCCCGGTGAGCGTGATGGCCGCCTCATCCGTGATCTCGAACTGCATCGCGATCACCGAGGGGACGCCCTGCAGGACGAGGCTCTGCGCCACTCCCGCGAAGGGGTCCGTTCGGGACGTCCTCGCTCCCTCGCACGCGTTGAGCACCGCGAGGCGGAGCGGCGCATGGTCGTGCAGCAGCGCCCCGAGGAACTGCCCGCTCACGGTCTTCCTGTGTCCCTCCTGGTCCTCGAGCAGCAGGACGCCGTCCTGGGAGCCGGGGTCGAACCCTCCGTGACCGATGAAATGGAAGACGTGGTACTCGCCTCGCCGAAGCCTCCGCTGGAGCTCCGGGAGCGTGGCTTCATCCATCCGCTCGAGCGCGAGCTGTCCTCGCGCCTCGAGCTGACCCGCAGCCTGTCGCAGATTCGCCCACTCCCGTTCCACGTCGAGGGTCACCGCGTCGTCGGGATTGGAGATCATCACCAGGACGCGGAGCGGAGGCTGGACGCTCAGGGGACGGACGGGCTCGGGGAGGTCCAAATAGCGGACGATCGGGGTCTGCGCCGAGAGGACGAGGAACTGCTTGCGCGAACGGTTGTAGAGGAACTCCCACGGGAGGTCGGCGAGCTCCGGGACATCCGAGAGACGGAGCCTGATGCGCAGTCCGGACTGCGCGCGGCCGGCTTCGTCGAGACTGCTCCTCAGGCACCCCGCCAGGTCCCCGGCGAACACCGAGTCATACAGGCGCCCGCCGAAGTCCTTCGCCGCCTCCATGGCGGGCGACTCGATGCCCCGGACGGTCCCCCGCGACCTGCCCATTCGCAGCACGAACAGCTCGAGGTCCGTGTCCGAGAAGGGGATGGCGAACTCGCCCGAGACCTCACCCGCGGGGGAGTCCAGGACGCGCGCCCGGTACCGGTCGCCCGCACGTTCGATCAGGAGATCGAAATCGAGGTAGCTCAGGCCGCGCATCCCGACACTCCCGTTCGTGGCGGGCCGCATCACGGTACTCCCGCGAAGTTGCTGTGGGAATACCCCAAAGATGCGATTCGTCGGGCTAGCCGAGCGCCGAGCGGCGCACGAACACCCCGCCCGCAGGCTGGTGATTCGACCCCCGTCCCGTGACGGCCCACCATGGCCTCCCATCTCGAGGAAGGGAGGCATCCATGGGGTTGTCGAGAGCTGAGCGTCACGCCTCATCGATCCGGCCGGTCGCGCTGTCCCTGGTGGCGGTGACGTGGTTCGCGTTGGTGGTGCCGATCGGGGCGAGGGCGGCCGGCCAGCTGGTGACGCTGGTCGACTCGTCCACGTCGCACAAGGCCCGGGTCGACGGGCTGGGCAGGCTGGCCGTCCTCGAGCGACCGGTCGGGGCGAGCCCGTGGTCGATCCAGACGAACGCGAACCCCATCTTCGATCCGCCGTCGGGGACGACGACGCTCACCGTCGGGAGCCTGACCCTCACGAACGAGGGCACGGACGTGGTCCTCGAGATCCTGGGCGTGCTGAAGAACGGGCAGTTCACGAACCTCGTCCGGCTCTACATCCCGGGGCGTCACACGGTGCATCTGGACTTCCCCCAACCACTCGTGATCGCGCCCGGCGGGAGCGACTGGACGTTCCGGTTCGCGTCGATCGAGTCGGGGGTCTACCTCACGGGCGTCGGCTACTCCTCCGGATGAGGGGATAGGAGATAGGCCGGTCCAACACGTCACCCCCACGTCGAGCGTGACGCCGCGGGCATCGAAGCGCCCCCGAGCGGCGCGAATCCCAGGCGCTGGCGCGCGGTGACGGTGACAGCAGCTCCCCCCGTCGGAGCGGGCGACTCATCCTGCGGAAGATTCGCATGGGTGTCGTTCGTACTCCTTCCCGGGGAAGGGTTCCGGAGTCACTCTCTAGCCGGGGAGCCTCCGGAACCCGCCCCCCACCCTCACTGTTGGCCCCCCGGGTCCCCCCACGGGAATCGGGCCGTGCACCGCCGCCGGCGTGAGCGGGCATCCGCCGGCGGGTCATCAGCGCGTGATCGTCAGTTGCACCGACTTCGTGGACGCCTCGGTGCTTGCCGTGATCGTCGACACCACTGTCGATTTCACGTGGCGAGTGGTGATGTCGAACGCGCCCGCCGACGCACCCGCTCCGATCGTGATGCTGGAGGGCATATTCACGATCCGGGGCCTGGTGTGCGTGAGCGAGATCTGGGCTCCACCCGCGGGCGCCGGGTCCGCCAGGGTGACCCGCCCCACTGTCGCCGTCCCTCCCCTGATCGTGGTCGCGTCGAGCGTGAGCGACGCGATGGTCACGGGGGATGGAGGGGGCTCCGGTGGGGGGGACGCCGACACGACCGTGAGTGGCGCGCTGATCCC
>DASWED010000027.1:0-7078 GCA_036394995.1 Actinomycetota bacterium
TGCATTCGACCAGGGCCGAACTGCTTCGACGCCTGGGGCGCATCGACGAGGCGCGTGACGCCTACCGACGTGCGAGGGATCTCACCGACGACGGCGCAGAACGGCGCTTCATCGAACGACGGCTCGGGGAACTCGCATCGGGCGTGTAGTTCAACCTCTTGGTCTTGTCGCTACAATCCCCCGCATCCTGCCAGCTCCGTCCCAGGTCGTACACACGGTCGCCCGTCTCTTGGGTCTGGAGGGTCGAACAAGCTCCTGCCAGGGGCACCACACGCAGTGCGGTCGACACTCCGCCGGGGTGCTCTGTAGGGTGACCGGGCTTCCGGCCGAGCGCATGCCGGAGGCCCGGGGACGGCCCGTGCGCGCCGCCCCGCTCGCGGCCCCGCGAAACGACATCCGAACGCGAGGAGGTTCGTCCCACATGCCCATCGCCCTGTCCGACGGCGTGCTGAACTGGCTCCGGACGTCCGGGGCCCGCATCGGGCTGGTCGTGGCCCTGGCGGTGGTGGTGTCCCGGATTGGGACGCTCGCCGTGCGGCGGCTCCGCCGGCGGGTGGAGGGCCACCCCGGCGCCACGGCCGAGCTCACCCTGCAACGCACCACCACCCTGGCCCAGACGACGGCCACCGCCGTCCGGGCCGGGATCTGGACGGTGGCCGTGCTGCTCGTCCTCGGTCAGGTGGGGATCGACGTCGCGCCGCTCGTGGCCGGGGCCGGCGTGGTGGGCGTCGCGCTGGGGTTCGGCGCGCAGAGCCTGGTGAAGGACTTCCTCTCGGGGTTCTTCATCCTGCTCGAGAACCAGTTCGGCGTTGGCGACCAGGTGGAGATCAACGCGCTCGGCGGCACGGTGGCCGGGCGGGTGGACAGCATGACGCTGCGGGCCACCTGGATCCGTTCGCCGGAAGGGATCCTGCACGTGATCCCGAACGGGAACGTGCAACTCGTGTCGAACCGCTCGCGCGGCGCCGGGCGGCTCGAGGTGGACGTGCGGGTGTCGTTTGGGGGGGACGTGGAGGCGGTCCGCCGGCGCCTCGAGGAGCTCCTCCGCGAGATGGCCGGCGACCCCTCGGCGATCGGGATCATCGGCGAGCCCCGGATCGAACGAACGGAGGCGTTCGCCGGTGAGGACACCGTGCTCACGGTGAGCGCGGAGGTCCGGCCGTCACGCCGGGACGACCTCCACCGCGAGCTCCGCCGGCGGATCGCGCGGCGCTTCCTCGCGGCGCCCCAGGACGTGACGGTGATGGCGGCGGACGGCCCGGGCTGACGGCGGGACGGCCTCCACCGGCTCGACTGCCACCACCGTGGCGGAGCGCGTGCCGCGGCGGACGAGGGCCATCTCGCCGAAGAAGCTCCCGGGGTCGAGCTCCCGATCGGTCATGGGCCGTGCTCCTTCTCGTCCGTTCGCGCCGGAGCCCTACAGCCGGCCCGCGTCGATGATCCGCAGGAGGAACGACCTCGTCCGGGGGTGCTCGGGTTCGGCGAAGATCCGCTCCGGGGGGCCCTCCTCCAGGATCGCGCCCCCGTCCAGGAACGCCACCCGGTCGGCGATGTCCCTGGCGAACCCCATCTCGTGGGTGGCGATAACCATCGTCATGCCGGCCTGGGCCAGCTCACGAATGGCCGCGAGGACCTCGCCCACCAGCTCCGGGTCGAGCGCGCTCGTCACCTCGTCCAGCAGCATGAGCTGCGGACGCATGGCCAGGGCCCGGATGATGGCGACCCGCTGTTGCTGGCCCCCCGACAGCCGCTCCGGATAGTCGCGCTCCCGGTCGCCCAGCCCGAACCGATCCAGCAGCTCCCGGGCTCGGGCCTCGGCCTCCCCCCGCGACAGCCCCAGGCCCTCGATCGGCCCCAGCGTGACGTTCCGGAGCACCGTCATGTGCGGGAACAGGTTGAACGCCTGGAACACGATCCCGATCCGCTTCCGGACGTCGTTCGCCTGGACCCCTCGCGCCGTGATCTCCTGGCCCGCCAGGAGGATGCGACCGGCGTCGATGGGCTCCAGCAGGTTGACGCACCGCAGCAGCGTCGACTTCCCGGACCCGCTCGCGCCGATGAGGCAGATCACTTCGTGTTCGGCGACCGCGAGGTCCACGTCCCGAAGCACCTCCGTCTTCCCGAACGACTTGCGCACCGTCTCCAGGCGAAGAGCCTCCGATCCGGGGGCCCTCACAGCCGCGCTCCGGACTCACGGCGGCGGCGCTCCCTCGCCACCAGCCAGTCGGTGAACCGGGCCAGGGGAATCGTGATCGCCACGAACAGCAGCGCCGTGGCCACGTACGGGGTGAAGTTGAACGTGCCCGAGGAGTCGATCTGGGATTGCCGGAACGCCTCCACCAACCCGAGGGAGGCGACGAGCGCGGTGTCCTTCTGCAGCCCGATGAAGTCGTTCAGCAGCGGCGGGACGACCCGTCGGACGGCCTGGGGGATCACCACGTGGCGGAGTGCCTTCCACCTCGACAACCCCAGCGAACGGGCCGACGCCACCTGACTGGGATGCACGGACTCGATGCCGGCCCGATACACCTCCGAGACGTATGCGGAGTACACGAGGACGAGCGCCACCACGGCCCAGAAGAACTGGGACTTCGGCACGCCGGGGCCGAGCGTCGGGGCCCCGAACCCCAGGATGTAGATCACGAGGATCGTCGGGATCCCCCGGAACAGGTCGGCGTACCCGATGGCCAGCGCTCGCAGGGGGAAGAACACCGGGCCCGGCAGGCTCCGCAGCACCGCGAGGAACAGCGCGAACACCAGGATGACCACCTCGGCCGTCATGAACAGCGCCACGTTGCGCCGGAACGCCCTCAGGATCTCCGGGAACGACTCCCGGAAGATGCGCCCGTTGAAGAAGGCTTCGCGGACCGTCGGCCAGCCCGAGGAGTGGACGATCAACCAGCCGACGACCGCGAAGAACACGACCGTGCTGGCCACGGCGATCGCGACGCTCCGGGCGCCCTCCCCCTGCCACACTCCGCCCAGGATCCGGGATCGCCTCGAGCCCAGCGGGTCGATCTCGGTGGGGCGTCCGCTCTGGAGCTCCGGTGCGCCCCCTCCGCCGCCTACCACCGAACGGGGATCCTCAGCTCGGGGTGATCTCCGGGTACGTGATGTCCTTCAGCCACTGCTGCTGCAGCGAGTCGAGCGTCCCGTCGGCCCTCAGGGCCTCGATGGCGAGGTCGGTGCACGGCGTCAGCGAGCTGTCCTTGCCGAGCACCAGGCCGAAGTACTCCTGATCGCCGAGCGTGGGGAACTGCCCGACGACCGTGCCGTTCGTCGTCTCGCCGATCAGGACGTTCACGTAGGCGGTCGGCGCGTCCACGAGGTAGCCGTCGATCTGCCCGGCGTTGAGCGCGGCGATCACGTCGTTGGAGTTGTCGTACACCGAGGGCTGCTTCGATGGCTGGATGTTGTCGACGATGTACTGGTAGCTCGTCGTCCCGATCTGCGCGCCGAGATTGGCGTCTGATAGGTCGGCGAACGTCGTGGCGTGCGCGATCGCCGAGTCCTTGTCCGCCACCAGGGCCTGCTGGACGTTGTAGTAGCTCTCGCTGAAGTCGACCGCGTTGGCGCGTTCGGTCCGGTACGAGACCTGCCCGATGTAGAAGTCGAAGTCCTTGTCCCCGGGCTTGTACGAGTTGTTGAACGGCACTGCCACCCACGTGACCTGGTCCTTCGGGAAGCCCATCTGGTCCGCGACCGCGTAGGCCACCGATCCCTCGAAGCCCTCGCCCGTGTAGGGGTTCCCGGTCCCGTTGTTCGGGTCGGCCTTCCACGGGCCCTCTCCGGCGCCCTTTTCCCCGCCGAACCACGGCTGGAACGCGGGATTGTCGGTCCCGATCGTGAGCGTCCCCGGCGACTTCAGGTCCGCGCGCTGCGCGCAGTCCGCGGCCGTCTGCGGGGCGGACGGCGAGGGGGACACCGTGGACGAGGACGTGGGAGCCGGCTGCGACTCGGACGGGCTGGCCTCCGTCCCGCCACCTTTGCCGCACGCCATCGCCACCACGCCGAATGCGGCGAGCGCCACCACGAGCCTGCGCATGCCCGTACCTCCTCCACCCCCGGATACGAAACGCGCCCCAACCCGGGCGCTGCGCGAGCCTATCACGGGCCTCCCCGGGCCCCGGTTCAGCGCTTGGGCTCCCACCGGAAGAACCGCGACGCCAGGACGGCCCCCGCCAGGCCCCAGCCCGCCAGGATCAGCAGGTCCCACCCGCGGAACCCGTTCGTGCTCGGGTCGATCTGGGGCCCGAAGTATGCGTGCAGCATGGGCTGGACGAAGTGGTAGACGGGGAACAGCTTGGCCACCTGGACGAACCAGGCGTGGTCGTTCTGCAGCGAGACGAACACGCCGGACAGGAACTGCAGCGGCAGGATCGTCGCGTTTACCACGGCCGGAGCGGCGTCGGCATTGGGGACGATCGCGGTGACCGCGAGGCCGAGGGCGGCGAAGCTCGCCGATCCCACGATCACCGTCAGGGCGAAGGCCGGCAGGGTCTTCGTGGGGAGGTCCGCGTTGTAGAAGGCCACACCGAACACCACCACGATGACGGTCAGCAGCAGCGACATCAGGATGGCGTGGAGGATCCGTGCTGTCATGTACGACCACGGTGCCATCGGGGTCCCGCGCACGCGCTTCAGGATCCCGGCGTCCCGAGCGAAGGTCATGCTCATCGCGAGGTTCGTGTAGGTCGCGGTGATGATCGAGAACGTGGCGATGGCCGGGATGTAGTAGTTCGAGGTGGGGATCTCCTTCTGGCCGAGGAACGGCAGGCTGGTCGTCCCGCCGAAGATGGCCGTGAAGATCACCAGGAACATCAGCGGGAACGCGAAGGTGAAGAAGGCCGACGCCGGGTTCCGCCAGAATGCCCGGTTCGTGTAGCCGACCTGCCGCAAGGTGAGGGCGAGATCGCTCACCGGCGCCCCCTCCCGCGCCGGCCGGCGGGTGCTCCGGCGGCAGTCTCCTCCGCCTCGGCGTCCCCGGACCCGGTGAGCTGGAGGTACACGTCCTCCAGGCTGGGCCGGTTCACCGTGAGCGCCTCGAGCTCCAGGTTCCGTTCGACCGCCCATCCGGTCAGCTCGTGGAGGGTCCGGGTCGGCTCCTCGGTGCGGACCTCGACGGTGCCGTCGGTGACGGCGAGGCCCGGAATGGCCGGCAGCTCCGCGCCGCGCGGCGGCCGGAACCGGATGATCGTGGCGCCGAGGTCCCGGCCGCCGAGCGTGGAGGGAGCTCCCTCCGCCACGATCACGCCCTGGGCGATGATGGCCACCCGGCGGGCCAGCTCCTGGGCCTCGTCCATGTAGTGCGTGGTCAGGAACACGGTCTTCCCCAGCGACTCGAGGTTCCGGATCATGGCCCACGCGTTGCGCCGGGCGCCCGGGTCGAACCCGGTGGTCGGCTCGTCCAGGAACAGCAGCTCCGGATCGCCGGACAGGGCGATGGCCACGTCCAGCCGCCGCTGCTGGCCGCCGGACAGCCGGATGATCCGTTCGTCGCGCTTGGGCCCCAGGCCGACCACCTCCACGACCTCGTCCACCGGCCGCGGGTGGGGGTAGTACCCGCGATACATCTCGATGGCCTCCGCGACCGTGAGGAAGGAGTCGATCCCGGTGGACTGCAGGACGATCCCCACCCGCCGCCGGAGGTCCCGTTCGCGCTTCGCCGGATCGTGGCCCAGGACGTCCACCTCGCCGGAGGTCCGGTCCCGGTACCCCTCGAGGATCTCGACGGTGGTGGTCTTGCCCGCGCCGTTCGGCCCGAGGAGGGCGAACACCTCCCCCTCCGCGACCTCGAACGAGATCCCTCGAACGGCCTCCAGGTCGTCGTAGCGCTTGTGGAGGTCCTTCACCGTGATCGCGCCCATGGCGGCGCCAAGGCTAGCGAATCGCGTTTGTGAGCGTCGGCGCCAGGTGGCGGAGCGGCTACAGCGGCTGGCGGCCGGCGAAGCCGGTCTCGGGGTCGTGCCAGTGGGTGACGTGGTCCTCGCCCAGGCGCCAGCACAGGTACACCATGCGGCCGTCGCGCTCGGACGGGAAGTCCACCAGCCCGGACTCGACGTCGCGCAGGACGATCCCCTCCCCCGAGATCCGCTCGACCTCGGCCTTCAGGACCTCCGCCGCCCCCTGGTACTCCCGGTTCGTCTCGCCGCCGCCGTTGCCGGCAACGGCCTCCTTCACCTGCTCCCCCGTTCGGAGGATGGTCTGCCTGGCCTCTCCCATGCGGGCCAGTGCCTCGCGGAGGTCCGGCAGTATGGCCTCCGCCTCCTCCAGGGTGAACCGGCGGCCCTCCCGCGGCGGATCGAAGCTCACAGCCCCAGCACCCCGGGCAGCTCGTCCAGCGAGGTGATGCGGGTGCCCGTGAAGTCCTCGTGGCGGCCCCGCCGGTCGATCAGCACGCCGGACATCCCGACGGCCTCCGCCGGCTCCACGTCGAACGTCACGTTGTCGCCCACGTACACCGACTCCGCTGGTTGGACACCCAGCCTGTGCAGCGCCAGCCGGAAGATCGCCGGGTCGGGCTTCTCCATCCCCTCGATCCCCGAGATCACCCGGGTCTCGAAGAACCGCGTGACGTCGAGGTGCTCCAAGAGGCGTTCGAGCCATTCCTCGAAGTTCGAGATCAGACCCAGACGGAGGCCGGCGTCGCGGAGCTTCTCCAGGACCGGGACGGCGTCGTCGAACAGCTGGTAGTTCGCGACGTCGGTGAACGTCCCGTACAGCGTCGCCGCCATCTCGTCGGTGAACGGGACCTCGAGCTCGGCGAGGAGCGTCCGGTACACCATCGCCCAGAACGCCCGGGACTCCTCCGGGGAGGTCGACCACAGCCGGCCCTGGACGGCCGCCTCATCGAACACGTGCGCGACCACGTGGACACGGTCGCGGACGAGGTCCGGCGTGACGTGATCGTGCCCCTCGCGCTTGAGGGTGGTCGCCAACAGCTCCGGGAACGAGGGATGGGGCGAGACCAGCGTCTCGCCCGCGTCGAAGAACACGGCTCGATACCTCACGAGCCCCCGATGATAGCCGGGGGGCAACCACCGGCACGGCGCCGGCAGCCGGGCGTGGCGAGATGTAC
>DASWED010000028.1:0-1751 GCA_036394995.1 Actinomycetota bacterium
TTCAAGCGCTCCGTCGAGCACAAGCGCAAGTAGCGCCCCCCGTGGGCGAGCTCCGGGGAAGCGACCTCTCGATCGTCCGTGAGCAGCTCGGCCGCGAGCCCACTGTCTCCTTCACCGTGGTGGCCCGATGCCCGGGCGGACACTCCCTGGTGATCCGGAATGCGCCCATCGACCGGGACGGCCACCCGTTCCCCACGCTGTTCTGGCTGACCTGCACCGTCGCGGTGAAGGCCGCCGCCCGCCTGGAGTCCCAGGGCTGGATCGGCCGATGGAACGCCCGGGCTGAGAAGGACGAGACTCTCGCGAGCGCCCTGGCCACCGCGCACGAGGAATACGCCCGGGAGCGTTCGCGAGGGTTCTCCCAGGCCCTCGTATCGGGTGGGGTGGGTGGGGCGTCGAGGGGCGTGAAATGCCTGCACGCTCATTACGCGAACCATGTGGCCGGCGGCCGGGACCCTATCGGCGCGTGGGTGGCAGGGGAGATCGAGCCGGTCCATCCGGAGGGGAAGCCCGGCCGGGTGGGTGTCGTGGACCTCGGCACCAACTCGATCCGGCTGCTGGTGGCCTCCGTCGGGCCGTCCGAGGGCCAGGGCCTGGAGGAGTTCGCCCGGGATATGGTCATCACCCGGATCGGGGAGGGGGTCGACCGGACGAGTCGCATCGACCCGGAGGCGCTGGCCCGAACGGTCGACGTCCTGGAACGGTACTGCCGCCGGGCCCGGGCCCTGCACGCTGAAACCATCCGCGTCTCGGCCACGGCCGCCGTGCGGGAGGCCTCGAATCGCGACGAGCTCGAGGCCTCGGTGCGAACGCACGCTGGCTCGGAGCTGGAAATCATCACCGGTGAGCGGGAGGCGGCCTTGTCGTTCCTGGGGGCCACGCACGGGCTTGATGCGCCGGCCCCGTTCCTCGTGCTCGACATCGGCGGCGGGTCGACGGAGTTCGCCGTGGGGACGGAGCAACCGGAAGCCTCCATCTCGACGCAGATGGGAAGCGTGCGGCTGACCGAGCGGCTGATACAGACCGACCCTCCCTCGGAGGAGGAACTAGCAATCCTGCGGAAGGCCGTCCACGGAATCCTGGACGATGTGGAACGGTCCGTGCCCGTTCGGACGGCACGCACGCTGGTGGCAGTAGCGGGGACGCCCACGACCATCCAGGCCATCTCGCTCGGGTTGCCCTTCTACGATCCGGGGGCCATCCACCGTTCGTGGCTCTCGGTGGGGGAGGCCGAGCGCGTCCTTGGGGAGCTGGCGAAGATGACGACCGACGAGCGTTCGGCCATCCCGGTCATGGCCCCGGGACGGGCCGACGTCATCGTGGCCGGCGCCATGATCCTGGTGGAGGTGATGCGCCGGTTCGGGTTCGACCGGGCGCTCGTGTCGGAGACCGACATCCTGGACGGCCTGGCCCTGGAACTGCTGGCGACCCTGTAACCTCTGTCGCCGTGCCCAGGAAGACCCGCCACCGTCAGCTGGCCCGGGTCGCCGCCCGCAGGCAGGCCGAGCGCCGGCGGCGGGAGCGACAGCGGATCACCGTCATCGCCGTCGCGCTGGTGGTGGCCCTGATCGGGGGCGTCGTGGCCTTCGCCGCGTTCACCGGCACCGAGACGCCACCGGCGGCGTCGGGGACGCCGACCCCGTCGGCCTCCACGACCCCCCAGCCCGTCGCCTGCGGCGCAACGGCTCCGGCCGATGCGAACAAGCAGCCGGAGCAGTTCGCCAAGCCGCCGCCGATGAAGATCGATCCGA
>DASWED010000029.1:0-38935 GCA_036394995.1 Actinomycetota bacterium
CCCGAAAGGCGTGAAGGTGTCCGACGAGGAGCTTGCGTCCCTTCCGCTCGTTCGCCACGAGTTCCACGGGGACTGGAACTACACCGTTCATCCCCGCAACGTCTCATGCGAATGACAACGTTGTAACTTCCCAGGTCCTTACCGGACCCGAAATGTGTCTCAGAGAAGGCCCATAACGAACATTATGGTAACTACTGACGTGAGAGGGACCTCCCCCCGGACAGCACGCGCCCTCCCTCAGCGCGGTTCGGGGAACGCGAACAGCGCCAGCTGCTCCGCCCTGAACGCGGCCGCGGCGAGATCCCGTGTGTGGCCCGCCGCGGCCGTCGCCGGTGGGCGGACCCTCCGGCGGGTGACGGCCGGCCGCTGGTCCCGCCATGTCTCGAGCGTCCGGGCGGCCCACCGTTCGGCCTGGACCTCGGATCGCCGGAGGCCCTCGCGGAACTGCCGGGTGTGGAACGCCTCGTGGGCGACCAGCGCGACGAAGCGTTCCCGCCAGTCGGCGACGGTGATCCATGGCGCGGTCACCAGCCCCGGATACCGGTATGTCCTGGGGTACGCCCGGTTCCGGAGGGACCCCGGGACCTTCAGCCGGACCAGGTACCGGGTCTCCGGATGGCTCCTGGGTCGCCGCGGTCTCCCCGAGTAGGCCCGGCCGGTGAACGACTCCCACGAGTTGCGGGCCCGCTCCACGTGGATCTCCACGTCCTCGGCCTCGATCCCGGCGAAAGCCTCGTGGATCAGCCCGGCGAGCTCCCCGTGGCGCCGCTCCTCGATCCCGGGACGGATCACCACCCACATGACGAGCGAGATCCTACCGCGTCCCACCGACAGGAATCACATCCGTGTGATTCGTCTTCCGCCCCACTCGCGAGGACCGCCGGCCCGGACCCGCACCGGCCTCTCCCCCGGCGGGGGACCGCCCCGGTGCCCTACCAGCGGAGCTCGAGCTTGCGCGCGGCGCGGGCCTCGTCCAGGCGCCCCACCGGCGCCGTCACCGGGGCGTCGTGGAGCAGATCGGGGTCGGTCTCGGCCTCCCGGGCCACCTGGAGCAGGGCCTCGGCGAACGCGTCGAGAGTCTCGGTCGACTCGGTCTCGGTGGGCTCGACCATCATGGCCTCCTCCACCACCAGCGGGAAGTACACCGTGGACGGGTGGAAGCCCAGGTCGATGATCCGCTTGGCCACGTCCATGGCCCGGATCCCGTGCCGCCGGAGCGGCTTGGCGGTGGCCACGAACTCGTGCATGGGCCGTCCGGAGAAGGCCAGCGGGTACGACCCCTTCACCAGCTGGGCCAGGTAGTTCGCGTTCAGCACGGCCCGTTCGCTGACGGCCTTCAGCCCGTCCCCCCCGTGCAGGAACACGTAGGCGTAGGCGCGGACCAGCACGCCGAAGTTCCCGAAGAACCCGTGGATCCGCCCCAGCGAGTCGGGACGGTCGTGGTCAAGACGGAACTCCCCCGTGGCCTCGTCGCGCTCCACCACCGGCGTGGGCAGGAACGGGACGAGGTGCTCGGCCACGGCCACCGGCCCCGCCCCCGGCCCTCCCCCACCATGCGGCGTGGCGAACGTCTTGTGCGTGTTCATGTGGACGATGTCGAACCCCATGTCGCCCGGGCGGACCCGGCCCATGATCGCGTTGAGGTTGGCCCCGTCGTAGTAGACGAGACCACCCACCTCGTGCACGGCGTCGTCGATGCCCTCGATCTCCTCCTCGAACAGACCGAGGGTGTTCGGGTTCGTCAGCATCAGCCCCGCGACGTCCTCGTCGACGAGCTTCCCCAGCGCCGAGACGTCGAGCAGCCCGCGGGCGTCCGAGGGCACCTGCATCACCTCGTACCCGGCCTGCGTCACGCTGGCGGGGTTCGTGCCGTGGGCCGAGTCCGGGATGATGACCTTGCGGCGGGGGTTCCCGTTCTTCGTGTGGTACGCCCGCATCAGCAGCAGGCCGGTGAGCTCGCCGGCGGCGCCGGCGGGGGGCTGGAACGTGGCCCGGGCCATCCCGGTCAGCTCGCACAGGGCCCGCTCCAGCCGCCACATCAGCTCCAGGGCGCCCTGGACCGTGCCCCCGGGCTGGTGCGGGTGCAGCCGCTGGAACCCCGGGATCGCCGCCACCGTCTCCGCGACCTTCGGGTTGTACTTCATCGAACAGGACCCCAGCGGATAGAACCCGGTGTCCACGCCGTAGTTGGATTGGGACAGCCGGGTGAAGTGCGAGACCAGGTCCCGTTCGGCGATCTCCGGCAGCCGGGCTGGCTCGGCCCGCAGGGCGTCATCGGGGAGCGCCGCCTCGGGCACGTCGAGGTCCGGGAGACTCCAGGCTCGCCGCCCCGGGCGCGACGCCTCCAGCAGCGTGCCCTGGCCGGGCGGGCCGCTCCGGCGGACCGGAGCACCCACGGGGGGCGCGACCACCCCGTCTCCGTCCGGGGACGTGCCGCCCGTGGTCTCCATCTCCTCCACGCTCACCCGACCAGGACCTCCGCAAGCGCATCGGCGAACGCGTCGATCTCCGCGCGGGTGCGCCGCTCGGTGACCGCCACCAGGAGGCCGCGTCCCTCCGCGTCCTCCAGCGGCACCCCCGCCAGGAAGCCGCGTTCGACCATCTCCGCCACCACGTCGGGGGCCGGGCGGGGCAGCCGGACGGCGAACTCCTTGAAGAAGGGCGTCCCCGGGTGCAGGGGCTCCACTCCGGGGACCTCGGCCAGCCGGCCGGCCGCGTATCCGGCCTTGGCCGCGCACTGCCGCCCCACCTCCTCCAGGCCGCCGGGTCCCAGCCACCCCAGGTACACGGTGGCCGCCACGGCCATCAGGGTCTGGTTCGTGCAGATGTTCGACGTGGCCTTCTCCCGGCGGATGTGCTGCTCGCGTGCCTGCAGCGTCAACACGTAGCCGTTCCGGCCCTGCACGTCGAGGGTCCGCCCGACGATGCGCCCGGGCATCCGGCGGACGTCCTGCATCCGCGCGGCGATCACCCCCAGGTAGGGCCCGCCGTAGTTGAGGTGGTTCCCCAGGACCTGCCCCTCCCCCACCGCGACGTCGGCGCCGAGGTCGCCGGGGGGCGCCAGGACGCCGAGCGAGAGTGGATCGAACACCTGGATCGACCGCGCCCTCGCCGCGGCCGCCGCGGCGAAGACCTCCCGGGCCGGCTCCAGGACCCCGTGGAAGTTCGGGTGCTGGAGGACCACCGCGGCGACGTCCTCCCCTACCTCCGGGACCTCGCTCCGCCCGGTCGCCGCGGCGAACCGTTCGATCTCGAGCCCCGCTCCCCTGCCGTACGTCTCCAGCACCTCGACGTACCGCGGGTCCACCAGCGCGCTCACCAGGACCCGGCGGCGGCGCGTGGCGGCGCGGGCCATGTTCACGGCCTCCACCAGGGAGGTCGGGCCGTCGTACAGGGACGCGTTCGAGACCTCCAGGGCGGTGAGGTCGCAGATCATCGACTGGTACTCGAACAGCGCCTGGAGCACGCCCTGGGAAAGCTCGGGCTGGTACGGGGTGTAGGACGTGTACAGCTCCGAGCGGCCCGCGAGGGCCCACACAACCGAGGGCACGTAGTGGTCGTACGCGCCGGCCCCGGCGAAGCACACCAGGTCGTCCGTGTGGCGGTTCCTCGCGGCCAGCGCCCGGAGGTCCGACACGATCTCCATCTCCGAGACCCCGCCGGGGATGTCCAGGGGGCGGCCCAGCCGGACCTCCACCGGGATCTGGTCGAACAGCTGGTCCAGCGATTCCAGGCCGCAGGCGTCCAGCATCTGCCGGACGTCGTCGTCGGTGTGGGGAGCGAACCGCATGGCGGCGCAAGTGTAATGGAGGCCCGGGTGATGGCCGGTCGGTGCTCCGCAGTCGGCCCTCTCGGGCGGAGGGGGCGGTCGCTACTGCGGGGGCCGGGTTTCGATGCCCCCCAGCTTCTCGACCGCCCGCCGGATCCCGGCCAGGCTCACCGCGATCCAGAGCACCAGGACGAACGCGACGGTCCCCGTAACGATCGCGACGACGATCGCGTTGTCGCTCACCTCAGCCGGCCATGTCCTCGAGGCCGTACTTCCGGACCAGGCTGAGGTAGTCGCGCTGGTAGAAGATCTTGCAGTTGATCTCGGGGTACTGCTCGCGGAGGCGGCGGACCTTGCGGTTCTTCTTCGTCACCAGCTTCTGGTTCAGCGTGGTGATCTCGATGAACAGGTCGTACTGGGGCAGGTAGAAGTCCGGCGTGAACCGCTGGATCACGTTCCCCTCGAGGTCGCGCTCCAGGTCGAACGAACGGGGCTCGTATTCCCATTCGATCTGGTAGAAGTCGAGGAGGCGTGCGAACTGGCGCTCGCTGGCGTGGGCAAAGGAGACGGCGTCGCTCTTCGGGCCCCGCGAGGCGGCCCTGGAGGTCGTTGTCACGCGCCTCCCGCGACCTTGCGCCGGCCGCCTTTGGCCTGCTTCGCGAGTGTCCCCTCGAGGTCCGTCCATACCTTGTCGACGGCGATGGCGAAGACCCCCTGACCCTGCGCCAGCAGGTCCACCACGGCCTCCGGCGTGGCTGCCTCGTAGATCCGCACGCCGTCCGACATCAAGGTTACCCCGTGCGGCGCTTCCCGCATCTCCTTGAGGTACTCCACGGCCTTGCGGATCTGCTGCAGGGAGACCCCGGTGTCGAGGAGCTTCTTGATCACGCGGAGCTGCAGGAGGTCCTGGAACGAGTACAGCCGCTGGGTACCCGATCCCCCGGCGTCCTGGATGGAGGGTCGGACCAGCTCGGTGCGAGCCCAGTAGTCGAGCTGGCGGTAGCTGATCCCCACCACCCGGCAGACGTCGGGGACGCGATAACCCTGTTCCTCGACCATGACAACTCCGTAATTACGACGACGTAGGGAACTGTAGGGGTTGCCCAAACCCATGTCAACGATCCGGGGCTCGCGCGAATGCCGGAGACCCCGGCTCCTACGCGAAGTCCTCGGGCTCGACGTTGTCGAGGAACTCCCGGAACTTCTCGACCTCCTGCTCCTCGTCGTCGCGGATGACGATGGACGCCTCGGTGAGGACCTCCTCGTTGGCGAAGATCGGGACGTTCACCCGAACCGCGAGGGCGATGGCGTCCGACGGCCGGGAGGACACCTCGAACCGGTTCCCGTTCTGCTGGAGGTGGATCACCGCGTAGAACGTCCCGTCCTTCAGCTCGGTGATCACGATGCGTTCGACCCGCACCGTGAGCTCCTCCAGGACGTTCTTCATGAGGTCGTGGGTCATGGGGCGGGCGGTGACGATGCCCTGGAGGGCGAACGCGATGGCCGTGGCCTCCATGGCCCCGATCCAGATCGGCAGGAACCGCTCCCCGTCCGATTCCTTCAGCAGCACGATGGGCTGGTTGGTGGGGAGCTCCACCCGCACACCGACCAGGTTCATCTCGATCATCGCCGCCGACCTGCCTCCGCGCTCACCCTATCCTCATCCCGCCAACCGGGGCGGCTCCCCATGGAGGAACGGAACCAGGGCGTCCGGGTCCTCCTGCAGGGCACCCAGGTCGAGCACCTCCAGGATATCCGGGAGGTTCCGGTACCGCTCCTGGAAGTCCAGCCCGTAGCCCACCACGAAGCGGTCCGGGCATTCGAACCCCTGGTACCGGACCGGGATCACCGGGATCCTCCGGGCCGTCCGGTCGAGCAGGGTGCACACCTCGATCGAGGCGGGGGTGCGTTCGCGGAGGGCGGACAGGAGGTAGGACAGCGTGAGCCCCGTGTCCACGATGTCCTCCACCACGATCACGTCCTCGCCCCCGATGGGCTGGTCGAGGTCCTTCATGATCCGCACCACGCCGGAGGACTCGCTGGCCTCGGCATACGCGGAGATCGACATGAAGTCCACCCGGACCGGCAGCGGGATCTGCCGGATGAGGTCGCACAGGAACACGGTGCCGCCCTTCAGCACGGAGATGAGGACGGGCGAGCGGCCGGCGTAGTCGCCGGCGATCTGGCGTCCCAGCTGTCGAACCCGGCGGCGGATGTCCGATGCGCTGAACAGGATCTTGGCCACGTCGGACATCGGGGCGCAGTCTACCGTCTGGTCCGCGGGTTCCTGCCCGAACGGGGTACCGGGCCCCGGTCAGCCGAACAGGCCGAAGAAGGCGTCGAGGGTGAGCTCCACCGCGCCGCCGACCCCCCGAACCCACCACGGGGTGCCCGAGGCGGAGCCGGCCCCGCCCTCCGGAGCGCCGGCCGCCACCAGCGGCACGGACCCGACGGCGAGGCCGCCGGAGCGGAACGAGATGGTGCCGATCCTGTCGCCCGCCCCGACCGGGAGGACGACCCCGGGGAGGATCCTGACCGTCCGGTGGACCCCCGCGGCGACGGCCGCGGGGAGGAGTCGCTCCAGGCCCCGCGCGGCCTCCACCGGGATGCGCTGGGTCCCGACCGGGACCGCAGGGAAGGTCTGGCCCCGCTGCACCAGGGTCTTCTCGGTGTACGCGGTGAAGCCGTAGTCGAGGAGCGCCGCGGCGTCGTCGAACGAGTCCTGCGACGAGGGGTCACCGAGGACGACCGCCACGAGACCGCGGCCGGCGCGCTTCGCGGTCGCCACCAGGCAGAACCCCGCGGCCGACGTGTATCCCGTCTTCACGCCGCTCCCCCCGGCGTACAGCCACAGCAGCACGTTGCGGTTCTGGACCCTCCGGTCGGGCCCCGACGGCGCGGGGATCGTGTCGAACTTCGCCCCCACGATCCGGGCCAGCTCAGGCACGGCCATGGCTGCCCGGGTGATCTCGGCCATCTCCCGGGGCGTGGAGTGGCCCCGGTCGTCGAGCCCGTTCGGCGAGTAGAACACCGTGTGCTCCAGGCCCATGTCCCGGGCGCTCCGGTTCATGTCCTCCACGAACGCGTCCTCCGATCCGGACACGTGGTCGGCCAGGGCGATCGCCGCGTCGTTCGACGACTGGAGCATCAGCGCGAACAGGAGGTCCTGCACGGAGATGCGCTCCCCCTCCAGGAGTCCCAGCTCCGAGAACCCCGCCCCGGCCCGCCCCTCCGCCGCGGCGTCGTCCCCCACGGTCACCACATCGGTCGGGTCGGCCCGCCGCAGGACCAGCAGCGCGGTCATGATCTTCGTGGTGCTGGCCAGGGACCGCTCCGCGTCGGGGTCCTGTGCGAACAGGATCTGGCCCGTCTCCAGGTCCTCCAGGACGGCCGCGGCCGCGTCCAGGTCCGGCGGATCGGTCGACGCCGGCGGCGTGTTGAGCACCGTGGGGAACGGCGACGGCGAGACGCACACTCCGCTCCCCCCCGGGCACGGGACCGGCACCGGGGTCGGCGGCGGGGTGGACGTGCCGGCCCGCGCTCCCGGCGCACCTGCCAGCAGGGTGAGCGCGACGAGCAGCGGAGCGGTGAGGCGGCGCACGGCCGAAGGTTACCGGGGTTTCCGGGGGGAATTCGGGGGGCGGAGCCCCCCGAACCGGAGGGTGATTCGGCGGCTCAGCCGGCGAATCAACCCTCGTTCAGGTACTGCCGGAGGTTCGTTCGGAGGAGGGCCTGCTTCAGCTTCCGGGACAACCGGGCCAGGTCGGTGAGGGACTCCACCGCGGCCTTTCGAGCATCGGGGTTCCGCTGCCGGAGCATCGGCAGGATGATCGCCTCGAACAGGCTGGCCTCGCGCTGCGAGAAGTGCTGGTACATCGTGAGGTGCCGGGGCTCCACGCCGTACCGGAAGAAGTCCTTCACGATCGACAGCACGAGGTAGTCGTCCCCGTCGTAGTACGGCGTGCCGTCGGTGCCGTGGATGCACAGCAGCCCGTACCTCTCGAGCTCCTTGATCCGCTCGCGGTCCACGCCGGTGGACGACGCCATCTCCTCGATCGACATCTGCAACCCCGCTGCGGGCTCGGCCAGCTCCTCGTCCGGCTCCCGGACCGTGGGCTCCGCCGCATCCTCGCCCTCGGCCTCCCGCCGGGCCAACCGCTCGCGGATCACCTTGAGCGGCAGGTACTCGTCGCGCTGGAGCTTGAGGATCTGGCGGAGGCGCTCCACGTCCTGCTCGTAGAACTTCCGGTAGCCCGACGCGGTGCGCTCGGGCTCGATCAGCCCCTCGCCCTCCAGGAACCGGATCTTCGAGATCGTGATGTCCGGGAACTCGGTCTTGAGGGCCAGCAGGACCTCACCGATCGACATGTACGTGCGCGTGGCCATGGCCATCACTCCCCCGCGAAGAAGACCAGCTTGAACTTGCCGATCTGCAGCTCGTCCCCGGAGGCGAGTTCGCTCTCGTCGACGCGCTGCCGGTTCACGTAGGTCCCGTTGAGGCTGCCGTTGTCGTGGAGGTAGAAGCGGTGGTCGCGGCGCCGGATCTCCGCGTGGCGCCGCGACACCGTGACGTCGTCCAGGAAGATGTCGCTCTCGGGGTGGCGGCCGGCGGTGGTGACGTCCTTGTCGATCAGGAAGTTCGAACCCGCGTTGGGGCCCCGCTTCACCACCAGGAGGGCCTGACCGGGCTCCAGCTCGTCCAGAGGAAGAGCCATCTCCTCCCCGGTCTCCTCCTCGACCTCCACCGGGGCGAACGTGAGGGTGCCCTCGTCCTGCAGTGGAGCGCCGCAGTTCAGGCAGAACTTCGCGTCCTCGGGGTTTCGATGTCGACATCTCGGACAGAGCACCATCGGCCTCCCGATGCAGTCACGTTCGCCCGAAGGTCGAGACTTCGGGCAGGAAAAGGACTGTAACGCCGCACTCGAGGTGAAGTCAACGACAACCGGGGGAATGGTTCGGCCGAAGGCTGAAGCCGACCCCTCATCTCAGGCGCGGGGGGCGAACGGAACGAGGACCGGCCGGGCCGGGTGATCCCTATCCCTGGTCCTGTCCCTGGACCTCGGCGACGTACGAGGCGTAGGCCTCGGCGTCCAGCAGGCCGTCCAACGAGCCGCCGTCCGCCACCTCGATGGCGATCATCCAGCCGTCCCCGTAGGGGTCGGAGTTGACGAGCTCCGGGCGTTCCTCCAGCTGGGCGTTGCGCTCGATGACCGTGCCCGACACCGGCGCGTACACGTCGGACACCGATTTCGTGGACTCGACCTCCCCGAAGGGCCGGCCGCCGGTGACCTCGGTCCCGGTCTCGGGGATGTCCACGTAGACCACGTCGCCCAGGGCGTCCTGCGCGTAGTCCGTGATCCCCACCCGGACGCGGCCGTCGCCTTCCGTTCGGGCCCACTCGTGCTCCTTGGTGTACCTCAGGTCGTCCGGGTAGTTCACCTCGTCACTCCTTGAGCTTCTCGACCATCTCCGAATACTCACGGGCCAGGGCCTCCGCTTCCTCGGAGGACCCGGCCTCGGCCCACACTCGCACGACGGGCTCCTGGGGGTGCGGGGCCACCAGCGCCCAGTCTTCGCCCCGGAACACCTTCACGCCGTCGGTGGTGTCGGCCCCCTCGCCGTTCACGCGCTCCAGCAGCTGGCGCATGACGGTCCCCTTCGCCTCCCACGGCGTGGCGACGTCGCGCCGGACCACGTGCGCGGAGGGTATCCGATCCACCACGTCGGCCAGCGCGCACTGCTGGCGCGCCAGCAGCTCGAGGAGCTTGGCCAGGCTCATCATGCCGTCGTACGCGGCCAGGAACTCCGGGAACATGTACCCGCCGCCCTCCGCCCCGGCGAACACCACCCCGCGCTCGTCGGCCGCCCCCATGAGGGCCGCCGCGGAGATCCGGGTCCACACCACCTCACCCCCCTGCGCCCGGACGATCCGTTCGGCCACCCGGGAGGTCACCACCGGGACGGCGATCCGGGGATACGGAGTGGCCCGGGCCACCAGGTCCACGAACGCCAGCAGGGCCTCCCGCTGGCCCAGGACCCGTCCCCGTTCGTCCACCAGCCGGATCCGCTCGCCGGTGGAGTCGAACAGCACCCCCAGCGTGGCGCCGCTGCCGGTGACCAGGCGCTGGAGCTCGACCAGGTTCCTCTCCAGCCCCTCCTCCGTGACGACCGCGTGCTCCTCGTCGAGGGTGGCGTTCACGGCCAGGACCTCGGCCCCCAGGCTCCCCAGCACGGACGGCCCGGTGAGCACCGTGCTCCCGAACCCGTAGTCCACCACGAGCTTGGGCCTGCTCCCCCGGACGGCGCTCGCATCCACGGAGTTCAGCAGTTCCCGCACGTAGTACTCCCGGCCCCGGGCCGGGAACGACAGCTCCCCGATCTCGTGGTGGAAGGCCCTGCGGAGGTCGTCCCGGTAGAAGATCCGCTCCACCTTGCGCTGGGTCGCCGGGTCGATGTCGACGCCCCGGCCGTCGAAGAACTGGATCTCCACGGACGCGGGGTCCTGGGGCGCCGTCCGGACGGCCAGCCCGCCGTTGCCGCGGGCCGAACGGGCGTAGAACCGCGCCACCGGGACGGGAGCCAGCTCCAGGTCGTGCACGTGCACGCCGGCCGCGTTCGCCCCCGCGACCATGGCCCGCTTGATGATCCGGGCCGTGCGGGTCACGTCCCGCGAGGCCACCACCACCGAGCGCTTCGGCAGGGCGCTGGCGAAGGCCATCGCCAGGCGCAGCGCCATCTCGGGGGTGACGTCGATGTTCACGAGGCCGGCCACCCCTCGATCTCCGAACAGGCCCCGGCTCCCCCTCGACTCCCAGATGATGCTCTGCGTCACCAGGGCCCCCGGCTCCACGATCTTGAAGGGGTACACCTTCACTCGAGGGTTGAGGACCGAGCCCTCCCCGATCTTGCATTCGTCGGCCACCACCACGCCCTCGTCGAGCCGGGCCCCCCGCCCGATGTCGGTGTTGTTGCCGACCACGCACCCCCGGAGGCTGGCCGACGGTCCGATGTAGGCGTTGTCGTGGACGATGGCCCGATGCACGAACGCGCCGCCCTTCACCACCGCGTTCGCCCCCAGCACGGTGTGCTCCCGGACCTCCGCGGGGGCCTCGATCCGGCTGTTCGGGCCGATGAACACGGGGCCCGTGACCTTGGCCCCGGGCTCGATCTCCGCGTCCTGGCCCAGGAAGATGCCGCCCTCCAGCTCGAACCCGCCCACCTCCAGCCGGACCTTGCGGTCCAGCACGTCGCGATGGACCTCCAGGTAGGACTCGAGGGTTCCCACGTCCGTCCACTCGCCCCGGGCGACGTGGCCGTACATGGGGAGCCCCTTGTCCAGGAGCAGCGGGAACAGGTCGTGGGCAAAGTCGAACTCCTCCCCCTGCGGGATGAACGACAGGACCTCGGGCTCGATGACGTAGATCCCTGTGTTGATCTGGTCGCTGAACACCTCGCCCCAGCCCGGCTTCTCCAGGAACCGTTCGATGCGCCCGTCCTCGGCGGTGATCACGATCCCGAACTCCAGGGGGTCGGGGACCCGCTTCAGGACCACCGTGACCGCGGCCTCCCGTTCGCGATGGAACCGGACCACCTCGGCGAGGTCGAAGTCGGTGACGGCGTCGCCCGAGATCACCAGGAAGGTCTCCGTGAGCTCCGGCTCGGCGTTCTTCACGCTCCCGGCGGTGCCCAGGGGCTGCTCCTCGGTGGCGTACGTGAGGTTGAGGTCGAGGTCCGAGCCGTCGCCGAAGAAGTTCCGGATGACGCTCGCCAGGAACTGCACCGTCACCACCACGTCGGTGAACCCGTGGCGGCGGAGCAGCCGCAGGATGTGCTGCATCATGGGTTCGCCCACGATCGGCAGCATCGGCTTGGGCTGGTTGCTGGTGAGCGGACGGAGTCGGGTGCCCTGCCCCCCGGCCATGACGACGGCCTTCATCGTCCGGCCATCATAGCCGGGCCCTGGAACCGGCCTCGGGGGGGTCGCCGGGAGCAGGACGCGCCACGGCTCTCACGAGGCCGTCGTGCGGAGCGCGTCGCGGAAGTCCCGGACGTACAGCGCGGTGGCGATGTAGTACTCGACGATCCCCACGCCGTAGGAGATCCACCCCAGCGCGAGGAGCGTGGCGTCGCCCCCCAGCCCGAAGTTCCCCCAGGCCACGGCGGGCACGGCGAACATCAGGCAGAACGTGGCCACCTTGCCGATGAACCGGACGTCGATCCGGCCCCCCCGCCGGAGCAGGAGCAGCCCGGCCACCAGGATCGCGGCGTCCCGGACCAGGATCAGCAGCGCGGCCCACAGCGGGAACGCGCCACGGGCCACCAGGGCGATGAGCGCCGCCGCGATGGCCAAGCGGTCCGCCACGGGGTCCAGGATCTTCCCCAGCTCGGTGACCTGACCGGTCCGCCGGGCCACCTGGCCGTCCACCCAGTCCGTGGACACCACCGCGGCCAGCAGGAGGAGCCCGGCGGCCTCGGTCCCGTGGTGCACCAGCAGCGCCACGAACACCGGGATCAGCAGGATGCGGGCGAACGAGATCGCGTTCGGCACCGTCAGCACGCGCCGGGACGACATCCGGGTGGTCATGACCGGCCGGACCCTACCATCGGGCCCGCGTCACTCCGTGAAAGTCGGACCGGGCGGTGGCGGCTCGTCGTCCACCTCGAACGCGGCCGCCTCGGCCGGCAGCGACGCGTCGGCGGCATCCCGGCGCGTCAGGGGCCGGCGGATCACCAGCCAGGTGGCCAGTGGGATCCCGATGTCGGAGAACCCGTTCGCGGCCCCCCGCGCCACGAAGTTCGAGGTGGGATGGGTGATCAGCAGCCACGCGAACAGCGCGGTGGAGAGGACCAGGTATCCCAGGTACAGGGGGACGCGGGATTCCCGGGGGAACCGCGGGCTCGTGCCCGTGACGAAGGCCGAGTCGGCCAGCAGGGCGTACACGATGCCGAACACCAGCACGATGGCCGAGCCCAGGGCCAGGAACTGCAACGCCGTCCCCGCCAGGAACGCCACGAAGTCGCCGCGGGTGAACGCCATCCATGAGAACAGGACCACCAGGCCGAGGGCCAGCGCCTCGTGGCGGTCGATCCGCGACCACCGCACCGCCAGGACCACCCCGATGGCCACCGTGAGGACGATGTCGAACAGCGGGTTGCTGAACTGGAACCGGATCCCGAACGCGTTGAGCACATAGAACGGCACGGTCCACGCCCCCACCAGGGCCAGCCCCAGCCCGAGCTCCACCCGCCGCTGGGTCCGTCCCCGGGCCAGGAGCCACACCCCGGTGAGCAGGACGAGCACCCACGGGATGGCCCGGGCTACGCCGGCGTGACGGTTCGTGAACCGGGCGAGGGCGTTGACGAAGTGGAGCGCACCGGTGCTCTGCGTCTGGGTCGCGATCGACGCGCCGATGGTGGAGGCGAGCTCCACCACGAACGCCACCAGGACCTCCGCGGCGATGGCGATGAAGATGATCTGTTCCTTCACCCCCTCCTCGCCGGCCTCGCTCGCCGGCCGCCGCCGGATGCGGCGACGCCACGCCACGGCCACGGCCAGCGTCAGGGCCACGGAGACCGCCACCCACACCAGGCCGGCCGGGGAGATGCGCAGGTACGTCCGCCACTGGTCCAGGTGGCGGACCAGCTGGATCCACAGCTTCGCCGCGATCAGCACGGCCACCCCGAACTTCACGGTCGCGGCCCTGAGGTCCCGCGCGGGCGACGTGACCGCGTTCGCGAAGTTGTAGGAGAAGTCCACCAGCACCGCGGTGGCCAGCAGGATGATCGGCTGGATCAGGACCGAGATCTCGTCGAACGACGCGTCGAGGATGAGCGTGGCCTGGTTCGCGATGCCGCTCGAGAAGTCGTGGAGGCCGATCCACAGCACGGACCCGAAGAACAGGCCCAGCGACGTCGCCAGCAGGGCCAGGGCCACGGGCTTCAGGCGCCGCCCCCAGGCCGGGCTCAGCTGGAGGAGGGCGGACACCACCACGACGCCGAGGGTTCCGAAGTACGAGCCCCGGTTGATCCCCGGGCTCCACCGCACGAGCAGGGACTCGCCGATCCCCCCGGACAGCGACCCCAGCGACCCGTTCACGATCAGGAACGCCAGCCCCCCGGCCAGGCCCACCGCGAGGCTTCCCCGGAGCGCCCCCCACAGGAACGCCAGCCATCCCGCGAACAGCGCCACGATCACGATCGGGAACAGCGTGAGCGGCACGAAGGTCCATCGGCCGCCGTCGTCCGCCAGCTGGATCAGCGTGGAGTGGCGGAAGGCGTTCCCGTACACCAGCGTCAGCAACAGCCCGATGAGCACCACCAGGGCGCCCACCGACAGCAGGCGCTCGGTGGCCGGCATCCCCTCCAGCCGGATCCGTCCCTGTTCGAACGGCTCGGCGAACAGCGTCCGGCCCACGGGGGTCAGGGCACGGTGGAGCCGGCCTCCGCGCAGGCGCCGGAGCACGCGGGCACGGTCGGAGCGGACCGATGCGCTCATCGCTCCTCCGGACGGATGGCCAGGACGGGGCTCCCGGTGGAGGCCAGCACGTGGCCCTGCGACGCCACGAACGTGAACGGCGCGAAGTTCGTGTTCACGACCTCCCACAGGCCCTCGAGCGCGCCGGTCCGGGCGTCGAGGACCGTGATGCGGTGCTCCCGCTGGATGAGGTCCTCGAAGGTCCCGCCCTCGTCCACCAGGACCCGGCCGTCCAGCACCACGGGGTCGGAATCCGGCTCGGTGCGGAGCTGCATCGACCACAGCTCATGGCCGTCGCTCGCGTCGAACCCGTGGACGACGTTCGACTGATCGATGGCCACCACCGCCCCGCCCCCGGCGGCCACCCCGACCCCCACCACGCCGAACACCCTCGCCGGCGAGAACGGCACCCTCCAGTGGAACCGGAACGCCGCCGGGTCGAACGACGCCAGGACGGTATCCGAGCCGAGTTGCAGGACGGCCACGACCGCCTCGCCGTCCAGGGCCATGTTCCCGATGACGGAGATCCCGCGGATCCGGCGCACCACCCTCCCCGAACGGGGATCCACCCGGAGCAGCGCGCCGCCCCCCCACAGCACATCGCCGTCAGGGAGGACCAGGGGCGTCCCCACGCTGGCCGCGGCGGGGGCTCGCACCGTGGGCCACGCCGGATCCCCGGTCCGGATGTCGATGCCGGCCAGGCCCACGCCGGCCTCGGGGACCACCACGGTGTCGCCGACGACCACCGGGAACGATCCCGGGAAGGGCTGGCCGACCTCGGCCGTCCACGCCGGGGGCCCGCCGGACCGGGGAACGGCCACGAGCCTCGACCCGGCCCGGGTCAGCACCACGTCCCCGGCGGCGATGGCGAACTCGGTGCTCTCGGGGCTCTGATACAGGGTCTTCGCCCTGCCCTCCGCGATCCGGAACGAGGTGGCGGGCCGGGCTTCGAACAGCGTCCCGAGCGCCTGGTCTCCCCGGAAGACCGTGCCGGCCAGGTAGAGGCGGTCACCGGACAGCGCCGGCGGGCCGGCCGGCGGAGCCCGCATCCCGAACACCAGGCCGGCCATGCGAACGCCGTTCGTGTTGGAGGCAGGGGGCGTCGCGTCCGGGGTGGGCGCCGGGAAGGCCTGCAGGATCGCGAACGGCCACGGTCCGAGGTTGTCGGTGGGGATCACCAGCGACCCGTCCACCCACGACATCGCCACCTGCGTGTCCTGGTCGGTGACCCGGTCCGGCGCGCCGATCGGCTCGGTCCGGGCCGAGCCGTCCGCCAGGCTCAGTAGCACCAGCTGGTTCTCGCCCTTCAGCACGGCCACCGTGTC
Organism: Actinomycetota bacterium; assembly: GCA_036394995.1. Lineage (GTDB taxonomy): Bacteria > Actinomycetota > UBA4738 > UBA4738 > JACQTL01 > DASWED01. Next base: position 15,569 of record DASWED010000029.1, read on the forward strand.
GCCGAGGACCAGGGGCGGCGCGAACACGACCGGGCCGATCCGGGTCCGCCACAGGCGCCGGCCGGTGCGGAGGTCCCTCGCCGTGACCACGGAGCTCGCGACGATGATCGCGCGATCTCCGGCCACGGCGGGCGCCAGGTCGACGGCGGATGGCTCGGTCGACCGCCACAGCATGTGACCGGTCGCGGCATCGTAGGCGAACACGGCGCTGGCGTCGGACGTGGCGACCACGGTGTCGCCACCGGCGGCGAGGCCCCCGAGGAGCACGTCCCCCGCGGAGAACGCCGTGATCGAGGAGTCGCTCCATGCGATGGATCCGTCCCCGGGCGACAGCGCCGTGACGTTGCCCAGCCGGTCCCCCACCACGGCCAGCCCCCCGGCCAGGACGGGAGGTTCCAGCGCCAGGTCGGCGGTGGACACCGACCACAGTTCGGTCCCGGTGGAAAGGTCCAGCCCGCGAACCGAGAGATCGTCGCACGGGACCACGGCGACGGCTCCGGCGACGAGCGGCGTGGCGGAGACGATGTCGGGGAGCTCCACGGCCCACCGCGCCGCTCCGGTGGGGAGATCGAGCGCCCACAGTGCCTTCGCGGAGTCGGCGACCAGGACGAGGGCGCCGGCGATCACCGGCGACGCCACGATCGGCCCCTGGAGCCCGATCTGCCAGTCGATCTCTCCGGTCCGCACGTTGGTGGACGACACCGTGCCGTCGTTCTCGGCCAGCACCATGTGGGGACCCGATGCCACCGGCGGGTACAGGATGTCGCTCCGGCGGGCCACGCTCCACGACAGGTGGTCCATCGACAGGCGGGCCCCGGGCAGGAATCCGGAGTGACCCGCGTCCACGGCGCTGGTCTGGCCCGGCGCCGCCCGCGGCTCGCCGGCCGCAGGGGGCGTGGCAGCACCGGTGCCCAGGTTCAGCCCCGGCGCGTGGAACTCCCGCAGCGTGAGGTCGAACCCCATGTCCTGGCCGTTCTTGGAGAAGACCTCGTGCTCCTCCACCAGCCCCACCCGGGGGCACTCCCACAGCTCGTTGCGGTCGGTCGAGGCCACGCCCTGATCGTCCGTGGCGTGCTGCTCCACCCGGAGGTGCGCGCACCCCTCGATGCTCCGCCCCAGGACGTCGCGGGAGCCGACCTCCAGGACCGTCGTGGTGCTGGATCCCTTCGACGTCCCCTGGCTCCCCGACCACGTCCAGTGACGGCCCGACTCCAGGGGGAGCTCCACGAGGATCTCGGGAGGGTCGCTCTCGTCGAACGAGGTGAACCGGGTCCCGTATCGCAGGACCCGGCGGCCGGCCAGTCCCAGGTACGAGGTCGTGGACCCGGGCGAACCCGAGCCGAAGAAGTTCTCGAACCGGTCCACGACCTTCACGGTGTTCGGCGTGGCCTGGCTCAGCAGCAGGGCGGGGCCCGTGATCTGCTGGACGTCGGTGCCGGTCGGCCGACCGTTGGTGACGGTGTCGAACACCGAGGTGGTGCCGGGCTGCAGGGGGAAGTGCGCGAGGAGATCAGCGCCCGCGCCCCGGCGCCCGGAGACCTCCGCCGCCAGGACCAGCGGGACCGTGGCCCCCGCCACGACCACCACGGCGGCCGACCACGCCACGACCCATCGCATCGCCCGCCGGCGGCGCGGGGAGGGAGCGGCCGGTGGCGGCGGAGGCGGTGCCGGGGCCGGAGGCGTTCCCCGTTCGTCTGCGGGCGGGAGCGGGCCCGTTCCCTCGTGATTCTCCACCGTCCCCCTTGTGCCGGACCGGGGGCGACGTTAGCACGGGGCATCGCGGACACCCGGCCCCGAACCCGGGCCACCGTCCGGTCGCCTAGATTGGGCGCGGTGGACCTCGCGATCCGGGAGGCTCGGCTGGACGACGCCCCGGCGATCGCCGACATCTCCCGTCGGGGATGGGCGGCCGCCTACGCCGGGCTGCTCCCCCGCGACTTCCTGGCTCGCCGGGCGAGCGCACCACTCGATGGGGAATGGCGCGAATACATGAGGTCGATGCCGGATCGGCACGTGCTGCTGGTGGCCGAGGAGACCGGCAGGGTCGTGGGGTTCGTCCGCTTCGGGCCCGCCGCCGACGCGAAGCCCGAGCCGGTCGGGGACGCCGAGATCTACGGCCTGTACGTGGCCCCAGAGCGCACCGGGCAGGGCATCGGTGGCGCGCTGGTCGCCGCGGCCCTCGGGCGGCTCCGCGAGCGCGGATACCGCGGCGCCGTCCTGTGGCCGTTCACCGGCAGTCGCGCAGAGGACTTCTACGAGCGGGCCGGCTTCCGATTCGACGGGATGGCGCGCGCCGAGCAGGAGACGGGGGTCGAGGAGCGACGGTGGCGTATCCACCTGTGACCGCGCAGACGGAGCGGGACACGACGGTCGGTGCGGTCGGGCCGGCCGGATTCGAACCGGCGACCTTCTGACCCCCAGTCAGACGCGCTAACCAAGCTGCGCCACGGCCCGTTGGCCCGATTCTACCGGCGCGCGAGCCTCGCTCCCTTGCGGGCCCGGAAGCGCATGCGCAGCGGGACCCCGGGGAGGTCGAACGCCCGGCGGAGCCGGTTCTCCAGGAACCTGCGGTACGTTGCGTCAGGGGGCTTGCCGCCGAACAGGACGAACGAGGGCGGGCCCGCCGAGACCTGGGTGCCGTACCGGAACCTGGTGATGCCCCGGGGCGGGGGCCGTTCGTCCTGGGCCTGTTCGAGGACCCGGTTCACCTCCGATGTCGAGACCCGCCTGGTCCACCGGCCGTGCTGCAGGAGCAGGGCCCGCGGGAGACGGGACACCCCCTGGCCGCTGAGCGCCGAGACCCGCAGGAGCGGCGGCGACGCGAACGGGATGAGGGCCTCCGCCAGGTCCTGGAGCAAAGGCTCCTTCTCCTCGCTGGGGACGAGGTCCCACTTGTTCGCCACCACCGCCAGGGCCCGGCCGGACTCGATCACCCTGGCCGCCACGTGCTTGTCGTCGTTGGTCAGGCCGTCGGTCGCGTCGATGATCAGCACCCCCACGTGGGCCCGGTCGATCGCCCGGGCCGCCCGGACCAGGCTGTAGTAGTCGATGCCCTGCATCCGCGCCGCCCGCCGGAGGCCCGCGGTGTCCACGAACCGGACCGGCCCCTCCGGCCACCGGACCACGGCGTCGACCGCGTCCCTGGTGGTTCCGGCCTGTTCGAACACCACGGCCCGCTCCTCCCCCACGAGCCGGTTGAACAGCGAGGACTTCCCCACGTTCGGCCTCCCCACCAGGGCGAAGCTGGGCTCACTCTCGACCTCAGGTTCGGCTTCGCTCGGCTCCGGCAGGAGGTCAAGGATGCGGTCGAGGAGATCTCCGGAGGATCGGCCGTGCAGGCCCGACACCGCCACGGGCTCCCCCAGTCCCAGGGCGTGGAACTGGGCGACCTCGGACTCCTCCCGATCGGTGTCGACCTTGTTCACCACCACCAGCACCGGGATCTTGGCGCGCTGGAGGTGACGGGCCAGGCGGGCGTCCTCCTCCTGCACCCCGGTCTGGGCGTCCACCACGAACAGGACCAGATCGGCCATCGCGGCGGCCCGCCGGGCCTGTTCGGCCACCAGCGCCTCGATGCCCGACGCCCCCGTGACGTAGCCCCCGGTGTCCACGGCGATGAAGGTCCGGCCCCGCCATTCCACGGGGATCTCGATGCGGTCGCGAGTCACGCCGGGCTGCTCGTGGGCGATGGCCTCGCGCCGACCGAACAGCCGGTTGACGAGCGTCGACTTCCCGACGTTCTGCCGGCCGACGAGAGCGACCACGGGGTGCTGGGTCGACATGGCGGGTCCATGCTACGGACCCTGCCCCGCGGAGGGCGCTAGGGCGCCTCGCCGGCCTCCCGGCGGACGATCGCCAGTGCCTCGGCCAGGGCCTCTTCCACCGTCTTGTCCGAGGTGTCCAGCCGGACGGCGTCGGGGGCGGGGACGAAGGGGTTGGTCCGGGCGTCCATCTCGTCGCGGCGGGCCAGCGCTTCCGCCAGGGACCGCGACGCCCCACGTTCCTCGGTCCGCCGCCCGGCCCGTTCGTCCGGACGGGCGTCCAGGAAGATCTTCACGGTGGCGTCGGGCATGACCACCCTGCCGATGTCCCGGCCCTCCATCACCGCGCCGTCGTGACCCAGGTCGCGCTGTCGCTCCACCATGACCTCGCGCACCTCCTGATGGGACGCCACCACGGACACGTTCGCCTCGACCTCGGGGGTGGCCAGCTCGGGGCCCGGGCGGCTCCCGTCGATGGCGATCTCCGGTGGCGACGACGCGTGGTCGAGGTCCACCTCCATGGAACGGGCCAGGGCGGTCAGCGCCGGCGCGTCGCGGAGATCGATGCCCAGGTCCAGCGCACGCCGGGTGAGGGCCCGGTACATCAGCCCGGTGTTCACGTACGGCAGGCCCAACTCGCGGGCCAGGCCCCGGGCCAGCGTGCTCTTCCCGGACCCCGCCGGCCCGTCGATGGCCACCCGGAGCGTCATCCGAGGACCTCGATCCGGGCGCCGAGCGCTCGCATCGCCGGGACGAATCCAGGGAACGAGACCCCGGCGGCGTCGAGTCCCCCGATCTCGACCGGCTCCCGGGCGACCAGGGCGCCGACCACGGCGGCCATGGCCATCCGGTGGTCGGTCCCCGGGGTCAGCGGGCCTCGTTCCCGGGCCGCGTGCGGAACGCCCCCGGCGACCACCAGATGGTCGCCCTCGATCGCGGCGTCGCCGCCCAGGCGCCGGATCAGCTCGACGATCCCGGCCAGGCGGTCGCTCTCCTTGACCCGGAGCTCGGCGGCGCCCTCGAACCTCGACTCGCCGTCGGCGTGCATCGCGACCACCGCCAGCAGGGGCACCTCGTCCACCACCTCCGGGAGCTCCGCGGCCGTCACCACGGCGCCCAGGATCCGGGGCCCGGCGGCCACGGAGACCTCCCCCACCGGTTCCCCCGCCTCCCGGCCCTCGATCCGCCGCTCCACCCCGGCCCCCATGCGCTCCAGCACGTCCAGGAACCGGGTCCGCGTGGGGTTGAGCCCCACGCCCGCCACCGTCACCCGGCCACCGGTGACCACCGCGGCACCCGCCGGGAACGCCGCGGACGAGACATCGCCGGGAACGGTCCCCTCGAACGACGGGGGGTCGAAGGCCGATACCGCCACCGCGCCCGACTCGGTTCGAACCGGGCCTCCCAGGAAGGCGATCAGCCGTTCGGTGTGGTCCCGGGAGGGTCCGGGTTCGAGCACCGCTGTCTCCCCCTCGGCGGCCAGTCCCGCCAGCAGGACCGCTCCCTTGACCTGGGCGCTGGGGACCGGCATCGGGTAACGGATCCCCGACAGGGGCGCTCCCGTCACCTCCACGGGGGGCCGCCCCCCGGTCGTGGTCACCCCGGCCCCCATGAGCCGCAGCGGCTCCGCGACCCGCTCCATGGGCCTCAGGGACAGGCTCTCGTCGCCGGTCAGGACGGCCCGGATCCCGGACCCGGCCAGGACCCCGCACAGCAGGCGCATGGTGGTTCCGGAGTTCCCGCAGTCCACCGGACCCTCCGGCTCACGGAGGCGGTCCCGGCCGGTTCCGGCGACCCGGACTGGGCCCGTCCACCCCGACGTCGATTCCCGGTCGAGAGGCCCCTCGACCCCACCCATCCCCCACCCAGAGCCCCCTGTGGATACCGTCCAACCCTCCAGTGAAGGTTGATCCCCGGTGGAGAGCGCGGCCACCGCCCGTGCCGTCGACGCCACGTCGAGGCCCTCCGGGAGGTTCGCCAGTGCGGACGTGCCGTTCCCCAGCAGTGCGAACAGCAGCCACCGGTGGGCGATCGACTTGTCCCCCGGGACCACCACACGTCCGGTCACCCGGCTCCCCGGTGCCACCCGAACGCGCATCCGCCTCACGCCAGCCGGACGGCGCGGAACCCGGCGCCCTCCAGCACGTCCAGGGCCTGGTCGGCCGCTGCGGCGGCCACGGTGAGGTGGACGCTCCCCCGCCCCCCTTCCGGCGAGTGCACGATCTGGAGGTCCTCGATGTTGACCTCCCGCTCGCCCATGGCCCCGGTGAGCCTGGCCAGGACCCCCGGCCGGTCGGGGATCGGGACCTGCAGGATGGCCACCCCCGCCCGGACCTGCGGCTTCGCCGCGAGGCCCAGGCGGGCCCGGCGGCCGTCCTCGAGGAGCTCCCGGAGGGCGGCGCTGTCGTCCGCCAGCAGCATGTCGCGGACGGACCCCAGGGCGGAGGCGAACCGGTCCAGCTCCCGGGCCACCGCGGCCGCGTTCGCCCGGAGGATCGGCTCCCACAGCGAGGGGTTCGACGCCGCGAGCCGGGTGAGGTCGCGGAACCCCCCGGCCGCCAGGGTCAGGACGTCGGGCTCCAGGGGCTCCTCGTTCGCGGCGAAGGCCATGAGCGCCGACGACACCACCTGCGGGAGGTGGCTGATCACGGCCATCACGCGGTCGTGCCGCTCCGCGTCCATCTCCACGGGCCTCGCGCCGAACGCCTGCACGCATGCCCGCACCGCGGCCAGCGCCTCGGGCGACGTGGCCGGCCCGGGCGTCAGGACCCAGGGGGCGTCGTCGAACAGCGCGGCCGCCGCTCCGTCCGGCCCCGACCGCTCGGACCCTGCCATGGGGTGCCCGCCGACGAACCTGACGGCACGGTCGCCGCCCCGTTCGGCCACCGCGTCGCACACCGGCCCCTTCACGCTGCCGGTGTCGGTGACGGCGACCGGTCCCCTCGCCTCGAGGCACCGGAGCACCTCCGTGGGGAGCGCGGGGACCGGGGCGCAGACGAACGCCACCTCCGCGTGGCGCAGGGCGTCCTCCACCGAGCCCCCGGGCGTCAGCCCGGCGATCCCGGCGGCGCGGTCGAGGGTCCGGAGGTCCGGGTCCCACGCGGCCACCCGCATCCCGGCGCCGGCCCCGGCCAGGCCGATCGAGGTGCCGATGAGCCCGGTCCCGATCACGGCGATCGATGCCGGCGCCCCGGGCCCCGAGGGCGGGCCCGGTTCGAGCCGATCAGTCGAGGTCATCGCGGAGGCCCCGTGCGCCCTCGAGGTAGACGTGCGCCACGTCGCCGGGCGACCGGGCCGAGTGGAAGTGCACGAGGACGCGGATGCACGCGGGCAGGGCGCCGTCGACGTCGAGCTCTCGGGCGCACATCAGCGGGACGGCGGACAGGCCCATGCGACGCGCCGCCTCCGCCGGGAACACCGACCGCACGTCGTCCGTGGCTGTGAACAGGATGCTGATCACGTCGTCCGGCTCGGCGTCGTTGCGCCCCAGGATCTCCCGGAGGAGCCGTTCGGTGGCGTCGAGCACCACGCCCCGTTCGTCCAGGTCGACGGTGATCGCCCCCCGGGCGGCGCGGACCATCACCGCCCGGCCGGGCGCGGAGACATCGCCGGGCTCTGCGTCGCCGTTTGGACGGCCCGTCATGGCCGATCAGGCTATCGCGCCGGCCGTGGGCGTCACCGGTCGCGGCGCCACCACCGGGACGGGGCCGGCGCCCGGGCCGCGCGTCACGGGCCGGCGGCGGCGTACAGCTCGCGGACCTCGTCCGGCTCCAGCTCGCGGACCCGGCCGGGCCCCAGGGTCCCCAGCCGGATCGGGCCCACCCGGACCCGAACCAGCCGGCGCACCGGGAGCCCCACGGCGTCGAGCAGCCGCCGGACCTCACGCTTGCGGCCCTCCCCCATCACCACCGTGATCGCCCCCCGCTCACCGGTCTGCCCCGAGACTTTCGCGCCCACGGCCCTGGCCGGTCCGTCGTCCAGGTCCACCCCCCGGAGGAGCCGGGCCACGTGCCGCCGGGATGGCGTCCCCTCCACCTCGGCCAGGTACTCCTTCTCCACCCCGTGTCGCGGGTGCATGATCCGGTTCGCCAGCTCGCCGTCGTTCGTCAGCAGCAGGAGCCCCTCGGTGTCCCGGTCCAACCGTCCCACCGGGACGATCCCGGGCACCGGGGGCAGGAAGGACCTGAGGTCGGGCCGCCCCTGCGGGTCGCGGACGGTGCTCACGACCCCCGCCGGCTTGTGGAACGCGAACGAGCGGAGGGCGGGATCGAGCGGCACGCGGTGGCCGTCCACCTCCACCACGTCGCGCGCCGGATCCACCCGGTCACCGAGCGTGGCCTCGCGGCCGTTCACCCTGACCCGGCCGTCCCGGATGAGGTCCTCGGAGGCCCGCCGGGAGGCGACGCCCGCTCGGGCCAGGGCCCGCTGGAGGCGCTCGGGGCCCCCGGGCCGCTCGTCGCCGGCGGCCGCGGCGCGCTCCTCCCCCGCGAGGCCCTCGCCTTCGCCTACGACGCCTCCTCCTCGGCCGCGCCCAGCAGCGGGGCCAGCGGCGGCAGCGCCGAGAGCGACGCCAGCCCCAGCCGTTCGAGGAACTCGGGGGTGGTTCCGTACAGCAGCGGCCGTCCCGGACTCTCGTCCCGGCCGACCTCCGCCACCAGGCCTCTGTCGGCCAGCGCCCGGAGGACCCCGTCGGTGTTCGCGCCGCGGATGGCCGAGACCTGGTGCCGCGTCACCGGCTGCTTGTACGCCACGATCGCGAGCGTTTCCAGGGCCGCCTTCGTCAGGCGGGCGTGCCGCGAGGACAGCACGTACCGCTCCACCACGGGCGCAGCGTCCGGGTTCGTGGCCAGCCGCCATCCCCCCGCGACGTTCCGGAGCACGATGCCCGCCCCCCGTTCGTCGTACGAACGCGCCAGGTCGTCCAGGGCCTGCTCGACCGTCCGGCGGTCCGCCTCCACGGCCTGGGCCAGCGAGCCCGAGGACACGGGCTCGTCGGCCACGAACAGCAGCGCCTCGAGGGCCCGCAGCAGCCCCTCGCCGGCCATGCCCCCGCCGCCGTCCGTCGCGCCGCCGTCCGTCACGCCGCCGTCCGTCACCGGATCACCCTCACGCCGCGTCCGCGGTCAGCCGGACCTCGATCTCGCCGAACGTCCCGGCCTGGGTCAGGTCCACCTGGCCCTCCCGGTACATCTCGAGCAGCGCGAGGAAGCGGACCACCACGTCGATCCGTTCCTCGCAGTCCGCCACCAGCTCCCGGAACCGCGCCGATCGCAGCGCGTCGAGCTGTCCGCGCACGGCCGCGACGGCCTCGGCCACCGTGACCCGGATCGGCGCCACGTGGGACAGGTCCAGCACGGGAGGAGGGCGGAGCAGGACCGCGGCCGTCGCGGCCAGCAGCTCGGGCGTGACGCGCTCCATGAGGTCCGGGTACAGGTGGGCGAACTCCGGGGGCGGCCCGGCCTCCCGTGGGAAGTAGCGCGACCCCTCCTCCAGGCGGCGGGCCACGTCCACGGCCACACGCCGGAACGCGGCCAGCTCCAGGCTCCGGGCGTACGCGAGGTCCGGCGACCCTCCCAGGAGATCCTCCTCCGAGGGGTCGTCGGGCTTCGGCATGAGCCGGCCCACCTTCAACTCCAGCAACACCGCGGCCACGGCCAGGAACCACGTGGCCTCCTCCAGGCTCCACGCCTCCGCCTCGGCAGAGTGGGCCAGGAAACGGTCGGTGACCCGGGCCACCGGGACGTCGCACACGTCCATCCGGTGCTCCAGCAGGAGGTCGGCGAGCACGCGGAACGGCCCCGTGAACACCGGCAGCTCGACCGCGAACTCCCCCACGCCCGCGCGGTCCTCGGTCACCCGGCGATCATAGCGCGGGGTCCCGGCCCTTCCCGGAACCCTCCCGGCGCCGCTACGAGGCCGGCGACACCGCGGGCAGCTCGCTGGTGCAGGCCGGGCACCGCGTGGCCGCCTGGGCCACGACCGTCGGGGCGCTGAAGTCGGGCTTCCCGAAGATGGCCGCGATCGGATCGGATCAGTACGGGATGAGATTCAAGCAGTCGCCCCCGCCGATGAGCGAACAGACCGCGTTGCCGATGAACCGGACGAACGCCAGGACCGGCGCCGCCAGCAGGAAGTAGATCAGCAGCATGAACAGCGGGAGGTACTGGTCGAGGTTGGAGTAGATCTCCCGGGCCCGGGGCGGGAGGTAGCGGGCGATGATCCGAGAGCTGTCCAGGCCCGGGATCGGCATCAGGTGGAACACGAGCAGGACGATGTTGACCTGGAGCCAGGCCAGGAGGAAGAGCGTCAGCGCCCCCCCGCCGAGCCCCACCACGCGCAGGAGCACGCTCGCGGCGACGGCCACCACCAGGTTCGCCGCCGGCCCGGCGAACGAGACCAGGAAGATGTCCCGGCCCGGCTTGCGGAGCCGCTCCGGCGACAGCGGCATCGGCTTCGCGTACGCGAACGGCGTCACCGCGGCCCGGGCGGCCACCAGCACCAGCAGGAACAGCGGGAGGATCACGGTCCCGAGGGGATCGACGTGGGGCTTCGGCCGGAGCGTGGCCCTCCCGTACAGCCTCGGCGTCATGTCGCCGAGGTGGGTGGCGGTCTGCGCCTTGACGTACTCGCGGAGGAGGAGGCTCGGGAACAGGGCGACCGCGAGATACAGGGCGTACTTGGCGGATGCGGCCGTGACGGCGGCGATCACGACACGCCCTCCGGGACGCCCGAGTCGGTCCAGCCGAACACGAGCGGGGGCGGTTCGACCGAGTCCTGGCCCACGGTGATCGCGTCCAGGACGCGGCGGGCGGCGGCCCGGGCCGCGTCCTCGTCCCGCGCGTGGATCTCACCGACCTCGTCGCCGAACTCCAGGCGGTCGCCGATCCGGGCCCGGAACACGATCCCCGTGGAGGGGTCGATGGAGTCCCCCTTTCGTTTGCGGCCCGCGCCGAGGTCCACCGAAGCGCGGCCGATCTCCTCGGCCTCGATCGCCGCCACCGCGCCGGCGCGGTCGGACACCAGCGGCACCACCACCCGCGCGCGCGGGAGCACCGCCCACGGATCCTCGGTCACCCGGGGGTCGCCCCCCTGGGCCTCGATCATCCGCGCGAACGACTCCAGGCCCCGCCCGCTCGAGATGGCGTCCTCCGCCGACGACCGGGCCACCCCGGGATCGAGTCCCAACAGCGCCTCGCCGGCCTGCTGGGCGAACTGCAGGGTCAGCTCGAGGAGGCGCCCCTGCCCGCCCCCGGTGAGGACCTCCACGGCCTCCGCCACGTCGAGCGCGTTGCCCACGGCCTCCCCCAGGGGCTGCGACATGTCGGTCACGGCCACCCGGGCCCGGCGCCCCCACCCGGCCGCGAGGTCCGTGCAGGCCCGGGCCAGCTCCCCGGCGTCCCTGGGGGTCTTCATGAACGCCCCGCTCCCGGCCTTCACGTCGAGCAGGATGAGGTCGGTCCCCACGGCGAGCTTCTTCGACATCACGCTCGACGCGATGAGCGGGATGGAGGCCACCGTGGCCGTGACGTCCCGCAGGGCGTACAGCGCCCCATCCGCGGGCACCAGGTCCGCGGTCTGGGCGACCACCGCGCACCCGACCTCGTCCACCTGACGCCGCATCTCCCCGGGCGACAGGTCGGTTCGCAGGCCGGGGATCGACTCGAGCTTGTCGAGGGTCCCTGCCGTGTGCCCCAGTCCCCGGCCCGACAGCTTGGCCACGGCCAGCCCCATGGCCGCCGCCACCGGGGCGAACACCAGGGTCACGCCGTCGGCCACCCCGCCGGTGGAGTGCTTGTCGACGGTGGGACGGGAGATGCCGTCCAACTGAATGGTCCGGCCCGAGTCGACCATGGCTCGCGTCATGGCCAGGGTCTCCTCCGCCGACAGGCCCCGGATGTAGGCGGCCATCAGGAACGCCGCCGCCAGCTCGTCCCCGATCTCACCACGGCCGTAGGCCATGACGAAGGCCCGAAGCTCGGCCTCAGGGATCGGTTTGCCGTCCCGCTTGAGCGCCACGACGTCGCGGGGATCACCCAGGGTCATCCGCACCCTCGCCCCATGCTCAGCCCGTTCTGCACATCGACCTCCACTTCAGGGTCATCCTCGCACGCCGGTCACAGCCCGATCTCCTCAGCGAACGACACTCCGGCCAACCCGGAGGTCTCGACTCCCAGAAGGTGCGCCGCGGTGGCCCCCAGGTCGCCGAACGTCGATCTCACCCCCAGGTCCACCGGCCCGGCCGGGATCCCTGCGACCAGCAGCGGCGTGTTCTCACGGGTGTGGTCGGTCGACGGGACCAGGGTGGGATCGCACCCGTGGTCGCCGGTCAGGAGCATCACACCGCCGTCCAGGGCCGCGATCAGCTCGGGGATCCGCCGGTCCAGCGCCGCCACGCAGGCCGCGTATCCGGGAGGGTCGTTCCGGTGCCCGTACTTGGAGTCGAAGTCGACCAGGTTCGTGAACACCACCGCGGGCCCGGGCCAGCGAAGGTACTCGAGCGTCAGGTCGACGCCGTGGTCGTTCGAATCGGAGTAGGTGGCTTCAGTCAGGCCCCGACCCGCGAAGATGTCCCTGATCTTCCCCACGCCGTACACGGGAACCCCGCCCTCCACACAGAAGTCGAGGACCGTGGGCCCCGGCGGAGGCACCGAGAAGTCCCGGCGCTCCGGCCGCCGCCAGAACGACCCGGGCTCGCCGTCGAACGGCCGCGCGATGACCCGGCCCACGCGGTGCTCCCCGTCGAGGATCGATCGGGCCGTCCGGCACCACTCGTACAGCTGTTCCAACGGGACGACGCCGACGTGGGTGGCCACCTGGAACACCGAGTCGCCGCTCGTGTACACGATGGGCCGGCCGGTGGCCAGGTGCTCCTCGCCGAGCTCCTTGATGATCTCGGTTCCCGACGCCGGGCGGTTCCCCAGGACCTCGCGCCCGATGGCCTCCTCGAACGGCCGGATGACCTCTTCGGGGAACCCGTCCGGATACAGCGGGAACGGCCGGTCCAGGATGATCCCCGTCATCTCCCAGTGCCCCGTGGTGGTGTCCTTCCCCGCGGAGCGCTCGGTGAGCCGGCCGTGCGCGGTCCCCGGGTCGGCCCCCGGCGGGACGCCCTCGATCCCGGTGAGGAACCCCAGCCCGAGCCCGGCCAGGTTGGGCGCGTCCAGGCCTCCCACCGCCCGCGAGGTGTTCCCCAGCGTGTCCGCCCCCTGGTCCCCGAACTCCGCGGCGTCCGGGGCCTGCCCCACGCCGAACGAGTCGCACACCAGCACCAGCACCCGCGGGACCCGCGCCTCACCCATCGCGGCCCGCACCTTCGGGGTCGCTCCTGCGGCAGAGGGAGGTCATCTGGGCGACCTCTGCTTGCAGGAGATGCACAGGCGGGCCCAGGGGATGGCCTCCAGGCGGTCGGGGCCGATGGGCTCGCCGCACCGCTCGCACGTCCCGTAGGTGCCGCGATCCATCTTCGCCAGGGCCCGTTCGACGTCCCGGAGGCTCGTCCGGAGCTCCCGGACCAGCGTGATGCGCTGGCCCCGGTCGGCGGCGGCCAGTCCTCCGTCCGCGAACCCCCGCTCCAGCTCCGCGTTGAAGTCCTCGGAGTCGGGGTCGAACCCCTCCCCGGCGATCTCCCGGCGGAGACGGTCCCGGTGGTCCTCCAGGGCCGAGCGCAGGGACTCCACGTCGAGCCCCTCGCTCACGGCCGGACTCCCGCGGCGGCCGGCGCCTTGCGGGCCCGGGGGTGGGCGGTGAAGTACACCTCGCGGAGGTGCTGCTCGGTGACCAGTGTGTAGATCTGGGTCGTGGCGACGCTGGCGTGGCCCAGGAGCTCCTGGACCACGCGGACGTCGGCGCCGCCCTCCAGGAGATGGGTGGCGAACGAATGCCGCAGCGTGTGCGGGGTGACCCGCTTCCGGACGCCGGCCCGGGTCGCCGCCGCCCGCAGGACCCGCGCGCACCCCTGGCGGGTCAGGCGCCCCCCGCGGACGTTCAGGAACAGCGCTCCCCGGCTCCGGGCCGAGGCCAGCGCGGGGCGTCCGGCCGTCAGGTACGCGGCGACGGCGCTCCTGGCCGGACGGCCCACGGGAACGAGCCGCTCCTTCGACCCCTTGCCCAGCACCCGCACGCTCCCCTCGTCGAGGTCCATGTCGTCCACGTCGAGCCCCACGACCTCCGATACCCGGAGCCCGGCCCCGTACATCGTCTCCAGGATCGCCCGGTCCCGGAGGGCCGCGGGCTCCTGCCCCCCGGGGGCCTCGAGGATCCTGGCCACCTCGTCGACCGACAGCGGCCGGGGAAGCGCCCGCGGCACCCGCGGCCGGACCGCGCCCGAGCCGGGGTCCCGCTCTGCGTCTCCCTCCGCCACCAGGAACCGGTGGAACGATCGCACGGCGGCCAGGGCTCTCGCCACCGAGGAGGTTCGATAGGGCCGGGGCTCGGCGTCGCTCCCACGGCCCCCGCCGGTGTGGCGGGCCGAGGACAGCCAGGCCACGAACGCCGAGACCGCGGCCTCGTCGGCCTCAGCGCCGTCGTCGATCCCCCGCTCCTCCAGGAACGACCCGTACCGGGCCAGATCCCGCCGATACGCCGCGAGCGTGTTCGGCGACAGCCCCCGCTCCACCGTGAGGTGGTCGATGAACCGCTCGATCTGGGCGCGGACCGGGGATCCCGTCATCTTGCGGTCGCCTGGTAGTCCGTTTCAGACTAGGTGGCGGCGCCGTCGACCAGCGCCGACAGCTCCACCGCCTCCAGCCCATGGGCCTCCGCCACGCCCCCGTTCGTGGTCTGCCCGCCGTACGCGTTCACTCCCCGGGCCAGCATGGGGTCCCGGCGAACGGCGTCCTCCAGCCCCCGGTTGGCGATCTCCAGCGCGAACGGCAGCGTCACGTTGGTCAGCGCGTACGTGGAGGTGTTCGGCACGGCCCCGGGCATGTTCCCCACGGCGTAGTGCACGACGTCGTGGAGCACATACGTGGGGTCGGAGTGGGTGGTCATGTGGGAGGTCTCCACGCACCCCCCCTGGTCGATGGCGATGTCGATGATCACGGAGCCGGGTCGCATCGACGCCACCATCTCCTCGCTCACGAGCTTGGGGGCCTTGGCCCCGGGCACCAGCACGGATCCGATCAGGATGTCGCACTCCCGGACCCGCTGCTCCAGGGTCAGCCGGTCCGACATCAGCGTCATGATCCGGCCCTTCTGGACCTGATCGATGAGACGGAGCTTGTCGAGGTTCTTGTCCACCACGATCACCTCGGCCTCCATGCCGGCGGCGATCCACGCGGCGTTCGCCCCGGCCATCCCCGCGCCCAGCACCAGGACCTTGGCCGGGCGCACCCCGGACACCCCGCCCATCAGCACCCCCCGCCCGCCGTACTCCTTCTCCTGGAGGCGGGCCCCGACGTGGGGAGCCATCCGCCCGGCCACCTCGCTCATCGGCGCGAGGAGCGGGAGGCGCCCGTGCGGGTCCTCCACCGTCTCGTAGGCGACGGCCTTCACGTTGCGCCGCAACAGCTCCTGGGTGAGCTCCCTCGAGGCCGCCAGGTGGAGGTACGTGAACAGGATCTGCCCCTCCCCCATGTGCTCGTACTCCGACGGGACCGGCTCCTTGACCTTGAGGACCATGTCGGCCTGGCGCCACACGTCCTCGGCGGAGCCCACGAACTCCGCCCCGGCCCGCTTGTACCGGTCCCCGTACAGCGACGATCCCTCGCCCGCCCCCTCCTGGACCAGCACCTGGTGCCCCGCGGCCGTGAGCTCGCGGGCCCCCTCCGGGGTGAGCGCGACGCGATACTCGTTGTCCTTGACCTCTTTCGGGACGCCGACAATCACGCGAGCCCCTCCTTCCCTCACCGTGAGCCTACTCCGACGGCGCCCCGGACCGGTGCACCCTCGGGGACACGGGGCCTCGGCCCTCAGCCCTCCGTTCGATCCGCCGCCAGCATCAGGGCCACCGCGCTCTTGGCGTCGCGGATGCGGCCGTCGTGGACCGCGGCGACGGCCTCGGCCAGGGACATCCGGACGACCTCGATCTCGCCCTCGTGGGGTCCCGCCGTTTCGACGTTCGCCAGGAACAGCTCGATGACCTCGTCGGAGAACCCCGGCGAGGAGTAGATCCGCCCCAGTGGCTCGATCCGCTCCACCCGGTGGCCCGTCTCCTCGAGGATCTCGCGGGCCGCGCAGTCGGCCGGGCCCTCGCCCGCCACGTCCCGGACCCCGGCCGGGATCTCCAGGAGGTCCTCCCCCACCGCGTCACGGAACTGCCGGACCAGCAGGACATCGCCGCCGTGGAGCGCCACCGCGGCGCAGGCCCCGGGATGATGGACCACCTCCCGGTATCGGCCCTCCCACACCTCGACCGACAGCAACCGGCCACGGAACACCTCGCGGCGGCCGGACGCGGGCTGGGGCGAGTCAGTGGTGTTGGGCGGCACCCGGGACTACCCGGGCAGCACGACGGTCTGGCGCTCGCCGGACTCCCTGCGGACCAGCGCCGCGCCCACGAATTCCCGGAACAGCGGATGGGGGCGCGTCGGCCGGGACCGGAGCTCGGGGTGGAACTGACCGGCCACGAAGAACGGGTGGTCGGCCAGCTCGATGGTCTCCACCAGCAGGCGGTTCGGCGACCATCCGGAGAACACCAGCCCGTGCTCCGACAGCACCCGGTGGTACTCGGGGTTCACCTCGTACCGGTGACGGTGGCGCTCCATCACCACGTCCTCGCCGTAGGCCCGCTGGGTCCGGGTCCCGTTCACCAGGTGGCAGGGCTGGGCCCCCAGCCGCATGGTCGCGCCCATGTCGGTGACGCCGTGCTGCTCGGGCAGCAAGTCGATCACGGGGTGGGGTGTGGTGGGGTCGAACTCGCTGGAGTTGGCCCCCTCCAGCCCGCACACGTTGCGGGCGAACTCGATCACCGCGGTCTGGAGCCCCAGGCACAGGCCGAGATAGGGGACCTTCCGCTCCCGCGCGTACCTGATGGCCTCGAGCTTGCCCTCGATCCCCCGCCACCCGAACCCGCCGGGGACCACGATGCCGTCCACGCCGGCCAGGATCTCCTCGGTGTCCGCCACCAGGTCGTCGGAGCGGACCCACCGGATGTCCACGCGGGCCCCGTGGTGGAACCCGGCGTGGCTCAGCGCCTCGATCACCGACAGGTACGCGTCACGGAGGTTCACGTACTTCCCGACGATCGCGACGGTCACGGGCTCGGTGGCGCCGTGGATCCGCTGCACCAGCTCCTGCCACTCCGTGAGGTCGGGACGGGCCTCGATCCGGAGGTGGCTGGCCAGGTACGTGTCGAGGCCCTCCTCGTGCATGGTCAGCGGGACCACGTAGATCGACTCCGCGTCCACGGCGGCCACCACCCCGGCCATCGGGACGTCGCACTGCAGGGAGATCTTCTCCTTGAGGTTGTCCGTGATGGGCCGGTCGCTCCGGAGCACGATGGCGTCGGGCTGGATACCGATGGAGCGGAGCTCGCGGACGGAGTGCTGGGTGGGCTTGGTCTTCGACTCGCCGGTGGGCCCGATGAACGGCACCAGCGAGACGTGGACGAACGCGCAGTGGTCCCGTCCCACCTCGTTGCGGAGCTGCCGGATGGCCTCCAGGAACGGCAGCGACTCGATGTCGCCGACCGTCCCCCCCACCTCCACGACCACGACGTCGGCGTCCTCGGTCTCCGCCAGGGCCCGGATCCGGGACTTGATCTCGTTCGTGATGTGGGGGATGACCTGGACGGTCTTGCCCAGGAACTCGCCCCGGCGCTCCTTGGCGATGACCGTGGAGTACACGGCCCCCGTGGTGACGTTCGACCCCTTGTGCAGGCTCTCGTCGGTGAACCGCTCGTAGTGCCCGAGGTCGAGGTCCGTCTCGGCGCCGTCGTCCAGCACGAACACCTCGCCGTGCTCGAACGGATTCATGGTCCCGGGATCGACGTTGATGTACGGGTCGAGCTTCTGGAGGGTGACCCGGAGGCCGCGGGAGCGGAAGAGGCGTCCCAGGGAGGCGGTGGTGATCCCCTTCCCGAGGCCGGATGCCACGCCTCCCGTGACGAAGATGAACTTCCTGTGCTCGGTCACCTCGGGATTTCACTCTAGCAGAGGGTTCTCGCCCGGCGGGTCGGTTCCGTCCGGAAGTT
This sequence comes from Actinomycetota bacterium, assembly GCA_036394995.1. Classification (GTDB taxonomy): domain Bacteria; phylum Actinomycetota; class UBA4738; order UBA4738; family JACQTL01; genus DASWED01. The sequence continues at coordinate 33,461 of DASWED010000029.1, forward strand.
GCCGGTTCCCGCGAAAATTTCTCCGGCCGCGTTCCGGTCAGTGCGTGCCGACGGTCTCAGCGGGGGCCGCGTCCGGTTCGTGGCCCGTCTGCGGCAGACGGCCGGCCCCGTCGATCCACCGGAGCGGCGGGATCGCGCGGATGGCCCGGGACAGCGTGATGGTCTCCGCCAGCAGGTTCATGGCCACCACCAGGGCGGCCGCGGCCATCACCCCCGCGTCGGACAGCTCCAGGTACAGCCCGGCCCCCAGCACGAACCCCAGGAGGTTCGCGCCGCCGTCCCCGAGCATGGCTCGCTCCCGGAGGTCGGGCCACAGCGCTGCGAGCTCGGCACCGGCCAGGCGGACCAGTAGCGCCGGCGGGCCCAGGAACATCAGCACGACGGCCGGCACCAGGAAGGCCTTCCCGGCCCGGCCGGGGACCACGTCGAGGCCGTTCAGCAGGTTCGCGGTCCCGGCCATCAGGACCACCCCGAGCAGTCCGACCGTCCCCGGGCGGTGCGGCGCGGCCAGCACGACGGCCGCGGCGGCCAGCACCGCGGCCACGGCCTTCACGATGCCGGTGGTCAGCCGGCCCCGGAACAGGGCCCGGAGGTGGCCGCCCAGCCCCCGGGGGCCGCCGGGGAGGAGGTCGTCGAGGAGCCCGGCCACGAACACCAGGGCGGACGCGGGGAGGAGGTACCACGTGATCCGGCCGAGCGGGGGGCCCCACGCCGCGGCCGCGGCCACGGCGACGCCCTGGGCTCCCACCGACGCCACGAACAGGGCGGTCCCCAGCGTCGCGGGGACGGACCGGCCCCGGTGGTTCGTCACCGCCAGCCGGCGCCGCCACCGGGACGGCATGGCCACCATGGCGCACGCGGCCAGCCCGAACCCCACAACGAGGAGCAGGGCCTCCCGCCAGCCGCTCGTCACGCCGTCACCGCCACCCCGCCACGCGCGGGACCATGGCCCGGACGATGTCGGCGCCCTGGACCGCCCGGTGGCCGAACCCGGCGGCGTCGCGGCCGGTGAACCGGTGGACCACCGGCGCCTCCACCTCCGCCACGCGGAACCCCAGCCGGGCGGCGTCTGCCGTCATCGCCGCCTCCACCCCGAAGCCCGGCGCCAGGGGCCGGCACGCCTCGAGGCACCGGCGGGTCACGGCCCGCTGCCCCGACAGCGGCGCCCGGGCCCGATACCCGGAGGCTCGCTCGATCATCCACGCGGCCGACCGGCGGACCAGGCCGAACCCGCCGGCCCCCGCGGGCGGGGCGGGAGGCACGGCCACGGCCAGGTCTGCGTCCCCCGCGAGCACCGGTCCCAGCACCGCCTCCAGCGCGCCGGCCGACTCGGCCAGGTCCGCATCGGTCAGGAGGATCACCTCCGCCGGTCCGGCGGCGTCGATGGCCCGTTCCAGGGCGGCGCCCTTTCCGCGGTTCCGTCCGGACCGGATCACGGCCGCGCCGGCGGCCAGCGCCGCGGCGGCCGTCCCGTCCCGGGAGCCGTCGTCCGCCACCACCACCCGGCGGACGCCGGGGATGCGGAGCAGGGCCCGGACGGTGGCCGCGATGCGATCGGCCTCCTGGTGCGCGGCGACCACGGCCACCGCCCCGGTGGCCCCCGGCTCGCCGCGCATGACCGGGGGGTCGCGGCTCGTGGCGATGCCGTGCGGGCCGGAGGCGTCCATGGTCAGGAGGTCGGGGGCTTCGGCAGGAGCTGGGCACCCTCGTCGGTCCCGTAGTTCCCACCGCTGCCCCCCAGCAGCATCCGGTCGAGGCCGAGCACCAGGGCCACGCCTCCGACGTCCTGATCCATGTCGTCCACCGTCATCAGGCGATCGGTGGACAGGGAGTCGTCCTGGCGCAGGAGGCTCACGAGCGGGTGGGCGGCGGCGTCGGCGTCCTCGCCCTCGCCCGCCGCGATCATCACGCCGGCGTCCGACATCTCACGCACCATCTGGAGCACGAACGTGTCGATGGGAACGGCCGGCTGGGCCTGCCCCCCGCCCACCACGACCTCCAGCCGGTCCGGCCCGCCCACCGCGGACAGGTCCGACGTGGGGGCCGCCCGCACGAACCCGGCCTTCACCAGCTCCTCGAGCAGGTCCGTCTCCGGGCGGGCGACCGTTCCCGCACCGCGGGCCAGCCGGTCCGCGAGCGCCAGGGAGGCATCGGACACGACGACATCCGGGGGGGTGGTCCCGTCCACGCCGAGGAGGTCCGCCAGCTCCTCGGTGGCGCCGGCGGAGGCGAGCTTCGACGTCATGGTCAGCGTGACGACCTCGGCCCCGGCCGTGGCCAGCCCGTCCCTGGCCTGTCCCACCGCGTCCTGGTCCACGGGATCCCACGTGATCACCACGGCCCGCTCACCGTCCAGGGCGCCGTCGATGAGCCAGTCCCGCGCGCCGGAGACGAAGCTGCTGACGAACCCCCGGAGCTCCCCCACCTGGCTCCGGAGGTCACTGTTCTGGTCGGCCACGCGGCTGTTGTTCTTCCGGAGCTGCTCGACGAGGGTCTGCTTGATGACCGTGGTGCCGGCCAGGACCCCCAGGGCCAGCGCCAGGAACACCGCCACGATCGTCACCAGATGGTAGCGGAAGGAGATCAGGGCGCACCCTCCTCGTTCGTCGCGGGGTCGGCTGCTCGCATGGTCAGAACAGGCTGCCGATCTGCTCCAGCAGCTGGTGGATGAACAGCCGGAACGGCTGCGAGACCACCGCCATCACGATCATGGCGAGCAGCGCCGAGCCCACCAGGAGCATCAGGTCCCGGACCCGGACCCGGCCGCTGTACAGTCGGGACACCCCCTTCGCGTCCATGAGGATCTCGCCCACCCGTAGTCGGACCAGGAACGTGCTGGCCATGCCCATCCGGCCCTTGTCCAGGAATTCCCGGAGGTTCCCGTGCGTCCCCACGGCCACGATGAGCTCGGCCCCCTTGCCGTGCGCGAGGAGGAACGCCATGTCCTCGCTGGTCCCGGTGCTCTCCATGACCCGGAACGGGATCCCGAGGGCCTCCAGTCGCTCCCGGCCGGGGGCCTCTCCGCCGGGATACGCGTGGACCACCACCTCGGGCGGGAGGCGCCGGCGGAGCAGCGTGCGGGGCCGGAGCGCCAGGGCCAATGTCCTCGCGGAGACGCTGTCCATGTCCCCGACGATGAGGTCGGGGTGGTAGCCCTCGTCCACCAGGGCGTCGGCCCCTCCGTCCACGCCGATCAGGACCGGCCCCACGTCGCGGATGTACGGGCGGAGGGCCGCGAGGTCCTGCGTGTAGTTGTATCCCCGCACCACCACCAGGGCCGGACGCCCGGCCAGCTGGTGGGCCAGCTCGGGCAGCCCCGAGCCACCGAACAGCAGGTCCCGTTCGCGCTGCATGAACTCGAGGGTGTTGGTGGCGAAGCTCTCGAACTGCTCGGCCATGCGGACACGGGCCTCCTCCATGCCCGCTTCCACGGAGGCCTCGCTCTGGCGGATCCCCACGCCGGCCAGCACCGAGCCGACGTAGACCCGGTCCCCCTCCAGCCGGACCGGGTCTCCCTCCCGGACCTTGTCCATCAGCAGGGGTCCCACCGAGTCGATGAGCGGGATGCCGGCCTGGACGAGGATGGAGGGGCCGAGGTTCGGGTACCGGCCGCTGATCGAGCCGGCCGCGTTCACCACGCCCGCCACGCCGGCGGCCACCAGCCCCTCCGCGGCGAGGCGGTCGAGGTCCTCGTGGTCGATCACGGCGACCTCGCCGGGATGGACCCGGCGCAGGAGGCTCTTGGTCCTGCGGTCGACCCGGGCCACGCCGGCGGCCGGGCGGGCTCGCCTCGAGCGTAGTCGAAGCAGGCTCCTGGGCCTTGTTGCGGCCGTGGGATGCCCCCTTTCGGTCCGATCGCGGGCACTGGAACGCGTGGGCTCACGCCGGTGTCCCGAAACTGTGCACAGCGTAACGGACCGGTCGTCGCTCGGTGCCGTCGGGGTCGGGGATCGACGGCGGGCCGAACCGGGGTCAGCGCTCCGCGCTGGCCTGGGCCAGCAGCTCCTCGGCGTGGGTGGCGGCGGCGTCGCTGTCGGGGAGACCGGACAGCATCCGCGACACCTCCTCCACCCGCTCGGGATCGGTGAGCGGGGCCACCGTCGCGGTGCCTCCCTCCTTGGCCACCCGGACGTGGAGGTCGGCGAAGCACGCGATCTGCGGGAGATGGGTGACCACCAGGACCTGGCGGGCCCGGGCCAGGCGGGCCAGGCGCCGCCCCACGGCCAGACCGGCCCGTCCCCCGATGCCGGCGTCCACCTCGTCGAACACCACCGTCGGGACGGCGTCGAGGTCCGCCAGCACGCTCCGGCAGGCCAGCATGGTCCGGGACAGCTCGCCACCGGACGCCACCTTGCCCAGCGGCAGGGGGGGCTGCCCCGGCCCACCGGAGAACAGCAGCTCGACCCGCTCCGCCCCCAGCGGACCGAGCTCGTCCTGGGGCCGGAGCGCCACCTCCACCGAGGCCCCCTGCATCCCGAGCTCGTGGAGCTCGTCCTGCAGGGCCGACCCCAGCCGGGGGGCGGCCTCCCGGCGCCCCGCCGTCACCCTCGCCGCCAGGTCCTCCGCCAGGGTCTGGAGTCGTGCGCCCTCGGCTTCCAGAGCGTCCCGCTCCTCCCCCGCGCCCTCCAGCGCGGCCAGGCGCTCGCGGGCCTGTTCGAGATAGGCCAGGACCCCGGCCTCGCCCTCGCCGTACTTCCGTTCCAGGGTGGCCAGGGCCTGGAGGCGCTCCCGAACCTCGTCGAGGCGCTCCGGATCGGCCCGGACCCCCTCCCGCCAGGCACGGATCTCCCGGGCCAGGTCGGCTGCCTCCTCGGTCACCGCGGTCAGCCGATCCGACAACGTCACCGCGTCGGGGTCCACGGACGCGGCGTCCCGGAGCGCGGCGGCGGCGGCGGCCAGCCCGTCGGCCGCACCCCCGTCGGCCGACATCGCGAGCTCCGCCGACGTGGCCCGCTCGGACAGCCGCTCCGCGTTGGCCAGACGCGACTCCTCGCCCCGCAGCGTCTCGGCCTCCCCCGGAACCACCATCGCCCCCTCGATCTCGCGCACCTGGTAGGCCAGGAGGTCCTTGTCGCGTTCGCGTTCCCGGGCCTCCCGATCCAGCTCGTCGAGGCGCAGCCGGGCCCGCCGCAGCCGTTCGTGCGTCTCCCGGAACGAGTCGACGATCCCGGCGTGCTCGGCGCCGGCGAAACGGTCCAGGAACCCGGCCTGCTCCGACGGGGACAGCAGGCGCTGGGCCTGGTTCTGGCCGTGGACCTCCACGAGCTCCGGAGCCAGCGCGGCCAGCGCCGAGACCGGGGCGATCTGGCCGCCGATCCTGGCCGCGCTCCGGCCGTCGGCGCCCACCGTCCGCGCCAGGACGATCTCGCCCTCCTCCGCCCACTCGGCCGCGGCGGGCGTCCCGGGCGAGGCGAACCGCGCCTCGACCCGCGCCCGAGGGGCCCCCTCGCGGACCAGCGCGGGTGAGACTCGGGC
>DASWED010000030.1:0-44763 GCA_036394995.1 Actinomycetota bacterium
GGACCCGCGCGCCGTTCACTGTGGGAAGGACCACCCCGGACTCGCAGTCGATGTCGGTCTCGCCGGCCAGGCAGGAGTCGGTTCCCTTCCCGGCATCGAGGACGTCGATCCCCAGACCGCCGTCGAGGACGTCGTCGCCACCACCGCCGGTGATCGAGTCGGGCTGGTTCCCGCCGAACAGCCGGTCGTTGCCGTCGCCGCCCGAGATGTCGTCCGCGCCGTCCCCGCCGTAGATCACGTCGTTGCCGGGACCGCCGACCTCGCGGTCCCCGCCCTGGCCCGAGAAGATCGCGTCATCGCCCGGCCCGCCGAGCAGGACGTCGGGTGTGGTCCCCAGCGTGATCAGGACGTCGTTCCCGGGGCCCCCCACGAGGCGGTCCACACCGAACCCGGTCCCGCCGTCCAGGACGTCGCTGCCGGACCCGCCCACCAGCAGGTCGTTCTCCCGCTGGCCGTAGAGCCCGTCGTCCCCGCTGCCTCCCGACAGCCGGTTACTGCCGGAGCCCCCGATGATCGAGTCGTCTCCGCCGCCGCCGCACACCACGTCGTCGCCGGGGCCGGCGTCCACGTAGTCGTCGCCGCTGTAGGCGATGATCACGTCGTTCCCCGGCGTCCCCATCAGGATGTCGTCGCCCGGCGTCCCGACGATGGTGGCCGGCCGTCCCATGCACATCAGTGGCAGCTTCGCGCCGGTCTCGGGGACGGGCGATCCGGACTCGCACTCCGACAGGGTCTCGCCCGCCACGCACGTGTCGTCGTCGCTCCCCCCGTTCAGCCGGTCCGTGCCGTTGTCGCCGGAGAGCATGTCGCTGCCGGCGCCGCCCCGGATGTCATCGTTCTCCGACCCTCCCCATAGCAGGTCGTCGCCGCTGCCGCCGTACATCAGATCGTCGTCCTGGTCGCCCAGCACGATGTCGTTCCCCGGACCCCCGCCCAGCCGGTCGTCGCCCTTCCACGCGTGGAGGACGTCGTCACCGACGCCCCCCACCAGCACGTCGTCCCCCGGGCCGCTCGATAGCACGTCGTTGCCGGCGTCGCCATACAGGTGGTCGATCCCCTGGTCGCCGCCGCCGCCGGTCAGCGTGTCGTCGTCGGCGCCGCCCCGTTCCTGGTCGTTCCCGTACTCGCCGAACAGGCCGTCCTCGCCGGGGCCGCCCAGGATCACATCGTCACCTTGCGATCCGAACAGGGAGTCGTTGCCGGGCCCGCCGCAGACGCGGTCGTTGCCGTGGAGGCCCTTGATGACGTCGTCCCCCCCGAGCCCCTGGATCACGTCCGCCGCCTGCGTCCCCATGATGAAGTCGTCGTCCGGGGTCCCGACGATCGTGGCGGCCACGCCGTCGCAGCTGGGGCCCGTGGGTGGCGGGGTGACCGAGACCTCCGAGGCCGAGGGCGGCGCGGTGGTGCCGTTGCTCGGCGTGATCGGTCCGTCGCCGGAGCACGCCTGGAATACGAGGGCGAGCGCGCCGAACACCACGAGCGCTGAGGCTCGAAGGCGGACGCGGCCGCCGATCGACGTGCGTGCGCTGGCTCCTGCCATCGGGGTTCGACCAGACAACGACATCCGACCGCGAATGGCAACCCACGGTTCCGCGGAATCTCGACCTCTTCTGCGCCACCTGGGGGCTCCGGTTCACCCGGGCGGCGGCTCCAGCTGCCCCCGGAGCTCCCGCCGGTTCACCTTCCCCACGGGCGTCAGCGGCAGCTGTGGGACGAACCGGATCTCCTTGGGCCGCTTCGGCTTCGACAGCCGTTCGGCCGCGAACGCAAGAAGGTCCTCCTCGCTCGCCTCGGAGCCCTGGCGCCTGACCACGAACGCCACGACCTCCTCGCCGTACAGCTCGTCGGGCCGGCCGACCACCCCGGCCATGGCCACCGCGGGGTGCTCGGCCAGGGCCTCCTCCACGTCCCGGGGGTAGACGTTGATCCCTCCCCGGATCACCAGGTCCTTCTTGCGTTCCACCACGAACAGGAACCCCTCGCCGTCGACCCGACCGATGTCGCCGGTGTGGAGCCATCCGCCCTTCATGACGTCGGCGGTCTCCTCGGGCTGCCGCCAGTACCCCCGCATGACGTTCGGCCCCCGCACGCAGATCTCGCCGGGCTCGCCGGCCGGGACCTCCGAGCCCTCGTCGTCCTCGATGCGGAGCTCGACGCCCGGCAGCGGCCTGCCCACGGAGCCCGGCCTCCGCGGCCCCGACGGGGGGTTCGTGGTCACGGCGGACATGGCCTCCGTGCACCCGTACCCCTCGAGCACCACGGAGCCCGTTCGCCGCTCCCACTCCCTGGCCACCTCCAGCGGCAGGGCGGCCGCTCCGGAGACGACGTGGCGGAGCGAGGACAGGTCGTGGTCCTCCAGGGGGACCTGGAGCAGGTACTGGAGCATCGTGGGAACCACCGCCATGCGCGTCACGCGATGCTCCTCGATGGCCCGCAGGAACGAGAACGGTTCGAACCACCGGTGCAGGACCCCCCGGCCCTTCACGAACAGCCCCACGGCGGCCACCAGGATCCCGTAGGAGTGGGCGAGAGGCAGGGCGGTCATGGCCACCTCGTCCTCCCCCACCTCGCTGGCCTCCGCGGCGGCTCCGGCGTCGAACGCGATGTTGCCGTGCGAGAGCATCACGCCCTTCGACGCGCCCGTGGTCCCGCCGGTGAACAGCAGCGCGGCGAGGTCGTCCTCCGCCTGGGGCACCGGTTCGTGCAGCGGCTCGTGGTCCACGAGATCGTCGAACGCCACCACGCCGTCCTCGCCCGGGCCGGTCGTGACCACCGCGAGCGGAGCCGAGGCGCCTTCCAGCGCTTGGCGGATCACCGGCAGGAACTCCGGGCCGGCCACCACCACCGATGGCTCGGCCTGCTGGACCACGCGCGCCACCTCGTGGGGCGAGAGCAGGAACAGCACCGGCGTGACCGCGGCTCCCGCCCGCCACGCCCCGCCGTACACCGTCCCCACCTCCGGCCCGTTCGCCAGCATGGCCAGGACCCGGTCGCCCGGCCGCACCCCCAGCGACACCAGTCCCGCCGCGAACCGCTTGGCCCGATCGGACAGCTCGAGCGAGCGGTACCACCGCCCCTCGAAGAACAGCCGCTCGTAGTCGCCGTAGGTGTCGTCGTGCCGGTCCGAGAGCTCCGTGAGCGTGGGCATGGCACGAATGCTCGCCGCATCCGACCGATCGGGCAAACGCCGGGCCCGGGAGCCGACGGCCTGCCGGTTGAGCGCCTGGGGCGGCGGACGGTAGTGTCGCCGCCGTGGCCGTGCAGATCGGGATCGGGCTGTTCACCGGGCAGGTCATGCCGGGGTCCGGCCGGACGTTCGCCACGGAGTACCGCGAGGTCCTGGAGATGGCCCGCCTGGCCGAGACCCTGGGGTTCGACTCGGCGTGGGTCAGCGAGCACCACGGCGCCGGCGACGGCTACCTCCCCTCGCTGCTCCCGATGCTCTCGGCGATCGCTGCGGTCACCGAGCGGCTCAAGCTGGGGACCGGCGTCCTGCTGGCCCCCTTCCACGACCCGCTCCGGCTGGCGGAGGACGCCGCGTTCGTGGACCAGGCCTCGGGGGGCCGGCTGATCCTCGGACTCGGGCTGGGGTGGCGCGACGAGGAGTTCCGGATGTTCGGCCAGCAGCCGACCGAACGGGTCCGCCGGACGACCGAGATCGTCGAGATCCTGCGCAGGGCGTGGACCGGCGAGCGATTCTCGTTCGAGGGACGGCACTACCGCTACGACGACGTGCAGGTGACCCCGAGGCCGTTCCGGGAGGCGGGGGTCCCGATCTACATCGGCGCGATGGTCGACCGCGCCGTCCGCCGGGCCGGCCGGATCGGCGACGGCTACATCAGGACCCGCAGCCACCCCGATACGTGGCAGGAGGGCGTGAGTCTGGCCGAGGAGGGGGCCCGGGAGGCCGGGAGGGACCCCGCCGCCCTCGGGTACGCCCAGCTCCAGAACGGGTTCCCGTGGGACGACGCGGAGTCCGGGTGGGAGGTCATCAAGGAGGGGGCCGGGCATCACATCGGGGTGTACTCCGGGTGGGCGGAGGGCTCGGACACCCCGGGGAAGGGGTTCTGGATCAGCCAGCCGCCGGAGGAGGTGCTCAGGCACGTCAACCCCACCGGGACGCCGCGCGAGATCGCGTCGTTCCTCCGGACGGCCATCGAGCCGTTCCGGGACCGGCAGGAGTTCCACCTGATCGTCCGGCTCCACTACCCGGGGATGGACTTCGCCACCGCGTCCCGCGCCATCGAGCTGTTCGGCGAGCAGGTCATCCCCGCGCTGAAGGGCTCGTAGCGGCCGCGGTGGCGGCTCAGGCCGGGGACACGGCCGCCAGCGTCTCGCGAGCCTGCTGCAAGTGGAACCGGTCGTGGCCGGCAAGCATGCGGAACATCACCTCGTAGGACTCCGGGCCTCGTTCGGCGTGCACGCCGTACCGGCTCCGTTCCCGTTCCGGGATTCGCTCCCACATGGTGAGGTTGGAACCGCGGAGGGCCTCGAACAGGTCCAGCAGCTCCTCGGGCCCGGCCTCGCGATGGCGGAGCCGCGACACCCACAGGTCCTGGTCGTACGCGGCGATGTCCGGCGTGTCGTGGGCCACGATCCAGCGGTACCGGGCCGAGGAGACCAGCTCGGCGTCCACGAAGTGCCCGGCGAGCTCGATCATCGACCACTCGCCGGGGGCGGGCGGTGTTCGCAGGACGCCGTGCTCCCCGGCCTGCGTCAACAGGTCCCGGAGCTCACCCGCCGTGGCCCGCTGCACCGAGGCCGGATCGTCCGAACCGGCCAGCGACAGCAGCAGGTCCCGGTACTCCGAGGGCTGCGCGACGGGATCTGGCGCCGGCTCGGCCATCGGCTCGGAGGTGCTCATGGGGGGATGCTACCGGGCGGCGGTGACGCTCGAGGCCGGGCACCCCTCAGACGGCCGCCCCGGCGTGGTCGGGCCGCTCCGGTCCCGACGCCGCACCTCGGTCCCGGGCCCTGACCCTTCGGACCACCAGCCAGGCGGCCAAGGCCAGCAGGCCGAGCGGGACGATGACCGCCAGGCTCACCACGATCCCGTAGAGCAGCCCGAAGAACGTGGCCTTGGACCGGTCCCAGGCCTCGGCCAGGCTCGGGTTCGCGATGTTCCCCGACTCGGCCTGGACGTGCACGGGACGTCCGGCTTCGACCAGGCTGAGGTCGATCGTCCCCAGCGCCACGCGGTCCTGCAGCGACCGCTGCTGCCCCACCAGCTCCTCGATCTGGAGCTGGACGTTCGAAAGGGTCTGCTGGACGCGGAGGGTGTCGCGAACCGTCGTCGCGCTCTTCAGGATGCCGAGCAGCACCTCCTCCTGCGCCCGCGCGTTGCGGAGGCGCGCGTCGAGGTCCACCACCCGGCCGGTGACGTCCTCGCTCGAGACCTGATGCGCCTGCACGTCGCCCAGGGCGGACACGTCCGCCAGCGCGGCCTCGAAGTTCAGCTGGGGGACCCGGATGACCATGCGTCCCGAGCCGGAGTTCCGGCCCGCGATCGACGAGGACTCCACGTAGCCCCCGTGATCGGCGGCGATCTCCGTGGCCTTGTCGAGTGAGCTCTGGAACTCCCCTCGAGGGACCTCGACCGAGACGCGCGCGGTCTTCACGACGTTCGGCAGGACCTGGGGGATGCCCGCGAGGACGCCGGTCCCTTCGTCGCCTCCGGAGCCACCCTCGCTGGGCACGCCGGCGGGCGACGCCGCCGGCCGCCCGGGCGCCAGCCCCGCCGAGGAGGACTTGCCTGCGCCCCCCCCGCACGCCGCGGCGACGACCGCGAGGATGGCGAGCGCCCCGGCGAGGATCGGCAGGCGGCGGGTCCGGTCAGTGGTCGGCGTCATGGCCGTCCTCCCCTCTCGTCCGGCGGCGAAGCCTTCGCGCGGCCTCTTCGGCTTGGACGCTTCATCGGGGTGTGCGGGTTCCGGGCCGCTCGAGGAGTTCCCGAGAGCCGTCCCCTCAGTGGGGAAGGCGGACCCGGCCGGAGGGACGGCCGGCCAGGGCCGTCGGGCCGGCCACGACCACGCCGTCGGCGGCGAGGCCACGGACCGCGTCCCCGATCCGATCGGGCGGGTACCCCGTCGTCTCGGACAGGCTCGCCATCGAGGCGGAGCCATGCTCCCGGAGCCGCGCCAGCACGGCGCCCCGGACCTGCCGGAGCGAGCCCTCGAATGATGCCTGCCGCCGCGGGGAGCGTTCGGGGCGGCCTCCCTCCAGGCGGAACCGGCACCCCCGCCGCAGGGGGCAGGACTCGCACCGGGGAGTGGGACGGCACACCTCCCGGCCGAGGTCCATCAACGCCTGCGTGAACCCGCGCGCGTCGCCCCGACCCAGCCACGACGCGGCCTCCCGGGCCAGCCGGGCCGGGAGCACTCGATGCGGTTCCACCCCCAGCCGCGACCGAGCCACCACGCGCCGGACGTTCGTGTCCAGGGCCGGGACGCGCCGGCCGTGTCCCAGGGACGCGACCGCCGCCGCCGTGTACGGGCCCACGCCGGGGAGGCGCCGGAGCGCCTCCGGATCGGCGGGGACCAGGCCGGCGTGGTCCCGGACCAGGGCCCGGGCCGCCTCGTGCAGGGCCACGGCGCGCCTGGGGTAGCCCAGGTTCCCCCAGACCCGGAGGAGGTCGGCCCGCGACGCCGCGGCCAGTGCCTCCACGTCGGGGAACCGTTCCATGAACGCGACGTACCTGGGGGCCACCCGGGCGGCCTGGGTCTGCTGCAGCATGACCTCGCTGACCAGCACGCCGAACGGCCCGGCCCCCCGCCACGGATAGGCCGTCCGCCGGGGCCGGTACCAGGCCAGCAGCGCCCGGCGCATCGCCCCGGGGAGCGCGGCGGCGTCGCGATTTGCCTCCTCTGCGGTGGCGAGTAGGCTAGCGCGGAGCGCCATGGGCACCGTCGGCGAAGCCATGAACCGGGACCTGATCACGGTGGATCCCTCCACCACCGTGGCGGAGGCCGCGACCATCATGGGGGGCAAGCACGTCGGCTCGGCGCTGGTCATGGAGGGGGACCACCTGACCGGCATCTTCACCGAGCGCGACATCGTGCGGGCCCTGGGGGAGCACTTCGACGCGGCCGGCCACCCGGTCTCGAGCTGGATGACCGCCAACCCCATCACGATCGCGCCGGACGTCTCCACCGACGAGGCCCTGGACACCATGCTCGGCGGCGGGTTCCGCCACCTCCCGGTGGTGGACGGCGGCCGCGTGGTGGGGATGCTCTCGCTCCGGGACGTGGCGGGCTCGACCGACTAGCCGGAGCCCCGGCGCCGGCCTCACCCCCCGAAGCCGGGCCTCGAGGTGCGCTCGGGCAGCTCCTGGGACGCCTCCTTGAGGGCCGCCCACACCTCGCGGAAGACGTCCCCCACGAACCGGGCCTCCTTCGAGCCCTCGGCCCCCATCGCCCCGCGCACCGCCGAAGCGGTGACCTCCACTGCCTTCTCGAACACCAGCCAGTCCACGTCGCGCGCCAATGCCGCCAGCCTCCTCGTTCGAGCTCGTCCTCGTCCGGATGCGAGGCCCTAGCGTAGCGGCTGGCGCTCCGGCGGCATCAGCGCGGGGTCACGGCGGAGTCAGCGTGGGCGAACCCTCGGGCTCGGGCTCGCGCTCAGCCGGCGGGAGCATGACGTGCCAGTGCCGCGGGAGGATCATCTCGTCGGCCTCCACCGGACCCCAGGCGCCCTTCCCGTAGAACCGGACCGGGGGCGGGTTCTCCAGCACCGGTGCGATGACCTCCCAGGCCCGTTCGACCTCGTCGGCCCGGGTGAACAGCGTGTGGTCCCCCGCCATGGCCTCGAGGATGAGGGTCTCGTACGCCTCGATGAGCGGGGTGTGGTACGCGCTCTGGTAGTCGAAGTCCAGGATGGCCCGGTCCAGACGGAACCCCAGCCCGGGCTTCTTGATGTTGAGGTGCAGCGAGATGCCCTCGTCGGGCTGGACCCGGATCACCAGGGCGTCGCGGCCCATGGGCGTGGCCTCGGTCCCCCGGAACACGCTGTAGGGGACCTGCCGGAACGACAGCGACAGCTCGGTGACCTTGCGGTGCAGGTTCTTCCCCGTCCGCAGGTTGAACGGCACCCCGGCCCACCGCCAGTTGTCGATGTACACCTGTAGGGCGGCGTACGTCTCGGCCTGGGAGTTCGGCGCCACGTCCGGCTCGTGCCGGTAGCCGATGTACTGCCCCCGGACCACGTGCTGCGGATCCACCGGCTGCATGGCCCGGAGCACGCGGACCTTCTCGTCGCGGAGCCGGTCCGGTTCGAACGAGACCGGCGGCTCCATGGCCAGGATCGTGAGGACCTGGAACAGGTGGGTGGCCATCATGTCGCGGATCGTGCCGGTCTGCTCGTAGAACGATCCACGACCCTCGATGCCGATCTCCTCGGCCACCGTGATCTGCACGTTGTCCACGTACCGCCGGTTCCAGATGGGCTCGAACATCCCGTTCGCGAACCGCAGGGCCAGGAGGTTCTGCACGGTCTCCTTGCCCAGGTAGTGGTCGATCCGGAACACCTGGCGCTCCTCGAACACCTTGTGGATCTGCGCGTTCAGCTCCTTCGCGGTCTCCACGTCCCGCCCGAACGGCTTCTCGATCACGATCTTGGCCGTGGAGTGCAGCTCGCTCTCGTGGAGGCGGGACACGATGTCCGGGTACGCGGCCGGCGGCGTCGCGCAGTAGTAGAACCTCCCGCCGTTCGTCCCCGCGGTCCGGTCCAGCTCCTCGAGGTGCCCCCGCAAGTGGTCCATGGACTTCTCGTTCTGGAACTCGCCGGCGACGTAGGACAAGCGCCGGGCGAACTCCCCCCACCGCTCGTCGTCCGGCTTCTCCCGGGCGAACTCGGCGATGTGCTCCCGCGCGGAGTCCTTCCACGCGTCGTCGCTCATCTCGGTCCGCGCGTAGCCCACGATGGCGACCCCCTCGGGGAGCAGGCCTTCGCAGTACAGATGCCAGAAGGCCGGGAGGAGCTTGCGCTTCGTGAGGTCGCCGGAGGCGCCGAAGATCACGACGGCCTGCGGATCCGCTGGCTTGCCCTGGGCCATGGGTCACGTCTCCTTCTTCATCATCGTCAGCGAATCGCCTTCGGCGATCCGCTTCCGCCAGGGGGACCGCGGCTTCATCGGCTCGCTTCGCTCGCCGCGCCGCTCCCCCCCTGGACCCCCCTCACGGCGTGGCCGCCGAACTCGTTGCGGAGGGCCGCGATGACCTTCGCGGCGTAGGACTCCTCCTGCCGGGAGGCGAACCGGGCGAACAAGCTGAGGGTGGTGATCGGCGCGGGAACGTTCTGGTCGATGGCCGCCTGCACGGTCCACCGCCCCTCGCCGGAGTCCTCCACGTACCCCCGGATCGATTCGAGCTTGGGGTCCTTCGCATACGCGTCCACCAGCAGCTCCAGCAGCCACGACCGGACCACGCTCCCGTACCGCCAGATGCCGGCGATCGTGGAAAGGTCCAGGTCGAACTCGCTCGACTGCATGATGTCGAATCCCTCGCCGTAGGCGGCGAGCATGCCGTACTCGATCCCGTTGTGGACCATCTTCACGTAGTGCCCGGCGCCGCTCGCGCCCACGTGCGCGTACCCGTTCCCGGGGGCGAGCGTGGCGAAGATCGGCTCGGTGGTGGCGAACGCTCCGGCGTCGCCCCCGACCATCAGGCAGTAGCCGTTGTCCAGGCCCCAGACGCCGCCCGAGGTCCCGGCGTCGAGGAAGCTGACACCGGCCGCGGCCGCCTCCTCCCCCCGCCGCTTCGAGTCGTGCCAGTTCGAGTTCCCGCCGTCGATGATCACGTCGCCATCCGACAGCAGACCCTTCACGGTCTGGAACGTGTCCTCGGTGATCTTGCCGGACGGCACCATGAGCCAGACCACGCGGGGCGATTCGAGCTTCGCCACCAGGTCCTCCAGGCCGGAGGCGCCCACCGCCCCGGACCCGACCGCCCGGTCCACGGCCTCCTGCCCCGGGTCGTAGGCCACCACCTCGTGGCCGCCCCGGATGAGACGCACGGTCATGTTCCCACCCATCCGCCCCAACCCGACCATCCCCAGTCTCATCGCCGCCTCCTCGCTCGCTGTGGTGCGGCCTTGGTCCCGCCGGTCCGCGGGCCGTTACGGCCCGCCGAGGTTGCATCCTCGTCCTCCGGACCCGATCCGGCCACCCCGGGTGGCCTCACGCCACCGCCACCTCCAGCCACCCGTTGTCCACGCGCAGGGCGAAGACCGCCACCGGGTCCTCCGCCGGGCCGCGCACGGGCTCGCCGGTCTCCAGGTCGAACGCACTGCCGTCGTCGCCGCATACCACAAGCTCGCCGTCCTCGATCTCGCCCTCGGCCAGGGCGCAGCCCTTCACGGTGCACTCGCCGGCGAACGCGAGGTAGCGGCCGTCCACGCAGGCCACCGCGACGCGAAGCCCCGGGAGGTCGAACTCCCGGATCTCGCCGTCCGGGACGGTCGCCGCCACGCCGATCCGCACGAACTCGGCCACGCCCGGCATCCTTCCATTGTTTGTCGCCGGCGTCCGCGGCGTGCCAGCATCGCGCTTCGATGGGCGACGAGCGCTTCTTCCGGGACTGGCCGGCCGCCGAGCCGAAGGCCGGGGTGGCCCTGCTCCACGGACTGGCCGAGCACTCCGGCCGGTACGAGCACGTGGCCCGCCGGCTGAACGGCGCCGGCTACTCCGTGACGGCGGTGGACGTCCGGGGCCACGGCCGGTCCCCAGGATGGCCGGGCCTGGTGGACGGCCTCGACGACTGGGTGGCCGACACCAAGGCGGTCCTGGAGCGGGCCCGGGCCGAGGCCGGCGCGCGGCCCTTGTTCCTGATGGGGCACTCCCTCGGCGCGCTGATCTCGGCGACGTACGTGCGCCGCGCGGGCGACGAGGGACTCGCGGGGCTGGTGCTGTCGAGCCTCGCGGTCCTCGCGGGGGCCGCCCTGCTGGAGTCCATGGGCGACCCCGACGGCCAGGGCATACCTTCCACCCAGCTCAGCCGGGACGTCGAGGTCCAGCGGGCCTACGACGAGGACCCCCTGGTGTTCGCCGACCGCGTCCCGCCCGAGGCGACGGCGGCCGCCCTGGAGGCCGCGATCGAGGTCTACCAGGGCGCCGCGACGATCACGCTCCCTGTCCTGATGTTCCACGGCGAGCTCGACGGCATCGCCGACGTCGACGGCGCCCGCGAGTTCTTCGAGGCGCTGGGCTCGACCGACAAGCGCCTCCACTTCTACGAGGGCCTCCTGCACGAGACCATGAACGAACCGGAGCAGGACCGGGTCCTCGACGACCTGGTCGCCTGGCTGGACGACCACGTCGCGTAGGACCCCGCCGGGCGGTTGCCGAGCGCATCGGGGAGACTGTTCGGCATGCCGGAGCTTCCCGACGTCGAGGGATACCGGCGGTTCTTCTCCCGGCACGCGGCCGGGCGGACCGTCCGCCGGGTGGTCACCACCGACCCCGCGATCGTGCGCAACGCCACGCCCCAGGCGCTGGACCGGGCCCTCCGGGGACACACGTTCGCCGAGCCGGAGCGCCACGGGAAGTGGCTGCTGTGCTGGACCGACGGCCCCGCGCTGCTCCTGCACTTCGGGATGACGGGCTGGTTCGTGTGGGGGGACGCACCGGAGGGCCGCCACCGGCACGACCGCATCATCGTGGAGCTGGGGGGCGGCGGCGAGATCCGGTACCGGAACATGCGGAAGCTCGGCGGCGCGTGGCTGGCCCACGACGCCGCGGAGGCGGCCGTGGTGACCGGCGAGCTGGGGCCGGACGCGCTGGCCGTGGACCGGCGGCGGTTCCGGGAACTCCTGTCGAGCCGGCGGGGCGGCGTCAAGGCGGTGCTCATGGACCAGCGGTTCATGGCCGGGATCGGCAACCTCCTGGCCGACGAGACCCTGTGGCAGGCCCGCATCCACCCGAAGCGCCGCGTGGAGTCGCTATCGACCGAGGACCGGGAGCGGCTGTTCGATGCGATGCGGAAGGTGGTCCGGGAGTCCGTGGCGACCGAGGGGGGCTACATCCCGCACAAGCGGACGTGGCTCCTGTCCGTTCGGGGGAGGCCGGGGGCGCTGTGCCCCCGATGCCACACGCCGCTGGCCCGAACGGTGGCCGCCGGCCGGACCACGTGGTTCTGTCCCTCGTGCCAGGAGGAGCCCGCGTGAGGCCGGTTCGCGCTGTGGTGGTGGCCGCCCTGTGGGCCTCGGCGGTTCTCGCGATCCCGGGGCGGGCGGAGGCGGCCCGCGGCCAGTACGACGTGCCCGCCGCGGCGTGCACGGCCGGCGGCGACTCCGCCCCGGCCATCGAGGAGTTCCTGGCCACGGTCCCCAACGAGTCCGTGGTGACGTTCCCCCGGGGCGCGATGTGCCGGGTGGAGCGGACGGTCGACCTCGGCGTGCCGCCCGCCGGCGCGTCGCAGCGAACGGACACCACGTACGACCTCCGCGGCGCGACGATCTTCCGCGAGGTCGAGCCCTCCTGCCAGCACATCGACGACTGCAACGGACCGATCGTCGCGATCAACCTGGTG
Source organism: Actinomycetota bacterium (assembly GCA_036394995.1). GTDB lineage: Bacteria > Actinomycetota > UBA4738 > UBA4738 > JACQTL01 > DASWED01. The sequence continues at coordinate 12,522 of DASWED010000030.1, forward strand.
AACGCGGTGACCCTCCAGGGCGGGTCGGTCAAGGGCGGGCTGGACGTCGACGGGCTCCCGCAGTTCGACGCCACCCGAGAGCACGACCACGGGATCGCCGTCCACGGCTCCGTGGACGTGACGCTGTTCGGGCTCCACGTGTCGAACGTGTCCGGCGACTGCGTGGACGTGGACAAGCAGAAGAAGGACGTCTCGGCGAACGTCCGGGTGATCGGGACGCCCGGTGCGCCGTTCACGTGCGAGATCACCGGCCGGCAGGGCGTGTCGGCGAACGCGGTGACGGGCCTCCGGGTGCAGGGCGTGACGTTCGACCGGATCGCGTCGACTGGGGTGGACCTCGAGCCCCGGCGGCACGGCTACATCGACACCGCCCTGGTCAAGGAGAACCGGTTCGGCTGGATGGGGTACTACGCGATCGCCGGGATCGGCGCGAGCGAGACGTGGAAGCGCATCGCGATCGAGGACAACGTCCAGACCGATGCCGACCACGTCGGCGAGGCCTTCCTGCGCGCGGGCAACAGCTTCGACCGCGGCCCCCTGGAGGTGAGCGGGAACCGGATCAGGAACCGCATCCAGGTCAACCACATCCTCGGAACGGCCTCCGGGAACACGCTGGTGGCCGGCCCGGGCGGGCCGAGGTGCATGTTCGAGCTGTTCAACGACCCGCCGTTCGAGGTCGCGTCGTCGAACAGGCACCCGGCGGGGGTGCAGCTGACGTGTGCCCTGGAGGGCAAGATCGCCGCCGGCGGCATCGAACGGAAGGCCCGCAAGCTGCTGAAGTTGCTGATCCCGGTTGCGGTGGTGTTGCTCGTCGTTGTGGTGGCGCTGGCGGTGTGGTTTCGCCGCCGCCGGTCGCGGGCGCCATCGGGGGAGGCAGCGGGATCGTGACGCGGTCCAAGCCGCAGATCGAACGGCTCCGTCGGATCTGCCTGTCGTTCCCCGAGGCGACGGAGCGCCTGAGCCACGGCGAGCCGACCTGGTTCGTCCGGGGCAAGTCCGTGTTCGTCACGACCGCCGACCATCACCACGCACCATCGCGCCCCGCGCTGGTCAGCCGGCTCGACTCTGGTCGGGAACCGGCGCCGCGGGCTCCGGCGGAGGCTTCGCCAGGCCGCGCCAGGCCGACCAGACGCGCTGGGCCACCGTGATGCCGCCGAGGCCGGTGAGGATAGCCAGGACCGGAAGCAGGGCCCCCGGGGCCGTCAGTCCGACCATCAGCGCGACGTAGCGCTCCAGGCGCTGGAACACCCCTTCTGAGAGCTTCACGCCGAGGGCCTCGCCCTCCGCCCGGATCTGGCTCACCACCAGCGAGATGCCGAGCGTGGAGAGCGCCAGGATCGACGTGGTGTGGTGGCCCTGCCCGGCCTCCGACCAGAACAGGCAGCCGAACAGGATGCCGTCGGAGACGCGGTCGAGGGTCGAGTCGAGGAACGCGCCGAGCCGGCTCTCCTCGCCCCGCAGACGGGCCACGCCGCCGTCGAACACGTCGAACAGCCCCGCTGGGATCAGCAGCATCCCCGGCACGAACCGGTACCCGTCCACGAGCAGCCAGCCAACGGCGGCGTTCGTCAGCAGCGACAGGATCGTGAGCTGCCACGGCCGGAACCCCACCCGGTACAGCCCCACCAACGCCGCGCGATACGGCCACATGAACACGCGCTGGAACAGCGGCCCGATGACGCTCTGGTTCCGCCGCGGCCCCGGCACGTCCCGGATCCGCGGCGCGTCGTGCCCCGCCTTTCCACCCATCCCATGATCAGGCTAGCCGTGCCCCACCCGGCATGCGAGCGCCTACTCACAGCGACGGGGCCCCGGCAGGGCGTGGACCTTCCCGTCGTAGGCCGTAACAGCTCGCTCGATTTGACGGTCCACGCCCGCGTCCAGGCGGTGCTGGAGGACAGCTCCGGCAACGCGGTCCGGATGACCACGGCTGCCCACGACCCCACCCCGCCATGATGCGCCAGCTCCGGTACCGCGACCGCTGGTCGTACCGCTGGCGTCGAGAGCAGCCGCGACCGCGGGCCTACGCGGTGTGGGGGCGGAACTCGACGACGCGGTAGCGGAAGTTGCCGCCGGGGGCCTGGGAGACGACCTCGTCGCCCTTGGCGGTGCCCACCATGGCGGAGCCAAGTGGCGACGTGGTGGTGATGGTGCGGACGCCGCCCTGAGCGCGCTCCTCGGCGGAGTCGGCCAGGAGGTAGGTCTCCTCCTCGGGGTCGTCGTCGTCGAGCGGGAGCACCGTCACCAGCATCCCTGGGCCGACCTGGTCGGAGTGGGCGGGGGCCTCGACGATGTCGGGGTCGCGGAGCATCCGCTCGAGCTGGCGGATGCGCGCCTCCATGAGTCCCTGTTCGTTCTTCGCGGCGTCGTACTCGGCGTTCTCGCGGATGTCGCCGTGCTCGCGGGCGGCCTTGAGCCGCTCGGAGATGTGGGTGCGACCCTCGGACCTCAGGCCGTCGAGTTCGTCCTTCAGCCGCCGGTAGGCGTCGAGCGTCAGCGTCGCGGTCGGCTCGTGTCCTGCGGGACGCGGTGGGCGGGACGCCAGCTCCTCTGGGAGTTCCACCATGGACGGAACTGTAACAGCGGGTCGTGGTGCCCTCGTCGTTGGGTTGTCCCGCGGCGCTGCCCCCTCGGCTGCTCGCGGTCGTCCCGCAGCGCCGACCAGCAGAGGGCGCCGAAAGCGCCGACGAGCCCCACCGTCAGCGAGGCCTGGATCCAGTCGCCCACGGAAGCCGGATCGATCATCTTGTGCCCCTTTCCGTCAGATCGGTTCTTCGACACGGGAGATGGAAGCAGCCGAAGCTTGGAAGTCCCTGGAGACGGGCGAAGAGACAGGTGAGACCAAGGCCAAGCTTGATCCCGGTGACGGAGAAACCCGGACCTGGTCGCGTCAGCCGGAGCTGACGAGACTCTTGAGGGCGGTTCTCAGATTCGTTCGGTCGACCCTGCCCGTGATCCTGTAGGCGATCCGCCCATCTGCCCGGATCACGAACGTCGTGGGGACGCCGAACAATCCATATCGGCCGGCGAGCTCGCCGCCGGCGTCGTAGACGCTCGGAAAGGGGATCGCCATGCGTCGCGCGAAGGACAGGCCGGCAGGCCGAGAGTCCCGGTGATCCACCCCCAGGAACCGGACTCCTTCCGACCGATACGTGCTCCACGCCGACTTCAGGAAGGGCGCCTCCTCGCGGCACGGGGGGCACCAGGAGGCCCAGAAACTCAGAACCACCGGATGCCCGGAGAGGTCGTCGAGCGAGACGGCTCCCCTTCCCGCGAGTCCCGGCAGGGTGAACGTCGGGGCCGGGCGATCCTCCGGCACCGCCGGCGCGGAGTAGTCGGCGATGTCACGTTCGTGACCCCGCGGCCGTTCCACGCTGAGCACGGACACCGCGAGGAAGATGAAGGCGACCGGCAGCAGGAAGGCCAACTCGACCCGAATCCATCGTCGTGAGGTCCGTCCCGATATGCGCTCCACCTCCGCTGCACCGGAGATCCGGAGGTCGCTCACGTCGAGGCCTGCTCCCCCAGACGTTGACCGGCCGCCTGGGCTCCCGCGGCGCGAGCCAGCCGGGCGTCGGCCCGCTCCGCCTCTCGTTCGTCTCGGCGCATCCAGTCCAGGAGGACGAGGGCCAGGGCCACCACCATCAGGAGCATCCCTCCCTCCCACATGATGGCCCCGGCCAGGTGTTGGTCCGCGATCGGCGAGAAGCCGATCGATCGGCTGGCCGGTCCGTAGTACGGGTAGAGCAGCCGGCTCGAGCTGTAGATGGCGAGGCCGAGGAGGGCGGTCACCGGCATCGCCAGGAACAGATAGAGGAGGCGGGCCGGGTGGGAGGGGCGAGCCGGATTTGGATCGAGGCCGACGACGGGCCACCAGAACAGCAACGCCGAAGACAGGTAGGCCAGATGCTCCAGGGAATGGAACGTCTCGTTCCTGAGGGCCGCATCGAAGACGGGAGGGAGATGCGACCCCCACATCACGACTGCGAACAGCGCAAAGGCGAAGGGGGGGGAGCCGACGACCCCGATGAATCGACTGTGCAGCACCGGGAGCAGGAATCGCCTCCGGCTCCGGGCCGAGGTTGCCGCGAGGGCCAGGGTCACCGGGGTGCCCAGGACCAGGAGCGGAGCGGCCACCATCGTGAGCAGGAGGTGCTGTCCCATGTGGTCGGAGAACAGCAGGTCGGCGTACGTGTCGATGGGGGACTGGAGGGCCAGGTACAGGACGGCCAGTCCCAGGATGAAGGAGAGCACACGGAGGCGGGGGAACGCCGAGGGGCTGTGCGTGTGCCATACACGCCGCACCGCCCGCAGATAGAGGACGGCCGACAGGAGTATCCCCGACACCACCAGAGGGTCGAACTGCCAGGCCCCGAGCACGGTGGCCGCGCTCGGGTGCCCCGTCGCGGGGATGATCGATAGGTTCGGCATCAGGAGTGGCCCGACCCTTCCCCCTTACTCCTGTTCCACCAGGGAGTCCGTGCGCAGCTCACCGGGAGCCGACTCCGACTTCCCGGGCCGGACGGCGATGGGCAGGGCCAATTCGAAGACGCTTCCCCTCCCGGGATGGCTCCGCACCTCCACCGAGCCGCCGTGCGCCTCGGCCACGGTCTTCACGATGGCCAGGCCGAGGCCGACACCCCCACCCTCGCGGCTCCGACCCGGATCCGGCCGCGCGAACCGGTCGAAGATCCGGCCCACGTCCCCCGGGGAGATTCCCGTTCCCGTGTCGGCCACCCCGATCACCGCCATGCCGTCCCGGTGCCGAACGGAGAAGGTGATGGAGTCCTCCGGGGCGGTGTGCTTCACGGCGTTCTCGATGAGGGCGTCCAGGGCCAGGGCCAACCGGTCGGGGTCGGCGTCGATCGTTGCCTCCTCCAGCTCGCCGAGGACCCAACGCCGCTCGACAGGTGTCCACCTCCGGACGGTGTCGACGACGGTCGACTCCACGTCCAGCCGAGACCTGCGCAGGAAGTCGGCATGCTCCGATGCCGCCAGGAGCAACAAGCGATCGGCGAGCCGCCGCAGCCGCATGAGCTCCTCCACAACGACGCGGGCGTCCTCCGCGACCAGGGCGTCGTCGGCGTCCTTCTGGATGAGCTCGGCGTGGCCCAGTGCGACGGTGATCGGCGTGCGGAGCTCGTGCGATGCGTCCTGGATGAACCGGCGCTCCCGCTCGAGGAGCCGTGTGTTCGTCTCGTACATCTGCTGCGTCTGCTCGACGGCGATGGCCCGGCGCCGTGCGTGCCACACCATGGCCAGGAACATCGCGGCCATGAGCGGGACCTCGCTGATCTCATCGATCGGCTGGGCTTCGCGGAACACGTCGATCAGGATCAAGCCGGCGGTCGACACCACCACCGCCGCGAGCGTCATCATCGTCCGTCGGAGCGCCCACACACGGAACCCGTACAGGAGCGTCAGGCTGACCCAGATGAAGTGGAAGGGAACCGTCTCCCACTCCGGGAAGACGAACATCCCCGCGAGGTTGGCGACGGCGAACGCCATCCACGCGGCGTCGATCCAGTGGAGCCTTCGAAGGGGCCACTCCCTGCGGTCAGGCGGCATCGATCCGGTAGCCCTCCCCTCGCACCGTGGTGATCGCCTGAGGACCGAGCTTCCGGCGGAGCCTCCCCACGTACACGTCCACCACGTTCGATCCGCTGTCGAAGTAGTAGCCCCACACGGAGGACAGGAGCCGCTCTTTCGACACGGTGACCCCGGCGTTCCCCATCAGCTCTCGCAGCAGCAGGAACTCGCGCTCGGCGAGCGGGATCGGACCTGAGCCCAGGTCCGCCTCCCTGCGAATCAGGTCGAGCCGCAGGGGGCCGACGCAGAGCCTCGTGGGGGTGGTGTCGGTGGATCGTCGGAGCCTGGCCCGGACCCTGGCGAGGAGCTCATCCAGCACGAACGGCTTTGCCAGGTAATCCTCGGCTCCGAGCTCGAGGCATTCGACCTTGGACGCGGGCTCGGCCACCGCCGACAGGACGATCACGGCCTGGTCGGGCCTCCGCTCGAGCAGGCGCCGGAGGAGCGATACGCCGTCGAGGCCAGGCATCAGCAGGTCGAGGATCACCAGGTCGTGGGGATGAGCGATTGCCGCCCGGAGGCCCTCGACCGCGTCCGCCGCGGTGTCGACGACGTACCCCTGCGCTCCCAGGCCTCGCGACACGAAGCTCTGGATCCGAACCTCGTCATCGATCAGGAGTATGCGAGCCGGTGCATCCACCCGGATCAGCGGTCCGGGCGCACGTTCCCTCCGCGATGCCTGCATGGACATCCGACTCCCTAGCTTGCGACTGGTGCCCGAACCACGCAACTCGGAGCCAGGCGAGGATGACAAGTCTGTTATCCGAGCCCCGTGTCCAGCACGTTCACAGGCCCCGTTCATGACAGTTCGTTCAGGTGGGGCATTTCGGCCCTCCCACCCGCGCCTCAGTGTGGTACGCCGTAGCGGAAGACGTTCCCTGGGGCCTCGTCGGGTCGTCGCCGCCCGGCCGGGCTTCAGTCGAGAAGCATGGCGAGGAGGTGCCCATGCGGCTGAGAAGCTCGACCGGAAGGCTCGCTCCCGGCAGCAGAGTCGTCCTGGCGCTCACGTCGGCCCTGATCGTGCTGGGGACGGCTTGCAGCGGCGGCGGGGAGAAGGCGCCGCCGACCTATTCGGTCTCCGTCCAGAAGTTTCGGTACCAGGGCTTCCCGACGTCGATCCCCCATGGCGACATGACGATCAACTTCTCGAACCGGGAGAACCTGGACATCCTCCACGAGATGATCCTGCTCTCGCTCCCATCGGGGAAGACCAAGGACGACGTCATCGCCGACGCGAAGGACAAGGGGCCGGACGCCGAGGGAGACTTCCTGTCCTTCGGAGAGATCGGTGAGGTGTCCACCGGAGCCACGAAGGCTCAGGTCTTCGACCTTCCGCCCGGGAACTACGTGTTCGCTTGTTTCGAGACGGGCAACCTGGGCGACCCCGAGGCCAAGGGGAAGGCGCATGCGGCCCGGGGGATGGTCGTCCAGTTCACCGTGACCTAGTGGGGATGCGAGGACGGCGGCGGCTCTTCGCCGGCGCTGGAGCGGCGGTGCTTCTCCTGTCCGCGTGTGCCCAGCAGGGAGCCACGGACCAGGGGAAGGAGGTTCACAGGCTCTACGGAGTCATCATGGGCCTCGGCGCCTTCGTGTTCGTGCTGGTCGAGGGACTCCTGATCTTCTCGATCATCCGATTCCGGAAGCGGGACGAGACACCTCCGCCCCAGGTCTTCGGGAGCAATCGGGCCCTGCTCGGGTTCTTTGCCTTCGGGGCCGTCCTGGTGGCCGTGCTGTTCCCGTTTGGCGAGCGGACGCTGTCCGACTTGCAGAAGCAGGAACCTCCGCTGGTGGCCCTCAGGATCGAGGCCTTCCAGTGGGAGTGGACCGCCTTCTACCTGAACGAGGGGATCTTCACGACCGGACGCACGCTGAAGCAGCCGATGGTGATGGAGCTCCCGGTGGCCGAGCCCATCCACATCACCCTCGTCTCGCGGGACGTCATGCACGGGTTCTACATCCCGGCGTTCCTGTTCATGAGAAACGCCATCCCCGGTCACCCGACCACCTTCACGTTCACCCCGAACAAGATCGGGACCTACCCCGCGCAATGCACCGAGTTCTGCGGCCTGTGGCACTCGAGGATGACGTTCGTGGTCAAGGTCGTGTCGCCGACCGACTACGCGGACTGGGTGAAGAGGAAGACCCTGAAGGGCATCGGCGGGACCTGCTCGCCGCACGGCTCCGACGTGCATCTCGTCGCCAAGAACACCACGTGGAACACGAGCTGCATCGCGATCCCGGCCGGTCAGGCGCTCTCGCTGACGGTGGCGAACGAGGACGAGGGAGTGAAGCACAACTTCGCGATCTGGAAGAGCATCCAGGACGCCATCGCGAAGAAGGGCCAGATCTACCAGACCGGGCCGTTCCCGGGGGTCGCGACGCACACCTACTCGGTCACCGCAACCGCTCAGCTGCAACCGGGCCGGTACTACTTCCAGTGCAATGTCCATGGGGTGGCCATGGCGGGTGCGTTCATCGTGAAGTGATGGAGATCCGAACGATGCACACCATTGGCTTCCGGGCGCCGGGGGAGGAGCAAGGGTGGCCGTAACCGAGGCGAGGCCGAAGCCGCTCGCACCCGAGCCACGCCGCGGGAGGGTCCTCACGTGGCTCACGACGACCGACCACAAGAAGATCGGAATCCTCTACCTGGTCAACTCGTTCGCGTTCTTCGTCATCGCGGGCATCCTGGCCCTGTTGATGAGGTCGGAGCTGGCCCGGCCGGGGACGCAGTTCCTCTCGGCTCGTGCCTACAACCAGGTCTTCACCGAGCACGGGACGCTGATGATCTTCCTGGTCATCTTCCCGACCCTGGCGGGGTTCGGGAACTACTTCGTGCCGCTCCAGATCGGGGCCCTGGACATGGCGTTTCCCCGGGTCAACGCGCTGTCGTTCTGGCTGCTCCCGGTGGGGGGCCTGACCATCGTCTCGGGGTTCGTGGCCAAGGGCGGAGCGGCTGCCGGGGGCTGGACCAGCTTCGCCCCGCTGTCGGAGCAGCTCGGTACCGGCGAGGACCTGTGGATCGCGGGGCTCCTGCTCGTGGGGGCGGCGTCCATCCTCGGGGCGATCAACTTCATCGTGACCATCCTGCGGATGCGGGCCCCGGGCATGAGCATGATGCGCATGCCGATCTTCTGCTGGAGCACGCTCGCCACGTCACTCCTCGTCGTTCTCGCCACCCCCGTCATCACGGCCGGGCTCGTCATGCTGTTCACCGACCGCAACCTCGGGACCTCGTTCTTCTCAGCGGCCAAGGGCGGAAGCCCGCTCTACTGGCAGCACGTGTTCTGGTTCTTCGGGCACCCCGAGGTGTACATGCTGATCCTCGCCGCATGGGGCATCGTCAGCGAGATCCTTCCGGTGTTCTCGGGGAAACCGCTGTTCGGCTACCGAGGGGTGGTCCTGGCCTTCCTCCTGATCACCGCCCTGTCCTTCAGCGTCTGGGCCCATCACATGTTCGTCACCGGTGCGGTCGAGCTCCCGTTCTTCAGCATCACGACCGAGATGATCTCCATCCCCACGGGCGTGCTGTTCTTCAACTGGCTGGCCACGTTGTGGAAGGGGAAGCTCAGGTTCGAACCCCCGATGCTCTTCGCGCTGGGCTTCGTGGCCATGTTCCTGATCGGGGGGATCGACGGCGTGTGGATGGCGTCGCCCGCCATGGACTTCGCCATCCACGACACGTACTGGGTGGTGGCCCACTTCCATTACGTGCTGTTCGGCGGAACTGTCTTCGGGATCATGGCGGGCGTCTACTACTGGTTCCCGAAGATCACCGGACGGATGCTTTCCAGGCGCCTCGGTCTCTGGCACTTCTGGCTCCAGCTGGTCGGGTTCAACCTCACCTTCTTCCCCATGCACATGCTCGGACTGCAGGGCATGCCTCGCCGTGTCGCCGACTACGCACCCGACCGGGGCTGGAACACCCTGAACCTCCTCTCGAGCATCGGCGCATTCGTGATCGCCGCGGCCATGGTGGTCTTCGCGGTGAACGTGATCCTCACGCTCCGGAAGCCCAGGACAGCGCCGGCCGACCCGTGGAGCGGGAACACGCTCGAGTGGGCGACCACCTCGCCCCCGCCGCCGCACAACTTCGACCGGCTTCCGGTCATCGGCTCCGCACGTCCCGTGTACGACGCGCGTCTCGCCGGGACCGTCGCGGAGGGGGATGGATCATGAGCACCGCCGAGATGGCAGGCGACGAACGCGCCGTCCGGGGCACGAGCAGCCCGGTGCTTGGAATGGTGCTCTTCGTCGCCTCGGAGGCCATGTTCTTCGCCGCGTTCTTCGCCATCTACGCCATGAGCTACTCGTCGCAGCCATCCTGGCCGCCCAAGGGTGTCACCGTGCCGAGCATCGGAGTGCCGTCCGTCATGACGGGCCTCATCGTCGCGAGCAGCTTCTTCCTCCAGCTGGGGGTTCGGGCCATCCGCAGAGGCGACGGGAGGCGCCTCTCGCTGTGGTTGGCGACCACGCTGTTGTTGGGGGCGACATTCGTGGCGCTGCAGCTGTTCGGCTACTCCCAGATCGAGTTCGGGATCCGCTCGGGCATCTACGCGTCGCTCTTCTACGTCATGACCGGGGTGGCGCTGGCCCACGTGGTCGGAGGCGTGGTCTTCCTCCTCCTGGTTCTCGTTCGGTCCGCCACGGGTCACCTGACGATGGTTCGGCATGAGCCCGCGGAGGCTGCGGCCATCTACTGGCACTTCGTCGTGATCGTTTCCGTGGCCCTCTACGTGGTGTTCTACCTCCTGGTCTCGGTTCAACCCAAGGGCCCATGACCAACCCCAGGGCGCGGCGTGGGTTCGGTCAGGGGGGAGCCGGTTGAGCCTGTACGCGCGCATCGTGTTGGGGCTGGCCCTGTTCCTCGTCGTCGCCGGCCTGATCTACGGCTCCACGAGTCACGAGTACCTGGGCACCCTGCTGTTCGTGGTCGGCGCCGGCGGCTTCGCCTTCATCGGGCTGTTCGTTCGCCGCGCGGTTCGAGTGACCGCGCGGGAGGGGCGGTCGAAGGAGCATCCCGAGGAAGAGCCCCACGTGACGCCCACCATCTGGCCGTTCGTGCTGTCACTGGCGGGAGTGGGTCTCGTCCTGGGCGCCGTGGTCAACCAGTGGCTGCTGGCCGTCGGCGCGGCATTGTTCGTGACCGCGAGCGTGGGGTGGTTCGCCGACGTCCGCCGACAGTGGGGCAATGGCGCACATCGGTGACCCCGGGAGACGCGGAGTCACCACTCGGAGTTCCCGGGATGACTCAGCTTCGCAGGAGCAGGAACACCGTGGCCAGGATCAGCGTGGCCAGGATCGTGAGGTAGACGATGGCGTGATACTGGGACGGGCTCGGACTGGGAAGGTCCGCGGGATTACACCTCCGGCACACCGAGCGTCCCGATGGAACCGTGATCCCGCACCGCACGCACCGGTCGTACAGGGACCGCATGTCGCATTCGATTCTACGCCACATGGCGGCACCCCCCATGAGCGGCGCCGGGGCGGCGGAGAGTGAAGGTACAGGCAGCCACCCGGAGAGATCTCCTCGCGCTCGTCGCCGACTACGTGGCCCTCACCAAGCCGCGGATCGTGTCGCTGTTGCTCTTCACGGGTGCCTGTGGGTTCCTGGCCGGGGCCCGCGGCCGACTGTCCCCCGGCCCGCTGATCGCCGTCGTGGGGGGCGGAGCCCTGGCTGCGGGCGGGGCGAATGCGATCAACTGCGCGATCGATCGCAAACTCGACGCCCTCATGTTCCGGACGCGCGACCGGCCCGTTGCGGCGGGGCGTCTCGCGGCATCCCAGGCCGTCGCTTTCGGCCTCGTGCTGAACGTCGTCGCGGGGACCTGGCTGGTGGAGGTGACCAACCCCCTCGCGGCCGGCCTGGCCCTGGCCGGATCGGCATGGTACGTGCTCGTCTACACGTGGTGGCTGAAGCCTCGGTCTCCACAGAACATCGTCATCGGCGGGGCGGCCGGGTGCTTTCCCCTGCTGGTCGGTTGGGCGGCTGCCACCGGCGGGCTCGACGGCACCGCTCTCTCCCTGGCAGCTGTGGTCTTCATGTGGACTCCGCCGCACTTCTGGTCGCTGGCCACCCTGCTGCGACAGGACTATCGCCGCGCGGGAGTGCCGATGCTGCCGGCCGTGGCTCCGCCGGCGGCAACCGCGCGATCCATGCTGCAGTATGCGGCGGCCACGATGGCCGTCAGTCTCGTCCCCCTGGCATGGGGAGGCTTGGGCGCGGTCTACGGGGCCGTGGCAATCCTCCTGGGGACCGAGTTGGTGAGGCGGAGCGAATCGTTCCGCCGCCATGCCACGTCGCAGGCGGCTGCCAGCCTGTTCCACTACTCGCTGGTCTATCTCCCGGGATTGTTCCTCGCCGCCGTCGTCGACCGATCCCTGCCCTAGGGAGCGTCGGGCGGGGGACGTGCCCCGAGTGGAACCCGGTCTTCGCTTCTGGACTCCCGGTGGCCGCGCACCGGATTTGACGATGTGACATCGAAGGTAATAGTGTCGCGGTCGATGGCCGTCGCCTCCGTGGAGCTGCGCCCGGGAACCGCGGGGCGGATTCTCGACGCCGCGTTCGATGCCGTTCGCGACTTCGGGCTCTCCCGCGCGACGATGGAGGACGTCGCCCAGCGGGCCGGCCTGTCCCGCCAGACCCTGTACCGGTACTTCCCGTCGAAGGACGCGCTCATCGTCGCGCTGATCTCGCGGGAGGAGGAGCGGTTCATCGCCGGGGTCCGCTCGGCCATCGCCGGTCACGACGACCTCGGTCCATCGCTGGCCGAGGGGGTCGGGTTCGTCCTGCGCTTCGCCCGCCAGCACCCCCTGCTCGACCGGCTCCTGGCCACCGATCCACAGGCGTTCCTCCCCTACCTCACCACCCGCGGCCTGCCGGTGATCGTGCGAGCCCGCGAGGCCATGGTCGAGATGCTCGCCCCCCGCGCGCCGCATCTCCCCCTGGATGCCCTGCGCGGGGCGCTCGACGCATCCACCCGCGCGGTCGTCTCGTATGTCCTCACGCCGTCCGAGCGTCCCGACGACGTGGTCGCCGCCGACATGGCGGCGATGGTCATGGCCACGCTGCGCGAACCCCGGGACCATGTGCCTCCCGAATCCGAGAACGCCGCGCCGACCACACGGAGGTCTCGCTCATGAGCACGCGCCACTACACGATGCCCGTCGACCAGACGCAGTGGTTCGTGGACAGTCCCCACGACACCGTCTTCAACTTCGAGTACGACGAGGGTCGGGACCGGCTGCTCTCCCTGTACGAGAAGGGCAAGGAGAAGCAGTGGAACACGAACACCCGCCTGGACTGGTCGATCGACGTCGATCCCACCTCGGAGACCAACTTCGCCGACATCTACATCCCGATCTTCGGCTCGGACATCTGGGAGCGGATGAACGACAAGGAGCGCTCGAACCTCCGCCAGCACATGGCGGCCTGGATGAACTCGCAGTTCCTCCACGGTGAGCAGGGCGCGCTGGTGTGCACTGCGAAGATCGTCCAGACCGTCCCGGACGTCGACTGCAAGTTCTACGCGGCCACCCAGGTCATGGACGAGGCCCGCCACATGGAGACGTACTCGCGCTACCTCCGCGAGAAGATCGAGATGGCATACCCCATCAATGCGAACCTGAAGTCGCTCCTGAACGACGTGGTGTCCGACGGACGGTGGGACATGACCTGTCTGGGCATGCAGATCATGATCGAGGGCCTGGCGCTGGCCGCGTTCGCCATGATCCGGGACTTCTCCGAGGAGCCCCTGGCCAAGGCGCTCAACGCCTACGTCATGCAGGACGAGGCCCGCCACGTCGCGTTCGGGCGGCTGTCCCTCCGCGACTACTACCCGCAGCTCACCCAGGCCGAGCGGGAGGAGCGCGAGGAGTTCATCGTCTACGCCTCGTACCTCATGCGGGACCGGTTCCGGGCCCAGGAGGTCTGGGAGCACCTCGGCCTGCCGGTCGAGGAGTGCATCGAGTACGTGGAGAGCTCCCAGATGCTCGGGGAGTTCCGCAAGATGCTGTTCTCCCGGATCGTCCCCACCGTGAAGGACCTCGGGCTGTTCGGCCCCAAGGTCCAGGCCGCGTTCGTGGACATGGGCGTCATCGACTTCGCCGAGACCAACCCGGACGACCTCTCCGCGGCCGACGAGCAGATCGCCGAGGAGATGGAACGCCACCACGCGCTCCTCGGGACGAACGGCGGCGGCCTGTCCGACGTCGATCCCGGCCGCGCCGCCGAGGTGGTGGCCACCATCGAGGCCGGGAGCGAACCCGCCTGATCCGCGGGCCAGGACGAGGAGCACTGGGCGGACTCATGGACGCGTACCGGACGCCGGACGAACGGTTCGAGGGGCTCTCCGGATACCCCTTCCAGCCGAGCTACGTCGAACAGGACGGCCTGCGGATGCACGTGGTGGACGAGGGCCCGCCGGACGGCCCGCCGGTCCTCCTGCTCCACGGCGAGCCGACCTGGTCGTTCCTGTACCGGCACATGATCCCGGTGCTCGCCGCCGAAGGCCTGCGGGCGGTGGCCCCCGACTACTTCGGATTCGGCCGGTCCGACAAGCCCACCGAGCGAGACTGGTACACGTACGATCGCCACTTCGGCTCGATCGAGGCCCTGGTCGGCACCCTCGGCCTGACAGGGGTGACCGTCGTGATGCAGGACTGGGGCGGGCCCATCGGGTTCCGCCTGGCGGTCGAGCGTCCGGACCTCGTGGACCGTCTGGTGGTGCTGAACACCGGGATCTTCAGCGGGCGACCCCCGTCCGAAGCGTGGCTCCAGTTCCGCGACTTCATGCGCCGTGTGGACCTCGAGATCCGCCCCGGACAGCTGGTGAACATCTCCTGCGGGAACGCGTTACCGGACGACGTGGTGGCCGGGTACGACGCGCCGCACCCGGTGCCGGAGTCGAACGTTGGGGTGGTGATGTTCCCGGAGCTGGTCCCCACCTCGCCGGACCATCCGGCCGCGGCGAAGATGCTGGAGGTCCGCGAGGGCGTGAAGCGGTGGGACAGGCCCGCCCTGGTGCTGTTCAGCGACTCCGACCCGATCTTCTCCCCCGCCGCCGCCGAGGCCATGGCGGCGCGCATCCCCGGCGCCGGGCCGGCCGAGATCGTGCAGGGGGCCGGCCACTTCCTGCAGGAGCAGAAGGGCGAAGAGATCGCCCGCCGCGTCGTCCGGTTCGTCGCCGAGACGACCTGAACGGGGGGTTCCGCCAGGCCCGGGCGGGCGCGTACACTTTGGCCACCCATGGCGAATGCAGACCTGGCCCGTCGCGTGGCCGTGGCCCGGGGGGAGGAGCCGGCCGATGCCGTGCTCACCGGCGGCCGCGTGCTGTCCGTGTTCACCGGAGAGCTGCTCGAGGTGGACGTGGCCGTCGCCGGCGAGCACGTCGCCGCGCTGGGCGCGCCCGGGACGTACCGGGGCGCCGTCACGCACGACGTCGACGGGATGATCCTCGTCCCCGGCTTCATCGACGGGCACATGCACGTCGAGTCCACCAAGCTCACCCCGGCCGAGTTCGCCCGGGCCGCCCTCCCCCACGGCACCACCACCGTCGTGCTGGACCCGCACGAGGTCGGGAACGTGCTGGGGTCGAGGGGGATCCTGGCCCTGCTGGCGCTGGGCGAGGGCGCGCCGATCGACATGTACGCGATGGCCTCGTCCTGCGTCCCGGCCTCCGCCCTCGAGACCTCCGGCCACACCCTCGACGCCCGCGACATCACCGCGCTCTTCGAGGCGAACCCCAGGATCATCGGGCTGGCCGAGATGATGAACTTCCCGGCGGTGGTGGCCGGGAACCCCGAAGCCCTGGCCAAGATCGAGGCCGCGGGAACCCGGCACGTCGACGGCCACGCCCCCGGGCTGACCGGCGCCGGGCTCAACGCCTACCTCGCCGCCGGCGTGCAGTCGGACCACGAATGCACCCGGCTGGAGGAGGCGCTGGAGAAGCGGCGCCTGGGGATGTGGATCATGATCCGCGAGGGCTCCGCCGCCCGGAACCTCGAGGCTTTGCTCCCGCTGGTCCTGGAGCACGGTCCGGAGAGCTGCATGCTGGTCACCGACGACCGGGAGCCCCACGACCTCCTGCGCGACGGCCACATCGACAACGCCCTGCGCAGGGCGGTGGCCCTGGGGTGCCCGCCCGAGCAGGCCGTGACCATGGCCACGCTCCACCCCGCGAGGTACCACCGCCTCCGGGGGCACGGAGCGGTGGCCCCCGGCTACCTGGCGGACGTGGTGGCCCTGAAGGACCTCGAGGAGTTCCGCCCGACCCGCGTGTGGAAGCGGGGCCGGCTGGCCTTCGACGGCGAGCGGGTGGCCGAGTTCCCCACGCCGGAGGTCCCGGACTGGATGCTCCACACGATGCACGCGGCCCCGGTGACCGAGGGGGCCCTCCGGATCCCCGCCGGCTCGAACGGCCACCTGATCCGGGTCATGGAGGTCAAGGCCGGGCAGATCGTGACCGGCTCGCTCACCGCGGAGCCCCTCGTGCGCGACGGCGCGGTGGTGGCCGATCCATCCAGGGATCTGGCCAAGATCGCCGTGGCCGAACGGCATCGCGAGAGCGGCCGGATCGGGATCGGGCTGGTCCGGGGGTTCGGCCTGCGCGAGGGGGCGCTGGGCTCGACCGTCGCGCACGACGCCCACAACGTGATGCTGGTCGGGTCGAACGACCGGGACATGGCCGCGGCGGCCGCGCGCCTCCAGGAGCTCGGCGGCGGCCAGGTGATGGTTCGGGACGGCCGGGTCCTGGCCGAGGTGGCCCTCCCGCTGGGCGGGCTGATGTCGCTGGAACCTCGCGATCGGGTGGCGGGGGCCTGCATGGCGCTGGAGGGCGCCGCACTGGACTGCGGCGTCACGCTCCGATCGCCGTTCATGGCGCTGTCGTTCCTGGCCCTGTCGGTGATCCCGGAGCTGAAGGTCACCGACCTCGGGCTGGTGGACGGGCTCAGGTTCGAGCTGGTGTCCCTGCAGGTCTGAGGGCCGCCCGAGTCCCCACCCGTTCGAGCCGCTTGGTCAGTCGGACCTCCGTCCCTCGCCGGGACGTGCCCCGGCGAACCGAGACCTCGTCCATCAGCGCGGTCATCAGCGGGATGCCGTGCCCGCCCTGTCCCTCGAGCTCGGGGAGCGGGACCTTCCGGACGAACCGCCCCTGGTCGCCGATCGAAACCTCGACGCGATCCGGTCGGATCCGCCAGCCCACGCGGAAGACGGCGCTCCCGGAGTGGACCACCGCGTTGGCGCAGGCCTCGGATACCGCCAGCACGATGTCGTCGGCCGCGCCGCCGTCCACGCCCTCCTCGCGGCACAGCTCCCGGAGGAACGTCCGCACGTCGAACAGGGCCCTGGGCTGGGCCGGGAAGACGCGCGTTCGGGAAGAGGGTCGGGCAGCGGACAACATCGGAAACCTCGGTGGATCCCCCTCGATTCGTTCGGCCAGCGTGCTTGTTCCCCGTGAGTCGTTTGGCGAAACGCGCGAAGGGTATCGTTCGCGCCACACGGCGCCCCCAGCCCGCAGGAGGCAGCGCATGAGACCGAGGATGCTCGCGCTCGGCGTCGCGGCCGTGGTCCTGGCCCTGGCCGTCCCGGCCTGGGCCGCGAACTTCACACCCACGGCGACCTTCGCGCTCAGCACCAAGCTCGTGAACGCGAACCCCACCCTGACCGTCGGCGTGAAGCAGGACCAGGGCGAGGAGGAGCTGGCCAAGGTGATCCTGGCCATCCCGCACGGCTTCAAGCTCCCGCCGGACTCGGCGATCGACGACGGCGAGAAGCTGGGCCAGGGGTCCATCACGATCGCGCTGGCCCCGGCCTGCAGCACCACCGAGACCGTGAACGTGAACATCGTCGAACGGAACCGGACCCAGGCCGAGAAGAACGCCGGCGTCTACGCCGTGTGGGTGGTGGACCTCCACCCGGTCACCACGATCGACCTGAAGATCAAGGGCAACCCGACGAACGGCTGGAAGGCGACCGGGGCCATCGCGCCGAACGACGCCACCTGCCCTCCGTTCCAGTTCCACGCGACGATCAACAAGACCTCGTCGAGCTCGCACGTGAAGCTGATCCGGAACCCCGCGAACGCCGGGACCTACACGCTGAAGATCACCTTCGTGGGCGAGAACGGGAGCAAGGTCACCCGGTCGAAGGCCTTCTCGATCACGTCGTAGCGGCACGGGCCGAAGGGCCCGGGTGGCGGGGGTCTCCCGCAGTTGACGCGTGCTCTCGCCGGGTCGTAGCGTCCCGGCGAGATGCGCCTCGCCGACCGGATGGGACGACTGGGGACCGAGTCGGCCTTCGAGGTCCTCGCCCGGGCGAGGGCACTGGAGGCCGCCGGTCGTAAGGTGATCCATCTCGAGATCGGCGAGCCCGACTTCGATACGCCCGCGCACATCGTGGACGCCGCGGTGGAGGCCCTGCGTTCGGGCCAGACACACTACGTTCCGGCGCCGGGGATCCCGCAGCTCCGCGAGGCGGTGGCCGAGTTCCTGGGACGCAAGGGCCGCCTGGAGTGCCGGGCGGACCAGGTCGTGGTGATGCCCGGCGCGAAGCCGGTGATGTTCTACACGATCATGGTCCTATGCCAGGAGGGCGACGAGGTCGTGTATCCCGACCCCGGCTTCCCCATGTACGAGTCCATCACGCAGTTCGCCGGGGCCACGCCGGTCCCGGCTCCGCTGCGAGAGGAGAACGGGTTCCGGATGGATCCCGACGAGCTGGCCTCGCTCGTCACCGACCGGACCCGGTTGGTCATCCTCAACACCCCCCACAACCCGTGTGGGAGCGCCATGACCCGCGAGGAGCTGGAGCGGGTGGCGGAGGTCGTTCGGGCCCACCCGGACCTGGTGGTGCTGTCCGACGAGGTGTACTGGGCGGACCGCTACGACGGGCCGCACACGTCGATCCTCGACATCGACGGCATGGCCGAGCGGACCGTGCTCCTCGACGGGTGGTCGAAGACGTTCGCGATGACGGGGTGGCGGCTGGGACTCGGCGTGTTCCCGCCGGACCTGGTGGAGCCGGTGACGCGGATGGTCATCAACTCCGTGTCGTGCACGTCGGCCTTCAGCCAGCACGCCGCCCTCGCGGCGCTCACCGGGCCATGGGAGCCCGTGGAGGAGATGGTGGCCGAGTTCCGTCAGCGCCGGGATCTGGTGGTCGAGGGCCTCAACTCGATCCCCGGGGTGTCGTGCGTCATGCCCGACGGCGCGTTCTACGTGTTCCCCTCGATCCGGGAGCTGGGGGCGACCTCGAAGGAGGTGGAGGCGCACCTGCTGCAGCACGCCGGGGTGGCCTGCCTGTCCGGGACCGCGTTCGGGCAGTACGGCGAGGGGTACCTCCGCCTCTCCTACGCGAACTCCATCCAGAACCTCCGGGATGCGCTGGAGGCCATGGAGGCCTCGCTGCCCGAGCTGCAGCCGGCCGGACAGCCCACCGCGTGAGCGGCGACGGCGCGACGGGGCGAACGGAACCGTGACCGGCGAGCGCTGGCCGGTCCTCGTCACCCGCCGGCTCCCCCGATCGGCCATGGAGGCCATCGGGGCCCGCTGCGACGCCGACGTCTGGGACGAGGAGTGGGCCATCCCCCGCGACGAGCTCCTGCGGCGGCTCCCCGGCAAGCGCGGCGCCGTGACCCTGCTCACCGAGAGGGTCGACGCCGAGTTCCTGGACGCCGCGCCGGACCTCGTGATCGTCGCGAACTACGCGGTTGGGTTCGACAACATCGACGTGGAGGAGTGCACCCGCCGAGGGGTGATGGCCTCGAACACGCCCGAGGTCCTCACCGAGACCACCGCCGACACGGCCTGGGCCCTGCTGATGGCGGCGGCCCGGCGGGTCCCGGAGGGCGACCGGTTCCTGCGGTCGCGGATCCCGTGGATCTGGGGGCCGCAGATGATGCTCGGCCAGGACGTCCACGACCGGACCCTGGGGGTGGTGGGATTCGGCCGGATCGGGCAGTCCGTGGCCCGGCGGGCGATGGGGTTCGGCATGCGCATCGTGTACTACGACCTGTACCGCCCTCCCGAGGAGATCGAACGCGAGCTCGGCGCGCAGTACCTCGAGTTCGACGAGCTCCTCGCCCAGGCCGACTTCATCTCGATCCACGTGGCGCTCACGCCGGAGACCCGCCACCTGTTCGGACCGGAGCAGTTCCGGGCCATGAGGCCGACGTCGGTGCTCGTGAACACGTCCCGGGGGCCGGTCATCGACGAGGCCGCGCTGGCCGCGGCGCTCCGCGACGGCGAGATCTTCGCCGCTGGCCTCGACGTGTTCGAGAAGGAGCCGGAGGTCCATCCCGACCTGCTGGACGCGCCGAACGCGGTGATCGTCCCCCACCTGGGGAGCGCCACGGTGGACACCCGCAAGGCCATGGGCCTGCTCGCCGCCGACAACCTCGTCGCCGCCCTCGAGGGCCGGCGCCCCCCCACCCTCCTCAACCCCGAGGCGTGGGAGTCCCGCTCCGGCTCGACCGGCTGAGAGCTCCAAACACCTCGGGACTCCCGCGGAACAATCCCGGTCGGCGCCGCGTATCCAATGAGAGCACAATGGAGCGGAAGGAGGCGGTCATGCGCCGGATCGCTGTGTCGGTCGTGGTGGCGGTGGTGGGTGCCGTGCTGGTCGCGTCGGCGGCCCCGGCGTCTGCGAAGGGCGAAGGCAGGGGCATGCGCCTCCGGATGACGATCACCGGACCGGGGCTCCACACCGGCGGATCCGGGCCCGGCTCGGGCGGGGTTTCCGGCAACGGCGGGTCGGCCGGAGAGGACTCGATCGGCACGATCGACGTCGTCGTGAGGGACGATCCAGAGCAGAGCGCCGCATTCTGGCAGCTGGCCGGTGCGTCCCTCGCGTTCACCGGGCGGTGCCTGGGGTGCCTGACGGGGCTCGACACAACGCCACCCCATGACCTCTCCCGGCTGGGGCCGGCATACCGGGTCGTCTACCTGGCCGGGCGGTGCTGCACGAAGTCCGCCGTGCAAGCCATCTACCCCTTCGCCCCGGGCGGGCCATGGGTCGACTTGGAGCGGGCCCATCGTGCAGCCTTCTTCGGCGACGGCCGGAATGGATTGCCCCTGGTCCGGACCGGATGGCTGCACCTGGCGGGGTTCCGGGGCGCGGCGCTCCTGGACATCCTGCATCGCCTCGGCGTGCCGAGGAAGGACCCGATGCTGGGGCCCGCCGGTTCCGCGGCGCCGTCGGCCGTGCGCCAACCGGCCACCGGCGGCTGGCGGATCGCGACAGGGCTGGCAGGGCTCATCGCCCTGCTGGTGCTCGGCGCGGCGACGGCGAGACCACGCCGGGCCGGCAAGCCGGCCTGACAGCGTCCGGTCCGACCACCGGAACCCGTTCACGGAACCCTTCCGCCGGACGGCGCGTACCAGAGGGGGCAAGATCGAGCCGGAGGAGGCGTCATGCGGCGGACGTTCGTGGTGGTCGTGGCGATGACGGTGGGGGCGGTGCTGGCGGCGTCGGCGCCGGCCCTGGCGAAGGGCGAGGGCCAGCCGGTGGGGGCCATCATCACCGGGCCCGGCCTGCCCGGCGGCGGTTCGGGTGGACCCGGCGGAGGTGGTTCGAACGGTTCGGGCGGCAGCGGCATGGGCGGTCCGGGAGCCGCCATGGGCACCGTCCACGTGCGCGGCGCCGATCCGATGACGCCGCTCGAGACCACGCCGTTCTGGCGGCTCGCGAGCCTCACCGGAGCGCTCATCCCGTGCTGGGGATGCGGGCACTACTACGACAGCCCGGCCCCGAAGGACGTCGGGGTGCTCGGCCCCGTGTACCACGTGACCTACTTCGCCGGCGAGTGCTGCGCCCGTGCCGTGCACCAGTCGATCTACCCGTTCGCGCCGGGCGGGCCGTGGACGTTCACCCAGGCCTCGAACAATGGCGTGTTCATGGTGGAGGAGGCGAACCACGGCTGGTTCCACGCGCACGGGACCATGGCCCAGGACCTGATGCGGTTCCTCCACCACCTCGGCGTCCCGAAGCAGGACCCGGTCGCTGCGGCGGCGGGAGCCTCGGCATCGACCGCGGGGTCGAGCACCGCGTGGCGGATCCCGGTGGCCCTGGTCGCGCTCATCGCGCTGCTGGTGCTCGGTGCGGCGATCGCCCGGCCGAAGCGGGCCGGCAAGCTGGCCTAGCGGCCGTTCGCGCTAGCGGCGGCGGCGGGGGCGCGGGCCCGGCCGGCGCGGCGGACGCTTCCGGCGCGGTGCCCGGGGGATGGTGGTGGGGTCCGGGAGACCCACGCGGGCGTCGTCCACGGCCTTCTTGATCTCGGCGGGGATCCCGGCCTGGTGGGGAGGTGCCGTGATCATGAGCTGGAACAGCACCGAGCGCTCCAGCTCCTCCACGGTGTTCACCACGACCCGCCGGTCCCCACCGGCCTTGGCCCGCCACAACGCGACGATGCGGCCGTTCGACTGGACCTCGACCCGCAACGTGGTGTCGCCGATCCGGCCGTCCCAGACCGGTCTGGCTTCCTCCTGCATCATCGCGTTCACCTCCTTCGGAGCCCCCCGAAGCCGAGCCGGGCACGGTACTGCGGTCGGCCGTTCGCGGGATGTGGGCGGCGAGCTGATCGAACGCCCGGGGAAACCCTAGCACGGCGCGAACGCGCCGGGAGGCAGGAGCCTAGGGCTCCTCGCCGTCGGCGCTCTGCGCGCCCCCGCTGCCGCGGAGGACGGACAGGATGGCGTCCATCTCCGCATCGCCCACCTGCTCGGTGCGGGCCGACCCCCGGGCGGCGGTGAGGATCGTGCGGAGATTCGACTCCGCCATCTCGAGCTTGCCCTCGAGATCCTTGACCCGAGCCGCCAGGCTGTGGGCCCGGCGCTCCGCCTCGTCCTTGGCTTCCCGGGCCTCCCGAGCCTCCTCGCGGAGGGTCCGCAGGTTGCCCCGGAGCGTGCCTGCCTCCCGGCCCAGATCGATGAGCCGGTCGATGGCGGCCCGTCCCACCTCGCTGTAGGTGGGACGACCGGGCTCCGCGGCCCCGGCCCGCTCCCTGGTCCGCGCGGCGGCGGGCTTCCGGGCCCGGGGGCGCCGGGGGATGGCCTCTGGCTCACCGGGGTCCACGGGCCTGGCGTCGAGCAGGCGGTACGTGCCGCCCGAGACCTCCAGACGCTTGCGGGCCAGCAGCGCCCGCACGGCTCGGGCGGCCGACAGCGCATCGGGCAGGCCAATGCGCTTGCCGACGTCTGCTGGGGACTCAGTCAGGGTGTCGCCCGGCTGGACATGTTCCGCAACTGCGGAGAGGAACGCATTGGCCCGCCGGAGGCTCTCCTCGTTCATTGGGGCAATGGTAGGCCCAATCCCGCGTCAACGCCAGAGGCAAAGTCCCGGTTCGCCGGCCGGGCCGAGCGGCGCGCCGGGAAAGAGTGACAAGAGCCGGATCTCGGCTTGACCGGACCGGCGGGAGGCCTTATGGTCGATGTGGAACCGCTGGGGCCCTCGGGCTCCGGCGGTTCCACTTTGTGGGCCAATTCGAGGGGATCGAGGGCGGCGAGCGCGGGAGCGGCGCCGAGCCTACAATCGCCCCACCCGCACCCACCAACCGCGGGAGGGACGATGCCATCCATGCGCGGTCTCATGCAGCAGGACCCCCTGATCCTCACCCGCATCCTGGAACGGGCCCGGACCCTGGCCCCTCGGGGGCAGATCGCCACCCGGACCCCGGAGGGGATGCACCGCGAGACCTACGCCGACCTCGGCGAGCGGTGCGCCCGCCTGGCGAACGCCCTCCGGGAACTCGGGGTGGGGCCCGGCGACCGGGTGGGCTCGTTCGCCTGGAACTCCTGGCGGCACCTCGAGCTGTATTTCGCGGTGCCGTGCATGGGCTCGGTGCTGCACACGCTGAACATCCGGCTGCACCCCGAGCAGGTGGCGTGGATCGCGAACCACGCCGAGGACCGGGTGGTGTTCGTCGACGAGTCCCTGCTGCCCGTGTTCGAGAAGGTCCTCCCCGGGCTGAAGACCGTGGAGCGGGTCATCGTGATGGGCTCGACGGCCTCCGAGGCCCCGGCGGATGCCCTCGACTACGAGGAGCTGCTGGAGGGCGCGTCGCCGGAGCTCGACTGGCCGGAGCTCGACGAGAACGACGCCTGTTCGATGGCCTACACCTCCGGCACCACCGGAAACCCCAAGGGGGTCGTGTACTCGCACCGGTCGATGGTCCTGCACGCCTTCATGGCCAACCAGGCCGGCGTGCTGGCCATCGAGCCGAACGACGTGGTGATGCCCGTGGTGCCGATGTTCCACGCGAACGCCTGGGGCCTGCCCTACGCCGCGGCGATGGCGGGGGCCAAGCTGGTGTTCCCGGGGCAGTACAGCGCGGACCCGGCGGCCCTGGCCGAGCTCATCGAGACCGAGCGGGTGACGTTCACGGCGGGCGTGCCGACCGTGTGGATCGGCATGCTGCAGCACCTCGAACAGCGCCCGGTGGACCTGTCCTCGCTCCGCGCCGTCACGGCCGGCGGGGCCGCGGTGCCCCGGTCGATGATCGAGGCGTTCGGGGCGAAGCACGGGGTCGAGGTGTGGCAGGGGTGGGGCATGACCGAGACCGGCCCGCTGGCGTCGCTGTCCCGCCTGACCCCGGCACACGCCGACCTCCCCGAGGCCGAGCGGATCCGGGTCCGGGCCAAGCAGGGCGTGGTGGTGCCCGGGATCCGGGTGCGGGTGATGGACGTGGCCACCGGCGACGAGGTGCCGTGGGACTCCAAGACGATGGGCGAGGTCCAGGTCAAGGGGAACTGGGTGGCGTCCGCGTACTACCGGCCGGACGCGCCGGTGGAACAGTTCGTGGACGGGTGGCTCCGGACCGGCGACGTGGCGGTGGTGGACGAGCACGGGTTCCTGCAGCTGGTGGACCGGACCAAGGACCTGGTGAAGTCCGGCGGCGAGTGGATCTCGACGATCGAGCTGGAGTCGGCGCTGATGGGGCATCCGGCGGTGCTGGAGGCGGCGGTGATCGCGGTCCCCGACGAACGGTGGAGCGAACGGCCCCTGGCCTGCGTGGTCCTGAAGCCGGGGGCCGAGGCCACGCAGGAGGAGCTCATCGAGTTCATCGCGCCGCAGTTCGCCAAGTGGTGGCTGCCCGAGCGCATGGAGTTCGTGAGCGAGATCCCGAAGACGAGCGTCGGGAAGTTCGACAAGAAGGTCCTCCGGGCGCAGCACCAGGGAATGTTCGAGGGCTCCGGACCGAGTCCGGTGGAGACGTCGCCGTCGGAGTGACCGCGCTCGAGCGGTGGGCGGCCCAGCTCGAGGCCTGGGCCCTGCCCGAGGAGATCCTGGCGCGGGCGCCGGAGTCGCCGTGGGGATTCCCGGTGGAGCCGTTCCGGGCCCGGGCGGAGCGGGCGGGAACCGACCCACCGTCGCCCTCGGCCCGTGTGGCCCTGGAAGCGCTGCCGGACGGGGGGTCGGTGCTCGACGTGGGCTCGGGGGCCGGGGCGGCCTCGCTGGCGCTGGTGCCGCCGGCGGGCCTCGTCACGGCGTTCGACCCGTCGGAACGGATGCTGGAGGCCTTCGAGGAGCTGGCCGCCCGCGCGGGCGTGGCCCATGCGGCGGTGCGCGGCTCGTGGCCGGACGACGCGGGGTCGGCGGAGGCCGCCGACGTCGTGGTGTGCCACCACGTCGTGTACAACGCGCCGGACCTGGAGGCGTTCGCGCGGGCGCTGTCCGACCACGCCCGCGGACGGGCGGTGGTGGAGATGACCGCGCAGCATCCCCGAGCCTGGATGAACGACCTGTGGATGCGGTTCTGGTCGCTGGAGCGCCCCGACGGCCCCACCTCGGACGATGCGGAGGAGGCTCTGGCAGAGGCCGGGATCCACGTACGTCGGGAGGACTGGCTCCTGCCCCGCCGGGGCGTCGGGCCGCGCGACGCAGCGATCGCCTCGGCCCGCCGGATGCTGTGTCTGACGCACGACCGCGACGACGAGGTCGCCGAGGCCCTGGGCGACCGCCTGTGGACCTCCGGCGACGATCGCTGGTTCATCGGCAACCGCGAGCAGCCCCTCACGACCCTGTGGTGGGACCCGTCATGAGGAGAACGACCCATATCCGCCGGTTCGTGGCGGTCGCTTCCCTGGCAGCCTGGACCCTCCTGGTCGCCGGCCCCACCCCCGCCCGCGCGGCGGGATGCGACTTCGACATCGTCGGCCACCCGAGCTCCGCCGGGACGCCGTTCGACCAGCTCTACGGGATCGACGCGCTCTCCGGCAGCAACATCTGGGCCGTGGGGAGCAGAGAGGCCGCCGGCAAGCCGTTCATCCTGCACTGGAACGGCAACAAGTGGAACATCGTGCCGGCGCCAGACAAGGGTTCCATCACCGAGCTGTACGACGTGACGGTCATCTCACCGTCGAACGCGTGGGCCGTCGGTTACTACTTCCCGTCCTCCGGGGGGTTCGAGCGGACGCTCATCGAGCACTGGAACGGGACGAAGTGGTGGGTGGTGCCGAGCCCCAATCCGCTGTCGGGGCAGAGCAACTTCCTCAAGGGGATCGATGCGGTCTCCGCGTCGAACATCTGGGCCGTCGGGTCGAACGGCCGGCCGGGCAGCAAGACGCTGATCCTCCACTACAACGGTTCGAAGTGGGTGGCCGTCAAGGGGGCCTCCCTCGCCAACGGCGGCGACCTCCAGGACGTCTCGGCCATCTCCGGGTCGAACGTCGTGGCCATGGGGCACAGCGGCGTCGCGGGCGACAGCAGGGCGCTCATCGAGCGGTGGGACGGCCAGAAGTGGACTCGCGATGTCGTGCCGAGCTCGGCAGGCGCCGGCGCCGACCTGATCGGGGTGTCGACGCCGAGCGGGTCCGCGCAGTGGGCGGCCGGGACCCTCTCCGGGACCGCCGCGCTCAAGACCCTCACCATGCGCAACACCGGGTCGGGATGGCAGGTCGTGGGGAGCCCGACCCCGGGAACCACGGAGAACATCAGCCTGTTCAACGACGTGACCGCGCTGTCGGCGACGAACGTGTGGGCCGTGGGTGAGTGGGAGAACGACAAGTTTGTCCGCCGAACCCTGATCGCGCACTTCTCGAACGGCTCGTGGCACGTCATCCAGAGCCCCAACTCCGGGACGAAGAACAACCGCCTCTTCGGGGTCGACGCGGTGACGGCGACGAACGTCTGGGCCGTCGGCACGGCCGACCACAACATCGGCTCGGCCGGCCTCATCGAGCACGGCTGCTGATCCCTGCTCAGGACCCCGCGGTGGGCTCGGGGGCAGCGGGGGCCCACCCGACGGGTCGAGAGTCGCCCAGCGACGCGCCAACTTGATGCAGGGCCGACCCGTTGGCATTGACGACATAGGTCCCGCTGGGAAGCACATAGCTGTCGGCGGGTGCCTGCACGGTCTCCTCGATCCCGAACAACAGGCTCGTTCCGTCCGGTGACCAGGACAAGCTTCCTCGAGCGGGGCCGCACGCGGTGTCGGCGTCGGGGCAGGAGAACGACACGCCGGTCCGGTCACCCGTCCCGTCCGCCTCGATCGCGTGCACCTCTGTTCGTCCGCGGTCGACGACGACGTAGGCGATCGACCGGCCGTCCGGCGACCACGCGGGTGTCATCGGGTAGACGGTTTCCGACTTGGTCGTCGTCACCGCGTGCATGTCGCTCCCGTCCGGGCGCACGACCCAGATCCCGTACGTCCGGCCGGTCTCCAGCCCACCCGGCCCGAAGGACGCGATCCCCCGGACGAACGCGATCCACTGCCCATCCGGCGACCACGCCGGCTCGGAGTCCGGGTCGTACGTGAACGGTGGACCGTCCTGCGAGGTGAGCTGCCGGGTCTCGCCGGTGGCCGCATCGAGCAGGTACAGGCCGTCGAGATCGGGGCGGGCGTCCGCCGGCTTCGTCCCAGGATGCTGGCGCCGCCAGACCACCGACGAGCCGTCCGGCGCGATCGCGATCTCCGAGTCCAGGGTGCCGCGCTCGCCGGCCGCGCTGGCGATCACGCGGTCGCCCTCCCGGATGGCCACACCGCTGGCGTCGAACAACGCGACGACGAGCCGGCCGTCGGGGAGGAAGGCGAATGCATTCGTCCGGTCGCCGACGGAAATCCCGCTCTCCCCGCCGGAACCGGCGAACGCCGTGTAGTTGGCGCAGCCCGCGCAGACGAGACGGTCGTCCGTGCCGTCCCACCGGATCGTGCGGACGTCCGCTCCGTGCTCCACCGCCGCCGCGTAGGCCACGAGCGACCCGTCGGGGGAGACGGCGGCACGAACGACGGTGCCGTCCACGTGTGTGAGCTGCCTGGGCTCGCCGCCGTCCGCCGGGACCACGAAGAGCTGCACGGTCTCGTCCGGCCCCGGGCGCGCATAGACGAGCACGTCGCCGTTCTCCGGACGGGGGACGGCGGACGTGGTCTCGGGGGCGAACGGCGAGGTGGCCACCGGGGCCGATCCCTTCCCGCCGCCGAAGGCGACCACGGCGAGCGTGATGGCTCCGGCGGCGATGGCCAGGGCCAGCAGCGCGGTCCCGACCCGCCTCAGCGGGGAGGGTGCCAGCGAGACGGGGCGTCCCGGCTCGCGGCCTTCGATCTCCGGCCACAGGTCGGGCGCGTCGAGGCGGTCCAGGCTCTTCAGGTTGCGTCGGTCAGGCATCGGTGTCCTCCAGCAGTCGTCTCAGCCGGCGCCGGCCCTGGCTCAAATGGACTGGACGGTAGCCCTGGTCACGCCCAGGGCCACCGCGACCTCGTCGGTGGGCCGGTCGGCGTAGTCGTGCAGCAGCACTGCCGCTCGCTGGTTCGGCGAGAGGCGGCGCATCGCAGCGAACACATGATCCAGTGGCTCCGGCAGGTCGTACGCGCCCTCCCTCACCACGGGCGCCGCTCTGCGGCGGCGCTTCAGCTCGCCGGCCGCGATCCGGAAGGCCGCCTGCCACACCCACGCCTCCGGCGAGCGGATGGCGTCTCCGCGCGCCAGCGCCTGGGTGAACGCCTCGGCGGCGGCGTCGCTCGCCACCTCGCGGTCACCGCCGTACGCGAACAGCGCGCGCCACACGCGGTCTCCCTGTTCCCGGTAGAGCCGTTCGATCCGCTCGCGGGCACCCGTCACGGCCGCATCCTGCACCTCACCCGTTCAGGGAGGGAACAAAGCCGAAACCTGTAGGCCCGCTCACGATCCCTCCCCGGCGGATTCACGACTCCTTCACACCTCGATGCCAGCATCGGTGGTGAGAAGGCCGTCCATCGGAAGAGAGAAGGAGGACGAGATGCGACGGGGAATGGTGATCGGAGTGACGCTCCTGGTGATCGCCGCGGGGATCGGCATCGGGGTCGGTGCCTACCACGCGGGCGTGAACCACGGGCTGGACCAGGCCGGGAGGTCCGGCGAGGTCGTCCGGGTGATCGACCACGGGTACTACGGGGGATTCCCGTTCGGGATCCTGATCTTCCCGCTGGTGATCATCGGGATCTTCGCCATCGTCGGGGCCAGGCGCCGCCGGTGGGCGGCGATGGGGCCGGGCGGCGGCTACGGCCACTGGGGTCCCGGGCCCTGGGGACCCGGCGGCGTCGAGGACCTGCACCGCCGGTTGCACGAGCAGGAGTCGGGCCAGACGTCCGGTTCGGGCTCAGGCGGGGGCGGACCTCCCACCACGGCATAGCGGCGCGGAGCGAGCCACCTCGACGAGGGGCGGGCCGGGCGAGCAGGTTGCCTCCGACCCGCCCCTTCGTCACGCTGGATCCGTCGAGTTGCGGGAGAACCTGTGAGGACCATCCTGGTCGTGGAGGACGAGATGAAGATCGCGCGGCTCGTGCGCGACTACCTCGAGGACGCCGGGTTCGAGGTGATCGTGGCCGGGGACGGCACGGCCGCGCTGGCCAGCGCCCGCGGGTCGAAGCCGGACCTGGTCGTGCTTGACCTCGGGCTCCCCGGCCGGGACGGACTGGACGTGACCCGCGAGATCAGGCGGCGCTCCACGGTGCCCATCGTCATGCTCACCGCGCGGGGAAGCGAGGCGGACCGGGTGGCCGGCCTGGAGCTCGGGGCCGACGACTACGTCGTGAAGCCGTTCAGCCCGCGCGAGCTGGTGGCCCGCATCCGCGCGGTGCTCCGGCGGACCGAGGCGGTCCGGACGGGAGGGCCCGAGGTGCTGCGGGCGGCGGGCGTCGAGGTGGACCTCCCACGCATGCGCGTCGCCATCGACGGCCGCCCGGTGGACCTCACCCCCACCGAGTTCGAGCTCCTGGCCACGCTGGTCCGGGAGCCCGGCCGCGTGTTCACCAGGTCGCAGCTGCTGGAGGCCATCCGGGGGGTGGCGTTCGAGTCATACGAACGCGCGATCGACGCCCACGTGAAGAACATCCGCCGCAAGATCGAACCGACCCCGGGGCGCCCCCGCTACCTGCTCACCGTCCACGGCGTGGGCTACCGGTTCGCCGATGCCTGACTGGAGTAGCCGCCGGGGACCGCCGTTCCGCCCGCCGTGGTGGCCGGAGGGAGAGCCGTTCCCGCCCGAACGGGGAACCGGGCGCGGCCCAGGAGGGTGGCACGGATCGCGGCGGCGCGCCATCCGGCGAGTCGGGCTCACGGTCGCGGCGGTGTGGTTCCTGCTGTTCATGACGACCGGGCTGGCCGTGGCGGTCGTCTCGGGGATCTTCGGGCTGGGACGGCACCGCGGCCTGTACCCGCTCGCCGCGATCCTCGGCCTGCTGCTGCTGGTGGGCCTGATCGCCCTGGGCCGGTCCATCCGGCGGATGGCCGTGCCGCTCTCCGACGTGATGGAGGCGGCCGACCGGGTGGCCGGCGGCGACTACGCGGTCAGGGTCACCGAACGGGGCCCTCGCGAGATGCGGCGTCTGGCCCGTTCGTTCAACCAGATGACCGAACGGCTGGGGTCCGACGAGGACCGCCGCCGGAACCTCCTGGCCGACGTGGCCCACGAGCTCCGCACGCCGCTGTCGGTGATCCTGGGGAACACCGAGGGGATGCTGGACGGCCTGTACCCGGCGGACCCGGAGCACCTTCAGCCGCTCCTCGAGACCACGCGGGTCATGGCCCGCCTCCTCGACGACCTCCAGATCCTGTCGACCGCGGAGGCCGGGGCGCTGAAGCTGCACCGGGAGCCGGCGGACCCGGCCCACCTGGTGGCGGACGCCGTGGCCGCGTTCCGTTCCCGGGCCGAGGAGAAGGGCGTCCGGCTGGAGGACGGGGCGGCGAACGGCCTCCCGGTGCTCGAGGTCGATCCCGTCAGGGTCGGCGAGGTGCTGTCGAACCTCGTGGCGAACGCCGTACGACACACGCCGTCGGGCGGCTCGGTCACGGTGACCGCCGAGCCCGCTCAGAACGGTGCGGTTGCGTTCGCGGTCAGCGACACCGGCCCGGGCATCCCACCCGAGGCGCTCCCCCACGTGTTCGACCGGTTCGTGAAGTCCTCCGACTCCGGTGGCGCCGGGCTGGGCCTGGCCATCGCCAAGAGCCTGGTCGAGGCCCACGGCGGGACGATCTCCGCCGAGAGCGGCCCCGAGGGAGGGACCGCCGTCAGGTTCACGCTGGGCTCTGCTCCGGAAGCGGGTTCGGGTCGCTGACCGCGGGCCCCACCGGGTGCTCGCCGGCGAACTTCCCGGTCCGCGCGTCGATCTCCATGACCCAATCCTGCAGGACCGGCTCCGGCGGCTGACTGCCGTCGTCGGCGTGGACGTCGACGTACCGCACCGCCCACACCCACCGCCCCGAGTCGTCCTGCACGAGCGTCGCCTCCACCCTGGAGCCCTGCGTCCCACCCTCGTACGCGGCCCGCTGCACCGCCTCGCTGCACGAGATGAACTCCGGCGGCCCCGGGTCCACGCACGCGCCACCCGCGCCCCCCGGCGGCGGCTGGAACGAGAAGTCGTCCCCGGGGAAATCCGGGATCAGGCTCCGGATGCGCCCGTCGTCCAGTCGGACGGCCTGAAGGTGCGTGGTCTCGCTCCAATCGCCGCGGTGCAGGAACGCGACCTCGGCCCCGCCCCCGATCCACTCGGGCGCCCAGTTCCGCTCGCTGTCGACTCCTGCCAGGAGGAACGGCTCGTTCTTCGGGTCGCCGTCGAGGGGTAGCACAGCGTCGTACGCCCAGATCGTGGAGTCGAACCCCTTGCGAACCTCGAACGCGATGAGCCGTCCGTCCGGCGACCAGTCCGGCTCGGCCACCGAACCACCCACCTCGTCGGCGCTCACCACCATGTGCTTGTCCGTACCGTCGCCATTCATGATCCACAGCTCCGATGGTCCCCCTGACCTGGCTCGGACGAACGCGATCCGCTCGCTATCAGGCGACCACGTGGGCGTGGCGTCACTGTAGATCTCCTCCGTGAAGCCAGTGAGGTTCTGGATACCGGATCCGTCGACCTGCACGGTCAACACCGAGCCGCCGTCTCCGTCATCGAACGCGATCGTGGATCCGTCGGGTGACCAGTCTGGGCTGGCCGCGTTGACGCCGTGCTCCATCAGTCGTCGCGCGTTCGACCCGTCGGCATCCGCGATGTAAAGGCCGGAGCAGCCGCAACTCTCCTCACCCGAAGCCCGGTAGATCATCTGGCTCCCATCCGACGACCAGGCAGCATCCCATTGCGGAGACGTCGACCCTTGGACGTCGACGAGTTGATGGTCCGTGCCATCGGGTCGCATCGTGCACACCCTCGGTCCAGACATATCCGCGTAAGCCAGCTCACCC
>DASWED010000031.1:0-41191 GCA_036394995.1 Actinomycetota bacterium
CGCTCGGCGCGCCACCCACAGCCGGATGAAAATGGGCCGGTCGTCCGGCGACGTCGGGATTGCTTGGTGTTGCGAACCCGAGAGTAAGTGGGACGCGGGAGCCTCGGGCACCCACAACTGTTGCTGCGAGCACGAACCACAGTCTCCATGACATGAGGCTCCTCCGGGCGACGGACGGTGTCGGCCGAGGAAAGGAGGAGCCGTGGACACGGTCGTGGAGCGATGCGCCGGCCTCGACGTGCACAAGGACACGGTGGCCGCGTGCGTGCGGTTCCCGGGTCCGTCAGGGGAACGGGCCCAGGAGGTCCACACGTTCGGGACCACCACGACGGAGCTGCTCGCCCTCAGGGACTGGCTCGTGGCCCACGGGGTGACGCTCGCCGGGATGGAGTCCACCGGGATTTACTGGCGGCCCGTGTACTACGTGCTCGAGGACGCCTTCGAGTGCTGGGTGCTGAACGCCCGGCACCTGCGCAACGTCCCGGGACGCAAGACCGACGTCCGCGACGCCGAATGGATCTGCCAGCTCGTGGAGCACGGCTTGGTCCGGCCCTCGTTCGTGCCTCCCCGGGAGATCCGGGAGCTCCGCAACCTCACCCGGTACCGCAAGGCCCAGATCGAGGAGCGGACCAGGGAGGCCCAGCGCCTCGACAAGGTCCTGCAGGACGCCGGGATCAAGCTGTCCTCGGTCGCCACCGACATCCTGGGCGCCTCCGGCCGGGACATGCTTGCCGCCCTGGTGGCGGGGACGCGGGACCCCGAGATCCTCTCCGAGCTCGCCCGGGGGGTCCTTCGCAAGAAGATCCCCCAGCTGAAGCAGGCCTTGGCCGGGCGGTTCGGACCCCATCACGCCCTCATCGTGGGCACGATCCTTTCCCACCTGGAGTTCCTGGACGAGGCCATCGGGAACCTGTCGGCGGAGATCGAGCAGGTGATCGCCCCTTTCGGGCTCGCCGTTGAGATGCTCCGGAGCATTCCCGGGGTCCAGCAGCGCACCGCCGAGCTAATGATCGCGGAGATCGGCGTGGACATGGGGAGGTTCGGATCCTCGGCTCGTCTCGCTTCGTGGGCCGGGATGTGCCCCGGCAACAACGAGTCGGCCGGCAAGCACCGTTCCGGCAAGACCCGCAAGGGATCGAAGTGGCTCCGCTCGGCGCTCACCGAGTCCGCGCGGGCCGCGGCGAGGTCCAAGGGGACGTACCTGTCGGCCCAGTACCACCGGCTG
Organism: Actinomycetota bacterium; assembly: GCA_036394995.1. Taxonomy (GTDB): domain Bacteria; phylum Actinomycetota; class UBA4738; order UBA4738; family JACQTL01; genus DASWED01. The sequence continues at coordinate 1,226 of DASWED010000031.1, forward strand.
AAGGGGCGACGGGGGGCGAACAAGGCGACCGTCGCCGTCGGGCACTCCATCCTGGTCGCCGCCTTCCACATTCTGGACCGCGGTGAGCCCTACGCCGACCTCGGCGCCGACTACTTCGTCCACCGCCACAACCCCGAACGACACGCGAACAGGCTCGTCCGCCAACTCCGAGCCCTCGGCTACGACGTCACGATCGAACCCGTGGCGGCCGCGTAGCGTTAGGAGGCATTTTCACCACAGCTCCTGCCAGGGGCACTTTGTCGGGTTTGTGGCTTTGCCAAGCTCTCCCGCGTAATGCTCAGCCGTAACGTCCGTTTCTAGGCAACGCCCTGTTCGGCCGCGTAGATCTCGAGACGATCGGCCAGTTCCCTCGGACGGCTCAGCGCGGGAGTGTGTCCGCCGTCGATCTCGTCCGGGACGATCCCCAATCGCTCCCGGGCAATTCGACGGAGGAAGGAAGCGGGGAACAAGCGGTCGTCCCGGCAGAGCAGGACCCGCGTGGGCACGTCCGGCCATCTCCTGAGGGGTGACGGCTCCCCCATCCGAACTTCCGACTGGGTCCGTGCGTGCTTCAACGCCTCGGATGCCAGTTGCGGCGGAACATCCTGGTAGAAGAGGGCGATCTCGTCGTCGAATCGCTCCCGCACCTCCTCCTCGTACCTCGTGTTCGTCCAGTAGTCCGCTGGCGCCTCTCCCGGCGCAGGAATCATGGGCGCGACAAGGACGAGCGTCTTCACCTGCACCCGTTCGCAGACAAGGGGAGCTGTAAACCCTCCGAGCGACTGGGCAACAACGACAAGATTGGAACGGACGCCGATCGCCTCGACCACCGTGTCCGCGTACTCGGGAAGCCCGGCCGAGTCGTCGTCGCACGGGAGATCGGGCGCAACGGTGTCGTGGCCGTGCTCCCGCAGCTCTGCCTCCACCAGGTGCCAGTACCAGCCGACATCGCCAGCGCCGTGGATCAGGACGACCGTTGCCATCTCGGGCCCCCTTCACGAGACGATCGCCGAGATCGGCGGAACCACCCGTCCAAAACTTCGACACGGGCCAGAGAACGATACGCCTTCGGGTGGCGCTCGAGACGGCCACGGTTTGCGGGATCGGGGGCGAGCCGCTACGCGCCGGGCTTTTGGTACCGGACTTGTGCGGCCCTGCGGAGGGCATCCAGCGTTTCGTCGACCGTTATGAGGACCGTCGTTTCGAACGAGCTCAGCGCACCGCCGCCAGTGATCGCCAGCGCCACCGCCGCCATGGAGACGTTATCGGGCGCCTCCCACAGGTTGTAGCCGTCGTGTGTGCCGAAGGCATACCAGAACCCGTGGAGCTTCCCACCCACCGACTCGATGTACGACTGAGCGGCCTGACGGCGGTCCTCCGGGTTTTCGATCAGCCTGGCCCAGGTTTCAGGCGTGTAGCTGAACCTCGATAGGTAGAGTGGCATCGTTGCTCCTCCTCCTTCGCGGGCGCGTGCGAGTCGCCGGTCGGCGCCCAAGTATGACCCAGGTTCAACGGCGGAGACGCCCATTCGCGTCCGCATGGCCTCTCAGGGCGCGTGCTCGGTCGAGCTCGACGTCCCGCCGTCGGTGACCCAGACCTCGGGGAGCCCTTGACAGGGCTCACCCCGAGGGGGCAGCGTGCATCGTCCGCTGGTCAACTGAGAGGGGAGACATCGTGCGCACACGTGTTCGTTTCACGGCGACAGGGGCGTTGCTGGCGCTCGCCGTCGTGCTGTTCTCGTCGGTCGGGATGCGGGTCGCGCTCGCGGGAGTGGACGGCGACCTGGTTCTCGGCTCGTTCATCTCGAATGGATCGTGCACGCCCGGCAGCACCAACTGCACGAGTGGGTCGACGGGCGTCACCAGCCAGGGGGGCGGCCTCGTCTGGCGCGCCCAGGACGGTGACGGCCTCGAGGGGTTCTCCAACAGCGGCGATACCGGCGTGATCGGAACATCGCAGGGAGAGGGCGGCATCGGCGTCTCCGGGACGGGACCGAGCATCGGCGTCGACGGCGCGGGGGTCGTGGGTGTGCACGGAAACGGGTCCGGGACCGGTGGCATCGGCGTCTCCGCCGAGGGGACGGACTATGGCGTCTACGCGACCGGAGGTGGGACCGGCGTCTACGGCTTGGGGCTGGGGTCGAACGGCGTGCAGGGGGACGCCGGCACCGGCGCCAGCGGGGTGTACGGCTCGAACTTCGGAACGGGCAACGGCGTGCGCGGGCACTCGGCCAAGGGAACCGGCGTGCTGGCTCAGAGCTCCTCCGGCACCGCGCTGCGCGTCGGGGGCAAGGTGCAGTTCGGTCGCAGCGGCAGCGCGACCGTCGTGGGAACGCCCTCCAACCCGAAGTCCTCCGTCGTCGTGTCGAACGTCGCGGTGAGTCCGAAGAGCCTGGTGCTGGCGACGGCGCAGAAGAACGTCCCGGGCGTCTTCGTCGAGGCGGCGGTCACCAACCCCAGCGCGCACACCATCACGATCTTCCTGAACAAGCCCGTGTCCACCGGCTACCCGGTGGCGTGGATGGTGATCGAGAAGCCATAGCGTGCTGCACGAGCGCGCCACATCCTGCCCTTGAGGACGTGACCCCAGTGGGGCGACGGGCTGTTGTCGGCGAACAGGGGCCTACTGCCCGAGGTCGGGGTGGGGATCCTCGTGGTCCGTCGCGCCGGGCGCGCGGTCCCGCACGGTGACGGCCGTCTCCTCGGGCGAGGCGAACTCATCGCGCCCGAGCACCGCCTCCCCCACGAGCTCGTCCTCGTCGTCGAACAGGCCGTCGTCGACCACCGAGAGCGCCGCATCGACGGTTCGCCGGTCGGGGCGCTCCTCCGCGAGGCGGCGGGCGAGGGACCCCCCTCTCAGCGCGTCCTCGGGGGTCGTGCCGACGGACTCCGCTCCGAACGCGTGGTCCGCCCGCATGATGGCGGCCTCGAACGCGTCGCCCTCGTCTCCGTCCCGGGGCTCCAGATCCTCCATGGCTCGTGCTCCTTCCGAGGCGACGACGACCGCAACCGCTCTCATTGAGCCTACCTCGGCCCATCCGGGGGGAGTCGTCTCGGGTGAACGCAACACGGCCGACGGCCGGGCCGGCGCACCTCGCGCGCCGGCCCCGGCCGTCTGCGTCGTTCGATCAGGGCGAGAGCGGCACGCTGATCAGCTGCGCCTCGGCGGGCAGCTTGTTGTCGTGGGTCACCACCATCACGCCGAGGAACGGCGTCAGGGCGCCCTCCGTGGTGTCAATGGTCAGGCTCTCGAGGGCCGTCCCGCCCGGCGCGACCGTGTCGTACATCCCGTTGCTGATCGCGGGGGTGAACGCGTTGTACGACCCGGGGCCGACCGCGTCGTCCTCTGACCCGTCGCGGGAGAACGCCTCCACCCGATAGGTGAGGCGCGGGTTCCCCGCCGACAGGCAGGGCGACCCCGCTTCGCACAGCTGGCTGATGTCGGCCGGCAGCGTCATCGACCGGCCGTCGAAGGTCGCGTCGGTGAAGTAGTGAATGCTCCCGGAGTTCGTCCTCAGGTCCAGGACGGCCGTCGCGGCCTGGCCGTTCGACGACCCGGTCGTCAACCTGCCGTAGTCGGCGGAGAACACGACGTAGTCGTCGATGGTGTCGCCGTTCACGTCGACGTAGATGTCGGGTTCGACGGACGCCGGATTCGACCACCGGCTCCACGTGTCCACCGCGAAGGCGAGGACGCCGGGGGCGGACTGGACCCCGACTGCGCGGATGTCCGCGCCCGCGCCGCCATCGTACTGGGGGTCGGAGATCCCCCACACGTACCAGTCAGCGTTCCCGCTGATGACGCCGCCCGCGTTCGTCGTCGTGGCCGAGGCCGATGTCGCGCTGTCGCGGACGATCGACGTGTGGACGTGCGAGGTCGCCTGCTCGACCAGGTAGTACGGGACCGAGAGCGCCACGCCGTTGTTGTCGCCGCCCTGCGGCGTGAACGTGACCAGTCCGGCAACGTCGTGGAACGCGCTCGAGTCCCCGGCCGTCGCGGCCGGGATGTGGAGCTCCACCGGCACGGCCTTGCTGTCGTGCGCCGGCACCGTGACGCTCGGGCCCACCACCACCGAGTGGGGGCTCCCGGCGTCGTGCGCCGTGCCGAGCGTGAATGTCGCGGGGTCGTCGCCCGTGTTCACCACCGTGATCTTCCGGGTGGTGGTGAGGTCATGGGAGAGCTCCCGGAATCCGAAGCTCAGCGCGGCCGTCTGCCGCCGGCCCAGCGCCACCACGTCGGTGGCCACCGCGGGGGGCGCCTGCACGAGGCCGGCGCCGGCCAGCTGCGCCGAATACGGCAGGGACAGGCTCGGATCCGCCGTGTTCTCGATGGCCGCACGCACGTACGACGATCGGTTCCAATCGGGGTGGGCCTGGGCGACGAGCGCCGCGACGCCCGTCGTGTGGGGCGCCGCCATCGAGGTCCCGGACAGAACCGCCGGGCCGTTCCCGGTCCCCATCCCCGCGGAGGCGATGCTCACTCCCGGTGCGGTCACGTCGGGCTTGAGCCAGCTGTCGCCCGACCGTGGCCCGCCCGAGGTGAAGCTGGCCAGCTGGAGGTAGGTGGGGTTCGGGATGAACGTGTCGGCGAACGTGGCGGTCCCGCCGTCCGCCGCCAGGAACGTCGGCCCGTCCGTGCTCGGGACCCCGAGGAACGGGATGGTGACCGTGAACGGCTGGCCCGTGTCGGGATTGCTCGTGATCTTTCCCTCGTACGGAGGGTAGGTCGTCGCGTTGTTCACCATGAGGACGGCGGCGGCGCCGGCCTGCTGGCCGTAGATGGCCCGGGCCACTCGGGCGCAGGTCCCCCGCTTCACCACCACCAGGTCGCCGCTCACGCCGGCGTTGATGTATTCGTTCGGATCGCATCCGAGCGAGATCCCGCCGAACCCGTCGGGCAGCACCTTGACCGGAAGTGTCCCCAGCCCCGCGGTGGAGATCCCGTTGGCCTCGATCGCGGTGACGGTGGGACCGGTGCTGAGGGTGATGTCCGACCCGGGGAAGCTGGCGAGCGGATCGTTCGCCGCCACGCTGAGGGCCCCGTTCGCCGTCGCGGGCGAGCCGGTGATGTACTGCGCCTGGCCCGAGTTGCCGGCGGAGGCCACGACGACCACGCCGTCCGCCGCCGCGTTCGTCGAGGCGGCGGCGCTGGGGTCGTTCTTGTAGCCGTACGACGAGCCGAGCGACATGTTGATGACGTCCATCCCGTGGTCGACGGCCCATTCGATGGCCGCGACGGTCTGTTCGGTCGAACCCGAGCAGCCGAAGACCCTGATGGCGTAGATGTCCGCCTGGGGGGCCACGCCGGGACCGACGTTCCACGTGTTGGACGCGACCGTGTTGGCGTCGTACGGGCCGGTGAAGGTCGACCCGTTGCTGAGGACGCCGGATCCCGCCGCGGTGCCCGCGACGTGCGTGCCGTGCCCCGCGCAGTCGAGGGGGTTGTCGTCGGGGGTCGGTGTATTCGCGCCGTCGTAGTCGTCGCCGACGAGGTCCGCCCCGCCCTTGACCCTGGGAGCGCCGGGCCCGAAGAAGGCCGGGTTGGCCGGCTCGGTGTCGTGGGCCAGCGCGTCGTCGTAGGCCGCTTCCGTGCCGGGCCCCCCGAAGTCGGCGTGGGTGTAGTCGATCCCCGTGTCGATGATGCCGACCTTGATGCCGGTCCCCGTGTATCCGGGGACCCCGCCCCACACCTGGGGACCGCCCACCAGGGGCACGCCGTGGGTGTTGTCGGGCTTCATCGGGTGCATGACCCGGACGGCAGTCGCGCCGGGGATCCGCTTCAGGGCCGGGATCCGGCTGGCCGCCACCCGGACCTGGACGCCGTTGTAGACGAGCTGGAACGTCCCCTCGACGGTGGCGCCGAGCCCGCGGGCGCTCCGCACGACCGGCCGCTGCGCCGTGCGCAGCGAGTCGCGAATGGCGTCCTTCCGGCTCTTCGAAAGCCGCCCGTCGTGTGCCGCATCCACCACCGTGACCGGTGCTCCGCGGAGCTGCAGCATGACCGTGACCGCCTCGTCCCGCAGCCCCTGCGGCAGTGACGCCGGGTTGAAGGAGCCGCTGACGGGTGCACGTGAGAAGCGCGCCTTCGTGCCCACCGCGCTCGCGGACGAGCCGGAGAGGGAGGCGACGACGGCGACGAGCAGCCCGACGACGAACAGACGGGGAACGTTCCTCCCGAACGAGGTGGACGTGGCGGAACGGCCGGAACGAGACATGTGAACCCCCCACACAAGGAAGGCCGCGGGCTGGAGGCCCGTCGGCGGTTGCCAATCCTGAGACGACTCGACCCGAAAAGTCAATAGGGCGCCCCCAGAAGACGCCCCTCGAGCGTGGATCCGGATGACCACTCCGCAGGAACCCTCTCCCCGGGCTCAGCGCGGAAGCGGAGGCGGCGGTGCGGGCCTAGGATCGTTCACGGAACGCACGGATGGAGGAGCCATGACCGAGCCGTCGTACGTCCACGGGCATTCCGATGCCCCCCCGCTCGGCGAGACCATCGGCCGGCGGTTCGACGCGACCGCCACCGCACATCCGGACGCCGAGGCCATCGTCTCCCGTCACCAGGGCCTGCGATACACCTACGGAGAGCTTCGACGGGAGGTCGACGTCGTCGCGCGGGGCCTGATGGCGTTCGGCGTCGAGAAGGGCGACCGGGTCGGCATCTGGTCGCCGAACAACGTCGAGTGGATGGTGGTCCAGTACGCCACGGCGAAGATCGGCGCGATCCTCGTGAACATCAACCCCGCGTACCGGACCCACGAGCTGGAGTACGCGATCCGGCAGTCCGGCGTCTCGGTGCTGATCTCCGCCCGTGGGTTCCGCCAGACCGACTACCTGGGCATGCTCCACGAGGTGGTCCCGGAGCTGGGAGCGGGCCGGTCCGGCCGCGTCGCCTCCCGGGCCCTGCCCGATCTGGAGCGCCTCGTCCTGCTGGGCGAGGGCGGCGGCGACGGCGATACCCGGTCACACGGCGCGGTGAGCTGGGATGAGGTGCGAGCCGGAGCGGAGGAGGTCTCCGACGAACGCCTGGGCGAACGCGAGGCGTCGCTCGACTTCGACGATCCGATCAACATCCAGTACACGAGCGGCACGACCGGGTTCCCGAAGGGGGCCACGCTCAGCCACCACAACATCCTCAACAACGGCTACTTCATCGGCGAGCGCATGCGCCTCGCGTCGGAGGACCGCATCTGCCTGCCCGTCCCCTTCTACCACTGCTTCGGGATGGTGCTCGGCAACCTCGCGGCCATGACCCATGCCAGCGCCATCGTGCTGCCGGGGGAGGCGTTCGACCCCTCGGCATGCCTGGAGGCCGTCGAGGCCGAGCGGTGCACCGCGCTGTACGGAGTTCCGACGATGTTCATCGCGGAGCTCGAGCTCCCCGGCTTCGACCGGTACCGCCTCGACTCCCTGCGCACCGGCATCATGGCCGGCTCTCCGTGCCCCGTGGAGGTGATGCGGAAGGTCATCGACCGCATGCACATGGACGAGGTGACCATCTGCTACGGCATGACCGAGACGTCCCCGGTCAGCTTCCAGTCGAACGTGGACGACGACCTGGAGGTGCGCGTGGCCACCGTGGGCGAGGTCCATCCCCACGTGGAGGTCAAGATCGTCGACACCGAGGGGCACGTCGTGTCTCGGGGCGAGACCGGCGAGCTGTGCACCAGGGGCTACAACGTGATGCTCGGCTACTGGAGCAACGAGGACGCCACGCGGGAGGCGATCGACGCGGCCAGGTGGATGCACACGGGCGACCTCGCGATGATGCGCGAGGACGGCTTCGCGAACATCGTGGGCCGGATCAAGGACATGATCATCCGGGGCGGCGAGAACGTCTATCCGCGAGAGATCGAGGAGTTCCTCTACGGGCATCCGAAGGTCGCCGACGTGCAGGTGATCGGCGTGCCCGACTCGAAGTACGGCGAGGAGATCTGCGCGTGGGTCAAGCTGAAGGAGGCCGAGCTCGCCACCGACGAGGAGATCCGCGACTGGTGTCGGGGCAAGATCGCCACGTTCAAGATCCCCCGGTACGTCCTGTTCGTCGACGAGTTCCCGATGACCGTCACCGGCAAGGTCCAGAAGTTCGTGATGCGCGATCGAACGGTGGAGGAGCTGGGGCTGGGCGAGGCGGCGGCAGTCAGGACCGCCTGAGAGATGTACCGGGGGCTCCCTTTACCGGGGAGCGCCGACTGTGCGAGCATGCGCCGTCAGGCCGGCCAAGCGAGGTCGAGAGCCCCATGTCGTCGCCCCTGTCCGTCACCACCCCCCTCGGTCCCGGTGCGCTCCTCGCGACCGGGCTGAACGCCACCGAACCGATCTCGGGCCTCTTCCTGTGCCACCTGGACCTCGTCACCGAGCACGACAGCATCCCGTTCGAAGGGGTCGTGGGGCAGCCGGTCACGGTGAGGCTGGAGTTGCCGGGGGGCAAGGCCCGCTTCTTCAACGGGATCTGCAGCCGGTTCTCCGAAGGCCGCCGCGGGGGGACGTTCACGAGCTACCGGGCGGAGGTGGTCCCCTGGCTGTGGTTCCTCACGAAGAAGCGGAACAGCCGCATCTTCCAGCAGAAATCCGCGACGGACATCGTCAGGCTGCTGTTCGCGGGACCGAACCAGCCGTTCTCCGTTCGGCTCGAGGGCAGCTACCCGAAGCGGGAGTTCTGCGTGCAGTACCGGGAGTCCGACTTCAACTTCGCCAGCCGGCTGATGGAGGAGGAGGGGATCTACTACTACTTCCGGCACACCGACACCGGGCACACCATGGTGCTGGGCGACACCCCAGCCGGATACTCAACGGTGCCCGGGCCGGGCGTGGTCGTGTTCGGCCGCCCTCCCTCGACGCCGGACACGAAGACGGTGTTCGCGTGGTCGACGGAGCAGGAGCTCCGCTCCGGCAAGGTCACGCTGTTCGACCACAACTTCGAGCTCCCGCACAAGCACCTCCAGGGCGATGCCACGATCCAGCCGTCGGTGCAGGTGGGGACCGTCACCCACCAGATGCTGCTGCCCGCGAACCGGGGGTTCGAGCTGTTCGACTACCCGGGGGAGTACGCGAAACGCTTCGACCAGATCGGCCCGGGCGGCGAGGTCCGGCCCGGCGACATCGAGCCGACGATCCAGGCGGATGCCGACCGGACCGCCGGGATCCGCATGCAGGAGGAGGCCGCGCGGGGCGTGTTCGCCGAGGGCCTGTCGAACTGCCGGCACTTCGTCGCGGGGCACATGTTCACGCTCGACCACCACTTCAACCGGAACGGCAAGTACCTCCTCACCAGCGTGCACCACCGGGCCACGATCTCCGGGGACCCCCGCACCGCGACCGAGGAGGACCTCGAGTACGACAACTCCTTCACCTGCATCCCGATCGCGCTGCCGTTCCGGCCGGCCCGGGCCACCCCACTCCCGTCGATCCGCGGTCCGCAGACCGCGTACGTGGTGGGCCCCGCGGGATCCGAGACGTTCACCGACAAGTACGGCCGGGTGAAGGTGCAGTTCCACTGGGACCGCGGAGGGAAGAACGACGAGAACAGCTCGTGCTGGATCCGGGTGGCTGCCCTCCACGCCGGCCTGGAGAGCGGGTTCCTGGTGATCCCCCGGATCGGCCAGGAGGTCGTGGTGGACTTCCTGGAGGGGGACCCGGACCAGCCCGTCATCGTGGGAAGCGTCTACAACCCGGACCATCTGCCGCCGTCCCGCAACGGGGCCGGCTGAGGAGGGCCCATGGCCGAGAGCACGCGGCGGAACGCCATCAAGCGGGGCCTGCTGGCGATCGGCGGGCTCGTGGGCCTGGGCGCCGCGGCCGGGAAGGCGCTGCCTTCGCCCGGCGGCGCCCTGCCCGGACGTTCGTTCGTGCTCCACGCGCGGAACCTGGATCCCCACTCGGGGGGCCCCCGGACCGATGGCCCGCCGGCCCGCGGTCAGTCGCTGGCCGCCCATGCCGAGCTGCTGGATGGGCCGAACGGACGGCGGGTGGGTGACCTCCACGTGGCCACCATCGCGCTGCGCGGGCCCGGGAGCTCGTCGGACGCCGACCGGTTCGAATGGCACACGTTCCGGCTGGCCGAGGGCACCATCGTCGGAAGCGGGACGGGCGGGGCCGACGGCGGGGTGTTCGCCGTGGTGGGCGGGACCGGCCGCTACGAGGGGGCCCGGGGAACCTACGCCGTCCGCCGCCTCGAGCCCGACGGCTCGGTCGAGTTCGCCATCGACCTGCTGGGCTGAGACGCCCCGGCCATTCAGGCGTGGTGCGTCCATGCGGGACGCTCCATTCGAAGGACGCCGGCTCAGGCGCTCCAGCCGGGAGTGGGAGCGGGTCAGCGCCCCGGTGCCCGGTTCCGGCAGAGGTGCGGTAGAACACGGAGATGGTGAGCTCGCGCGACGTCTACCTGGAGATCGGCTCGAAACGGGCCTTCGCGGCCTCGTTCGACTGGCCCGGGTGGTGCCGGAGCGGACGGGATGGGGAGGCTGCGCTCCGGGCGCTGGTGGAGGCCGGGCCCCGCTACGCGAGGTCGCTGGGCAGGGCCGCCACGGGATTCTCACCGCCCGCGAAGGCCACCGCGCTCCGGGTGTCGGAGCGGGTGAACGGCGGCGCCACCACGGACTTCGGGGCGCCGGAGGCGGAGACCGAACGCGACCTGGCCGACCTGACACCGCGAGAGGCCGACCGGTTGGCCGGGCTGCTCCAGGCGTGCTGGCGGGCGTTCGACCGGGCGGCCCGGAAGGCAGTCGGCGTCGAGCTGCGGAAGGGCCCCCGGGGCGGGGGACGGGACCTCGACGCGATCGTCGACCACGTTCGGAGCGCCGAGGGAGCGTACCTGTCGAAGCTGGGCGCCAGGGCCGACGACGGCTCGATGGAGGCGGTCCGGCGGACGTTCATCGATGTGTTCTCCGACCGGGCCCGGGGGGAGCCCCCGCCGCGGACACCGCGGTCGGGCCGGCTGTGGACCCCGCCCTACGCGGTGCGCCGGTCGGCGTGGCACGCCATCGACCACACCTGGGAGATCGAGGACCGCTCCGCGCCCTGACCGGGGCGGCCGCCCGGCGGCTACGGCTCGGAGCCGCTGTGCTGTTCGGGGAAGAAGTCCTGCTCGGTCTCGTCCCACACGGTGGAGTCGTCCTGGCCCTCCACGTTGAACGCGTAGTCGTACACGAGCGAACCGCCGTAGACGGCGCCGAACGCCACCAGCAGCCCGGCCAGCACCGAGAGGATGGTCACGAGCAACGACGGCTCGTAGTCGCCGTAGCTGGACAGCCGGAGCAGGATGTCCACGATCACGATGGCGGTCACCGTGAGCATCACCGTGGCGTGCCAGTTGATGGTCCGCCACACCTGGGTGTGCTTGGCCTTCCCGATGGGGCCGGTGGAGTGGTCCCGGTCGATGCCCTTCCACCAGTCCCAGAACCCGGTGGCGGCCGTTCCGAGCGAGAGCACGGCCCCGCCCATGATCACGTACGTCGCCGCGATGAACGATTCGACGCCGATCCGCCCGAGGGTCCCGGCGTGCCCGGAGAAGATGTACGAGATCAGGTCGAACGCGCCGGCGAACACGTACGCCGCGACGGGGAAGTCGGTGAGCGGCGGGTGGGATGGCTTCCCGGCCCATCCCCGGACCCCGCGGAAGCGGCGGCCCCGCATCGTGACCCCGGGCTTGATCGAGAACAGTCGAGCCATCCTGACCTCCGTTCGCGAACGTGGCGGGATCCGATCCCCGGACACCCGTAGCGGACCGTAGCAAGTACGGACGGGGGCCGCGTCGGGATCGGGCCCTCATCCGGCCGGCGAGCCGCCCCCGGCCGGGAGGTCGATGCGGACGGTCGTCCCCTCACCCGGACTCGACGTGACGGAGATGGTCCCGCCGTGGGCCTCCACGATGGCCGAGGCGATCGACAGGCCAAGGCCCGTGCCCCCGCTGGCCCGGGAACGGGACGGGTCCCCCCGGTAGAAGCGCTCGAAGGCCCGGGCGGCCGCCTCTTGCGACATCCCCGGCCCCCGGTCGGCCACCTCCACGGTGGCGGTGCGGTTCGCGGACGTGAGCCGCACGGACACCGGCGTCCCGGCTGGCGTGTGGGTCCGGGCGTTGTCCATGAGGTTCGCCATGACCTGGCGGAGGCGGAGGTCGTCGCCGGGGACCACCACGCCGCCGCCGACGGAGGCCTCCACCGGGCGGTCGGGGTCCGCGGCCCGCGCGTCGTGCACCGCGTCGCCCACGATGCGGGACAGGTCCACCGGCTCGCGCTCCAGCGGGCGGCCCTGGTCCAGGCGGGCCAGCAGGAGCAGGTCGTCCACCAGGACGCCCATCCGGGCACCCTCGTCCTCGATCCGGCGCATGGCCCGCTCGAGGTCCTCGGGCCGGTCCGCGGCGCCGTGGCGGAACAGCTCCGCGTACCCCCGGATCGAGGTCAGGGGAGTGCGCAGCTCGTGCGAGGCGTCGGCCACGAAGCGGCGCAGCCGGGCCTCGCTCCGGCGCTGCTCGTCGAACGAGGTCTCGATCTGGCCGAGCATCGTGTTGAGGGCGAGCCCCAGCCGGCCGACCTCCGTCCGGTCGTCCTCCGGCTCCACCCGCTTCGACAGATCCCCGCCGGCGATCGCTCCCGCCGTCACGGCCATCCTGTCGAGCGGTCGGAGCCCCAGCCGAACGAGCCACCACGACAGCAGCCCCACCGCCAGCAGGACCCCGATCGCGACCGCGGCCTCGACCCACAGGAGGCGATGGAGCGTGGAGTTGAGCTCGGTCAGGGGGATGGCCACGACCACCGTGCCCCGCACGTCGCTCGGGGAGACCCCGAGCGCGGAGGCGATGACCCGGTAGGACGGACCGGAGGAGACGGCGCCCGTGGAGAAGATGCGGTCGCCGACCGACGAACCGGCCTCCGTGGAACCGGGGAGGCCCTCCGGGAGATCCGGTTGGGCGGTCGATTCCGACGATCCGTACTCGTACGTCCTGTGGACGAGGACCTCGCCGGATCGGTCGAGGACGGCGGCATAGGTGCCCAGCGGGACCGCGTTGCCCGCCCCCAGCCCGGGGCCGGGCGGGCCCGGCCCCTCGTCGAGGAGATCGTGGAGCACCGGGAACCGGGCGGTCCGCAGCTGGTCGTCCACGCGGTCGATGAGGGACTTCCGCAGGAACGTGTACGTGGCCACCCCCGCGACGGAGAGCCCCACCGCCACCAGCACCAGGGTGGCCGCGAGGACCCGCGTGCGGAGGGACGACCTCATGAGGACGGCAGCCGGAGCACGTAGCCCACGCCGCGGACGGTGTGGATGAGGTGGGGTTCGACGGCGTCGAGCTTCTTGCGCAGGTAGCTGATGTAGGTCTCCACGACGTTCGACTCGCCACCGAAGTCGTAGTGCCACACGTGGTCGAGGATCTGCTGCTTCGACAGCACCCGCTTCGGGTTCAGCAGGAGGTACCGGAGGAGGTTGTACTCGGTGGGCCGGAGCTCGATCACCGTGGAGCCCCTGCGGACCTCGTGCGAGTCCTCGTCCATCTCGAGGTCGGCGAACCGGAGCCGGGACGCCTCCTCCTGCCGCTGGCCGCCGGTCCTGCGGAGCACGGCCCGGATCCGGGCCACCAGCTCCTCCAGGCTGAAGGGCTTCGTCACGTAGTCGTCGCCGCCGAGGGTGAGTCCGCGGACCTTGTCCTCCGTGGCGTCGCGCGCGGTGAGGAAGATCACCGGGACGTCGAGCCCTCGGTCGCGGAGGCCCCGGTGGATCTCGAAGCCGTCGTGGTCCGGAAGCATGATGTCGAGGACCACGAGGTCCGGCTCGAACGCGCCCGCCTTGCGCAGCGCGTCCCAGCCGGTGGCGGCCACGTCGACCTCGAATCCCTCGTAGCGCAGCACCGTGGCCACCAGGTCCGTGATGCTCGGCTCGTCGTCGACCACCAGCACCCGCGTGCCGCCCGCCGTCCCGTCCCGCCGTTCGGTGGTGTCCGTCATCAGGCTCATCGTCTCCCCTCTCCGACCCGTCGTCTGCACCCCGAAGCTACGCCGCGTTCCTTGGAGGAACCTGAGAGGTTCCTGTTCGCCCGGCAAGTCGGCCTGCCGGGAACCGCGGCCCGCGCGGTGCACCAGCCCTTTCGGGTGTTCGTTCCGCAGGTTGGGGGGCGGCCGTGGGCGCGCGATGAGATCCGGGTGTGAATCCCCTGGGAGGGCGGGACCCTTCGGAAACGTTCAGGTTCCTCTCGGCGGGCGTTGAGGTTCGGCTCCGAGGATGTGACCCGGGCCGGACGCATCCCGTCCGACCCGACGCCGGATGCGGCACACTGGACGAGGAGGCGAGCGATGCCGGAGACCGAACACCCCGACGACGAACGACCGCGGAGCGAGGCCGGCCCGAGCGGCCCCGCCGAGCCCGAGGCCCCGCAGGGCGAGCCAGAGACGCAGGGCGCGCCGGAGGCCCAGGGCGCTCCCAACGCCGAACCGGCTCCGGAGCAGGGCCCGCCTGGCTGGGGCTGGCACCCGCCCCATTGGGGACCGCCGCCGGCCGGGGGATGGGATCCAGCGGGGACACCCCCCGTGTGGGCGTGGCCCGGTCCTCCCGCCGCGCCGCCCCGGCGCAAGGGACGGGCGGTGGTGGCGCTGGCGATGGCCGCGCTGGTGCTGGTGGCCTCCGGGATCGGGATCGGTTGGGGCCTGACCAGTGGCCGGGCTCACGACGCGAGCCGGCAGCCCGTGCCGGTCCCGAGTGGGGCCGTCCCCGTCCGGCCGGGCGAGGAGCCCGGCGACGGTTCGCAACCGGCGCCGGCCGTCTCCGGCATCGACGTCCAGGCCGTGATCGGCGAGGTCGATCCCGCCGTGGTGAACATCGACACCGTGATCGGCACCGGCATCCCCGGGGCCTCGAGCTCGTTCGGCGAGGGACGGGCCGCCGGGACGGGCATGATCCTGACCTCGAGCGGGCTCGTCCTGACGAACAACCACGTGATCCGGGGCGCCACCTCCATCGAGGTCACGATCCAGGGACGCTCCGGCGCCGCCACCGCCAACGTGGTGGGCGTCGCGCCGGACTCCGACGTTGCCCTCCTCCAGATCCAGGGCGTCTCCGGCCTCCCCACCATCACCTCGGCCGACACCTCGAACCTGCGTGCGGGACAGCCCGTGGTGGCCATCGGCAACGCGTACGGCGAGGGCGGCGAACCGGCCGCCGCCGCCGGCACCATCACCGCACTGGAGCAGTCCATCACCGCCAGGGACGCGGGCAGCGAACCCGAGCGACTGAGCGGCCTCATCGAGGCGAACACGCCGATCGCCCCCGGCGAGTCCGGCGGGGCCCTGGCCGACGCCCACGGCGACGTGGTGGGCATGATCACCGCGGCGTCCCGGTTCGCGCCGTACCGCCAGCCGTCCAACGACGCCTACGCGATCTCGATCGAGGATGCGCTGGGCATCGTGGACAAGATCCGGTCGGGCGACGCCACCGCCGACATCATCATCGGCCCCACCGGCTTCCTGGGGGTCCAGATCCGGGACCTCACGGCGGGCGCGACCGAGCGCCTGGGCCTGGACGTGACCTCCGGCGTGCTGGTGGCGAACGCCCTGGACGGCGGCCCGGCGGCCGGCGCCGGGATGAAGGCGGGCTCGGCCATCACCAGGATCGACACCACGGACATCGACTCCGTCGAGACGCTCGGAACGGTGCTCCACGCCACGAAACCGGGGCAGAGCGTCTCGGTGACCTGGGAGGACCGGTCCGGCACCCACACCGCGACGATCCGCCTGATCACCGCCCCGGCGGTGTGAGCCGCGGGTCAGCCCCGGCGGTGCGAGCCGCGGGTCAGCCCCGGCGGCGGACGCCCATGAGCTTCGCGGCGAGCCGGGCCGCCCCGTGACGGGGGGGGCCGGGGAGCCGGGGCGCCGCGAACCTCCGCCACGGCCCCGGCCACCAGCCGAACGCCAGCTCGTACCCGGCCTCGGCCGCCGCCCGCTCCTCCCGTTCGCCGAACAGTCCGAACGGGTAGGCCAGGGTCCGGCAGGGCCGGCCGGTGAGCTCCTCCACGCCGGCCTTCGACGAGGCCAGGTCGTCGCGGAGCGCCTCGTCGTCGAGCTCCCGGAGGTCGGCGTGCGCCATCGCGTGCGAGCCGAGCTCCATCCCAGCCCCGACCAGCGCCCGGGCGTCGTCCGCGTCGAGGAGCCGGCCCTCCTCCCCCGCCACCTCGGGATGGTGCCCCCCCAGCCATCCCGGGCAGACGTAGAACGTGGCCCGGATCCCGAGGCGCTGGAGCAGCGGAAGGGCGTCGGTGAGCCAGCTCCGGAAGCCGTCGTCGAACGTCAGGACCGCCGTTCGATCCGGCGGCGCGTCGCCTCCGCTCCCCGCGAGCACCTGCTCGGCGGTGGCGAACCGGTATCCCAGCCGGCGGAGGAGCCGGACCTGGGACTCGAGATGCCGGGGCGAGGTGATCAGGCGCGTGGGGTCGGTGTCGTCGGCCGCCCGACCCACCCCGTGGTACGCCAGGACGATCGGGCCCCTCATGGCCGTCGGTCCGTCCGGGGGCGCCTCATGTCCGTGGGGTAGTTTCCGATACACGGAGGTGGGTTGCAGAAGCAGGCGAAGGAGTCCCATCGCGTCACCGCGGTCATCCTCACGATGGGCGACCGCCCGGACATGCTGCGCACCGTCCTCGACCACTTGGCCGGCGAGCCCGTCGACGAGGTCGTCGTGGTGGACAACGGCGCGGACGGGCAGGCGGCGGACCAGGTGGCCGGCTCCGCGAACGTACGGGTCCTGCGGCCCGGGGGCAACACCGGGATCGGCGGGCGGAACGTCGGCGCGCGGGTGGCGTCCGGCGACCTGCTGCTGATGCTCGACGACGACTCCTATCCGCTCCCCGGCGCCGTGGCCCGCCTGGCGGGCGCCTTCGACGCGGCGCCCCGCCTCGGCGCGGCCGGGGGCCTGGTGCGCGACGTCGACGCCGACAGTCGTGTCACCCAGTCGGAGGAGCCGGGGACGTTCGACTGGCTGGTCCGGGCGGGCCGCGACGGCGAGGTCCCCGAGCGCGGGCTGGTGGCCGACTTCTTCGCCGAAGGAGGGGTCATGCTCCGCCGCGAGGCGTACCTCGCGGTCGGCGGGTTCTTCGAGCCCTACTTCTTCACGTGCTCCGAGATGGACCTCTCCACCCGCCTGCTCGCCGCGGGATGGGACGTGCGGTACTTCCCCGACGCGGAGTTCGACCACATGAAGCCCGAGGGCCACCGGGCCGGCTCCCGCCTGGCCCTGCAGTACCGGATCCGGAACAACGCGTGGTACTTCTGGCTGCGATTCCCCCCGGCCGTGGCGGCCCGGCGCATCCCCGCGTATCTGGCGTTCGACCTCGTCGAGAGCGTGTACCGGGGCATGCCGGGGGCCTGGGTGAAGGGCGTCCGCGAGGCCTGGACCCGGCGCGACACCGTCCGTCGGTACCGCGATCCCGTCCCGAAGGCCCTCATCCCCCGCGTCGAGATCGAACGGGGCCGCCTCCATCTCCAGATCCTGGCTCGGGCCCTCCGCCGCAAGCTCACCGGCCGGTCGGCGACGGGCTGACCGGCTCCCCGGGGTCCCGGTCGCCTCGGCCCGGCAGGAACGACCTGATCAGGCCCAGCTGCTCGGGGGTCCACCAGCGGCCCAGGGGGTACCAGGCGGCGACGTACACCATCACGCCGAGGGGGACCTCCACGGCCAGGCCGGCCCTGACCACCAGCAGGACGGCGGCCATGGCCGCCGAGGCAACCGTCGCGGGAGCCAGTCCCCGGACCAGGCGGGGCCAGCCGGTGTCGGGAACGATGAGCGCGAACGCCACGACGGCCTCCACGAGGTACGACAGCGTGGTGGCCGCGGCGGCGCCGGTGCTGGAGTACGCCGGGATCAGCACCAGGTTGAGCCCCACGTTCACCGCGAGCGCCACCAGGGACACCGTGACCACCTGCCACCGGCGCTCCCGGGAAAGCAGCGCGTAGGCCCCCAGGTACGCCGCCGCGAACAGCAGCGGGGCCATCGCCAGCCACCGCACGGACAGCGCGCCGGCCACCGCGAAGTGGTTCCCGTACAGCAGCCGGAGGACCGGTTCGGCCTCGATCAGCAACCCCACCCCGAACGGGACGTACAGCAGGCCCACCGCGGCCAGCCCCTGCTCCACGCCGCGCCGGAGGCGCCACGACTCCGTGGACGCGCTCATCACCGGGAACACCGCCTTGGCCACGGCCCACGACACGAACAGGACCGTCTCCAGCAGCCGGTAGGCCGCGGCGTACACCCCCACCGCGGCGTCGCCCTTCAGCGCGCCCAGCATGACCTGGTCGATCCGGAACAGGGCCAGCGAGATCACCGTGTCGATCCCGATGGCGATCGACATCCGCGCCGTGTCCCACATCCCCCGGCGGTTCACCGAACGGAAGTCGAGCGACACCCCCAGACGGCGAACGGACAGGGCCACCCCCGCCGCTCCCACCACCGAGCCCGCCAGGTACGCCACGGCCAGCCCGGCCAGGTCGAACCCCAGGGCCAGCGACCCCACCGCCAGCGCCGCGGTGACGAACCGCTGGACCACCAGCGACACGCTGGTCCAGGTCTGGTTCTGCAGCGCCGCCGCGGCGGCGTGGCCGGCGTCCGCGTAGACCTCGATCGCGATGGCCACGAGGATCAGGACGAACGTCACGGCCGACTCCGCGTCGGGGCGGAGGGCCACGCTGGCGATGGCCGCGGCGCCGAACACCGGCACGGCGATGGCCGTTCGCCACACCAGCGTCTCGGACAGCAGGCGCGGGATGTCCCGGGGGTCCCGGCTCCCCCGCTGGGTCAGCAGTGGGTCGAACCCCCACGACGGCAGCGTGGCCACCAACAGCGCGAACGACAGCGCGTACGCGAACGTCCCGAAGTCGTGTGCGCCGAGGACCCTGGCGGCGGCCACCGTGTACGCCAGGGTGGCCACCTTCCCGGCCACCTGGGCCGCGGAGACCGCGATCGCGTTGCGGGCGGCCCGACGGGTGACGGGCCCGGGCGCGACGTCGGCGACCGGCTCGCCCGCCTCAGTTCCCACGCGCCGTCACCCCCCTCCGTCCCGGGCTCATGGACCCGGTATCGGCGCGGCGGCCGGGACGCTCGAGCATGGGCCCATTCTCCCCCGCCGCCGAGTCGTTCCCCGCCCTCCAGCCCGCTGAATACACGGGCTGACGGGCACGGATCGTGGCCCGGTCGGCCTTCAGCGGGCGTCCGTTTCGGCCGATGCTCCGCTACGTGCGGTGGCTCCGTCTCCAAACGCTGGACAAGGTCTCGCCCCGGCGATACGTGCTGATCGGGGGCGCGATCGTCGCGGTCGTCGCCGGCCTGGGAGCGCTCGACACGTTCGGCGTGATCAGCGTCAAGGCGCTCGACCTCGACGGGGAGAAGAACGTCCCCGCGTTCACCTCCGGGTTCCTCCTGCTGGGGGCCGCGTTCGCCGCCGGAGCGTTCTGGCTGGCCACCGGCATCGACGGGCGTTCCCGGTGGGAGCGCGGGGCCGCCCTCGTGATGGCCGCGCTGTTCCTGTACATGTCGGCCGACGAGGTCGGCCAGCTCCACGAGAAGGCCGAGCGCATCACGGGGATCGACTGGCAGACGCTGTTCCTCCCGGTGTTCGCGGTGGCCGCGGTTGCGACGGTGCTCGTCCTCCGGTCCTGGCGCGGCCAGCCCGTGGCCGGGGCCCTGTTGATCGCGGGCGCCGTGGCCTGGGTCATGGCCCAGATCGGCGAGCACCTCGAGTACGACTCCCACGACGTCGAGGTGGCCGGCTTTCAGTACCTGGTCCTGTTCGAGGAGACGTTCGAGATGGTCGGGACCCTGCTGCTCACCGCGGCCTTCATCCAGGCCGGGCAGCGGACCCTCCACCGTGTGGCCGACCGGCGGACCACGCTCAGGGTGACCTCGGCCGGGTCCCGGCTCCGCGCGCAGTAGCACCGCACTCGCGGGCCGGCCCCTCGGGAATCCATACACTGCGTCGCCATGCGACCGCTCCGCGTGGGCATCCAGCTGCCGGAGGTCGAACGCGGCGTGCGGTGGCCCGAGTACGAGGCCATGGCGCGAACCGCCGAGGACGCCGGGTTCGATTCGATCTGGGTGGGCGACCACCTGCTGTACCGGGGCGACGGCCGGCCGGAGCGCGGGCCGTGGGACGCGTGGACCCTCCTCGCGGCGCTCGCCGCGGTGACCTCCCGGGTCCGGCTCGGCCCCCTGGTCGCGTGCACCGCCTTCCGACCGCCCGGGATGCTGGCCCGCGCGGTGGCCGCCGTGCAGGAGGTGAGCGGCGGCCGGCTGGTCCTGGGATTGGGCGCCGGATGGAACGAGACCGAGTTTCGCGCGTTCGGGGTCCCGTTCGACCACCGGGCCGCGCGGTTCGAGGAAGCGTTCGAGGTCGTCCGCCGGCTCCTCGACGGCGAACGGGTGACCTTCCGGGGACGGTTCGTCCAGACGGACGACGCGGTGGTCCTTCCGAGGCCGCGGGAGCGCCCCGAGCTCATGGTGGGGAGCGTCGGCCCCCGGGTCCTCCGGGCCACGCTTCCGTTCGTGGACTCGTGGAACTGCTGGTACCTGGACTACGGCAACACGGCGGAGGGGTTCGCCCGCCTGAACGCGAGGATCGACGCCGCCGTCGCCGGCGCGGGGCGCGCTCCGGGCGAGGTCCGGCGGAGCGCCTGCGTGCTGGTGGGGATGGAACCGGCTCGCCGGGAGCGGCCCACGGACCCGTCGGCGACGGCGGTCGACGGATCACCGAGTCGGATCGCCGAGGCGCTCCGCGACCTCGCCGCCGCCGGCGCCGACGAGGCAATCTGCGTGTGCGATCCGATCACCGAGGCCACCATCCGATCGGTGGGCCGGGCGCTGGAGCTGCTGGACGCCTGAGCCCCGGCGCCTACGCGTCGACGATCGGTTCGGGAACGCCGGCCTCGACGGTCGTCGGCTCTGCGACGCGGGCCCGGCCGGGACGGATGGAGGGGACGACCAGCGCGGCCAGGGCCCCTGCCCCCGCGATCACGGCTCCCACCGCGAAGGCACGGGAGTATCCCGCTGTCTGCGCCCTGAGGAACAGCTCATGGGACGGGGACACGCCCTGGATCGCGAGAGCCCGGTCCGTGGACAGGGTGGCCAGGACGGCCAGTCCCACCGACCCGCCGATCTGCCGGGTGGTGTTGAGGACACCCGAGGCCAGGCCGGCGTCACGGGGCGGCACCCCGGCGGTCGCGGCGAACGCCACCGGCGTGAACGCGAGGCCCAGACCGAGCGTGACCAGCAGCCCCGGGCCGAGAAGATCGCCCACGTACGAGCCGTGCGGGGCGATCCCGGACATCCAGGCCAGCCCGTCGGCGGCCGCGACCCCGCCGATCACCAGCAGGGGCCGCGGCCCCACCACCGGCACCAGCCGGGCCGCCACCTGGGCCCCCACCACGATGGCCGCCGTCATCGGGACGAACGCGAACCCCGCCTTGAGCGGACTCCATCCCAGCACGTTCTGCATGTAGAGCGAGAGGAAGTACCACATCGCGAAGAACGCGCCCCCGGTCAAGAGGATCACGAGGTTCGCCCCCGACACCGACCGGGACCGGAACAGGCCGAGGGGCATCAGCGGCGACGGCGCCAGCCGGGCCTCGATCAGCACGAACGTGGCCAGCAGCACCGCCGCCAGGGCCACCGGCACCAGCGTATTCCACGAGGTCCACCCGTGCTGCTCGGTGCCCACGATCCCGTAGACCAGCGAGACCAGCCCGGCCGTCACGGTGAGGGCGCCGGCCACGTCCAGGCCCCGACGCTCCCGCGGTTCGGCCTTCGACTCGCCCAGGACGGCGCGGGCGGCGATCACGGCGCCCACCCCGATCGGGACGTTGATGTAGAGGATCCACCGCCAGGACAGCGCGTCGGTGAGGAACTCGCCGAGGATGGCGCCGGACGCTCCGCCGGCGGCGGCCATGGCGCTCCACACACCCAGGGCCCGGGCCCGTTCCTTCTTCTCCGTGAAGCTGATCGTGAGGATGGTGAGCGTGGCGGGGGCGAGGATGGCGCCGCCCAGGCCCTGGATGGCCCGGGCCGCCACCAGCATCGTGCTGTTCTGGGCCAGGCCGCCCACCAGGCTGGCCCCGGCGAACACGCCCAGGCCCACGATGAACATCCTTCGCCGGCCGAACAGGTCGCCGGCCCGCCCACCGAGCAGAAGGAATCCGGCGAACGCCAGCGTGTAGGCGTTCACCACCCACTGGAGGCCCGACTGGCTGAACCCGAGGTCGCGCTGGATCGACGGAAGGGCCACGTTCACGACGGAGATGTCGAGCACCACCATGAACTGGCCCAGGCACACCAGCGTGAGCACCGCCCACGCCGGCACGACCCTCCGTCCCTGGACGATGCCCGATCCGTTGCCCTCGCTCACCGGCCCACCCCTCGGATGCCACCAAAGGACGGGGGCCGTCCCCGCCCGACGCATTCTGGCAACGAACGAGGGGTGCCGACTATTCCGGGGTGACGGCGCCGGTGTTCCGCAGGGTTCAGACCGCGGCGTGCAGGGGCTGCCACCCGCGGTGCGCCGCGATGGACTCGTGCACCACGGGGCAGATCTGCGTCCGGGTCACACCGTCCACCGAGTGCATCGCGTTGACGATCCGTCCGAGGTCCCGCGGGGAGTCCGCGCGGATCCGGGCCAGCACGTCGTAGCAGCCGGTGACGACGTCGGCGTGGAGCACCTCGTCCATCTCCCGGACATCGTGCGCGATCTCCTCCGCCTTCCCGATCTGGGAATCGATCAGCACGTAGGCCTCGAACATCTCGTCCACCTCCTCCCCATCGATGCGGGGAACCTGCCGCGAGTGTCGTCCCGCGAGGCGTTCCGGAAGAGGGCCGGTCGGCCCCGCCTCGGTGGGCCGATCGGGCACACCGTGGCCACGCTCATGCCTCCGCGTCCTCGAGCGGGCGGAACCGGGCCTGGAAGAACCGGAGGTACTTCGGCTCCCAGGTCATCTCGAGCCCGGCCGTGTCCTCGGCCCGATCGGCCACGTCCCGAACCGAGCCCGCCACCATGTCGAGCTGCCGCGCCGTGTACACGCGCCGGGGCACGGTGAGTCGGACCAGCTCCAGGCCGGGATGGCGGTGCTCGCCCGTCTCCGGGTCGCGACCCGCCGACACGATCCCCCGCTCCATGGACCGGGTGCCGGAGTCGAGGTACAGCTCGGCCGCCAGGCGCTGGGCGGGGAACTCCTCCTGCGGCAGGTGCGGGTAGATCCGGGCGGCGTCGAGGAACACGGCGTGGCCGCCGATGGGCAGGACCACGGGGACCCCCTCCGCCACAAGGGCCTCCCCGAACTCCCGGACCTGCATGATGCGCGCCCGCATGTGGTCGTCGTCCACCGACTCGGCGATGCCCCGGGCCATGGCCTCCAGGTCCCGGCCGGCCAGCCCGCCGTACGTGTGGAGCCCCTCGTACACCACGCACAGGTTCCGGG
The DNA here is from genome assembly GCA_036394995.1 of Actinomycetota bacterium. Lineage (GTDB taxonomy): Bacteria > Actinomycetota > UBA4738 > UBA4738 > JACQTL01 > DASWED01. Next base: position 24,657 of record DASWED010000031.1, read on the forward strand.
CCTCGGCGGCCAGGTCGTCGTCGTTGAGGGCCAGCCACCCGCCGATGTTCACCAGCGCGTCCTTCTTGCCCGACATCGTGCAGCCGTCGGTCTGCGCGCACATCTCGAACAGGATGTCCCGGACCGGCCATTCGGCGAACCCCGGCTCCCGCTCCTTGATGAACCACGCGTTCTCCACGGCCCGCGTGGCGTCGAGGATCACCCGGATGCCATGGGTCCGGCACAGCCGGCGGACGTCCCGGAGGTTCGCCATGGAGATGGGCTGGCCCCCGGCCATGTTCACGGTCCCGGCCAGGCAGACGTAGGGGATGTGGGCGGCGCCCACGCGCTCGATCAGGGCCGAGAGCTTGTCCAGGTCCACGTTCCCCTTGAACGGGTGCAGGCTGGTGGGGTCGTGGGCCTCGGCGACGATGACATCCGCGAACTCCCCGCCGGCCAGCTCCTGGTGCAGCCGCGTGGTGGTGAAGTACATGTTCCCCGGCACCACGTCGCCCGGGGAGATCAGCATCCGCGACAGGATGTGCTCGGCCCCCCGGCCCTGATGGGTCGGGATCACGTGGCGGTACCCGTAGTGCTCCCGGACGGCCTCCTCCAGGTGGTAGTAGTTGCGGCTCCCCGCGTACGCCTCGTCGCCCACCATCAGCCCGGCCCACTGCTGGTCGCTCATGGCGTTCGTGCCGGAGTCCGTGAGGAGATCGATCGTGACCTGGTCGGAGCGGAGGAGGAACGTGTTCCAGCCGGCCTCGTCGAGGGCCTTGCGGCGCTCCTCGGCGGTGGTGACCGGGATCCGCTCCACGACCTTGATGCGATAGGGCTCGAACCATCCGGTGCTCATGGCGACCTCACGTCCTCCCTCTCGAATGCGGCGGTGAAGTGGGGGAGCTCGGCCGGGGCGTACAGCAGCCGGAGCCCCGGGATCTCGTCTCGCTTGGCCCACAGCCGGCGGACCGCGTCGGCCACGTAGGCCACGTGGTTGTCCGTGTACGCGCGGCGGGGCACGGCCAGGCGCAGGTACTCGAACGGCGCGGGGCTGAGCTCGCCGGTGGCCGGGTCGCGTTCGCCGAACGCCAGGCCTCCCAGGGCGGCGCCGCGCACGCCGGCCTCCTCGTACAGGGCGGCGGCCAGCGCCTCGGCGGGGAACCCCGATTGCGGCACGTGGGGGAGGAACCGGGCGGCGTCGATCACCACGGAATGGCCGCCGGGCGGCCGGACCAGGGGGACGCCCTCGTCGGAGAGCAGCCCGTGGAGGAGGCGGACCTGGCGGATCCGGGCCGACAGATAGGTCTCGTCCATCCCCTCCATCAGGCCTCGGGCCACGGCCTCCAGGTCCCGGCCCGACATCCCTCCGTACGTCGTGAACCCCTCGTACAGGACCGCCCACGGCTGGCAGGCGCGGTGGTCGGCCCGGTTCCGGAGGGCCAGGAACCCACCGATGTTCACCAGGGCGTCCTTCTTCGCGCTCATCGCCGCCCCGTCGGCCAGCGAGAACAGCTCGGCCGCGATGTCGTGGACGGTCCGGTGCCCCTGCCCGGTCTCGCGCTCCTTCACCAGGAACGCGTTCTCGGCGAATCGGGCCGCGTCGATCATCAGGCGGATGCCGTGGCGCCGGCAGAACTCCGAGACGGCGTGGGCGTTCGCCAGCGAGACCGGCTGTCCCCCGTTCGTGTTCGACGTCACGGTGAGCACGAACAGCTTCACCCGCCCGGGGTGCTCGGCCACCACGCGCTCGGCGGCGGCGAGATCCGCATTGCCCTTGAACGGCGAGAGGTCGTCCGGGTCCATGCCCTCCGGGACGATCACGTCCACGGCGTGGGCTCCGCGGTTGCGGATGTGGGCGCGGGTGGTGTCGAAGTGGAGGTTGCCGAGCACCACGTCCCCCGGCTCCACGAACGCCCGGGTGTACACGGTCTCGGCGCCCCGCCCCTGGTGGGTGGGGATCACGTACGGCAGGCCGGTGACCTCCTGGACCGCGCGCTCCAGGTGGGCCCAGTTCCGTGCTCCGGCGTAGGCCTCGTCCCCACCCATGATCCCGGCCCACTGCGAGGCGCTCATGGCGGCGGTCCCGGAGTCGGTGAGGAGGTCGACGAACACGTCCTGGGAGTCGATCCGGAACATGTTGCAGCGCGCGCGGTCCAGCGCACGCCGGCGACGCTCCCTCGAGATGAGGGTGATCGGCTCGACCGACTTCACCCGCCACGGCTCGGCGAAGACCCGTTCGCTCTCCATGTCATGTGCTCCTGTGGGCGCCCTGTGGGGCCAGCATGGGGTGACGCCGGGGCCGGACCACGGGCCGGACAACCCGTCGCCGGGGGGACCTTCGCCCCCCGGACGCGCTGTCGAACGGTCCCGGTCTCAGGCTCCGTTCAGGAACGAGGCGCACACTGACGGGGTGGGAGCGCGGGTCCTGGTGGTGGACGACGAGCCGGCGGTCCGGCAGTCGCTCGACCGCGCCCTCCGGCTGGAGGGGTACGAGGTCGTCCAGGCGGCCGACGGCGCCGAGGCGCTGCGGGCCATGGGCGAACGGGAACCCGACGCCGTGGTCCTCGATGTGATGATGCCCGGGCTCGACGGCCTCGAGGTGGCCCGGATGGTCAGGGCCGGAGGCCTTCGGGCCCCCATCCTCATGCTGACGGCGCGGGACCAGGTGTCCGACCGGGTGGCGGGCCTCGACGCCGGGGCCGACGACTACCTGGTGAAGCCGTTCGCCCTCGAGGAGCTGTTCGCACGGCTCCGGGCGCTGCTCCGGCGGACCGCGCCGGAGGACGGCGAGGTCCTCCGGTATCTGGATCTCGAGCTCGACCCGGCGGCCCACGAGGCCCGCCGGGCGGACCGGGAGCTCGAGCTGACCCGGACAGAGTTCCTGCTGCTGGAGCTGTTCCTGCGCAACCCCCGCCGGGTCCTGACCCGCGATGTCATCTTCGACCGGGTGTGGGGGTACGACTTCGGCCCGACCTCGAACTCGCTCGAGGTGTACGTGGGCTATCTCCGGCGCAAGACCGAGGCGGCCGGCGAACGCCGCCTCATCCACACTGTCCGCGGCATCGGCTACGTGCTGAAGGAGCTCACCGGCCCCGATCCTTCCGAAAGCCGGCCATGACGTTCCGCCGGCGGCTCACCGTGGGGTCGGCGGCGGCGGTGGCCGTCGCGGTCGCCCTGGCATCGGTGGTGGTGTACGTGATCGTCCGGTCGGAGCTCCGGGGCCAGGTGGACGACGCCCTCCGGGACCGGCTCGAGCAGCTCCTCACCCCGAGGTCGGTGACGTTCCAGGCGACCCCCGGCGGGATCCGGGTCCTCGTCCCACCACCGGACGTGGCCGGGGAGTCGCCGGGCTACGTGCAGCTCGTGGCGTCCGACGGCACCGTCCTGCGGCCGTCCGACGAGTCGGGGGACATCATCCGTCCGTCGGCCGCCGCGCTGGCGGTCGCCGCCGGCACCCACGACGACTACCTGGCGGACCAGACCCTGGACGGCGAGCACTACCGGGTGATCACCGCGCGGGTCCCGAACCTGCTGTCGCTGCCCGATCCGGTGCCCCAGCCGCTCGCGATCCAGATCGCCCGCCCGCTGGCGGAGGTCGACGCGACCCTCGCCCGGCTGGCCGTCGTGCTCGCCGGAATCTCCCTGGCCGGCGTGGGCCTGGCCGCGATCCTGGGGTTCCTGGTGACCCGGACGGCGGCCCGGCCGGTCCGGCGGCTCACCGAGACCGCCGAGCACGTCACGGCCACCGGCGACCTCGCCGCCCGGATCGAGAGCACAGGGGACGACGAGGTCGGACGGCTGGCGGCGTCGTTCAACCGGATGCTCGAGGCGCTGGAACGGTCGGTGACGGCACAGCGGCAGCTGGTGGCCGACGCCTCGCACGAGCTCCGGACCCCCCTGACGTCACTGCGCACGAACATCGAGGTCCTGGGGCGGGGTGCGGAGCTGTCCCCCGGGGACCGGGAGAGCCTCCGCCGGGACGTGCTGGCCCAGCTCGACGAGATGACCGCGCTGATCACCGACCTGGTGGACCTGGCCCGCGACGGGCAGGCCCCGCCCGCCCGGGTGGACGAGGTCCGCCTGGACCATGTCGTCCTGGCCGCGGTGGAGCGGACCCGGCGCCGGGCGCCGGCGGTGCGATTCTCGACGGACCTCGATCCCTCCGTCGTGTCGGGGGCCACGGACCGGCTGGACCGGGCCGTGGGCAACCTCCTCGACAACGCCGTGAAGTGGAGCCCGCCGGGCGGCACCGTGGAGGTCGCCGTCCGAGGAGGAACCGTCACCGTGCGCGACCACGGCCCCGGGATCGACCCCGAGGACCTCCCGTTCGTGTTCGACCGCTTCTACCGCTCCCGGGCGGCGCGCGGGCTGCCGGGCTCGGGACTCGGCCTGGCCATCGTTCGCCAGGTGGCCCAGGCCCACGGTGGCTCGGCCACCGCCTCGAACGCCCCCGACGGCGGAGCGGTCATGCGGCTCACCCTGCCTGCGGTCCCCGCCATCCCCGCGCCACCGGCGCCGGTTCGCTGACACCCGCTCGTCGGCCGGCCTTCATCCGCGGCCAAGCGATGTCGTACGCTCGCGATCGTGGTCGGACCTAGACGTCGTCCCCGCCCGAGAGCATCTGGCGCAGGACCATCTGCAGGATCCCGCCGTGACGGTGGTAGTCGACCTCGGCGGGACCGTCGATTCGCACCGTGACCTCGAACTCCACGTTCGAGCCGTCCTCGCGCGTGGCCTCCACCGTGGCGGTCTGCTTCGGCTCGATCCCGCCGGCCAGGCCCCGGATCGCGTAGGTCTCCTCGCCGGTCAGGCCCAGGGACTCCGCGGAGTCACCCTCGGCGAACTGCAGCGGCAGGACACCCATGCCCACCAGGTTCGACCGGTGGATCCGTTCGAACGACTCGGCGATGGCCGCCTTCACCCCGAGCAGGGCCGGCCCCTTGGCCGCCCAGTCCCGCGACGAGCCGCTGCCGTACTCCTTGCCCGCGATCACCAGCAGCGGCACGCCCTCCTCCGCGTACCGGAGCGACGCGTCGTAGATCGTCGTCTGCTCGCCGTCCGGGAGGTGGCGGGTCCACGGGCCCTCGGTGTCCGGGGCCAGCTCGTTGCGGAGGCGGACGTTGGCGAACGTCCCCCGCATCATCACCTCGTGGTTCCCCCGGCGTGAGCCGTACGAGTTGAACTCGCCGGGCTGCACCCCGCGGTCGATCAGGTACTGCCCCGCCGGCGAGTCCTTCTTGATCGAACCGGCCGGGGAGATGTGGTCGGTGGTGATGGAGTCCCCCACCTTCACCAGGACCCGGGCGCCCTCGATGTCGCCGGGCTCCCCGGCCTCCGGCGGGAGATCGGTGAAGAACGGCGGCTCCCGGACGTACGTGGAATCGGGGTCCCATTCGTACACGGTGCCGGTGGGCGAGCTCAGCTCGGCCCAGTGCTCGTCGCCGTCCCAGATCCGTTCGTACTGATCCTCGAACTGCCCGGCGTCGATGGCCCGGGCGATGGCCTCCTGGACCTCGTCGGCGCTCGGCCACAGGTCCTTCAGGTACACGTCCTCCCCCTCCGGGGTCCGCCCGAGGGGCTCCGAGGTCAGGTCGACGTCGACCCGGCCGGCCAGCGCGTACGCCACGCACAGCGGCGGCGAGGCCAGGTACGACGCCCGGACCTGGGGGTGGATCCGGCCCTCGAAGTTGCGGTTCCCGGACAGCACCGCCACCACGGCCAGGTCGCGGCTGTCGACCTCCTTCGCCACCTCGTCGGGGAGCGGCCCGGAGTTCCCGATGCAGGTCGTGCACCCGTAGCCCACCAGCACGAACCCCAGCTTGTCCAGATACGGCTGGAGCCCTGCGCGGTCGAGGTAGTCGGTGACCACGCGGGAGCCCGGCGCCAGCGAGGTCTTCACCCACGGCCTGGACTGGAGCCCGGCCTCCACGGCCTTCTTGGCCAGCAGGCCCGCGGCGAGCATGACACTCGGGTTCGACGTGTTCGTGCACGACGTGATCGCCGCGATCACCACCGAGCCGTCCCGGACCTGCTTCGCCGCCTCCGGGCTCACGATCCCGGCCTCCCGCTCGCTCTCCAGCCGCGTCTCCGTGGCCATGTTCGAGAACCCCTCGTCGAGGTCGTGGTTCCGGACGCCGTTGTCCGCGATCCGCTCCCGGAACGCCTCCACGAACGAGTCCCACACCTTCGGCAGGGCCACGCGATCCTGAGGCCGCCGGGGGCCCGACAGCGACGGCTCCACCGAGGACAGGTCCAGGTCCAGCTGCTCGGTGAACCCGGGATGGGGGTCGCCGTCGCTCCGCCACAGGGACTGCTCCTTGCAGTACCGCTCCACCAGATCCGTCACGTCGCCCCGGCCGGTGTTCGTGAGGTACCTCAGGGTCTGGTGGTCCACCGGGAAGTACGCCGCGGTCGCGCCGTACTCCGGGCACATGTTCGACAGGGTGGCCCGGTCCTCCACCGTGAGGGAGGACAGCCCGTCGCCGTAGAACTCGACGAACTTCCCCACCACGCCGTGCTGCCGGAGCATCTGCGTCAGGGTCAGCACGAGGTCGGTGGCGGTGGTCCCGGCGGGGAGCGCCCCGCTCATCCGCACCCCGACCACGATGGGCCACGGCAGGAACATCGGCTGGCCCAGCATGGCCGCTTCGGCCTCGATGCCCCCGACGCCCCACCCCAGCACCCCGAGCCCGTTGATCATCGTGGTGTGGGAGTCCGTTCCCACCAGCGTGTCCGGCATGGCCACGCCGTCGCGGACCAGCACGACGCGTCCCAGGTGCTCCAGGTTCACCTGGTGGCAGATCCCCATGCCGGGCGGGACCACCCGGAATCCCTCGAAGCCCTGCTGGGCCCACCGCAGGAACGAGTACCGCTCGCCGTTGCGCCGGTACTCCCACTCCACGTTGGCCCGGTACGCGTCGGCCGAGGCGAACATGTCCACCTGGACGGAGTGGTCGATGATGAGGTCCACCGGGACCAGCGGGTTCACCTTCGCCGGGTCGCCGCCGGCCCGGTCCACCGCGGAGCGGATCGCCGCGATGTCCACCGCCGCCGGGACCCCGGTGAAATCCTGCATCAGCACACGGGCAGGCATGAAGGCCAGGGCGGTGTCGGGGGGCGGCTCGGCGGGCCACCGGGCCAGGGCGGACACGTCCTCGGACGACACGTCGCGGCTCCCCGCTCGCCGCAGGAGGTTCTCCAGCAGGATCTTCACCGTGTGGGGGAGGCGGGCCAGGTCGGCCCCGTCCACCGAGTCCAGCCGGTGGATGTCCAGCGGGTCCCCACCGGCCTCCAGCGTCGCTTGAGCTCCGCCCTCCTCAGCCATCGCCGTCACCTCGCCGCCTCGTCGTCCGCCATTCGTGCCGTTCGTGGTTCGCGTTCGAGCCTGCACGACCAGCGTAGCCCTTCGACGAGTGAGCGATCCGGACGGCCGCGGGGCCGGCCCGGGAAGGGAAGGGGGGAGGCTCCCCGTGGAGCCTCCCCCAGAGGGCGGGGCACCGGACACCGCCGGCACGGACCGGCCGGAGAGGTGGAGAGCGAACCCGTGTCCGGCGTCCGGAGCGTGGGGTCCACGCTCCGGGGACGCGTCAGGCCGCGACCGCCGCCCCCTCCACCTCGATCCCGATCTCCGGAGAGAGCCGGATCGAGTTGTGCACCGTGCAGTGCTCGACCACCCGCTGCAACGCCTCCCGTTGGGACGGCGACAGCGCCGCGCCGACCGAGACCGCCAGCGTGATGGACCGGACCCTGGCGGGACGGTCCTCCGCCATGTCGAACCGGCAGGCCACTCGGAGCCCGTCCGGCGACAGCCCGTGTCGCCGCAGGAACCGGCCGGCGTAGAAGCCGGCGCACGAGGCCAGGCTGGCGACGAACAGCTCCGTCGGCGTCGGCCCGAGATCCCCGCCCCCATCTCCCACCGGCTGGTCGACCCACAGCTCATGGCCCCGGATGTCGATCACGAACCGGTCCCCGAACTCGTGCCACACGTCCACGTCGGGTCGGTCCGAGGACCGCGATGAGTCGTTCATCGCAAGCATCTCCTTCCTCCCGAGAAGGCCCCGAGGACGGCGCCCTCCCGGACCCGAGCGTCCCATCGCGGCCCCGCTGCGGGGAGGGCCGGGAGTCCCCCTCCGCCCGGGTATCCCGGTCCTCCCGGACAGGCCGTTGGGGGGCGGGGTGGGCCCATCGACCCAGGTCACCGGGGGTTTTGGGTTGACACGGGGCTCATGCTCTGCCTCGTCGGCCGGCCAGGTGGCCGGACCCGAGGGGGGAGGATCCCATGGGCGAGAAGGGCAATCCGCTGGCCACGATGTCCGACATCCCGGACTACATCGCCAGCCTGTCGGCGGCCTACACGGTCTACAAGGACACGCAGGCCCGCAAGGAGGACAGGGCCGAGCGCGAGGCCGAGCGCGCCCAGATCGCCGAGATGGAGGCCGAGCACACCGAGCACGACGAGACCTCGGCCCCGGCCGTCTCGCCCACCGTGGAGGCGCCGCCGGCGCCGCTGCCGCCGCCCGGCCCCGGGCCGGCGGCCCCGCCGCCTCCACCCGCGCCGTAGCCGGGCCGGATACCGTCTTCGGGGGGAGGGGCCAGGTGACCGATCGCCCCGGGGCGACGCTCGACCGGCTCGACGCCGAGTTCCGGCTGATGCTCGGGCGGCCGCCGCGTCCGGCTCCGGCGGCGCTCGTCGGCGTGGAGCAGGAGTTCTCCCTCCGCATGTCCGGGGAGCCCGTGGACTTCCGGCGCATCATCCACGACCTCCCGGTGGACGGCCGCCGGCTCGACCCCGGCGACCCCAACGCCTACCGCCTGGCCTGGGGAGGATCGCTCACCTCCGACGGCAACGAGGCCGAGGTGGCCACCCCACCTGTGCCACGCCGGGCCGGGTTCGCCACGACGCTCGACGGACTCTCCCGGCGAGGCCGCGACGAGCTGGAGGGGCTCCTCGACACGCTCCCCGAACCCATCCTGGCGGACGGCTACTCCACCCACGTGAGCGTGGCCATGCCGGACGAGCTCAACGAACGCGTCTGCCGCCTGTACGCGTCCACGTTCGCGCCCGCGCTCATGCTGCTGATGGACCGGGCCGAGTCCCCCGGGCTCATCGTTCGACCCCGCCCCGGGCGGGCCGAGCTGTGCGGCGAGTTCGTGGCCGGCCGCCACCTCCGGGCCGTGTCGGCCTTCGCCGCGGGGAGCGCTCGGGCCTGCGCCGCCGGCCTGTCCGGCCTGCGGGCCTCCCGCCGCCGGCTCCCCCCGCGCCTGCGGGTGGCGGTGGCCCCCGCCACCATCCGGTACGGGTGGTTCGTGGACCGGCGGGCATTCGGCCCCGACCTGTACGATCGGGGCCGTCAGGCCGTCCTCCGGCGGCGCTGGGGCGGGACGATCACCGCCCAGGATCAGCTGGAGCTGGCGTGGGAGGCCGCGCGCGAGGCCCTCGGCGACGACGTCGACCCCTCGGACCTCGAGGCCGCCGACGCCCTGGTGGCCGGGACCCTGGCGCTGCCGGTCGAGGGGGGCCGGGACGACGCCCGGGACCACCGGATGGCGGCGGAGGCCGCCGACGACATCCCGTTCCGGGAGCTCATCACCGTGCGGGACCGCCCGGCGTTCGCCGTGCGGCCCGCGGTGGCCACGTGGGACTTCACGGTCTTCGAGGTCGCCGCTACGGACGGCGCGGGAGCGGCCGGGGTCGTGACGGCCGAGGGCCGCACCGGGGTCGTCACGGTCCCCCGCGACGCGATGCCCGCGTTCGTGCGGGGCCTGGACGGCGGGCGGTTCGACCCCGTGATCGCGGCGTACCTGGTCGAGCCGCCGGCCGGCCGGCTCCTGGCGCAGCAGTCGCAGACGGGGGCTCCCGGGCTGTACGACGGCATCGGGGTCGCCGCCGACCTCCTGCCGGTCGAACAGACGCCCGGCGCGGGCTCCGCGGCGGCGTCGGGCGCGATCCGCCCCGGCAAGCACCACGGGAACGGCGACGGCCAGCAGCAACAGCAGCCCGGCCCCCGGGAGCCCCGCCGGTTCGGACGCTTCTCCGCCCGGGCGGTCATCGCGGCCGGGGTGGCGGCCGCGGCGGTGGCGGCCGCCGTGGTGGTGGCGCTCGCATCCGGGGGCAAGTCGAAGCAGGCGGTCCTGCCGACCACCCCCGCCGCGACGGCGTCGCCGGCCCAGTCGGCGTCGTCCGTCCCTTCGCCGTCTCAATCCCCGTCGCCATCCCCGTCGCCATCCCCGTCGCCATCCCCGTCGCCGACGGTGCCCCACACCATCACGAACGCCGCTCCGTTCGGGCCGTTCAAGGTGACCATCACGGTCCTGTCGAGCGACCACATCAACAGCCTGCCCTCGGGCACGACCTTCGCCGAGACGTGGACCTTCACGCCGGCCTGCGACACGGGGCCGTGCGGAGGGAGGCTCGTCCGCAAGGGAGACGACCTGAACTCGGGGAACGGGAAGATCACGTACCAGGGCAACGGCCACTACGCCGGGACGGACTTCCGCCTGCTGACCTGCACCGAGGAGCCGTCGGGGCAGGACTTCCCGAAGGCCGGGAAGGACCACATCTCGTTCTCGTTCCACGTGGTGAAGGGCAAGGTCGTGGACGGCGTGTGGCAGGCCACGCGCATCGAGGGGACCATGCACGCCGACGTCACCCCCAACGCCGTGGGCAAGGCGCACGACTGCCCCGTGGCGTTCGCGAACGAGTCGATCGCCGGGGCCCTGGGCGCCTGACGCACCTCCGGTAGGGGCCTCCCGCCGAACGCGGCTATGGTTGAAGGGACGCCCCGCCCGCCATGGACTGGGATCACCGGAGGTCGCGCGCATGAAGGTCGGGATCGGACTGCCGAACACCACACCCGGGGCCACGGGGAAGCTCATCGTGGACTGGGCCCGGAGGGCCGAGGAGCGGGGGTTCTCCGCGCTGGCCACGATCGACCGGGTGGCCTACCCCTCGTTCGACTCGCTCGTCACGCTGAGCGCCGCCGGCGCGGTGACCGAGCGCATCGGGCTGCTCACGAACATCCTCCTCGGACCCACGCGGAGCACGGCGCTCCTGGCCAAGGAAGCGGCGAGCGTCGACCAGATCTCCGGGGGCCGGCTCGTGCTGGGCCTCGGCGCGGGAGCCCGGGAGGACGACTTCGTGGTGATCGGGAAGGGCTTCCACGACCGGGGGAAGCGGTTCGACCAGCAGGTCGCCGATCTCCAGGACGCGTTCGCGGGCAAGCCGATCGAGGGCTCGGACAAGCCGGTGGCCCCCCTCCCGGCTCGCGAAGATGGCGTGCCGATCGTGATCGGAGGGCATTCGGATGCGGCGGTCCGCCGGGCCGCGCGGTTCGGCATCGGGTGGACGGCCGGCGGGGCTCCGCCGGACCAGGTCGTGCCGATCATCGCGCGGGTCCGGGAGGCGTGGGGGCAAGCCGGCCGGGAGGGCCGGCCGTACATCTATGCGCTGCAGTACTTCTCCCTCGGCGATGAGCACATCGAGACCTCCAAGCATTCGATCCTCGACTACTACGCCTACTTCGGCGGGACCGAGCGGGGCTTCGCGGAGTACATCCCCCGATCTGCGGAACGCCTCCGGGAGACCCAGCAGGCGTTCGCGGACGGGGGCGTGGACGAGCTCCTGTGGGATCCGACCGTGCCCGACCTCGACCAGGTGGACCTGCTGGCCGACGCGGTCCTGTCGTAGGCGGGCCCGCCGCCGGGATCCCGTGAGAGGCTGACGCCATGAGGCAACGGATCCTGGTGGTGGAGGACGAGACCGCAATCGCCGAGCCGCTGGCGGAGAGCCTCGAGCGGGAGGGATTCGAGCCCGAGCTCGCCCATACGGTGGAGGCGGCGGAGGCCGCGTTCGCCGCGCGGGAACCGGACCTCGTCCTGCTCGACGTGATGCTCCCCGACGGCGACGGGCGGGACCTGTGCCGGGACCTCCGGGCGCGGTCGGACGTCCCGATCATCATGCTCACGGCCCGGGGCGAGGAGGTGGACCGTGTCGTGGGGCTGGAGCTCGGGGCCGACGACTACGTGGTGAAGCCGTTCTCGGCCCGCGAGCTGGCCGCCCGGATCCGGGCCATCCTCCGCCGGGGGCGCCCGGCATCCCGGCGGGAGGTCCTCCAGGTCGGCGACCTCCGGATGGACCCGGCCTCTCGGACCGTGACGAAGGGCGGGGGGCCGGTGGAGCTCGCCGCCAAGGAGTTCGACCTCCTGCACATGCTGATGCGCAACGGCGGCGAGGTGGTCCGGCGCGAGGACATCATGGATCAGGTGTGGGACGAGCACTGGTTCGGTTCGACCAAGACCCTCGACGTCCACGTGTCGTGGCTGCGCAAGAAGATCGAGGACGACCCGGCGAACCCACGCTTCATCACCACGATCCGCGGCGTGGGCTTCCGGTTCGCCGCTCCCGAGGACCTCGCCGAACCGGAGCGGTAGCCTTCGCACCGCCGGGTGGATGAGTGAGGAGGCCGACCACGAGGGTTCGCACGCGGCTGGTCCTGGCGTTCGGCTACATCCTGGTGGTGGTCATCGTGGCCCTCGAGGTGCCGCTCGCGCTGAACCTGCAGAAGCGGGTGCTGGCCGAGCAGCTGAGCGGCGAGCAGACCCTGGCCCAGACCACCGCGGCGGGGGCCCTCGCGCTGTTCCGCCCCCGGCCCCACCGGCGCCAGCTCCAGCAGTGGGTGGTGGCCCAGACCGAGCACAATCAGGTCCGGGTGATCGCGGTGGACCGGCAGGGCGTCCTCGTGGCCGACTCGTCGGGCACCGGGCCCATCGGGCGGCCGTACGCGAGGTCCGGCCGGCCCGAGATCGCGGAGGCCCTGCGAACGGGGAGACCGGCCGCCCGGCGGGCGTTCAGCCAGACCCTCGGCGAGGAGATCCAGGCGGTGGCCGTCCCGGTCTTGGCGAACGGCGAGGTCGTGGGCGCCATCCGCGTGTCGCAGGGTACCGATCGGGTCCAGGCCAGCGTCCGGCGGACCGTGCTCGGGCTGGTGGCCATCGGCATCGGCGGGCTGGCCGCGGGGCTGCTCATCGCGTTCGCCCTGGCCGGATCGCTGTCGCGGCCGCTCCGGCGGCTGGCCGCCGTGACACGCCGGCTGGGCGAGGGTGACCTCTCGGCCCGGACCGGAGGGGTCCGGGGACCGCGGGAGGTGGAGGAGGTGGCGCACTCGTTCGACGACATGGCGGAGCGGCTGGAGGCCACGGTCCGAGCCCAGCGGGAGTTCACCGCGAACGCATCCCACCAGCTGCGGACCCCGCTCACCGGGCTGAAGCTCCGGCTGGAATCCGCCATGGCCGAGGCTCCCGAGGAGGCCGGGGACCTCCGCCGGCAGCTGGCCGCGGCCGACGAGGAGGCCGACCGCCTGGCCGGGATCGTGGATCGCCTGCTGGTCCTGGCCAGGCGGGTGGAGGAGGGGGTGCCGCCCCGGGAGGTGGACCTGGCGGAGGCGGCCCGCCGGGCGGCCGTCCGGTTCCGGGAGAAGGCCGCGCTGGCCGGCTCGACGGTGGACGTCGCGGCCGCGAACGGCCGGGCCCTGGCCGAGCCGGCCGACGTCGACCAGATCCTCGACGCCCTGGTGGACAACGCCCTGGTCCACGCCCCCGGTCCCGTTCGCATCGAGTCCGGGCAATCGAACGGCCGGGCGTTCCTGGCCGTCGAGGACCGGGGGCCGGGGATCCCTCCCGAGGAGGCGCCCAGGGTCACCGAGCGCTTCTACCGGGGCCGGGACGCAACGCCGGGCGGCACGGGCCTCGGGCTCGCCATCGTCCGCGAGCTGGCAGAACGCTCCGGCGGCGAGCTGACGATCGCGCCGGGGCGCCGGGGCGGCACGCGGGTGGAGGTCCGCCTGCCTCCCGCTCGGTCGACCCGGGGCGGCTGAGGGCTCCTTTACCTGCTCTTATCCGGCGGGGTCGTACCCTCGGGGCCGTGAACCGGTTCCTCGCTCGCGCCGGGTACGTGGCCGGCGGTGCGGTCGTCGCGGTGGTCCTCACGGTCGGCGCGTACGCGCTGGCCGGACGGACCCTGGCCCGGCCGTTCACGCCGTCCGCCCCGGTGCACTTCGTGCAGGCCTCACCCGCCTCGGAGAGCGAGACCGAGGAGGCCTCGCCGGAGCCGTCCCCGGAGCCGAGCGAGACCCGCGGAGGGGACGACGGTCGTCGGGGCGAGGAGGGCTCCGGTGACGGCTCGGGCGACGGAAGCGGGAGCGGCTCCGGTTCCGGCGACGGGGGGTCGGGCTCGGGCGATACCGGGTCGGGCGACGGCGGCTCCGGGGACGGTGGGTCGAACGAGGGTTCCGGCTCGGGGGGCGGAGACCAGCCGGCGGCGAGCCCCGAGCCCACCGAGACCTCGAATGACTCGGGATCGGGTGGCTCGGGCGATGGCGGCTCCGGGGACACCGGGAGTGGTGGGTCCGGCGACGGCGGGAGCGGCTCCGGCGGTGGCGACGACGGCCGGGGCGGCGGCTCGGGCGACGACTAGGCCCGATTCGCGCCCGCTTCCAATCTTTCCGTCCTCTTGGCCCCTCCGTGGTCTCTCCTTCACCGGCCCCCTCCTAGCGTGGGTGGCGGACATTCGTAGTCGACCCCACGAGGGAGGGATGGCATGGCAACAGGGAGATGGTTCCGGAGGGTGACGGTCGCGGCAGCACTGGTCCTCGGAGCCGCGTTCGCCACCGGCGCGGCGTTCGCCGGAGGAACTCGGGGGACCTCTGACGGCACGTCGGGCCGGTCGCCGCTCCGCGCGAGCGAGCACACGATCGCCGGGAAGGGCGCGACCGAGGTGGCCGCACAGGCGTTGGTGCGGACGGCCGAGGTCCAGCCGCCCGGCCTGGCCAACGCCGTGGCCCGAAGCGCGCATTCGTCCTCCGGCGGGTCCGAATCCCCCGGCGACGACCCGGCCGAGAACGAGGACGAGGCCGACGACCAGAACGAGGACCAGAATGAGGCGGACGACCAGGACGAGAACGAAGCCGAGGCGGACGACCAGGACGAGAACGAAGCCGAGGACGAGGCCAACGACCAGGACCAGAACGAGGGCCCCGGCGACCAGGGTGACGACCAGCAGGGCGAGGACAACGAGGGGCCCGGGGACGAATCCGGCCCCGGAGGCGACGACCAGGGCGAGGACGACGGAGGCTCCGGCGACGACTCCGGCTCCGGCGGCGGAGACGAAAGCGCAGGTCACAGTGGGTCCGGAGGCGGCGACAGCGGGAATTCCTGAGAGCCGCTAGACTCGGTTACCTACAGCGACGTCCGCGGCACCCCCCTCGCCGCGGGCGTCGCTTCTTGTTCCCGGGCCCCCCCGGGTGCCCCAGGAGACTTCCGGACGGTGCATTAGGCTCGGACCATGGGCGAGGTGCTGGTCGGGATCTGCGGGTGGACCGAGCCGACCCTCATCAAGGAGGGGACCTTCTACCCCAAGGAGGCGAAGACGCCCGAGGACCGCCTCCGCTTCTACGCCGAGCAGTTCCCCCTCGTCGAGGTCGACTCCACGTACTACTCCCCTCCCGTCGAGCGCAACGCCATCCTGTGGATCGAACGGACCCCGAAGCACTTCACGTTCAACGTGAAGGCGTACTCCCTGCTGACGAACCACCCCACCCGCCCGGACCGGATGCCCAGGGACCTCCGCGAGCAGCTCCCGCCGGACCAGGCCGACAAGCGCAACGTGTACCGCGACAAGCTCCCGGCCGAGCTGGTGGACGAGGTGTGGAAGCGGTTCGCCGACGCGCTGATGCCGCTGCACTCCGCCGGCAAGCTCGGCGCGGTGCTGTTCCAGTTCCCCCAGTGGTTCGTGATCTCCGGCGCGAACAAGCAGTACCTGGTGGAGTGCGCCGAACGCCTGAAGGACTACCGCGTGGCCGTGGAGTTCCGCCACAAGTCGTGGATGGAGCCGCGCAACCAGGACGAGACGCTGGCCTGGCTCGAGGACCACAAGCTGCCGTTCGTGTGCGTGGACATGCCCCAGGGACTCGACTCCTCGATCCCACCGGTGGCCGCCGCCACCGCCACCGACCTCGCCCTGGTCCGCTTCCACACCCGCGACACGAAGCAGTTCACGAAGAAGGGCGTCACCGCCGCGGAACGATTCGCCTACCTGTACAAGGACAAGGAACTGGAGGAGTGGGTCCCGAGGATCCAGGACCTATCGAAGTCCACCCGCGAGACCCACGTCCTCATGAACAACTGCTACCGCGACTACGCCGTCCGCAACGCGCAGCAGCTCGCCGGCCTGCTCGATCTCGACGAGTAGCCTGACTCAGACCACCGCAACCGCGGTGTTTCAGGCCATGACGAGTCGGCGCTCGAGGTGCTCCGCCGGAGGCGCCGGTCCGGCCCGGTGTCGCCTCCCGTCGGGGCGGTACCAGCGCACGGTCCCGTCCGGGCGCCGTGTCAGGCTCCACCGGTACTCGTGGACGAGCTTGGTGGTGCCAGTGGCACACCAGGACGAGGTTCGACAGCTCGGTGGGTCCGCCCGTCGACCACCACCGGATGTGGTGGGCCCTCGTCCACCGCCGCTCCCCGCATCCGGGGTAGGTGCACCCACCGTCGCGGTACCTGAGGTG
>DASWED010000032.1:0-1774 GCA_036394995.1 Actinomycetota bacterium
CGCGGTGGCGGCGGTGACGGAGCGGGTCACCATCGGCACCCTGGTGACCAGGGCCTCCATCCGCCCCGCCGGGCTCTTGGCCAAGATTGCCGCCGGCGTGGACGACATCAGCGGCGGGCGCATGGTGCTCGGTATCGGAACCGGGGATCCCATCGACAGGCCGGAGCACCAGGCTTATGGCCTGACGTACCTGGAGAAAGGGGAACGGCGCGAGCACCTGGTCGAGACGGTCCGCGCGGTCAAGGCGCTCTTCGCGGGAAGCCCGTGGCCCGGCGGCGCCCGCATCCCCCCGTTGAGCGGGCCGCTGCTTCCTCCGCCAGGCACGCCCGGAGGGCCTCCGGTCTGGGTCGGTGGCTTCGCCGACGAGGTTGTTCGCATCGCCGCACGGGAGGCAGATGCGTGGAACGGTTGGGGGATGTCGATCCCGGAGTTCGCCCGCAAGGCGACCTTGCTGCGGGACGTCGCCGAGGGCCGGGAGGTGGCGGCCACGTGGGCAGGCATCGTCCTCGTCGGCGAGGACGAGGACGATGCGAGTCGGCTCCTCGACGCGCGGGTCAGGAAGGGCCTGTTGGAGACCAACGTGTGGTCCGGGAGCGTCCGCTCCCTGTCTCGGTGGCTCGACGGACTGGAAGGCGCGGGTGCCTCGTGGGTCGTCCTGGTGGCTGCCGGTCCCCGGGACCGGGTCGAGCTGATCGCCGAGCACGCCCTCCCGAACGCCCGACCCGGAAGGTGAGTTCGGCGGATCTGAAGCGGCGCAAGCGCGCGCTGCGGAGGGAAGCCCGAGCCCTCCGGGATGGCCTGTCCCCCGGGGAACGTGAGCGGATGAGCGACGAAGTGACCCGAAACGTGTTGGCCCTTCCCGCCGTCGAGAACGCCACGACGGTCGTGGCGTTCTCGTCCTTCGGCTCGGAGGTGGACACCCGCCCGATCATCGAGCGGCTGGAACGCGATGGACGGCGCGTGGCGCTCCCTCGGGTGGAGGGCCGGATCATCGTGGCCGTGGCGTACCGCTCCGGTGACGTGGTGAAGCCCTCATCGTTCGGGGCGCTCGAGCCCGCGGGAGGGGAGAAGGTCGCTCCAGAGGAGATCGACGTGGTGATCGTGCCGGGTCTGGCCTTCGACCGCTCCGGGCACCGGGTCGGATACGGCCGGGGGTTCTACGACCGATTTCTCGGGGCCCTGCGGCCGGATGCCCTCACCGTGGGCATCTGCTTCTCCCTCCAGCTGGTGGATGAAGTCCCGCACGGGCGAGGGGACCGGCCGGTCGACCTGGTGGTGACCGAGCACGGGTTGAACGGCCAGTCAGGACCGTGATTCGATAGGCCCCGAGCACCGAGGAAGCGGAGGCGAGCAGATGGCCGAGGACGAAGAGGCCCTGAAGACCGCGTTCCACGACGTGATCGTGGCCGCCGGCGGCACGCACGTCGCCGACGGCGGGTGGATGTGGACGGAGAACTTCGGCAACGTGCAGGAGGAATACGATGCCGTGCGGGACGACGTCGCCGTGTGGGATGTCTCGCCGCTGAACAAGTGGGACTTCCGAGGGCCGGACGCGCTGAAGGCGGCCCGCCGGGTCCATTCGAACGACATCCTCGGCCTCGCCGTGGGACAGGTTCGGTACGGCGCGTTCCTAGACGAGGGCGGCCAGATGGTCGACGACGGGACGGTCTTCAAAGTGGCGGAGGACCACGCCTGGGTCATGACCAACGGGAAGGACCACAACGAGTATTTCCGTGACGCGCTGAAGGGACTGGGGGTGGAGTTCGAATGGATC
>DASWED010000033.1:0-2465 GCA_036394995.1 Actinomycetota bacterium
GACCTCTTCCGTGTCAGGGAAGCGCTCTCCCCCTGAGCTAACCGCCCGTTCGAGCGAGTTTACCGGCCCGGGCCTGGGGGGCGGCGGGTCGTTCGAGGCGGGGACCGGAATTGAACCGGTGTAGCAGGTTTTGCAGACCTGTGCCTAACCACTCGGCCACCCCGCCCGGGGGTTCCGGGCCTGCGGCCCGGCGAGGGTTCAGTGTACCGCCGCCCACAGGGCCGCCGGATCGGGCCCCTACCCCTCCTTGACCGTGGCGTACCAGACCCGGTCGGCGGCCTCTGTCAGGTCCTCGCTCACGCGGGAGAACCGTCGATACAGCTCGCGCTTGCCCATGATCTCCCGCAGGTCCTGGTCGCCGAGCAGGGCGGACATGCCCTTCCGGTAGGCGTGTTCGACCTGTCGCTGGCTCTTGACCGCCGCCGTCGCCGCCGCGGTGATCGCCTCCTCGTCGTGCCGGCGCTCCTTCGTGGACAGCAGCCGGAACGCCTCCCCCAGGTGCCGAGTCCCCTCGGCGAGGATTTCGGCCATCTCGGCCAGTACGGGATCCGGCGGCATGGCCATGAGCTCCGACTCCCGCACGGCGTCCCGGGCCCCGTTCATCACCGCGTCCAGGCGCTCGGACATGACGTACAGGTCCTCCGCGTCGATCGGGGTCGTGAACGCCACCGTCAGCGCCTTCCGCAGCGCCCACTTGTGGCCGTCGGCCAGATGCTCGCTCTCCAGAACGCGTTTCCCGGCCTCGGCATCGCCGCCCGCCCACGCGGCCAGGGCCTCCATCCCCTGGATCGTGGCCGTCGCCTGCTCACAGAGCATCCCGACGACGTCCGGCGTCTCCGGAAGGAACCATCTCCTCTTCACGTCAACCACCTCCACATCGGAAGGAATGCGGCGGCCAGCAGCGCCGCCGCGGGGAGCGTCGTGAGCCACGCGATGAGGATCTCCGCCAGCACCGGCCAGCCCACGTGCCGGTACCGGCGCCGGGCCACGCCCACGCCCACCACGCTCGACGCCACGACGTGCGTCGTGCTGACCGGCGCGCCGAGCAACGACGCGGCGAGGATCACCGAGGCCGAGCTGGCCTGGCTGACCAGCCCGTCCAGGGGCCGGACCCGGAAGATCCGCCTGCCGATCGTCTTGACGATCCGCCATCCCCCGAGTGCGGTGCCGAGCGTGAGCGTCGCCGCGCACGCGGCCTTGACCCACAGCGGCGCCGAGGACCTCGATGGGTTGCTCGCCACCAGGATCGCGAACACGACCCCCACGGCCTTCTGTGCGTCGTTCGATCCGTGACTGAACGCGAGCCACGCGGACGTCATCCACTGTCCGCCCCGGATCGGTCTCGCCACCCGGGTCGTGGCGGGACGGAGCCCGCGCCGGGCGGCCCGTTCGAGCACGAAGGCGGCACCGAGGCCGAGCAGCGGCGAGACGGCGAGCGCGATCAGCGCGCCGATCACGCCCTCCGGCTTCAGGCCCGACATCTTCCCCCAGTTCACGGCGTGGCGGCCGGCCTCGAGGAGCGCCGCTCCCACCAGGCCGCCGATGAGCGCGTGGCCGGAGCTCGACGGCAGGCCCCGCCACCACGTGAACAGGTTCCAGGCCGTGGCGGCCGTGACGGCGGCGCCGATCACCGCGATGGTGTGCCGCTCCCCCTGCACCTGGACGATGCCGGCGATCGTGCCGGCCACCGCGGCGCCGAGCACCAGCGGACCCAGCATGTTGAAGAACGCCGCGAGGACGATGGCCTGGCCCGGCCGCGCCACGCGAGTCGCCACCAGGGTGGCGATGGCGTTCGCGGCGTCGTGGAACCCGTTGGTGAACGAGAACGCCAGCGCCATCCCGATCGCAAGGACGAATCCCGCGTCCACCCGGCAACCCCTCCTGGGACCGGCGTCGCCCGAACCCGCCGGCCGCGCCCCTCCCCCGGCCTAGCCTTCCGAAGGCACCGGTAGCCTACGGCGTCGGCAGGACCGGCCTATTGGGGCACGCCGTCGACGAAGAGCTGGATCACCCCGGGGGCGAGATCGCCGGAGTCCACGGTGTCGGTGCCGGCCAGCGTGTTGATGTCCAGTTGGTCGTTGGCGAACTCCGGATGGAAGATCCTCACGGTTGGAACGAGACCCGCCACCAGGACCGAGCTGTTCCCACTCACGGTGATGGCGTCGACCCCGCTCGTCCCCTCCACCACCACGGTGTCGGCCGCGCCGTCGCCGGTGGCGCTGCCCACGGGGGCGGCCTCGAGGTCCACGGCCACGTTCGTCACGCCGGTGCCGGAGAGGTCGTGCACGGTGACGGTGTCGGCGCCCCCGAAGGCGTGGAACTCCACCTTCTCCACGTCGTTGGTGTCCATGATCACGGAGGCCACGTCCCGGGTGAACCGGAGGCGCCCCCCGTTCGCCGAGAGGTCGATGTTCTCGGCGATGTTCGCGCCGTTGAACCGCAGGGTGTCGGTGCCGTCCTGGCCC
>DASWED010000034.1:0-10557 GCA_036394995.1 Actinomycetota bacterium
GGGTCCATGAGTGCGATGCCCGCCGTGCTCGAGCGGTCCTCGGCTCCCGACGCCGTCGGAGGGGTCGGTCGAGCTTTGGAGGGCGTTCGTGAGGTCGAGCTCAGGAGGCTTTCCGACGCCGAGGTGGAACACGGGTTGGGAGCACTCCGGCGGGCCGCCGGGATGCTCGACGCCGAGACCGCCCGGTGGCTTCGCGAGGCGGAGCGGCGGGGAGCCCACGAACGGGAGGGACATTCCTCCATGGCCTCCTGGGTGGAGCACCGGTTCGCCACCACGTGGGGAGACGCCGCCCGGCAGGTGAGGATGGCGAGGGCCCTGGAGGAGATGCCGGCCACCAGGGAGGCTCTGTACTCCGGCGAGGTGTCCACCACCGCGGTGGGTCAGCTGGTGGAGGCCAGGGAGGCGAACCCGAAGGAGTTCTCACGCGTGGAGTCGGTGCTGGTGGACGCCGCCCGGACCCTCCCCGTTCGGGACCTCCGCAAGGCCGTGACGCACTGGCGGGACGCGGTGGATGCCGAGGCCGTGGCCCGGGAGGAGCGGGACCGGTTCGAGCGGAGGGGGCTGAACATCTCCCCCACCCTCGACCGGATGGTCCGCCTGGACGGCAACCTCGACCCCGAGACCGGCCAGACCGTGCTCACCGCGGTGCAGGCCGTGATCGACGCGGACGCCCGGCGGGGGCCCACGGACCGCCGGACCCCCGCCCAGCGCCGGGCGGACGCCCTGGGGGTGGTGTGCCGGCAGTGGCTGGCCCGCTCGGACCGCCCGGTGGTGGGAGGAGAGCGTCCCCACATCACGGTGGTGGTGGACCTCGAGGCCCTGGAGGGTCGGACGGGGTACCGGTGCGAGCTCTCCGACACCGGGGCAATCACCCCGGAGGCCGCCCGGAGGTGGGCGTGCGACGCCAAGGTGAGCAGGGTGATCACCCGGGGGCGGTCCGAACCCATCGAGATCGGGCGGGCCTCGAAGGTGGTCCCGGCCGGGATCCGCCGGGCGCTGGTGGTCAGGGACGGCGGATGCGCCTTCCCCGGGTGCCACCGTCCCCCGTCGTGGACCGTGCCCCATCACATCCGGCACTGGACCGACGGCGGAGAGACCAATCTGTCGAACCTGGCCCTGTTCTGCTGGGAGCACCACGACCGGTTCCACCACGACGGGTTCAGCGTGCGGATCGTGGACGGGAAGCCGGTGGTCACCCGGCCGGACGGGACGGTCATGGAGAACCGGGCCCCGCCGTAGGCACGCGGCCTCCCTACGCCGCCGGAGGGCCGCAACGAGGATGGCCCCGGCGGGGCGGGCAGCCGGGCGCTACATCTCGCGGCGGCCTTCGAGGGCCTGGCCGAGGGTGATCTCGTCCGCGTACTCGAGGTCGCCGCCGACGGGGAGGCCGCTGGCCAGCCTCGTCACCAAGATTCCCGCGGGCTTCAGGAGCGCCGCCACGTACATCGCGGTGGCGTTGCCCTCGAGGTTGGGGTTCGTGGCCAGGATGACCTCGGTCACGCTGTCGCGTTGGACTCTGTCCAGCAGCTCCTGGACGCGGAGGTCCTCCGGTCCGATGCCGTCCAGCGGGGAGATCGCTCCGCCGAGCACGTGGTACCGGCCCTTGATCACGCCGGCCTTCTCGATGGCGGCCACGTCCTTGGGCTCCTCCACGACGCAGATCGTCGTGATGTCCCGGCCGGCGTCACGGCAGATCCGGCACAGCTCGCCCTCGGCCACGTTCCCGCATTCGTTGCAGAACCGCATCAGCTGCTTGGCCCGCTGGATGGCCTCGGCCAGGCGGCGGGCCTCGTCGGCGGGGGCCTTCACCAAGTGGAACGCCAGCCGCTGGGCCGACTTCGGGCCGACCCCGGGCAGCCGCGACAGCTCGTCGATCAGCTCCTGGATCGGTCCCTCGTACACGGCGTCAGCGCCCCACGCCCGGTGCCTGGTGCCGGTGCACTAGGACCACCCCTCCGGCTCGGTGGTCTCCGTGGCGTCGAATTCGGACTTCAGCCGGGCCAGGACGGCCTCCTCCGGCAGCGGCGGGCCATCCTCGACCACCTCGACCGGGGCCGGACCGGCCGCGGCCTCCCGCACAACGCACCGGATCTTCGGCGAGATCCCGAACACGTCCTGCAGCGCCCCGCGCAGCTCGCTCTCCCGTTCCTCGACCTTCGCCACGCCGAACGTCCGGTTCGGCGGGAAGGCCAGCTCGACGGTCGTCCCGTCGTAGGCGACCGGCGTGGCGATCTCCAGGACCGCCCGCAGGACCGCCTTCACCCGCTCCAGCACGGCCGGCCATGACCGCCGGAGCATGTCGACGTCCACCGCGGGTCCGGATCCGGGCCCCATGGAGACCGGAGAGGCGAGTGGTTCCGAATCGGGAACGACCACCCGGCCCACCGGCGTGGCGCTCGGCTCGGTCACGTCCGCGCTCAGCTCGGGGGCCGGAGCCGCCTCCCCCGCGGCCTCCGGAGCACGCGCGGGCGCGGGCTCCTTCGCGGGCTCACCCGCGGGAACGGGCTCGCGCGCGGGGGCGGCGGGCTCACCGGCAGGGCCGGAAGCCGGCGCCGCACGCACCTCCGGGGTGCCGCCGTCCTGGACGCCGGCCAGGCGCTCCAGACGTTCCAGCCGGGCGATGAGGGCCTCGGGGGTGGGGTCCGTCTCGGGCATGGTGGAGCGCACCAGCGCCAGCTCGAGGGTCAGCCGGGGAGAGGTGGTCCACCGCATGTCGGTCTGGGCCTCGAGGAGGAGCCCGATGACCCGGGATAGTTCGACGGGCCGGAACTTGGCCGCCTGGGCCCGGAGCCGGTCGTACTCGTCCGTCGTCACGTCCACCAGGTCGGCCTGGCCAGGGGCCGTGTTCGCCAGCAGGAGGTTTCGGAAGTGCTGGAGGCACTCGCTGGTGACGTGCCGGAGGTCCTGCCCCTCCTGGACCAGCCGGTGGACCAGCCCGAACACCGCGTTGGTGTCCCCGACGGCCACGGCGTCGCCGATCGCGTACTGCATCTCCTGGTGTGGGGCGCCCAGGAGCTGCTCCAGGACGTCCTCGCCGATCTCCGTCCCGCCCAGCACCGTGGCCTGGTCCAGCAGCGAGAGCGCGTCCCGAGCCGATCCCTCGGACTGCCGGGCGATGGCGTGCGCCACGGGAAGGGCGAGCTTCACGCCCTCCTCCGCGGCGATCTTGGTCAGGAGCTCGGCCATGACCTCCCCGGTGATCCGCCGGAAGTCGAACCGCTGGCACCGCCCCACGATCGTCGCCGGCATCTTGTGGGGCTCGGTGGTGCACAGCACGAACCGGACGCCCAGCGGCGGTTCCTCGAACAGCTTCAGGAGCGCGTCGAAGGCCTCACGGGACAGTCGCTGGGCCTCGTCCAGGATGTAGACCTTCTCCCGCCCCATCGCCGGGGCCGTGGGGGCCCGCTCCCGGAGCTCCCGGGCGTCGTCCACCCCGCCGTGGGAGGCGGCGTCGATCTCCACCACGTCGAGGTGCGAGCCGTCGCGGATCCGCAGGCACTGCTCGCACGTCCCGCACGGCTCGGCCGTCGGTCCGCGCTCGCAGTTCACCATCTTGGCCAGGATCCGCGCCGTGGAGGTCTTCCCGGTGCCCCGGGGCCCGCAGAACAGGAACGCGTGGGCCAGGCGGCCCTCCCGGACCGCGCCCACGAGCGCCCGCACGACGTGCTCCTGCCCCAGAACCTCGTCGGGGGTCTGGGGACGGTACTTCCGGTACAGCGACTGGTACTGCTTCTCCTCGGCCACGCTCCGGCCTTCCCGGGTCAGGACGCACGTCGAACAAAAGGTGGTGACCGCGCAACCGCCGTCGACCTCCAGAGGACTCGGGCGCTCACCAGGCCGGCGGCTCCGGCCAGGCATCCCTGCGGCACCCGCCAGCGCCTGCTTACCGCTGCTTCCTTCCGGACCTGACGGAATTCGCAAGTTGGCGTCACGCAGGACCCAGCCATCGACGCCCCGGTACCTGGGGCGGCCACGGACCCTCCGGGCCTCGGACGGTATTCAGCCCCGCTAGAGCGGATTGCGGGTTCAGGGCACCGCTAGCTCCCCGCCTAGCGCGGTCACCGCCCTGAGTATACGCGGGGGCTCCGACACTCCGGAACCCCCAGGCGCACGTCGTCCCCACGAGGTCCCGATCGGGTATGGACTGCTTCGAGCCTGCCGCGTTCACTCTCCGCACCTTGACTTGACAAGACGCCCGCTGACTGCGTCCCGAGGCATCAACAATCGATGAGCCGGCGGCTGCTGCTGCTGCGGTGGCTCCGGGATTCGAACCCGGGAGGGGGTTGCCCCCCTACACGCTCTCCAGGCGTGCCCCTTCGTCCGCTCGGGCAAGCCACCGGGACGATTGTACGGAAAGGCCGGACGCCTCCATCAGAGGTGGGCCGCCGTCCCGGGGGGGTTTGGGACGGCGGCCCGGCGGGCTCATCCATCGTGAACCTCCTGACAGCCGCCGTCATTCCGTGACGGCCCATCGCGCTCTCGGGCTCGTCGCGGCATCTGCGCGGCTTGCGGCGGGCGGCAGTGCTCACGCGTGCCCCCCCGTTCGCGGGGCGGCATCTTGGCGGAGGCGGCGTGATTCGAACACGCGAGGGGCGGTCAAGCCCCTAACCGCTTTCGAGGCGGTCCCGTTCGTCCGCTCCGGCACGCCTCCGGGGCCGAGTCTAGCAGTGGCCCTGCCGACGCCCCTCGCCCTCAGGGCTGCGGAGACCGGCGCCCCGGCGGCCTCGGAAGAACGACCGGATGACCTCGCCGCACTCCTCGGCGAGGACGCCACCCACCACCTCGGCCCGGTGGTTCAGCCGGGGGTCGCGGAGCACGTCACCCAGGGAGCCGGCGAATCCGGCCTTGGGGTCGGCGGCGCCGAACACCACCCGGGGGACGCGCGCCAGCACCGCCGCGCCGGCACACATCGCGCAGGGCTCGAGCGTCACGTAGAGCGTGCAGCGGTCGAGTCGCCACCGGCCGATGGCCGCCGACGCGTCGCGGAGGGCCAGGATCTCGGCGTGCGCCGTAGGGTCGCCGCGACGTTCCCGCTCGTTCCCCGCGGCGGCCACCACCTCGCCGTCCCGGACCACCACCGCCCCGATCGGGACGTCCTCCCATTCCACGCAGGCGCGAGCCCGGCCGAGGGCCTCACCCATCCACCGCGCGTCGTCGGCCGCTACTGGATCAGGAAGAACCACTGCTCCTCGACGGCATCGTCGGAGCTCGTCGAGCTCAGGATCACGGCCTTCAAGGGCCGGACGTTCTCCGCCCCCTTGTCGAAGTCCGGCCGGTCGTCGGGGGGCATGGTGGCTCTGACCGCGTCCAGCGCGCTCCCCACGTCGACGTAGGCGATGACGTTGTTCTCGAGGTCCACGTGCTGGGCTGCCTGTTCGAACCGGTCGGCCGTGGTCACGTCGCTGCCGCCGTGCGCGTCGATGGCGTTCTGGACGGCCTGGGGGCTCGTCGCCACGATGCCGACGCCATCCACGACCGCCCAGGCCGGCTCCCACCCCATCTGCTGGAGATCGGGCACCTGGATGGACTTGATCGTCGTTCCCTTGTAGTCCTGCGACCGGACCGGCGCCCCCTCGGCGAGCCGGTCCATGACCGTGTCGAGCTGTGCCTGCATCTGGTCGCCGTCCTTGGCCTGCGCGAAGATCGCCCCGCCGGGCGTGGACGTCGTCCCGGGCTGGACCTCCAGACCGATGTCGCCGCCCAGGTTGGCGATGAGGCTCCGCACGCCAAGCTGGTCGAGCTCGCTCAGCGAATCGGCCGCGCAGTCCTCGAGCTGCTGCAGGGTCGTCCCGGCGATCCGATCGGCCCCCGCCAGCCCGAGCAGTCCGTACGCGTTCGCCGGTGTGAACGACAGGGCGATGTTCCGGTGATCCGCCACCGACCCCTGCTCGCTGCCCGGGCTCGGGCTGGGGCCCTTGGACCGGTCGGTGGACACCCCGATGTCGAGCAGCATGCCGTCCGACTCCGCCGAGACGGCCAGCCCCACCCCCCGGAACACCCGGAGGGAATCGAACGAGCTCGAGAGGTTCCCCCCGCACGGACCGGTCCCGCCGGACTGCCCCAGGGACGACTTGAGCTGCGGGAGGTACTTGTCGAGGAGCGCGCCGGTGTTCACGAACGCCATCCCGAGGACGCTGTCCGGCAGCGTGTCCTGCGTCGCGGTGAAGGTGGGGTCGTCGCCCAGGTTCGAGCCGGATCCCTGGTCGGCGTCGACGATCTGCTCCACGGCGCCCAGGCCACTCGCGATCACCGCCGTGTGGTCCACGACCGCATAGGCCACGGAGTCGCCGAACGGGCTCCCACCGGATCCGCCCTGTCCGGTCCCCACCCGGATCTCGACCCCCTTGTAGTCCTGGCTCGCCCAGTCCAGCCCGGCGTTCTCCGACACGCCCTCCAGGCGCGTGAGGGTCTGCCCCGCGAGCGTGTCGTCCTTCGACGCGATGAGCACCTCGATCGTGGGGCCGGCGTCGCTGATCTGCGCCGTGACAGCGAGCTGGCTCCCCAGCCACGGCTTCACGTCGCGGGCGTAGCTGAGCCCGGTCGGGCGCAGGGCGTCCTCCAACATCTGGTCGAGGGTCTTCGTCAGGTCCTTGCCCTGGAGGGCGGGGAACTTCCCGGCCAGGCTCTTCAGGTGGAGCTTCTGGCTGGCTCCCGGGTCGAGGTACGCCGTGACGTAGACCTGGTTGTCGGCCGGGACCATCTTGGCGAGCACGTCGCCGGTTCCGGTGAGCGCGCCGATGATCTTCACCGCCGCGAACGCGATGCCGCCCAGCAGGACCACCCCGGCCACGATGAGCGCGATCAGCTTGCCTCGTCCGCGCCCCCCACCGGTGGCGGGGGGGCCACCCTCCCCGGGCGACCTCGGCGGCCCCTCGCTGAAGGTCTGGGTCGGGGGCGGGATGGGGTCGGTTCCCGGTGCCTGGTAGGCCGGGATCTCCCGCGTGGCCCCGGGTCCCGGCGGGGGCGGAGCCGGAGTCGGGGTCGACGGCGTGGTGGGTTGGCCGGACTCGTGCTCCACGATGGGTTCCTCCCTCGATGTGGTCGCGATCGGCCGGGGCGAGAGGCCCTCGGCCGGACCAGATTGTCCCCCACGATACGCGCTGGGGGAACCCACCGGCCCGTGCTTCATCGAGTTCGTCAGGCAGGCCCCACCGACACCCGGCGGACCCCCCACCGGCTCCAGTGCGGGAAGTCGCCGACCGCCACGAATGCGATGAGGTTCGAGCGCCTCGAACGGATCAGCCGGTCGGGCACCAGGCGCCGCCGGTCACCGCTCCACTGCCCCTCGCCCGTGTGCCACACGTTGCCCACCTCGTGCCAGTTCACCAGGATGCGGACCTCCTTCGGCTGCACGTCGAAGGCCTGGAAGCGCAGCCGGAGCGCCCCGGCGGTGGGAGGCACCAGGAAGAACACCTCCTTGGGATGGGTCCGGTCCGCCGGGAGGAACCCCATGGCCGTGTCCGACGGCAGCGAGACCGGCGAGCCCGTGGCCACCGGCGGGTTCACCGGCATCTGCGACAGCTCCCGCCACTGCGCATCCGACATGCCCGCGTACCCGTACAGGCTGGCTCCCATGACCGAGCGTTCGCGGGCGGCGTGGATCACGGCCGCCGCCTCCCACGGCGAGGTGTCCTCGGTCAGCCCCCCGATCACGTGGATGGGGACGGAGGGATCACCGGTGTGCTCGCGGATCAGCCGGATGTTGTCCGAGATGTACTTGTGCGCCGCCCGGGCCCCGTCGTAGTGGAACGTGTAGTAGGACATCGGCAGGATCACGTCGTAGTAGCTCGGGATCTCCTCCCACGGGAACCCCGGCCAGTAGTCGGGGACCCGGATCATCCCGCGGGGCGAGGGGATGATGGCGCCCAGCGCGTAGTCGTCCCCCACCTCCTGCCGCAGCCGCGCCGACAGCTCCAGCAGGTTCGCCACGCGCTCCTTCGGCTCCACCGTGTTCGCCTCGATGTCGAGGCCGAACCCGTCGAACCCCTGCCCGCCTGACGTGCGGAACTCGATCGAACGCAGGATCCGGCGGAGGTCGATGTCCACGTCGCGGAACTCCGGCAGGTACCACGCGACCACCTCGATCCCCCGGGCGTGGGCCGCCTCGATCAGCTCCGAGTCGGCTCCGGGATGGACCACCGCGTACGGGCGCTTGTAGTTGCCGGTCTCGAGGTACAGGGTCCGGATGCCGTGGGCGGCCATCGCGGCGGCCGCGCCCGCGGGGTCGCCGAGCGCCGTGTGATCGTAGACGTCGACCCACATCCCCGGCCCCCGGTACACGGAGACGTCGGCTCCGGATCCGGCAGTCCGGAAAGCCGCGGGCTGACGGACCGGAGGCGGAGAGCCGGCGGTGCCGGACGCCGCCACGGCCAGGGCGACGAGGATCAGGGTCACGACAGGGATGCGGGGGCGCGTCATGTGGCTCCGGTGTCGGATTCGGGGGGGCCGGGGCACGAGCCCCCGGCGGGTACGTGGCGGACACTCTAGGAATCTCGGCTCTGGAAATCCAGCCCTTTCGCCCGAATCGTTGCGAATCCGCCGGCCCACGATTCGGCGCCTCGGGTCGCGGGTAGGTCCGAGACAGCCCCACGGATGCGCCAAGGAGGAACCGCATGGACGCGATCACGCTGCTGCGGGAGGACCACAGGAACGTCCGGGACTTGTTCCGGCAGTTCGAGAAGGCCGGGGACCGCGCCTTCAAGACCAAGCGCCGGCTGGCGGACCTCGGCGAGCTCATGGACCGGGCCAAGCTCGCGGCGCCGAAGCGGCCTCACCCGCGTTCGCCGGACGAGCCTCCCGGGAACATCGTGGCCGGGCCCATCGCTGCCGTCCTCGACGCCGGCAAGGACGCGGTGAGCCGGGTGACCCGGCGGTCCAAGCGGGCCTCCTGACCGACACGCGGGGGCGGAGCCCCAGACCTCAGCCCGAGGCGGACAAGCCGTACACGTCCATCTCGAACCACAGCCCCGGGAGGGGGCCCTCGGTGAACCCCCACCGGTCGGCCATCCTGTCCAGCAGGTAGAACCCGAACCCCGTCACGTCGTCCGGCTCCTCCGGGACCACGGGGGGTCTCGATCGGCCGGGATCGGTGACCTCCACGCGGACCACCCCGTCCTCCGCCAGGAACGACAGGTCCAGGCTCCCGTGACGACCGGCCTGCATCGCGTGCTTGACGGAGGCCGTCACGAGCTCGGCCACCAGCCACTCCAGCCGATCGCTACGGTCGGTGGACAGCGGCGGCCGCAGCGACGCCACCCACCTCCGGGCCAGATAGGGCGCGCGCAGATCGGCCCCCAACTCCATCTCCGCACGCATGCCGGATGATGATTGCCCGCCGGCCGCCGGGTTCAACCGCCCCCGGAGCCGGAGATCCGGCCTCCGGAGCCCTCGGCCGGCGCCGGTCAGGCTCCCGGCGCCGGATCGGCGGTCGCCGCCTGGGCTTCGGGCTCTCCGCCCCGGGGCTTGCGGAACGCGAAGTACGCCCAGAACGCCACCGAGACCACCCCGAACACAACGAACAGCGCGAGCATCGTGTACAGCGGGGTGTTCTTGGAGGTCTGGAAGTAGCCGCCGCCCGGCCGGAGCAGCATGTGGACCAGGGCGAATGCCCCCACCACGAACAGGATCGCCCACCACACGCGGTGCCACCGGAACACCTTGTGCCCGTCGAGGAAGCGAAGCGGCATCAGGCCGATGACCACGGCCTCCACCCCGGTGACGAAGATGGCCACCAGGACGGCGTCGAGCACGAGGATCGGGAGCCCGGCGCCGGGCTGGTTCGCCGCGTCCTTCACCGGGATCCACAGCAGCCACGCGGCGATGCTCACGGCGAGCAGGATGGCGCTCCCGACCGCCAGGCCCCGGCCCTGCTCGTCGTCCTTCACGGCCGCGCTGAACGAGGCGCCGGCGATGATCCCGTACAGGTAGCCGGGCTGGAAGTGCACCAGCCGCGAGACGGCGACGCAGACCACCGCCACGATCAGCGAGCCCGCCAGCAGCCGGATCTGGCCCTCCTCACCGTGGCGTTTCCGCACGTACAGGATCACCGGCACCTCCGCCACGAGCGTGACCGCCACCAGGCCGGTGAGCAGCCCGAGGAACAGCGCCAGCGACGACCGGTGGAACCCGAAGCCCGGTGACAGGAACGCGTAGATCAGCGCGCCCAGGAGGAAGAACAGGCCGAACGCCACCGGCTTGAACCACCGCTTCGCCCGGAGCCGCCCGATCGCCACCGTCGGGCGATTCAGGAACGCGAACCACCCGCGCACCTCGGCGGAGTTCTCCTCGTAGGTGCTGTTGAACAGGACGCTCGGGAACAGGATCAGCAGGAGCATGAGGATTGCGAGCAGCGCGTTCCGCAGGATCACCTTCGGGCTCCACGGGATGTCGCGGGGATCGCCCACGGACCGGACGAACACGGACCGGTCCGGGTTCCCGGGCGGAGGCCCGGGGGACTCGCTGGGCCCGGGTGCCGGCGACGTCGACGGCGAGGCCGAGGGGCCGGCGGTCGGCGAGGCCGACTCGGAGGGAGCGGGCGTCGTGGGCGGCGTGGTGGTG
>DASWED010000035.1:0-79096 GCA_036394995.1 Actinomycetota bacterium
TGGCCCACTGCGAGTGCTATGTCACTCGAACGCGGGCACACGCGCGCGCTCCGTGAACGTGGAGGCTGAATGCAAGCGCGCAACCGGCCGAGGCGCTTGGTGGTCGGGGGCGACCCATGGAGCAGCTTGAACGAGCCGTCATCATGGGGTTCGCACGGGCCGGCGAATTGCTCAAGTTGCGGGAATTGGGGGGGGCGTGCCGCCGAGACAGCCTCGGCCGAACCACCGCAACCACCAGGGATCGCGGCACACGGGTGACGGCTTTGCTTGGCGGACCAAGCGGATGCGGTAGAATGCCGATCGAGATGGCGAACCGGGTGAAGGATTCGATCGGTGGGGTGGGGGAGTTCATTCGGTCGCAGCGGGCGTTGGCTCGGATGTCGTTGCGGCAGCTGGCGGACAAGGCGAAGGTGTCGAACCCGTACCTGTCGCAGATCGAGCGGGGGTTGTACAGGCCGTCGGCGGAGGTGCTGAAGGCCATCGCGGAGGCGCTGAACATCTCGGCGGAGACACTGTATGCGCGGATCGGGCTGGTGGACCCGGACCGGGAGGAGCGGCGGCCCTCGGTGGAGGAGGCCATCCGGCTCGACTCGAAGCTCACCACGGACCAGAAGGAAACCCTCCTGTCGGTCTACCGGAATTTCGCCGGCTCGAGTTGACACGCCGAGCAGGTGCTTGGTAGACTTAGCATCGTGAGTTGAGGACCGGTCCCGAAGAGGCCGGACGACCCAGGAGGGACACATGAGCGAGTACACCGCAACGCTGGCGAACGCGCAGGACCGCGTGCTGGCCAGCGTGAAGCAGGTCGAAGACATCGTGGCGCAGGGCGTGGGCACGGCCGCCGAGACGATCGGCAACATCCTGCCCGACATGCCCAAGGCGACCTGGATCTCCCGGTTCCCGGCGCCGGCCGAGCTGGTCAACAGCTACTTCTCCTTCGCGGAGGGGCTGCTGGAGGCCAACCGCCACTACACGCTGGCGCTGATCGACGCCGTGCGTCCGGTCACCACCAAGTTCCTGCCGGCCTCGATGACCCGCAAGGCCGTGGCGACCAAGCGGCCCGCCGCCGCGAAGTCCGCATAAGGACGCCGCACCCCGACAGAAGCCCCCGGCCTCCCGCCGGGGGTTTCGTCGTGGACGGGGACATCCAGCCCCCGGGTCCGGTCTCCGGGGGCTCCCGGGCCCGTATCCTTGGGCGGATGACCACGCCGGAACAGGCCAGGGCGTTCGTCGAGGCGCTCTCCGAGCGCGTGGAGGCGCGCCTGTACGGTGTCCGGGACGCCCTCCGCCTGGTCCTGGTGGGGATCCTCACGGACTCCCACGTCCTGATCGACGACGTCCCGGGGGTGGGCAAGACCACCCTGGTCCGGATGCTGGCCGCGCTCCTCGGGCTCGACTTCGCCCGGGTCCAGTTCACGCCGGACCTGATGCCGTCCGACATCACCGGAACCTCCGTCCTCGACCTCCGCTCGCACGAGTTCGAGTTCCGGGCCGGCCCGATCTTCGCCCAGATCCTGCTGGCCGACGAGATCAACCGGGCCACGCCGAAGACCCAGGCGGCACTGCTCGAGGCCATGCAGGAACGCCAGGTCACGGTGGACGGGGTGACGTACCCGCTGCCCCAGCCGTTCTTCGTCCTGGCCACCCAGAACCCGGTGGAGCTCGAGGGAACGTTCCCCCTGCCGGAGGCCCAACTGGACCGGTTCATGCTGCGTGTCCGCCTGGGATATCCGGACGAGGAGCAGGAGGAGCGCATCCTGGAAGGGGGGAGGGCGGCCCGGGTGATCCCGTCGCAGCCCCTCCCCGACGTCCCCGCCGTGGACGTCCTGCGAACGCTGGTGGAGGAGGTTCGCATGGAGTCCCCGGTCCGGCGGTACATGGTGTCCCTGGCCCGGGCCTCGCGGGAGCACGTCGACCTCCAGGTCGGGGCGAGCCCGCGGGCCGTGGAGCACATGGGTGATGCCGCCCGGGCCTGGGCCTTCCTGGCCGGGCGGGACTACGTGCTCCCGGACGACGTGAAGGACCTCGCCGGGCCCGTCCTCGGGCACCGCCTCGTGCTCACCACCGACGCCCGCATCCGGGGACGGACCCCCGAGAGCGTGCTGGAGGAGGTCGTGGAGCGCGTGCCGGTCCCCGTGGAGTTCCAGCACGAGACCTTCCGGCGGGTCCCGGAGCGCTGAGCCCCGGCGGGACGAGCGGACGCGGTGGACACCCCCGATCGCCGGACGATCGCCCTCCTGGTGGGGGCCGTGCTCCTGGTCGAGGGGACGGTGGCCTCGGTCGGACCGCTGGTGCTGTGGGCGTTTGCGGTGTTCGGGATGGCGGGTCTCGCCACGATGTGGGCGAAGGTGGCGCTCCGCGGCGTGGAGGTCGAGGCCAAGCTCGAGCCCGCGCGGGCGTTCGTGGGGGAGACGGTGCGCATCCGCGTCCGGGTCCGCAACGACAAGCGCCTTCCGCTGCCGTTCGTCCGGATCGGAGTGTGGCTCCCGGTGGACCTCCGCCCGGTGGGCGATCCGGGGTCGGCCTCGATCCAGGGGTTCCGCCGGCGGACCTCGCTCCGGGGGTTCGGCGAGGTGACGCTGGACTTCGAGTGCGTGACCCTGCGCCGGGGGGAGCACCGACTCAAGGTCGTCGAGCTGGACGTGTCCGACCCCTTCTGGCTGGCCCCCGTGCACCGGGAGTTCGATACCGAGCTCGACGTGCTGGTGATGCCAGAGCCCAGGATCCCGATCCCGGTCCCGGTGCGGCGGCGGCTCCCCTTCGGCACGCCCGCGCCGGCCATGCGGATGTTCGAGCAGCCGGAACGCTTCGCCGGGGTCCGCCCGTACCAGGCCGGCGACCCCATCAACCGCATCCACTGGAAGCTCACCGGGCACTCCGGGGACCTCCAGGTCAAGCTGTACGAGCCCACCAGGAGCGCCGACGCGGTGCTGGCCATGGACCTGTCGATGGGGGAGCCCTTCTGGCACGGGATCTACCCCGACGTCGCCGAGGAGACCATCGGGTGGACGAGCTTCCTGGCCCGCCTGGCCGTCGGGGCGGGGTGGCGGATCGGGATCCTGGCGAACACCCACCTCACGCGGGGTCGCGGGGCGCTCCGGGTCCTGCCTCGGACGGCGCGGGAACACGAGCCGGCCGTGTTCGCGGCGCTGGCCCGGATGCCGAACGAGCCCACCTCGGATCTGGCGCCGGTGCTGCGGGAGGTGGGTCGCCGCCTGGGGCGGTCGAGCTCCGTGGTGGTGGTGTCGCCCCGTCCCGGCGAGTGGCTGAGCCATGAGATCGAGGTCCTGCGCCGCCGGGGGGTCGAGGTGGTGCAGGTCTCGCCGCTGGAGGTCGATGCGAAGTACCTCCCGGCGTTCGTCATCGGGGACCGACGGGAGCCGACGGATCCGGACGAGGCGGAGGAGGACCGGTAGATGATCCGGGTCCGGGGCGCCGCGCTTCCCGCCGCGCTGGCCGCGACGGCGGAGGCCGGCCTGGGGTTCCTCCCGGGGGAGGTCATCGCGCGGAACTCCCCGCTGCACGCTACGGGCGGCCCCCTGGTGTGGTACCCGCTCTTCGTCGCCCTGGTGGCAGCCGGGACCGCTGCGGCCACCCACGCGCGGCATCGCCGGGGGACACCGGCGCTGATCCTGGCGGGGGTCGTGGCCACGGTGGGCCTGCAGGTCGCCGTGTGGGGCCGAGGAGGGCTCTCCGGGGTCCTCGTTGCCGGTGCGCTCTGCCTGTTCGCGGGGGCCCGGGTGGCCACGCTGGCCTTCCGTGACTGGCGGGACCCCATCGCCTCGTCGTTCGGATGGGGGGCGGTCGTGCTGCTGGCCGAGATCCCGTTCGTCGACGCGGCCGGATGGGGGGCCGAGGTGTGGCCGATCGTGGTGGTGTTCTTCGCCGCCTCGCTGGCCTCCCGGGCGGCCAGCGTCCGCCTGGCCGAGTCGGCGGACTGGACCGCGTCCGGTCTCCTCGGCGACCTGGATCCCACCGCCACCCTGGCCACGCCCGACGTCCCGCCCGAGGTCCGCCGGCGATGGCGGCGGGTGTTCGCCGCCGTCCTGGCCGGTGCCGTCCTGGCCATCGGCGTGGGTCTGCTCCTGGGAATGAAGAACGGGCCGATCGAGCCAGTGTCCAGGCTCCTGATCCTGGGGGTCACGGGGCTCCTGTTCGGCGTCGCGTTCGTCGTGAGCTACCTGTTGCGACCGATCGAGTGGCTGCTGAATGCCTTCGGCCTGAACGGAGACTCCCTGCGGAGCGTGCTGGCCCGCCTCCGCCACAACCTCGGGCATGCTCGCCCGGACTCCGCGCACCGCCTGTCGCCGTGGGGCCGGCTGTTCGGGCTGACCGTCGGGGTCCTGATCGTGACCGGCCTGGTCATGGTGATCCTCCGGCAGCGGCGGAAGGCCCGGGAGGCCGTGCCGGACCGCACGAAGTGGGTGGAGGAGGACGCCATCCCCCGCCGGGAGCCGCAGGCGTTCCGCCGCCGGCGACGCCCCCGTCGGGAGCTGCCGGAGGACGCCGTGCGCCGGCTGTACGCCGAGGCCCTCATCGAGCTCGAGAAGCGGGGCCGGCCCCGGCCTGCTTCGGCGACCCCCGGCGAGTTCCTGCACGCGATCCGGGAGGATCTGCCGGAGTGCGCGGCGGGATTCGGCGTCCTGACCAGGGCCTACGAGGACGTCCGGTACGGCAGGCTCACGCTGGGTCGCGACCGGATCGACTCCCTGGAGGCGGAGTCCCTGATGCTGGCCAGGTCCATCCGGCGGGCCCCCCTCCCCGAGGCGGCGGAGGACGAGGACTCCGAGGCCGAGCGGATCGCCGCCGCACGTGGGAAGGGGGCGGATCTCTCCGCCCCCTCCACCGATGTCACCTTCCGCCGCCGCTAGCGAGGCGGGTGCGGTCCCGCGGCCCGGCTAGCCCGCGTTCACCACCCGGAGCCGGATGAACTTCCGGCCTCCCACCACCCGGCCCTGGGGCCGGATGATCTCGCGGTGGATGAACCTCCGCGGCGCCGAGGCCTTGGGGCCCGGCTCCGAGCCGCCACCGGCGAACAGGAACATCTCGCTCACCAGGTCGTAGCCGTGCTCGGCGTTCTCGAACTTGCTCAGCATGGCGTCGAACGACCCCGCCCGGCGGGCCGAGAACAGCCCGTCGAAGAACCGGCCACCCCGGAACGAGAGCTCGCCGTCGCCCGACGCGCTGGCCGGGACCGCGAACGACATGTTCACGTCGAGGGGAGTGGGGAGGCCGAGGCGACGCATGACGACCCGGATGTGGATCGTGTCGCCCGGCGACACGAGGAGCTTGGTCCGCTCTTCGAGGCCGGGCTGAGTGTTGCTCGACACCAGGACCTTGCTGATCCTCGTGGTGAGCTGGCGCTGCGTGATCGCCGAGTTCGCCCGGATGTTCGTGAACGTCACGTCGCCGAACTTGTTGTTCTGCAGGAAGAACAGCTCGTACAGGAGCTCGGTGATGCTCTCGTAGGAGATGTCGTACCCGGAGTAGTACTTGTCGTCCCGGATCAGCTTGAAGTGCTCTCCGTCCGGGCCCGTGCCCTGGATGGACCAGTCGAGTGCGGCCGAGCCGTCCCCGATCCGGTCGAACGTGACGTCCTGGTTGCCCAGGAGCGTGAGCGCCGCCACGATCGGCACGAACTCAGCCGCCGCCACCTGGCTCTCGCCGTCCCTCATCCGGCCCGGGATGTCAAGGTTCTCGACGTGGACGAGCGCGTTCACGAGGTGCGGGTTGAGCCCGTCGATCCCGCGGATGCCGGTCAGGCGGTCCTGGTCGATGATCCCCTTCAGGCCGGTCATCGTGGCGAACTTGAAGCCGCCGAACGTGCTGCTGGGGTCCTTCACGACCTTGAGGACGTCGGCGGCGTTCATGCCGAGCTGCGTGTTGCCGTTGAAGAAGAACGGGTGGCCGAAGCCCACCACCATGTCGCCGCAGGCGGCCGTGGCCGTCCCGATGGCCCCGGCGGAGATGTCCCCGTAGGACAGGCCGGCGGCGAGGCTATCCCCGGCGGTCAGGGGCTGCGAGGCGGCGCCCGGATCCGAGCCCGCCGCGCCGTACACCGTCACCGGCAGGTTCAGCCGGGTGCGAACGAAGCGCTCCAGCCTGGTCAGCCCGCGGGAGTCCACGCCGGACACCGACAGGGGCACCAGCAGCTGGTCCGCCGTGGCGGGGAACGACGAGGTCGTGGACTTGCCGGCGGCACGGGCCCCGGCCTGACGGAGCGACCACGACAGGTGGACGGTCCGGGCATCCGAGGCCGCCCGGGCTGCGGCCACCGCCGAGCTGGAGGGCGCGGAGTCCGGGTAGTCGAACAGGTCCACCATCGGCTGGGCGGGCGTGATGCCGATGATGGTCTGGTCGGCGAACGCGAAGCCGTACGAGGTCGAGCCCACCAGCTTCGAGCCGATGTACACGGGCGACCCCGACATCCCGGCCACGATCCCGCCGGTCTGGTCGAGGAACGACTGGGGCCCGGTGATCTGGGCCAGGATGAACGCGACGCCGGGGGCGATCCCGTTCTCGTCGACGCCCAGGATCTCGACGTCGAACGTGGTCTGGGAGGTCCCGTCGATCACGGTGTGGCCGATGGCGGTCATCCCCTTGGCCAGCTGGTCGACCGGGAAGACCTCGGGCTTTGTGGGGCACGTGCCGTCGGCGCGTCCCGGCGCCGACTGGAACATCAGGGCCGCCAGCACCGCGACTGCAACGGCGATGCTGAAGCCCGACCGGCGCGCGCGCGAGCCGGGACTGAGCATGGATCCGTGTGACACGGGACTTCCTCCCTTCCGTGGGCCTCAGAGCTTAGGGCCGCCCATTGGACGCGGCAAGGGCTACGTTGGTTCCGGTTGGGTGATCTTCGGCCGCAGATGTCCCATCCAGCTCTCGAGGCGGGGTTGCGTTTCGGGAAACCGGACCGGGGGTATCGGTGTTCACTACGGAGTCCCGTCAGAACTGTCGGAACCGGAGGACTGGATGAACCGAGCGACGATCCGCAGGAGCCTGATCCGAGAGCGAGCCCGCCTGGAGCAGCTGAAGGAGGGGTTGTACGACGAGCTGGGCGACCCCCAGGACCAGCAGGGACTGGGCGACCTCGGCAACTCGGAGCAGCATCCGGCCGATGCGGGATCGGAGCGGTTCGAGCGGGACAAGGGCCTCTCGATCATCGCCGACCTCGACGCGGAGCTGGGCGAGGTGAAATCCGCCCTCCACCGCCTCCAGCACGGCTCCTACGGGACGTGCGAGATCTGCCGGCGGCCCATCCCGGAGGCCAGGCTGCAGGTCCGCCCGGCCACCCGGTTCTGCGTGCAGGACCAGCAACGCGTGGAGCGCCAGGTCCGCTCGGCCTGACCCGGGATCGCCCGATCCCCGGGTCCCGCCGCCTGTCTCGAAGCCTGGTCCTGCTGTCCGTCCTCGGGACGGCCTGCGGCTCGAGCCCCCCCGCACCCGCGGGCCCGGCATCGGTGGGTGGTCGAGGCGTGGTGCAGAGCCCGGCGTTCGGCGACGGCGACGCGATCCCCGCCCGGTTCACCTGCGACGGCGAGGGCGTGTCGCCGCCCATTCGGTGGGCCGCGCCGGAAGGCGCGCCGAACGGTCTCGACTACGCGGTCCTGATGGTCGACGTCGACGCACCCGGCGAGAAGTTCGTCCACTGGCTGGTCTACGGCCTGTCCTCCGACGGCACGATCCCGGAGGGAGGGCCCGTCCACGGGTCGCAGGGGCGGAACACGTTCGGCGAACAGGGGTACGGGGGTCCGTGCCCGCCCCCCGGGGACGACCCCCACCGCTACGAGTTCCGGCTCTACGCTCTCCGGTCCCCGCCCACCCCGCAGCTCCCCGGCCTCTCGGTCGACGACCTCCTGGGCGGGGTGCCGGACGAGCCGGCGCTGGCCACGCTCACCGGGACGTACGGCCGGGGCTGAGGAATCCCCGGCCTCAGCGGCCGGCGTTGGGGCAGAACCCCTCCCGGTCCACGCCTCCGAGCGGCGGGACGCACACCCGGCGGTGCCCCGCGTCCCCCCTCAGGATCACGCGGCGGAACGACGAGTTGTTCGCGGTGTCCTGTTCGTACAGCAGATGGGCCGGGTTGACCTCGACCTCGATGAAGTACGACCCGTTCGGCACCGTCGTGATGTCGAAGGCCTGCCCCGCCACGGACTGGAGGTAGGTGTCGCCCCAGCCCAGGGGGAGCCGCTCCCTGACCCACAGCACGGTGGGGGTCCCGCAGGCGTTGAAGAAGCCGATCAGGCTGGCCCGCGTCGTCGCCCCGGGGAGCGTGAGGTCCACGGGGTCGCTGGGGCCGATGCAGAACGACTGCTTGTGGCTTCGCACGGCCACGGCCCTGGTCGAGTCGAGCAGCCGGTACCTGGCGAACTGCAGGAAGTGCCAGTGGTGGTGTCCGGGGTCGTCGTCGAACTCCATCGTGCCCACCGGCGCCCGGCCGACGACCTCCCCGTCGACGAAGAAGTACTGGTAGGCGTCCATGACGTCGGAGTCGGGCCGCCGGAACCCCTCCACGTCGAGGTCCGAGCCCCCGCCGGCCCACTCGGTGGCCGCGAAGGACATGTAGTCCTGTCCTCGGCGGTGGTACGTCGAGATCCAGAACGCCGGCCGCGAGGCCAGGTCCGGCAGGTACTGCGTGTCGGGGGGCGGGCCGTCCTTCACCTCCGGCAGGCGTGGCCACGCGCCCTGCGGCCGCGATGGATCGTCCGGGAGGAAGCAGTTCGGCGGGCACCCCGGGTCGCCGGTCTCCATCGTGAGCACCACGGTCCTGGAGGCCTTGCTGGGATCGATCCCGAGCAGGTCCACGTACCGCGGGTCGATCGAGACGGTGACCCGGTAGCGCCCGTCCGGAGCGTTGAACCAGATGGGCTTGGGCGCGAGGTAGCCGAACGGCTGGTCGTATTGCGGAGCGGAGAGCGGATCGACCGCCCATCCCCTGTCGATCCCCCACAGGCCGCCGATGGGGAAGGGGTTGTAGGTGGGGCCGCACATCGCCGGCATCGTCGGGTCGGCCGGCGACGTCGGCTTCAGGCGTTGGGGGTTCTGGACGTCCGGGCAGAACGTCCGGGTGACGTCACGGACCACCTTGAAGTGGGAGTCCTTGACGACCACGTGCAGGAAGTCCTCCAGCCCTCGCCACCCGTCCAGGACGTCGTTCGGCAGGATGCGCTCGTGCTCGCCGGTCGAGTCCGTCCAGACTTGCTGCACCACCGGCTCGGCGGCGTATGCGGGCCGCAGGACGTGGAGTGCGAACGTGCCCCCCACGGGGACCACGAACACGCCCGGATCGAGCGCCACACGGCTGTACCGGGAGTGGACCACGGTGATCTCGGTCTCCGCCGCCTTCAGCCGGAGCGAGGGAGGGGGGGCGGGGTCCTCGGCGGCGGCCGGAGCCGCCAGGGCCGCGAACATCGACACGGCCAGGGCGGCCAGGACGGCTCTGCGGACGGCGAGACGAGACTGCGTCTTCATTGGCCCCCCCTGCTGCGCGGTCGGTTCGGCGAGCCCACTCTGGCACGCGGTCCCGGTTCGTACCAGCCCCCCGGATGGGTGATCAGGCGGTGAGCTCGGCCTCCAGGTCCGTGGGCGACGTGACCGGGCGGCGGCACGCGAAGCGCTCGCAGACGTACGCGGCGGGTTCGCCTTCGACGAGGGGGCGCCCCCGGAGCAGCGGCGCACCGGCCGCCAGCGGATCGTCCGGCGATCCGGCCAGCATGACCAGGTTCGGTCGGAACCCCGCCCACACGCGGCCGGCCAGCGCGCGGGTCGCCGA
Organism: Actinomycetota bacterium; assembly: GCA_036394995.1. Lineage (GTDB taxonomy): Bacteria > Actinomycetota > UBA4738 > UBA4738 > JACQTL01 > DASWED01. Next base: position 9,773 of record DASWED010000035.1, read on the forward strand.
CGAGCCCGAATCTCCCACGATGGCCACCTCCCGGGGGGTCGACAGGTACAGGTCCAGCGCGCATAGCGCGTGGCCGAAGCCCGAGGGGGCCGTGGCCAGCGCGTTCCGGACCAGCCGGAGCGCCGAGGCCCCCGCTCGTTCGAGATCGGCATCTCCCTCCAGCAGGGCCAGGCGCTGCAGCACGTCCGCGGCGGCGGCGTTCCCCGAGGGCACGGCGTTGTCGAACAGCTCCTTGGGCCGGACCACGAGGGCCTCGGCATCCGAGCCGGTCTGGAAGAACCCGCCGCGCTCGGCGTCGTGGAACAGGCGCACCAGATCCGTCCCGAGCGAGCGGGCCTCCTCGTACCAGCGCAGATCGAGCGTGGTCTCCGCGAGCGTCAGGCAGGCCCGCGCCATCAGCGCGACGTCGTCGGCGTAGCCGGGGGCGCCGGCCGTGCCGTCCCGCCACGATCGGAGCAGCCGGCCGTCCCGCCGCATGCGGCCGAGGACGAACTCGGCCGCGGCCACCGCGGCCTCGACGTACCGGGGCTCGCCCAGGACCCGGCCGGCCTCGGCGAAGGCCTGGATGGCCAGGCCGTTCCACGCCGCCAGGACCTTGTCGTCCGTGGCCGGCCGGACCCGGCGCTCCCGGACCTCCAGCAGGTGCGCCCGGGCCCCCTCCGCCCGGGCCAGCAGCTCCCTGGGGTCCAGCTCGAGCTCGCCGGCCACCGCGGCGGCGGGGACGGGCGTCCACAGGACGTTCGTCCCCTCCCAGTTCCCCTCCGGCGTGGCCCCGTAGTACGCGGCCACCTCGGGGCCGGCCACGGCGGCCAGCTCCTCGAACGACCACGCGAAGAACCTGCCCTCCACCCCTTCCGAATCGGCGTCCTGCGACGAGAAGAAGCCGCCATCAGGGTGGCGCATCTCGCGCAGGAGGTAGTCCAGCGTCTCGGTGGCCACGCGGCGGTACCGTTCGGTGCCCAGGACCTGCCAGGCGTGCAGGAAGAGCGAGGCGAGCTGCGCGTTGTCGTACAGCATCTTCTCGAAGTGCGGCACGTGCCATCGCGCGTCCGTGGAGTACCGGTGGAAGCCGCCGCCGAGGTGATCGTAGACGCCGCCGCCGGACATCCGGTCGAGGGTCCGGGCCAGCATCTCTCCCGACTCCGGGAGCCCCCGGAGGCGGCACCGCAGGACGAACTCCCAGGTCATGGGCTGGGGGAACTTCGGCGCGCCCCCCATCCCGCCCCACGCCTGGTCGAAGCCGCGGCGGAGGGCGCCGAAGGCATCCCGGATCAGGTCGTCGGAGAGCGGGTCGTCGGACGCGGACACCTCCGCCGCTCGGCCGATGGCCCGAGCCAGGCGGCGTCCCTGCTCCACGGCCTCGGACCGCCGCTCCCGCCACGCGTCGGTCACCGCCGCCAGGACCCGGCGGAAGGCGGGCATGCCGTGACGGTCCTCGTTCGGGAAGTAGGTGCCGCCGTAGAACGGCTCGCCCTCGGGGGTCAGGAACACGGTCATGGGCCATCCGCCGGAGCCGGTCATGGCCTGGACGGCGTCCATGTAGACGGCGTCGACGTCGGGCCGTTCCTCCCGGTCCACCTTGATGCAGACGAAATGCTCGTTCATGAGTGCGGCGGTTGTGGCGTCCTCGAAGGATTCCCGCTCCATGACGTGGCACCAGTGGCACGCGGCGTACCCCACCGAGAGCAGGATCGGCCGGTCCTGCACCCGGGCCCGTTCGAGGGCCTCCGGGCCCCACGGGTACCAGTCCACCGGGTTGTGTGCGTGCTGCAGGAGGTACGGGCTGGTCTCGCCGGCCAGACGGTTGGGCGGCCGGGGAGACGCCTCGGGCGAAGCTTCGCTCATCCTTCCAGTGTCTCGCGCCTCGGGCCGACCGTCGCGCGCAGAGGGTGGCGCGAATCCGGCCGTCCGCGCATGATGCCCGGGAGGGGAAGGCCCCCAGGCCTAAGGCGGAAAGCCGCTGTTCGCGGGCCAAATGTGCCCCATGGGACGGATGGTGGAACACCGGCCAGGGGGTAGGTTGACCGTGATGCGGTCGATCCGAGAGATCGGCCGGCCGCGAGGGAGGGGACCTCGGGCTTTCGCCGGGGCCGGGGCGACACCCGGCCGCGGCACCCGCGCTCGAGGGGGATCGGAGGGGGCGAGTGATCGCGGCAACCGATGTCGTGCTGGACCAGGGCTCGTTCTGGGCCCTCGTCCTGCTGAGCGTGACGGCCGCCGTCGCCGCGCTGGCCGCGGCCGTGACCGGCTGGCGGGCCGTGCGCACCACCCAGCGGGCCATCGACGCCCTGGAGACGGCCCGCGAGGAGGCCACGGCGTCCCAGCAGGAATGGCTGGAGCGCACCGCGGTCCCCACGCCGGAGCCCCCGCCGCCCGACGAGCTTCCGCCGGCTCCGCCTCCCTCCCGGTACCGCATCGAGGTCCGGGAGCCGCAGGAGCCCCGCCGGCCCCCGCCGCCGGACATCCCGGCGGACATCCCGGCGGACATCATCCCGCCGGACCCGCGGTCGTCCCTGCCTCCCGAGCCGACGGTTCCCGAGGCTCCCCCGATCCCGCCCCGCGCCGCCCCCCCCGAGGGGCAGCGGCCCGGGCAGGTCACGGAACCGGCTCCCCCCGCACCCGGGCCGATCGGGGCATCCGAGCCGCCGCCTGCGGAGTCGCCGGCCGGGCCAGCTCCGATGACCGTACCGCCCCCCGTTCCCGAGCCGGCTCCCGAAGTCGACCCGGTCGCCGCGCGCCTGCTTCGCCTGGAGCATCCGGACCCGTTCGTCCGGATCGAGGCCATCGAGGGCCTGCGGGGGCATCCCTCGCTGATGAGTGTCCTCACGCGCGCCCTCAGCGATGACTACCCACTGGTCCGGCGGCAGGCCGTCCGGGCGCTGCGCGAGGCGGGGGGCCCGGACGCGACCCGGATCCTCATCGAGGTGGCGAACGGGGACACGTCGGCCGAGGTTCGCGAGGAGGCCGTCTCGGCCCTGGCCATGATGCTCCGAGAGGCCCGTTCGGGCAACGGCTGAGCGTTCCCGGGCGCCGTCCACCAGGTCAGGAGACCGCCGGCACGACCTCCCGGCCGATCAGCGCCACCATCTCCACGTCGTCGTGGGCCAGGTGCTGGAGCATGACCCGCTCCACCCCGGCGTCGGCCAGCTCGCGGAGCCGGGCCACGGCCTCGTCGACGGTCCCCGCGACCCACGCGGCCGACTGATCACGGAGGAGGGTCTCGCCGTCGTCGGCGCTCCCGCCCCGGCGTTCGGCCACCCGTCCCGCCCGTCGCACGGCGTCGGCCCGGTCCTCACCCACGACGCACCCGGTCATCAGGGAGAACCGCAGCGTGGCCGGGTCGCGGCCCTCGGCCTCCCAGGCCTCGGCCACCACCGCCCGGCGCCGGGCGCACTCCTCCGGCGACGCGAACACGGTGTTGTACTCGTCGGCCCACTTCGCGGCGAGCCGGGCCGTGCTCTTCCCGGCCGAGCCGCCCACGATGACCGGCGGGTGCGGATCCTGCACGGGCTTCGGCTCGGCGTGGCAGTCCTCCAGCGTGTAGTGACGTCCGGCGAACGAGAACGACTCCTCGCTCCACTGGCGATGGATGATCTCGAGCTGTTCGGCCAGCATCTGCATCCGGGTGGGCGTGTCCGGGAACGTGAACCCGTACCGGCCGTGGTCGTCCCCGTACCAGCCCCCGCCGATCCCGAGCTCCACCCGCCCCCCGGACACATGGTCGGCCGTGACCACCGACTTCGCCAGGACCGACGGATGGCGGAACGTCACCGGCGAGACCAGCGACCCCAGCCGGATCCGTGAGGTCCGGGCCCCGAGGGCGGTGAGGACCGTCCACGCGTCGAGCGAGCCCCGCTCCAGGAACGGGCTGATCGTGGCGTAGTGGTCGGACCGGAACAGGCCCTCGAGCCCTCCCGCCTCGCACGCCTCCGCCAGCGCCGCCCACTGGTCCCAGGTGACGCCCTCCTGCCCTTCGACCATCAGGTTCACGCGCATGACGGCCAGCTTAGCCCGCGTCGCGGCTACCATGGCCCGCGCCATGGATGACCTGTTCCTGCGGGCGTGCCGCCGCGAGGCCACCGAGCGGACTCCCGTGTGGTTCATGCGCCAGGCCGGGCGGTACCAGCGCGAGTACCGGGAGCTCCGCGAGCGCCACGGCATCCTCGACATCTGCCGAACGCCCGAGCTGGCCGCCACGGTGACGAAGCTGCCGGTGGACCAGCTGGGGGTGGACGCCGCGATCCTGTTCTCCGACATCATGGTCCCGGTGGCCGGGCTGGGGGTCTCGGTGGCCATCGAGGAGGGGCGAGGACCGCTGATCGACCGGCCCGTCCGGAGCGCCGAAGACCTCGCACGGCTCCATCCGCTGGATCCCGGGGAGGACGTGCCGTTCGTGCTGGAGGCGGTGCGGGAGATCGCCAAGGACCTCGACCGGCCCCTGATCGGGTTCGCCGGCGGGCCGTTCACCCTCGCGTCGTACCTGGTGGAGGGGGGGCCGTCGCGCGACTACGCCCGGACCAAGGCCCTGATGTGGGGCGAGCCGGACACGTGGGAGCGGCTGATGTCGCTGCTGGCGGACTCGATGCTCGCGTACCTCAGGGCGCAGGTGGAGGCCGGCTGTTCGGCCGTGCAGCTGTTCGATTCGTGGGCGGGGGCGCTCTCGCCGGAGGACTATCGCGACCAGGCCCTGACGTTCTCGCGGCGGATCCTGGAGGGCCTGGCCGCCGCCGGAGTGCCGAGGATCCACTTCGGCGTCGGCGCGTCGCATCTGGTGGAGCAGCTCCGGGACGCCGGCGCCGACGTGGTGGGGCTCGACTGGCGGATCCCGCTCGACGAGGGCTGGGACCGGCTGGGCGACGGGGTTGCCGTTCAAGGCAACCTCGACCCGGCGGCGGTCCTCGCCCCCTGGGAAGCGTTGCAGCGCAAGGCCATCGACGTCCTGGACCGGGCCGCCGGGCGGGCCGGTCACGTGTTCAACCTGGGGCACGGCGTGCTCCCGGCGTCGGATCCGGATGCGCTGCGGCGCCTGGTGGACCTGGTCCACGAGCGAACCGCACGGGGGTCCTCGGATGGCTGAGCGGCCGATCGGGCTCCTGGTGATGGCCTACGGGACGGCATCGGGGCCGGACGACGTCGAGCGCTACTACACGGACATCCGGGGGGGCCGCCCGCCCACGCCCGAGCACCTCGAGGAGCTGAAGGAGCGCTACGCCGCCATCGGGAACCGGTTCCCGCTCCTGGACATCACGCGCCGGCAGGCCGAGGGGCTGGCCGCGGAGCTCAACGCGAGCGCCGGGCGGGAGGCCTTCCGCGCCTACCTGGGCATGAAGCACTCGCCGCCGTCCGTCGCCGAGGGGGTGGCCCGGATGCGCGAGGACGGGATCGAACTCGGGATCGGGATCGTGATGGCGCCGCACTGGTCGGGGATGTCGGTGGAGGCCTACGTGGAGCGGGCGGAGGCGGCGGCCGGGGACGGCGGGCCGGCGTTCACGTTCGTGCGGTGGTGGTACGACCGGCCGGAGTTCGTGCGGTTCCTGGCGGGCCGCCTCGACGCGGCGCTGCGGATGGTCCCGGCGGAGGAGCGGGAGGACGCCGCGGTCGTGTTCTCCGCCCACTCCCTGCCGGTCCGGACCCTGGACGACGGGTCACAGCGATGCCTGCGGTGCACGGCGGCCCGGTGCGCGGCGTCGTGTGCCTACCGGGACCAGCTCCGGGACACGGCGGGGCGGGTGGCGGCGTATCTCGGGCTGACACAGCACGTGTCGGTGGCCTGGCAGAGCGCCGGGCGGACGGCGGACCCGTGGTGGGGGCCGCCCGTCGAGGACGAGATCGACACGCTGGCGGCGAAGGGTCACCCGGCGGTGGTGGTGTGCAGCGCCGGGTTCGTCTCGGACCACCTCGAGATCCTGTACGACCTCGACATCGAGGCCCAGGAGGAGGCCCGGGAGGCCGGGATCCGCCTGGTCCGCACCCGGATGCCGAACGACGATCCGGACTTCATCGCCGCGCTGGCCGCGGTGATCCGGGATCATGTGACGAAGGAGGGCATCGAACCATGACCGACGACGCCGACGACCGGCCGACCTATTCGTACAACCCGGCGTTCCGGGCCACCGCCCACCTCCGCGACGGGGCCACCGACCACCTGGGCCTGGCCCACGACGCGGAGCTGCTGTTCAAGGAGTGGGACGACCGGGTCACGGTCCGGGGCACGTACTCGACCGTGGCCTTCCGGACCGACGCCGATCTCATGATGTGGTGGGTGGCCCGTTCCCCGGAGGACATCCAGGAGCTGCTGGCGGCGTTCCGGCGCACGAGCTTCGGCCGGGGCCTGGAGCAGACCCACGCGTTCCTCGGGGTCCATCGCCCGCCGGAGGTGGCGAAGGACCACCTCCCGGCGTTCCTGAAGGGCGAGCCGCCGAAGCGGTACCTCAACGTGTACCCGTTCGTCCGGTCGCACGACTGGTACCTCCTCCCGCGCGAGGAACGGGCCGAGCTGCTCCGGGAGCACGGCGAGATGGGGCGGGAGTTCCCGGGGGTCCTGGCGAACACCACGTCGAACTTCGGCATCGGGGACTGGGAGTGGATCCTGGCCTTCGAGGCCGACGAGCTGACGGAGATCGTGGACTGCATCCGGCGGCTCCGCGACGCGAGGGCCCGGCGGTACACCAGCGTGGAGGTCCCGTTCCTGACGGGGGTCCGCAAGGTCCTGGCCGAGGTGGTCCGGGACGTCATCTGATCCCGGGGTCCTGCGGATCGGGACGCGGCGGTCCGCGCTCGCGCTGGCCCAGGCGCGGGAGGTTGCCGACCGGCTGGCCGGGCTGGGGGTTCGAATCGAGCTGGTCCCCATGTCCACATCGGGCGACCGGGGAGCGCCGCTCACGTCGTCGCCGGCGGGGCTGAAGGGCCTGTGGGTCACGGACATCGTCGACGCGCTGGTGCGCGGCGAGATCGACCTCGCCGTCCATTCGGCCAAGGACCTTCCCGCGGAGGACCCCGACGGCGTGGTGGTGGCCGCGATCCCCGAGCGCGCCTCGCCGTTCGACCTGCTGGTGAGCCGGGACGGCGGGGTGCCGGCGGGGGGAGCGGTGGGGAGCTCCAGCCTGCGGCGGCGGGGACAGCTGGCGGCGGCGCGACCCGACCTCCGGGTGGTGGAGATCCGGGGCAACGTCGACACGCGCCTCCGGAAGCTGGCGGAGGGCGAGGTCGACGGGCTGGTGCTGGCGGCGGCGGGACTGGCCCGGCTGGGCATCGAGGCCGAGCACGCCGAGGTGCTGGGTCTCGACGTGATGGTGCCGGCGCCCGGGCAGGGGGCCCTGGCGGTGCAGGCCCGGGCAGGCGGCGCGGCGAGGGAGGCCGCGCTCGCGATCGATGACGCGCCGGCACGGGTGGCGTTCGATGCCGAACGGGCCCTGGTGCGGTTCGTGGGCGGCGGGTGCGCGCTGCCGCTGGGCGCGCTGGCCACCGTGAAGGATTCGGGGATCCGGCTGGTCGCCGTGGTCCTTCGTCCGGACGGCACCGGGGCGGTCCGGGCGGACGCCGTGTTGGACGGGGCGGAGGCGGTCGCGCACCAGGTGGCCGATCGGCTTCTGGCGGGAGGGGCGGCGGCGATCCTGGAGGAGGTGAGCTGAGACGGGCGCGCTGGACGGCCGGGTGGTGGTGGTGACCCGCCCCGCCGACGAGACGGCCGAGCTCACCGGTCTGCTCCGGGCCGAGGGAGCGGAGGTCCTCGAGGCGCCGGCGATCGAGATCATGCCGGCGGAGGACACCGGGCCGCTCGACGAGGCGGTCTCGGACCTGTGCGAAGGCGGGTTCGCCTGGGTGGTGTTCTCGAGCCCCCGGGCGGTCGACGCCGTGTGCGAGCGGATGGACGCACTGGGCTACACGCGCGGGATGGCCGCGATGATCGCCGCGGTGGGGCCCGCCACGGCCGCCTCCCTGCTGGAGGCCGGCTTCCACGTCCACCTGATCGCCGATCCCCACACCACCGAGGTCCTCGCCGAACAGTTCCCCACCGGGCAGGGGCGCGTGCTGCTGCCGAGGGCCGACATCGCGCCGCCCGGCGTGGAGGAGCGGCTGACCGCGAAGGGGTGGACACCGGTGCGCGTGGTGGCGTACCGGACCGGGCTCTCGGCCGCGCTGCCGGACGAGGTGGCCACCGCGCTGGCCGACGGCCTGGTGGACGCCGTGACGTTCTCCAGCGCCTCCACCGTGCGGGGGTTCGCAGCGATCACGCCCCGGAAGGACGGTTTCCGTGCCGTGTGCATCGGGCCGGTCACCGCGCGAGCGGCTCGCGAGGAGGGGTTCTCGGTGGAGGCCATGGCACAGCCCCACACGATCGAGGGGCTGGCGGCCGCCGTGACCCGGACGCTGTCGGAACCTCCGCCCGGCGTACACTCGACATAGATGAGCTACCCCGACCACCGGCCGCGCCGGATGCGGGCCCGGGAGGCCCTGCGCCGGCTCGTTCGCGAGACCGATCTCACGCCCCGGAACCTGATCGCGCCGCTGTTCGTGAAGGAGGGCATCCCCGAGCCGGCGGAGATCTCCTCGATGCCCGGGCAGTCCCAGCACACGCTGGAGTCGCTGCGGAAGGAGGCCGTGGATATCGCCTCTCGGGGGGTCCGGGACTTCGTGCTGTTCGGCGTGCCGGCCCGCAAGGACGCCGAGGGCAGCGAGTCCCACACCCCGAAAGGCGTTGCGCAGCAGGGGCTTCGGGCCCTGAAGGAGGAGTTGGGCGAGGACGCGGTGGTGATCGCCGACCTCTGCCTCGATGAATACACGGACCACGGCCACTGCGGGGTCCTCACCGACGACGGACAGGTGGACAACGACCGGACCCTCGAGGTCTACCGGAAGATCGCGGTGGCCCAGGCGGAGGCCGGGGCGGACCTGGTGGCGCCGTCCGGGATGATGGATGGGCAGGTGGCCGCGATCCGCGAGGCCCTCGACGAGGCCGGGTTCAGCGCCGTGGGGATCCTCGCGTACGCGGCGAAGTTCGCGTCCGCGTTCTATGGGCCGTTCCGGGAGGCCGCCGAGTGCGCGCCGCAGTTCGGCGACCGCCGGGGCTACCAGATGGATCCGGCGAACCTCGAGGAGGCGTTGCGGGAGATCGAGGCCGACATCGACGAGGGCGCCGACATCGTGATGGTGAAGCCGGCCCTGCCGTACCTCGACGTGATCCGCGAAGCGAAGGACGCCACCGGCCACCCCATGGCCGCCTTCAACGTGAGCGGCGAGTACGCCATGGTCAAGGCCGCCGCCGAACGCGGCTGGATCGACGGCCGCGCCATCACCCTCGAGATCCTCACCAGCATCCGCCGAGCCGGCGCCGACCTCATCCTCACGTACCACGCGAAGGAAGCCGCCGACTGGCTGTCCGGCTGATCGAACGACCCGTCATCATCCAAGGCAGCGGATCGGATGCGATCCTTCGCGTGCGCCTCCGACTTCCCAGTGTGTCGAGAAGTGTGCTAAACTCGGCACATGCGAGTGCACGTCGTTCTGGATGACGACCTGGTGCGCGAACTCGACGCGCTCACGGGACCTCGCGGTCGAAGCCCTTTCATCGCGGAGGCGGTCAGGCGGGCTGTCGATCGCGAGCGGCGCTGGCGGAAGATCGAGGCGGCGTTCGGGTCGATCGCCGATCACGGGCACGAATGGGACGAGGATCCGGCAGCGTGGGTCCACGAGCAGCGCCGGGCCGACCCGCGGCGCGTGGGCTGAGATGTCCGCCATCCTCCTCGACACGACCGTGCTCATCGACTACCTGCGCGGGAGGCACGGCACCCGACGACGCCTCGCCGAGCTGTGGTCTCGAGGAGACGACGCGTACGTGTGCGCCGTGAGCATCGAAGAGGTGACTCGAGGGATCCGGAGGGGCGAGGACGAGGAGCTCCTGACGCTGCTCGGGGGCCTCATCGAGGCTCCGCTCGGAGTCCCGGAGGGCCGGCTCGCGGGTTGGTGGCGCCGAACACTCGCGAAACGAGGCCGGACGCTGTCGCAGTCGGATGCGCTCATCGCTGCGGCTGCCGTCGGCGTCCGGGCGCGCATCGCAACCGGGAATGCCGGCGACTTTCGCCTCCCCGCGGTCACGGTCGAGCACTGGCCGGTGGGGGAATGACATGACGATCTCCGTTCGGCGGGACGAGGAGATCTCCGACACCGAGGGGGGGTGGTTCCGGGCCCGGTGGCATTTCTCGTTCGACACGTATCGGGATCCCGAGTACATGGGGTTCGGGAACCTGCGGGTGTTCAACGACGACCGGCTGATCCCTGGGGCCATCTGGCCGATGCATCCGCATCGCGACATCGAGGGCCTGACCTACGTCGTCGAGGGGACGTTCCGGCACCAGGACGACGTGGGGGGGCCGCCGGGCGACCTCCCGCCGGGATCGGTGCAGCGGATGACCCTCGGGTCCGGCGCATGGCACTCGGAGCAGAACGGCTCCCAGACCGAGCCCATGCGGTTCATCCAGATGTGGATCATGCCGGACCAACGCGGACTTCCGCCGGGCGTCGAACAGAAGGTGTTCACCACCTCGGACCGAACGGGGAAGCTCCTGAAAGTCATCGCGCCCGAGGACGGCGAGGCGGTCAAGGTCCACGGCGACGCCTCCGTGTACGTCTCGCGGCTGCCGGCCGGGCAGTCGGCGAAGATGGACCTCGGCGACGACCGCGGTGTCTACCTGTACGTGATCCAAGGCGACGTCTCGGTGAACGGGAAGCGCATGGAGACCGGCGCCGCGGCGCGCATCTGGGACGAACGCGCGGTGGACGTCGATGCCACGTCCGATTCCGAGCTGATCCTGGTGGACGTCGACCTCACCTGGGGTCGTCGGTAGTGCAGGAGATCTGGCTGGCCCGGCACGGCGCCACCGAGTGGTCGCACTCGGGGCAGCACACGGGCTCCACCGACCTGCCCCTGCTCGCCGACGGCGAGGAGCAGGCTCGGGCCATGGGCCCCCGCCTGGCCCCGATCGGGTTCTCCACCGTCCGGTCGAGTCCCCTTCGGCGGGCCCGGGAGACCGCCCGCCTGGCCGGGTTCCCGGAGGCCGGGATCACCGACCTCCTGCGGGAGGTCGACTACGGGGAATACGAGGGCGTCACCACCAGGGACATCCAGAAGACCAGGCCGCAGTGGGAGCTGTTCCGGGACGGCTGCCCCGGCGGAGAGACCCCGGATCAGGTCGCGGCCCGGATGGATCAGCTCCTCCTGGACCTCGCCGATGAGCCGGGCCCGATCCTGCTGTTCGGCCACGGCCACTGCCTCCGGGCCCTGGCCACCCGCTATCTGGGGCTGGAGATCTGGGCTGCCGGCCTCCTCCGCCTCGACGCCGGCACGCTCAGCACCCTCGGCGAGGAACACGGCCACGTCGCCCTGAAGCTGTGGAACGAACCGGCCCTCCCGGAACCCGAGGGCTCCTCCTAGACCTCGACCTCCATGCCCTCGTAGGCCATTGCGATCTCGCCGTCGTGCGAACCGGAGCCGGCCGCGCCGTTGCCGTTCCACAGCTCGATGGCCCGGGCGAAGACCGCCTCGAGGTCGTCGTCGGAGTGCAGCGGGTCGTGGTGGGTCATGAACAGCCGGCGGACCTTGGCCAGCTGCGCGAACGTCACGACGTGCTCCGTGGAGGAGTGTCCCCATCCCACCTTGTGGCCGTACTCCTCCTCGGTGTACTGCGCGTCGTGGAACAGGACGTCGGCGCCGAATGCGGCGGCGTAGCCCGACAGCCACTCCGGCGAGACCCCCCGGAGGTCGCCGATGCCGAGAGCCGGTTCGTGGTCCGGCATGTACACGAGGGTCCGCCCCTCCTCCTCGATCCGGTACCCGACGGTCGGCCCGGGGTGCGAGATCGGCTGCGCGGCGACCCGGACGCCGGCCAGCTCCCACTCCTCGTCCGACGGCGTGTCGTGGAACGTGGGCTGCGACGGGATGGCGGAGAGATGCACCGGGAACAGCGGTGGCGACAGGTACGTCGCGATGCGGTCCTTCAGCGACTTCAGCGGCGACGGCGGCCCCCAGATGTGCAGCTCGCTCTCGGCGGTCCACAGCGGCGTGAAGAACCCCAGCCCCTCCAGGTGGTCGAGGTGAAGGTGGGTGAGCAGGATGTCGATCCGCTTCGGGACCTCCTCGGCCAGCTTCAGCCCCAGCATCCGGATGCCGGTCCCGGCGTCGAGGACCAGCACCGCCCCGCTCTCCAGCCGGACCTCCAGGCACGATGTGTTCCCGCCGTAGCGAATGGTGTCGGGACCCGGCGCGGCCAGCGAACCCCGGCACCCCCACACCTTCGCCTTCATTGACGTCTCCCGCCGCCCCGGGCCGTCACTGGAGCGCGCTCTCGGGCCCGGACCGGCTCCAGAAGAGCGCCACGGCGCCCACCAGCTCGTCCGGATGGGTGCGCAGCGGAATGGCCGTCACGGCCAGTTCGCGGCTGACGCCGTCGGCCGCCTGGATCGAGAGCGTGGCGTGGTCCGGGCGCCCCTCGTACAGCGCCACCCCCAGGGGGAGCTTCCGGAGTGGGATGGGCTGCCCGGCGTCGTCCGTGGGGGCGAACGCGGAGGCCCATTCCTCGACAGGCAGCTCGCCGGTGTCGGCGAAGGTCTGCCCGAGGACCTGCTCGGCGGCCTCGTTGAAGAACACCAGGGTGCCGTTCGCGTCGACCACGAACATCGGCGTGGCCAGCCGGGCCGCGACGTCGCGGGCCAGGATGAGGACCAGGTCCTTCTGATGCTTCTCCCACGCCATCGAGCGCGAGCGTAGCCCGTGGTGACGCGGGGTACAAAGGGCTTGCCCTGGAGCTTCCCACCAGATGCCCGAATCCGAACGCTCCAGGCGGTACCCTTGCTCTGACGTGGCCCAACCAACGACGGACGTCGCGCCCGCACCCTCCGAAGACGAGGTTCGGCTTCGGGTCGCCTCCCTTCCCGAACGGTTCCGCCGCGAGGCGGCGAACGGGCTCTCGGCGGAATGGGAGCTCCAGGTGGGTGACAACGTCTACACGATCACGGTCACGCGGCGGGCCTGCCGGACCCGGGAGGGCCCCAGCACGGCCGCCACGGCCCGGATCGCCGCCGACCCCGCCACCTGGGTGGCCCTCGACGACGGCCGGACCAGCGGGATCGAGGCCTTCCTGGCGGGGAACCTGATCCTGCGGGGGAACCTCGACCTCGGCGCCAGGCTCCAGTCGCTGTTCGAGCCCCACGGCCGGGAACGCGGCCCCCTCGATCTCGACCAGATCGACGTGGACGCCGGCGACGTCCGGCTCTCCACCTACGTGGTGGGGGAGGGGCCGCCCGTGGTCATGCTCCACGGCCTCGGCGGGACGAAGATCTCGATGCTGCCGCTGGTGCCCGCGCTCGCCCCGTACCACCGCGTGATCATCCCTGACCTCCCCGGTCACGGGGAGTCCGCCAAGCCGGTGTCCACCGAGTACACGCCGCGGAACTACGCCCGGACCGTCCGCCGGCTGATGGACGCGCTCGATGTCGACAAGGCCATCGTGGTGGGGAACTCCCTGGGCGGGAGGATCGCCATCGAGCTCGGTGTGCGCTCACCGGACCGGGTCCGGGCCCTGGGCCTCATCGCGCCGGCCGTGCCGGGGTTCCGGGTCCGATACATCCTCGGCTTCACGCGGGTCCTCCCCACCGAGCTCGGAGCGGTTCCGTTCCCCCTGCGGGAGAAGTGGATGAAGACGGCCATCCGCCGCCTCCTGGCCGATCCTTCGCGGCTCCCGGACCACGGCTACACGGGCGCGGCCGAGGAGTTCATCCGGATCTACCGCTCCTCGGAGGCGCGGATGGCGTTCTTCGACTCGCTCCGGCACATCCTCACCGAACAGCCCCGGCCGTTCTGGGCCCACGTTCGCCGGGTCCGGGCCCCCGCCCTCATCGTGTGGGGGACGGCCGACCGGCTGGTCCCCGCGCGCCTGGCCCCCAAGCTGGCCCAGGAGCTCCCCCATGCCGAGCTCCTGATGCTCCCGCACGTCGGCCACGTCCCACAGTTCGAGGTCCCTGAGCGAACCAGCCAGGCCGTGGCGAAGTTCATCGCGGAGCTGCCGGCGTAGCGTCCGCAACGCCCGCCCGGCCGGTACGATCTTCGCGATCCCGATGACGCCCCCCGGACCCGCGCGCAGACCGCCGTCTCGCGGCTCCGCCGTCCCGCCTCGGCACGCCGCGCCCCCGCGGTTCCCGTTCCGGACGGCGGTGCTGGTGCTGGTCGTGCTGGCGGCCGGGGCCATCGCGGTGAAGGCCGCGGTCGGCGGAGGCGACGGGAAGGACAACGCCACGGACGGCCGGTCGCCCTCGGCCTCGCCCGGCGGAGCGCACGGTGGTCCCTCGAACGGGCCCTCCACGTCGGGCCCCAGCGGACCAGGCACCACCTCCCGGCCGCCCTCTCCGTCCGGCGACGGTGTGGACACCCCGCCCCCGCTCAACCCGAAGGTCCCCGGCCTGGTCACGTTCCGGGGGAACGCCTCGCGCGACTACTACGGCGAGGGGCCGCTGCCGAAGCACCCCGAGGTGCTGTGGTCGTACCCGAGCTCCGGCGGGCTGTGCTCGCAGTCCGACGGGGGCCAGGGGTTGAAGACGTGGTGCGGCACCGGGTGGACCGGGCAGCCCAACGTGATCCCGCACAAGAACGGGACCATCGAGATCCGGGAGGGCGCGTACGACGCGCACTACCACTTCTGGAACGGCGAGACCGGGGAGCTCATGCATCCCGATCTCGTCACCGGCGACCTGGCGAAGGGGTCGGCCTCCTCCGACGCCGACGGGTATCCGCTCTACTACGCCGGCTCGCGCGACAACTACTTCCGGATCGTGGCCCTGGACCGGCCCAAGCCCACCGTGCTGTGGCAGGTGAACGCCGACACCAGCGTGTCGAACCCCGTGTGGAACAACGACTGGGACGGCGCGGCCCTCCAGCTGGGGGACTACCTCCTGGAGGGCGGCGAGAACTCGTGGTTCTACGTCATCAAGCTGAACCGGAGCTACGACTCCAAGGGCCTGGTCCAGGTGGACCCCAAAATCGTGATGCTGGTCCCGGGGTTCACGCAGGAGTTCATCAGCGAGCTCGGCGACGACTCGGTCTCGATCGAGAACTCGGTGGCGTTCCACGACGGCGTCGCGTACTTCGGGAACTCCGGCGGGCTGGTCCAGGGGTGGGACATCAGCGACATCCTGAACGGCGGATCGCACTACGAGAAGGTGTTCGAGTACTGGGTGGGCGACGAGACCGACGCCTCCGTCGTGATCGACGACCAGGGCGATCTCTACATCGGGCGGCACTACTCGTTCAACATCCAGTCCCGGTCCCGGGCCCGCGACGAGCTGGTGGGGGGCTCGCTCATCAAGCTCGATCCCAGCCGCCCCAGGAACCCCGTGGTATGGACCGTGGACATGGGCGGGACCGGTCCCGACGGCGGGTTACTGGGGACCCCCGCGCTGTACGACGGCGTGGTGTGGGCGCCGGGGACCGACGGGCACATCCTGGCGGTGGACCAGAAGACCGGGAAGGTCCTTTCCGACACCGAGGTGGCCCCGCCGCTGAACGGCTCGCCGGTGACCATCGACCACCAGATGGTGGTCGGCGGATGCGACGGCGTGCTCCACGACTTCGACATCTCGAACCCCAGACATCCGAGGGAGCTGTGGACCGTGGAGCTGTCCGGTTGCATCGAGTCCACCCCGGCCGTGTGGCACGGCATGATGTGGGTCGGCACCCGGGGCGGCAAGTTCTACGGTATCGGCGACCCGAAGTAGCCCGGGGGCTCAGCCCAGGATCGCGGCCATGCGGCGGAGCTGCTCGATACCGAACTGGTCGCGGAGGTCGATCGTGCGCCAGACCACCAGGGCCACCAGCGCCGCCGCGAACCCGACGACACCGAGCACCCTGAGCGCGGTCCGGTTCCTTCCGCGCGACCAGTAGTCGAACACCGCGCCCAGGACGATCCCTCCCACCAGCCCGCCCAGGTGGGCCCGCCAGTCGATCGACCTGATCTGGATGGTCAGGAACACGTTGAGGGCGATGATGATGATCGCCGACTGGAGGTTGGCCCGGGACATCGCGGACGCCCGGCGCCGGTAGTTGTAGACGATGAACGTGCCGAAGATGGCCACGATGGCCCCGGAGGCCCCGGCCGACGGCACGAACGGCGCCGCGAACACGTAGCTCGCCACGCTCCCGCTCAACCCGCCCAGCAGGAACACCACCGCGAACACCGCCCGGCCCAGCTGCTCCTCCACGAACCGCCCGAAGATCAGCAGGGCCCACCCGTTGAACAGGATGTGCAGCACCGACAGGTGCAGGAACATGCTGGTGAACAGCCGATAGTAGTCGCCCAGAGCCACGCTCGCGGGCTGCATGCCGCCGTGGCGGAACAGCGGGTCCGCGTTGCCGGAGACGATCCCGACGTCCACCCCCTGGCCCGTCACCACCTGCACGACGAAGATCGCCACCAGGATCCCCAGCGTGACATTCGTCATGGATGCCCGACGGACGGAGCGAACGGCCCGGACGGGGCTCTGCCGGAAGGCCTTGCGGGCCTCGGCCACGCACTCCGGGCACTGGTAGCCGACGGGGGCCGGGATCATGCACTCGGGGCAGATGGGCCGGCCGCAACGGGTGCAGTGCACCCCGGTGCTGGTCTTGGGGTGCCGGTAACAGGTCTCGAACGACGCCCCCTGAGGGGGGGCCTCTGGCTCCACGGATCGATCGTAGCAGTGGCCCGGAACAAGGCCGGGTCCGCTGGGGCGGACCTACATCCGTTCGAGGAGCATGACCAGGACGCGGTGCAGGCGAACGGATGCCGCCCGCTCCACGACGTCGGCCGGCTTCAGCAGGGCACCGGGGAGGGCCACGGCGGTGAACAGGCCCAGCGGGACGGCCTGGAACAGCTCGGGCACGGGCAGCTCCACAGGGACCAGCTTCGCGTTGCCGGCCACCGCGTACCGCGGGACGCCGGCCGCGGCCGCCGCCTCGACCAGCTCGAGGGTCTTCACCTTGTTCACCACCGACGTCGGGGTCACGGCGTCGGCGCCGACCAGCACCGCCTCGGCGGGCACGTCCCGGATGGCGGTCTCGTCGTCCACCACCCTCACGTCGCTGTAGGCGCTCGCCAGCCCGGCCATCTGGAGGCCCTCGCCGCCCGGCGTGGAGGCCATGCACACCACCGTTCGGGGCTTGCGCAGCGCCAGGGCCTCCGCCACGGTCGCCGAGTTGCTGATGGTCATGACACTCGCCGGGAGCTCTCCGGCCACGGCCATGGCGGCCAGGTGGTCTCCCGCCAGGTCGGACCGGAACCGCTCTGCCGCCGCGGCGTGATCCTTCGTTCTGAGCATGGCATCGGCGAGCCGCCACAGCGGAGCCATGCCGGGGTGCCCCCGGAGCAGCGTCTCGGCCGCGTCGGGGAAGTCGTCGGGAGGCAGGGCGGCGAGCAGCCGCGCGGCTCGGTCGGCCGTCTCCGCGGCGCCCATGGTCCGGTCGCCGGCCAGCGCGACGATCGAGTCCCACTCCGTCATCACGGTCGTGCCATCGTACGGCCCGTGGACCGGGCGGAGGCGCTGGAGGGACTGCGATCTTCCGACATCCCACGCCTGGTGCTGTGGCCGGAGGACGCGAACGGCGCGTCGGGCCGGGCCGCGGGCTCGGTGGCCCTGCTCTCGGGGTCGTTCGACCCGGTCACCGTGGCCCACGAGGCGCTGGCCCGGGCGGGGACCGGGTCCGCGGACCTGGTCGTGCTGATGTATTCCGTCCGAACCCTGCCCAAGGAGCTGGAGACGGCCGGGGCCCTGTTCACGGAGGACGAGCGCCTGGAAGTCCTGGAGCGGTTCTGTGCCGCCCGACCGAAGCTCGCGCTCGGGCTGTGCTCCCACGGACTGTTGGTGGACCAGGTGCGCGCGGCGCGAAGCCGCTTTCCCGGTGCGGAGCTCACGGTGCTCCTGGGGTCCGACAAGCTGATCCAGCTGTTCGAGCCGCATTGGTACGGAGACCGCGACGAAGCGCTGGGCGCGCTGTTCGATGCCGCAGCGGTCCGGTACGCCCTCCGCCGCGGCGACGAGGATGCCGTCGCCTCCGTGCTGGAGGAGGCGGCCCGGGCGGGGTGGGTCGATCCCATCGAACGGCTGGAAGTCGATCCGGCCGTGGCCGCCGTCGCCTCGCGAGAGGTCCGCGAACGGGCCAGGTCCGGAGCCCCGGTGGAGGCGCTGGTGCCGCCGGAAGCCCGCGACGGGATCCTCCGCGCCGTCCTCCGCGAGCGCCTCAGCGGGATCGCGGACAGGACCGATTCCGACCCGACGGACTGATCGGGTCTTGGGGTCCGGCCTTCTCTCTCTGCTCGTCCTCGCGATTCTGGGAGCCGCGTGCGGTAGGGGTCAACGTCAACCTGCTGGATCGGACCCGAGCGATCTCTCCGAGGACCATCGGACCACGAGACAGCGCATGCACCTTCGCTCGTCTGGCGTGACGCGTGCAACGTTCGCTCTTCATCCAATGTGACTTTGCAGCTGAGCTGTTCAGGGATGGGGCTCTGCCGTCCACCACGACCACGCGTCCACCGTGACCACGACGGCTGCTCCGGTGGGGGGCTGGTCGAGGTATTGCGCGTACTTCCGCTGCAGGAGGGCCACGGCCCGGTCGCGCTCGGGACCCGTCTCGACCACCGTGGCGGTGCCGTCCGCGCGGACCCACCACAGCTGGAGCCAGTCCTCGTCGTACCGGTCGGCCAGGAGCGACACGCGCGGGTTCGCCCGGATGTTCGCCAGGCGCTGCAGCGCCTTGCTCCGCTTCGGCTTCTCGTCCACCACCGAGACGATGCGGTCGCCGTCGGCCACGAACACACAGGGGACGACGTGGGGCCCGCCGCCGGTTCGGACCGTCGCCAGCCGGACCACCCGGGACTCGACGAACCGCTGCCTCGCCTCCAGCTGGTTCACGCCGACACCGTAGCCCAGGCGAGCCGGCCGCGGGTCCGGTCACCCACCCAGCGCGCCCTCCAGCGTGAGGAGGAACTCCTTGCGCTCCAGACCGCCGGTGTAGCCGCCCAGGCCGCCCCCCGTGTGCAGGACCCGGTGGCACGGCACCACGATCGGGATCGGGTTCGACCCCAGGGCGTTGCCCGCGGCCCGGGAGGCCCGGTCGTTCCCGGCCCTCCCGGCGATCTCCTTGTACGTCGTGACCCGCCCGAACGGGATCCTGGCCGTGGCCCGCAGGACCCGTTCGGCGAACCCGCGGACCAGCCGCCAGTCGATCGACACCTGGAACCGGCGCCGGTCCCCCTCGAAGTACTCCTGGAGCTCCCGGCTGACCTCGGCGGTCATGTCCCGTGACTCCAGCACCCGTGGGGACACCTCGTCGGCCAGCTCCTGGAGGACGTCGTCGGGGGTCTCGTTCGGATAGGCCAGCCGGACCAGTCCCCGGCGGGTGGTGGCCACCAGCAGAGGCCCGAACGGCGAATCCACCTCCGCATAGCCCACGTCCACCAGGCCGCCGGCAGCGGCGGCCCGCAGCACCCCGTCGGCGGCGCGCCGCGCCCCGGCCTCCTCCTCCGCCCGGCCCAGCCGCAGTCCTCGAATCTCGCTCATCTCGTCGCCTCCAGCGCCGCCCGGAGCTTCCGGCGGCCCTCCATGGCCGCCGCCCGGGCGGCCTCCTCCGACACCCCGAGGGCCGCCGCGACTTCCGCGTACGGCAGATCCAGCACGTAGCGGTGGACCACCGCGGCCCGCTGCTTCGGCGGCAGCTCCGCCACCGCCCGCCACAGCTCGGGCTCCCCGTCGGGCCGCTCCGGCGCGGGTCGCTCCGGGACCTCCGCCACGGGCACGGCGGTCCGGGAGACCCTCCGCCCGTGGTCCACCGCCTTGCGGGTGGCGATCGTCAGGATCCACGCCCGGAGGTTGGAGTCCGGCCGGAGCCTGGGATAGGCCCGCAGCGCCGACAGGAACGTCTCCTGGAAGCAGTCCTCGGCGGCGTTCGGTCCCACCGCCGCGACCAGGAACCGGAACACCGGCAGGCGATGCTCCTCCAGGAACGCGGCGAACGGCGGCAGCCCCATACGGGATGAAGAACGCGGGGCGGCCGGGAAACGTGAGGTCCGGACCCGGCGATCGGTCACACCGCCGGCCAGGGGTAGGGGCGTCCCGGCCCCGGGTGGGGGAATCGCTCCATCCGGGCCACCGCCTCGGCCCGGCGCCGGGTGACCTCGATCTCCTCCTCGGACAGCAGCGGTTCCAGGCTCTGCCGGAGGGTCGCGCCGGCCTCCAGCCCGCCCGCCAGGCGCCGGACGTCGTCCCGCAGCTCGGGCGGGATCGGCTCGCCGGCGAACTCCCAGATCACCGTGCGGAGCTTCGGCTCCGGGCTGAAGCACACCCCGTGGTCCACCACGAAGATCTCCCCATCCTCCGACCGCAAGCAGTGGCCGGATTTCCGGTCGGCGTTGTTCACCACCTTGTCGAACACCGCGACGCGCCGGAAGTCGTCCATCCGTTCGGCGTGCATCGTGAAGTAGTGCTCCGCGGGGTCGAACTCGACGAACCGCTGGACGGAGCCGGGACCGTGGGGCCCGTCGCGGAGCAGCGTCGGTGGGACCTCCGGCCATCCCAGCTCCCGGGCCACGACGAACGCGGCCACCTCCCGTTGGCAGAGCGTCCCCTCCGGGAAGTCCCACAGCGGGGTCTCGCCCCGGCGGGGCTTGTACACCGCCAGCTGCTCCCGGCCGTCCAGGCAGGCGCGGGCCAGGAAGGTGAAGTTCGACGAACGGGGGAGCAGGCCAAGGATCTCGAGCTCACCCTCGCCGAGGACCCGGAGGAGCTCGGATTCTTCCACGCCGCCCGTGGGGCTCGTGCTCACCGTTCGGTCACGACCTGCTGGCCTGCCCGTGCCCGTTCATGGCCGGGCAGACGTGGCCCTCGGGATCGATGGGGTTGCCGCAGAACTGGCACAGCGGGCGTCCCCGGGCCGCCACCGCCACGCTGTGGCGGGACAACGACAGCATCTGTTCCCGCGACGCGAACAGGCGGAGGCGCTCTCCCGTCGGCTCGTCGAGCGCCTCCAGGGCCTCGATGGCCTCGAGGGCCTCCGGGGTGGTCAGGCCCTCGCGCTCCTCGAGCATCTCGAGGACGTCGGGGGACTCCTCCTCGCCGTCGCCGTTCTGGGGCTCGTCCTCGTCGTCCTCTTCGTCCTCGTCGTCCTCGTCGTCCTCGTCGTCCCCTTCGTCCACCAGCTCGTGGATCTCGAGCAGGACCAGGTCGCGGTCCTCGAGGTACCCGATGGAAAGGCGCCCGGCCCGCCACATGGGCTCGACCGGCTCCTCGAGGGCCATCTGGTCCTCGCCGGGGCCCTCGCCGGTCTCCTTCCCCACCCGGGCCAGGATCTCCAGGATCGAGGCGGAGAGCAGCTGGACCTGCTGTTTCTCGACGAGCACCGTGGCCAGGTCGTCGCCACCGCGCGCCTGGAGATAGAAGACCCGCTGGCCCGGCGGTCCCACGGCCCCAGCGGTGATCCGGTCGACCGGATCGAGGTCCATGGAGGTCATGCGGTCATGTTCCCACCTTCCGCCGGCGGGGCCGGTTGGGGATCAGCTCGGAGACGCCGCCGGTGTCGTTCATCCGGAGGATGCGGGGGACGCCGTCGCCCGCGGCCACCGCGGTCACCGACGCGGGGGAGATCACCAGCCGCTGGAACAGGTCGAGGGGCAGCCCCGCGTAATGGGCCACCAGGAGCTTGATGACGTCCCCGTGGGAGAACACGGCGACCACCCGCCTGGGGTGGGCCGCGGCGATGCCGTTCACCTCGTGGACCGCCCGGTGCTGGGTCTCCAGGAAGCTCTCGCCGCCGGGGAACCGGACCCCGGAGGGGACGTGCTGGATGGACCCCC
This sequence comes from Actinomycetota bacterium, assembly GCA_036394995.1. Lineage (GTDB taxonomy): Bacteria > Actinomycetota > UBA4738 > UBA4738 > JACQTL01 > DASWED01. The sequence goes on from DASWED010000035.1 coordinate 31,642, forward strand.
ACAGCCGCGTCCGGGCCAGCTGGGCCAGGGTCCGGCCGGTCCAGTCCCCGAACCGCACCTCGCCGAGGCCGTCGAGCGCGGTCACCCCCAGGCCCTTCTGGGCGGCCACCGGCTGGGCCGTCTCCAGGCACCGTTCGAGCGGGCTCGAATACATGGCCGCGAGCGGCACCGGCGCCAACCGCTCGGCCAGCGCGCGAGCCTGCCCCCGCCCGCCCTCGGACAGGTGCACGCCCGGGGTCCAGCCGGTCAGCGTGCGTCCGGTGGCGTCGGTCAGCCCGTGGCGGATCAGCAGGAGGAGGGCCACAGACGGCGAGCTTACTGTGCTCGGGTGAACGGCCGGCCGGCGGTCACGGTGGAGCCGGGGCGGCCGGCGGGGCGGGCAGCCGCACGATGAAGGTGGAACCCGCTCCCAGGACGGAGCGGACCTCGACGTCCCCGCCGTGTGACTGGGCCACGTGCCGAACGATGGCCAGTCCCAGCCCGGTCCCCCCGGTGCCCCGGGACCGGGCTGGATCGACCCGGTAAAAGCGCTCGAAGATGCGGTCGAGGTCCCGGGCCGGGATGCCGAGTCCCGTGTCGGACACCCGCAGCTCGACCTGCCCCTCCCGGTGCCGGAGGATCGCGCGGACCTCCCCGCCGTCCGGCGAGTACCGGATGGCGTTGTCCAGCAGGTTGTTCACCATCAGCCCGAGGTCCCCGGCCGAACCCTCCACCGTGGCCGCCTCGGCCGCCTCCATCACCAGCCGGATGCCGGCCCTCTCGGCGCGGGGGCGGAGCCGGTCGACCTCCTCGGCCAGCACCCGTTCCAGGCGCACCGCCGCGGGCCGCCCCGGACCACCCTCCAGCCGGGAGAGGTCCAGGAGGTCGCCGACCAGCCGCGACAGCCGCACGGCCTCCTGTTCCAGGCGCTCCAGGAACCGCGCCACGGCCGGCGGGTCGTCCTCCGCCGCGTCCCGGAGGGTCTCGGCCAGGGCGTGGATCGAGGCGACCGGCGTCTTCAGCTCGTGGGAGGCGTTCGCCACGAAGTCCGTTCGGACGCGGTCGATGTGCCGGGCGGCGGTGACGTCCCGGGCCACCACCACCACCGCTCCCCCTCCGGCCGGCAGGGCCGAGGCCTCGACGGTCCGCCCCCCGGTCTCGAACTCGCACGCCACCGGCCCGGACTCCCCCCGGCCGGCCCGCGCAGCAGCCTCGGCCACGGCGTGCCGCAGGATCTCGGGCGTGACCTCCCCTGCGGTGGCGAATCGCCGGCCCAGGAGCTCCCGGGAGGCGGGGTTCACGTAGACCGCGCGCCCGTCCGGGGCGAACAGCACGATCCCGTCGGCCATCGTGGCCAGGATCGCCTCTCGCGAGGCCACGCGGCCGGCCAGATCCGCGGCGCGGGCGGCACCTGCAACGGCCGCGGCCTCACTCCGCCGGACGGCCTCCCGGTGGCGACGGCGTTCCATGAACAGGGCGACGGCCAGCGCGCCCGCCACGACCAGGCCCACCACGGCCGCGGTCCACGCCAACGTCGTCATCGAATCGACATCCTTCCTCCGACGGAGTGTAGGCGGCCTCCGCGTACACTTTGCCGACCGTCCGCCCCCACCAGGAGGAACCAGCGCTGACTGTCTTCCAGGCCATCGTGCTCGGCATCGTGCAGGGACTCACCGAGTTCGCCCCGGTGTCGTCCTCCGGGCACCTGATCCTGGTCCCGTGGCTGTTCAACTGGCCCATCCTGCACAACGAGCACCTCAACAAGACCTTCGACGTGGCCCTTCACATCGGGACGTTCGTCGGGGCGCTGGCCTACTTCTGGCGGGACATCGTCCGGTACCTGGGCGCGTGGGGCCGTTCCATCCGCAAGCGCCGGGCCGAGACCATCGACGAGCGACTCGCCTGGTACCTGGTCCTCGGGACCATCCCGGGGGCGCTGGCCGGGGCGCTGTTCGAGGACTTCATCGAGGAGAAGCTGGGGCAGCCGTGGCTGATCGCGGTGATGCTGGCGGTCTTCGCGGTGGTCCTGTTCGTGGTGGACCGGCGGGCTCCGCAGCGCGACGGCGTGGAGCAGATGACCCTTCGCCGGGGCCTCTTCATCGGTCTGGCCCAGGCCGTGGCCCTCCAGCCCGGCGTCTCGCGGTCCGGCGTCACCATCACCGCGGCCCGGCTCACCGGCATGACGCGGGAGGCTGCGGCCCGGTTCTCGTTCCTCCTGGCGCTCCCCGTTATCGGCGGGGCGGGACTGTTCAAGGGCGCCAAGCTCCTCACGGGATCCGAGCACATTCCGCCGGGGTTCGGCGGGCCCTTCGTGTGGGGGATGGTGGCGGCGGCGATCAGCGGGTTCCTGGTGATCTGGTTCCTGCTCGCCTACCTCCGGCGACACTCGTTCGCCCCGTTCGTGATGTACCGCCTGGCCGTGGCGGCGGTGGTGCTGGGCGTGATCGCCGCCGGCGTCCGTCCGGCGAGCGTCTGAGCACGGACGACAAACGTTCACGGTGGATTCACGGTGACGTCCGAGCTTCGCAACCTCGAGCCGCTAGCGTGCGCAGCATGCGGACCCTCGCGGACGCGCCGGGCGACTGTCCGGAGTGCCGTTCGGCCGGGAGCGTCGAGCACGGCGTGTGCCAGGTCTGTTTCGCCGAGCTGGAGGAGGGAGCGCCTGTCGCGGAGCCCGGCCCGTCGCTCGGACTCCGGTTCGCCGACGTCATCGCGGAGCTGGAGGCGGTCGCGGGCCTGGCCGGTCCCGCCGCCGGTCGCGACGTGATCGAGGCCTGCCGGCGGGCCCGGCTCCTCCTGCACGCGCTCCGGGAGCAGTTCCTGGAGCAGGTCGTGCTGGCGGCGCCGGGCGAACCCCCCGTCCCCGGCGCCACGCCGGTCGCGATCTGATCCCGGAGTCCTCCGGGCCTCCTGTGCCCCGCTGTTATGGTTGGCCGGCCATGGCGCCACCAGAGCAGGCAAGCGGCCGATCGAACGAACGCGAGGTCGAATGGCAGCTGGACGCGGTGGACCTCCGACCGGTCCGGCGGTGGCTGGAGGCCATGACCGCCGACGGCATGGCCGTCGAGCCCCTCGGGGTCCGCTCCCTGCACGACCGGTACCTGGACACGGCTGACTGGCGCCTGCACCGGGCCGGATACACGCTCCGGATCCGGACGGCGTCCCGGCGCTCCGAGGCCACGGCGAAGTCCCGGGGCACGGTGGCCGAGGGCCTCAGGGACCGTCGCGAGCTCACCGAACCGCTGTCGTCGGGCGATCCCCATGCCGTGGCGTCGGCGCCCGGACCGGTGGGCGAGCTGGTCCGGGCGCTGGCCGGCTCCCGTCCGCTGGGACTCCTGTTCGAGGTCCGGACCCGACGCCGCGCGTATTCGCTGGCGGTGGACGGGGGGACGGTGGGCGAGGTGTCGCTCGACGACACGTCGATCCCCGTGGAGGGAGGGCGCCCGGCCCGGCTCCAGCGGGTCGAGATCGAGATCGACCCCGAGGCCGTCGACGCCGTCGCGCCCCTGATCGACGAGCTCCGGACGGCCTGCGGGCTCCACCCGGCAGCCGCGTCGAAGTTCCAGGCCGGGCTGCTGGCCGCGGGGCTCGTGCCTCCCCCGGCCCTCGACCTGGGGCCGGTCGAGATCGACGACAGCACGACCATCGGCGAGCTGGCGTTCGCGGTCCTCCGGACCCAGTTCCGGGAGATGCTGTCCCACGAGCCGGAGGCCCGGCTCGGGGAGGACCCCGAGGGCGTTCACGCGATGCGGGTGGCCATCCGCCGGATGCGCGCGGCGATGTCGGTGTTCCGCGAGGTCCTGCCGGTGCGGGCCCAGCGCCTCCGCGACGAGTTCAAGTGGCTGGCGGGGGTCCTGGGGGACGTCCGGGACCTCGACGTCCAACTCGAACAGGCGGCCGAGTGGGGATCCGGCCTCCCCGGGGAGGACCGCGCGGCGTTGGGGCCGTTGGTGGCCACCCTGAAGGAGCGCCGGGCCGCCGCTCGGAGCGCGATGCTGCACCACCTCGACTCCCGCCGCTCCGAGCGAATGATGGCCGGCATGAGCGAGATGCTGGTCAGGGGCCCGCTGCGGCGCTCCAGGGCGTCGCGGACGCCCGCGCTGGTGGCCGGCCCGGAACTGGTGCGTCGGAGGTTCCGGAAGGTCCGCAAGGCGGGCGACGACCTCGACGAGGATTCCCCGGCCGAGGACCTCCATGCTCTGCGCATCCGCGTCAAGCGGCTCCGGTATGCGGTCGAGTTCCTCGGTCCGCTGCATCCCAAGCGGTCCAAGCGGTTCGTCCGCCGGCTGGTGGCCATCCAGGACAACCTGGGTGAGCTCCAGGACGCCCGGGTGGCTACGGACCATATCCGCGAGCTGGTGGAGAGCGAGGGGTTCCCGCTCCGGGCCGTGTTCGTGCTGGGACGGATCAGCGAGCGGTACGCGGCCCAGGCGGCCAGCCTCCGGGCGGAGTTCCCGCGGCTGTACCGCCGCGTCCGGAGGGGGAGGTGGTCCCGCCTGCGCAAGGCCATGGACCGGCGCCGGGCGGAGGTGCTGGCCACGATGCCCTCGCCCCGTCCCGCTCCAGTTGCTCCCGCCCCGCAACCCCCGTCCATCGATGAGCCCGCCGACCCCACTCCCGCTACCCCCACCGGGGGCCTGAGCGTCGTGCGGAGCTGAGCGGGCCGTGGAGGTCCTGCTGGTCCGCCACGCCATCGCCGAGGCCCGCGACCCCGAACGGTGGCCGGACGACCGCGACCGCCCCCTGACCGACCAGGGTGAGTCCCGAATGCGCCGGGCGGCGAAGGGGTTGGGCCTGATCGTGTCCGGCGCCGACCTCTTGTTCTCGAGCCCGCTGGCCCGCGCCTGGCAGACCGCCCAGATCCTCCACGAGGAGATCGGGTGGCCGGCACCTGGCCGGTGGTCCCAGCTCGAACCGGATCGCTCGCCGGCCCAGGCCGTTCTGGCCCTGGGCTCCCACGCGGAGGCGGCCAGGGTGGCGCTGGTGGGCCACGAGCCTGGGATGTCCGAGATCGCGGCCTACCTGATGGTCGGAGCGGCGCGACGGGGGCCCGGGATCGAGATGCGCAAGGGCGGCGTGGCCTGCCTGGGCGTGGACGGGGTTCCGGGGCCCGGATCCGCCTGGCTCAGGTGGCTGGCGACGCCGAAGATGCTCCGGTCGATGTAGCGGAGCCATCGCCCGGTATGGCGTCGGCTCCCTGGGCCGCGTCGAGGGTCCGGGCCAGGCTCGGGACCGGTTCGACCTCCATGCCGTGGAGGGCCCGCTCGACTTCCTGACGCACGGCCCCGAAGGTCTCGGAGATGTTCCGCCGGGCGTCGATCACCGTGAAGGAGTGCCGCTCGGCCAGCCGGAGGAACTCCGCCAGGAGATCGGTCTGGTACCGCACGAAGCTCCGGTACACGTCGGCCTCTCGCAGGTAGTCGAGCCCGGACTCCCAGTAGTCGAACCCCCGCTTCGAGAGCACCCGGGGCAGCAGGTGCTCGACGTCGATGTCGAGGTACATGACGGCGTCGGGGACCAGGGCGAACCCGTACAGCTCCTCCATCCAGTCCGCCGGCACTCCCCGCACGGCAGCCCGGGCGATGAGCGAGAACACGTACCGGTCCACCAGGGCCACCATCCCGGCCCGGAGCGCCGGTATGATCTGGCGCTCCATCCGGTCCCAGAAGTCGGTGGCGTAGAACAGGTTGAGCGTGATGGGGTCGAGCGTGTGCCCCTGCTTGGCCCGCTTGATCCCGGGCCCGGCCAGCTCGCTGCGGACCAGTCCTGTGTCGAGCACCGCGTAGCCCCGGTCCTCCAGCCATTCCTTGAGCAGGGCCACCTGGGTGGACCGCCCCACGCCGTCGGTTCCCTCGATGACGATGAGCCGGCCGGGCAGCGTCCGGTCGTCGATTCCCGGCGGGGGGTCGCCGTAAAAGCGGACCTCGGTCACGGGGTGGCCCCTCCCGTTCGGTCCACCAGGTACCGGCCCCGCAGCGAGGTCTCGGTGAGCGCATCGGAGACGTTGCCCCCCTCCACCCGCCGGACCCCCTCCAGGTGAGGTTCCACCAGCCGGCGCATCTGCTGCTGCTGACGGATGAGGTTCTCGGTGGCGTTCATCCGCACCAGGCCGTACTCCGCGACCATGGCCTCGTACTCCTTCTGGATGAGGCCCTGGTACCGCCGGAACGACTCGGCGGGGTCGTCGGCCAGCTCGAGGTCCAGCCCCGCCTCGTAGTACTTGAGGGTGGGCCGGCCGTCCATGATCCGGCGGATCGCCTCGTCGAGCGGGACGTCGAAGTAGAACGCCAGGCTGGGCAACACCGCGAACGAGTACACACGCCGGATCCACTCCCTGCTCACCCCCCGGACGGCATCGCGGGCGAACGCGGTGTACACGTAGCGGTCCGCCAGGACGATGGCGCCCGACCGCAGCGCCGGGAGGATCTGGGCGTGGACGCGGTTCGCGAAGTCGGCCGCGTGGATCAGCGAGAACGACATCGGGGAGAGCAGCCGGAGCTTCTTCCCCCGCCGGGTGGTCCCCTTCACGATCGGGGAGGAGTTCCACTCCGTGAACACCACCAGGTACCCCAGGCTGGTCAGCCACTTGTGGAGGAGGTCCAGCTGCGTGCTCTTCCCCGACCCGTCGATGCCCTCCACGATGAACAGCCGTCCGGGGAGGTTCTCCGTGCCGTCGCCCGCTTCGATCATCCAGCCTCCTCGATGACCAGCCGCCTGCCGAAGGCGCGCCGGAACCGGTTCGCCAGGCCGCCGGGCCGCCATGCCGCGAGCGCCGGCGCCGCCAGCGCCACCTGGCGGGATCGGACCCGGCACGACACGGACACCGGTTCCCCCGGAGGCGTCCGGCTCTCGATCTCGTCCGCCAGGGCCAGGATAGCGCCGGCCCGGGCCGCCCACTCCCGGTCGGCCCGTGAGAGCTCGGCCCGGTAGGGCTCGGGCCGCTCCCCGGCGGCGTGCAGGGTGATGGCGGACAGCATGGCCAGGTGGCGATGGGAGAAGCCGGTGAGGTCGGCGGAGAGCGCGATGCCCGCCGCCTGGGCGAAGCGGTCGTAGTAGTCCACGGCCCGCCCCACGTCGAGGGTGGTGGCGGCGTGGGCGAGCATCTCCACCTGCTCCGGCTGGGCCTCGGGGTCGAGGTCGGCTGCAAGGCGCTCCACCACCACCACGCGCCGGGCGGCCCGCGCGGGGTCCCACGTGGAGAAGCGCTCGGTGAGGGCCGCCACCGACGCCCGGCGGACCTCGGTCGGCCGGGACGTCGACATGCCGAGCTCCGTGAGGGCCACGCCCTCCCGGAGCCCCTGTCCGGACACCAGCACACCGCCGGCCCCCACGAACTCGATGAGGGCCAGCACCACCAGGGCCCCGCCCACGATCGAGTCGGCGCGGTCCGCGTTGAGCCCGGGCGTCGAGCGGCGCCGGGCCAGCTTCCGCCCCGCCAGCATGGTGGCCAGGTCCCGGTAGCGGCCGGCCGGGAGCTGGTAGCCGTGGAGGTGCGGGATGAACGTGCGGTGCCGCCGGGCGTCCATCCGGGCCAGGTTCCGCACGGTTCCACCCGTCCCGACCAGCCGCTCCCCCGACGCGAGCGCGGGGATCTCCGCGTCCTCCAGGGCCCTTCGGACGTGCCGGGCGAGTGCCTCCGTCTCCTCCGCTCCCGGCGGGTCCGACCTCAGCAGATCGTCCGACAGACGGAGCGCGCCGAGCGGCAGGGTCCAGGTCCGGCCCAGCTCCCGTTCCCGGAACCGGCTGAGCTCCACGCTGCCACCCCCGATGTCGAACAGGAGTCCGTCGTCGACGGGGAGGCCGTGGACGGCCCCCAGGAACGCGAACGCGGCCTCCTGGCGGCCGTCGATGACCCGGACCTCCACGCCGGTGAGCTCGCGCACGGCGTCGACGAAGGCCTCGCCGTTGGCGGCCTCCCGGACGGCCGATGTGGCCACGGCGATCGTCCGGACGGCCCCGCCGCCCCGGGCCAGCGCCGTGAAATCCCTGAGGGCGACCACCGTCCGGTCCAGGGCCGCCGGGCCCAGGAGCCCACCCGACGCCACGTCCCGCCCCAGCCGCAGGGGGGCCCTGGTGTCGGCCACGATCTGCAGGTGGCCGTCGGCCGAGACCACGACCACCACCACCCGGCCCGAGTTCGAGCCGATATCGATCACGGCGATGGGACCCTCGGCCACGGGAATCTGCTCCGCCGAGGAGCGCGGTGCTTCTCGGCGGGCGAGTATAGCCACGCGGATCTCAGCGGCCGGCGGCCGGTGAACCGAGCTCCAGCTCGGACAGGAGCACCCTGACGCGCCGGTCGATCTCGTCGCGGATCTCCCGAACCCGCTCCAGCGGGCCTCCCCTGGGGTCCGGGAGGCCCCAGTCCTGGACGTCGCGATACCGGATGGCCGGGCAGGCCTCCTCGTCGACGGAGCACCCCATCGTGACAACGCGGTCGGCGGAGGCCACGAGCTCGTCGGTGACCAGCTGTCCTCGGTGCCCCGATACGTCGATCCCGATCTCGGCCATGGCCTCGACCACCTCCGGGTGGGGCGGACCGCCGGGGATCGTCCCGGCCGACCGGGCCTCCGCCCGACCGCCGGCGGCACGATTGAACAGCGCCTCGGCCATCACGCTTCGGCCGGCGTTGTGGACGCACACGAAGAGCACGAGCGGCACCGGGCCAGCCTGCCACCGGTTCGCTCGGACGACAAGGGCCCGGATGGAAGCCTTCGCTGCCCGTTCACGGGGCGTTCACCCCGCGCTCGTGGTCCCGTCAGGCCGAGCGAATACGGTCCCTCATGCCGCCGGTCGCGGAACCGGTGGACCCCAAGCCCGAGAGGCTGCGGGCCGAGCCACTCCGCAGCTTCCCCGGGAGGGGCTTCGTCATCGCCCCCGACCCGAAGCCCCTCCCGAGGAAGGGCGTCCCGGCCGATCTCCCGGTCCGGGGCCGGCACGGGCGAGGTCCGTTTTCTGTTCATGTGCCGTTCACCTTGCAGTCCCGGTGCCGCCACGCCGGCTCCCTAGGCTGCTCGACGGTCGCGGGGAACACGGCGCGAGTCGTGAGGCCGAACGGAAAGGAACAACGAGATGCGGATCGCAGGAACATCGCGGGCGTTCGGCGTGGCCGTCCTCGCCCTGATCGTGGTCATGACCGCGTGCGGCGGTGGGGACAACGGCGGGTCGGGCGGCACCCCCCCGAGCGGCGGCGGCGCGGTGACCGGGAGCGTGAAGATCTCCGGGTCCTCGACCGTGCTTCCCATCAGCGAGCTGGTGGCCGAGGAGTTCAACGCCGACAACCCGGACGTCCAGATCAGCGTGGACGGGCCGGGCACCACGGACGGGTTCGTCCTGTTCTGCAAGGGCCAGACCGACGTCAGCGACGCCTCGCGGCAGATCAAGGACGAGGAGATCCAGGCCTGCAAGGACGGTGGCGTGAACTACGTGGAGCTGGAGATCGGGCTCGACGGCATCACCGTGATGACCAACCCGGCCAACGACGCCGTGACCTGCCTGTCGAAGGCCGACCTGTACTCCCTCATCAGCCCCGAGTCGGAGGGCTTCAAGAACTGGTCGGACGCGAACGCGCTGGACAAGGAGCTCGGCGGCGACGGGGCGTTCCCCGACGTGCCGCTGGACCTGGTCGGCCCGGGCGAGGAGTCCGGGACGTGGGGTTCGTTCATCGAGCTCGCCCTGAAGGACATCGCGACGGAGAGAGGAGCCGCGGACGACACCACGCGCAAGGACTACCAGTCGAGCGCGAACGACAACGTGATCATCCAGGGCGTCGAGGGGTCGGATTCCTCGCTCGGATGGGTGGGCTTCGCCTACGCGGAGGAGAACGCCGGGAACGTGAAGATCCTCCAGGTCAGCCCGGCCACCGACGCCTCGGGCCAGGGCTCGCCGGACTGCGTCGAGCCGACCACGGACACGATCTCGGACGGCTCCTACCCGCTCTCGCGGTCGCTGTACATCTACGTGAACACCGACAAGCTCGCCGGCAACGACGCGCTGAAGGCCTTCGTGGACTTCTACATGAGCGACACCGGGATCGTGGACGGGGTCACGCAGGCCGGGTACGTCAACATCCCGGACGACCGGATCCAGGCGACCCGGGACAAGTGGACCCAGACCGAGGGATAGCCCCGGGAGGAACGGGAGGTTGAGGCTCGCATGGCGGCGGTGACGGCGGGGGGTTCCCTGACGCTGGCCGATCTGGCCGGCGATCGCCGGCGCCGCCGCCGCGAACACCGCATTCGGCTGACGTTCCTCGGCGCCGCGACGGTGTCGATCGTGATCAGCGTCCTCATCGTGGCCTCGGTCGTCGGCAAGGCCACCGACTTCCTCACGAAGATCCATCCCTCCCAGCTGGCGGCCGGCGGCTGGTTCCCGCGGGCTGGCGACTTCGGGATCGCCACGCTGCTTGCGGGGACCCTGATCGTGACGGTCATCGCCATGGCGGTGGCGACTCCCCTGGGGCTGGGGGCGGCCATCTACCTGTCCGAGTACGCCCGGCCGGGGTCGCGGCGCATCCTCAAGCCGATCCTCGAGATCCTGGCGGGGATCCCGAGCGTCGTCCTCGGGTACTTCGCCCTGAACGTGATCAGCCCGGACCTCGTGCAGAAGCTGTTCTCCACCGCCAAGGGGTTCAACCTGGCCTCGGCGGGGATCGCCGTGGGGATCCTGGTGACGCCGCTCGTCGCGTCGGTGGCCGAGGACGCGATGTTCGCCGTGCCGCGTTCGTTGCGGGAGGCCTCGTACGGGCTCGGGGCCAAGCAGCGGAACACCAGCCTGCGGGTGGTGTTCCCGGCCGCGGTCTCCGGGATCGTGGCGGCGCTGATCCTGGGCGTGTCCCGGGCCGTCGGGGAGACCATGATCGTGGCCATCGCGGCCGGCGCCACCGGTGGCTCGTTGTTCACGCTGAACCCGCTGCACTACGGGCAGACCATGACGGCCGCAATGAGCTCCCTGGCCATCGGCTCGGACCAGGTGGGCGGCGACCCGGCGGCGGTCCAGTCGCTGTTCTTCGTGGGCCTCCTGCTGTTCGTGATGACGTTCGGGCTGAACCTCGTGGCCGACCGATTCGTCCGACGGGTGAGGAACCGGTACTGATGGAGGACGGACGCTGATGGGCCAGTACCGGCCGGACCTCGGGACCGAGCTCGCCGTCAGCAGGACGGTGACCACCGGCGACATGGTCCGGGCCACGCTCCGGGGCAAGCGGTTCCGGCCGGGCGATTACCTCGTGCAGGGCCTGCTGTTCGCGACGCTCCTCATCGCCCTGGCCGTCCTGGTGATCCTGATCGCGGACGTCGTCGACCGGGCCGCCCCGGTGCTCCGCGACCGGGCCGGCGACTTCGTCACGTCGAACACGTCGGCGCTGGCGAGCCGGGCAGGGATCAAGCAGGGCATCGTCGGCTCGCTCGAGCTCATGCTGTTCGTGATCGTGGTGGCGTTCCCCCTCGGGATCGGGGCCGCCATCTACCTGGAGGAGTACGCGCGCGACACGCGGTTCACACGGTTCCTCCAGACGAACATCCGCAACCTGGCAGGGGTGCCGTCGATTGTGTACGGGCTCCTCGGCCTCGCGATCTTCGCCCAGGCGCTCTCCGGCCTGACCGGCGGCTACAGCCTGCTGAGCGGCGGCCTCACGCTCGCCATCCTGGTCCTCCCGATCGTGATCATCACGGCGTCCGAGGCCCTGCGCGCGGTCCCCCAGAGCATCCGAGAGGCCGGCTACGGCGTGGGGGCCACCCGGTGGGAGGTCGTCCGCAGCCACGTCATCCCCTCGGCGGCCCCCGGGATCTTCACCGGCACCGTGCTGACCCTGGCCCGGGCCCTGGGGGAGACGGCGCCGCTGCTGCTGGTGGGCGCGGTCACGGGCTTCTTCTCCGCGGGATCGGCGGGGTTCGCCGAGCAGATCCGGACGGACCACGGGTACACCTCGATGCCGACGCTCATCTTCAGCTGGGCCACGAAGCCCCAATCCGACTTCCGCGCCCTGACGGCGGCGGCCATCGTGATCCTGCTCGTGGTCCTGCTAACGGTGAACGCCACCGCGATCCTTCTGAGGAACCGGTATGAGCGAAAGTGGTGAGGAGATGGATACCGACACCGGGACCATGATCCGACTCGAACTCGAAGGGCCGGGGCGGGCGGCCGCCGAGCATCACGCCGCCGAGGTGGCCGCGGCCGAGCTGACCGTGTTCGAGATCGAGGACCTCGAGGTCAGCTACGGCGGGGTCACAGCCGTGGAGAAGGTGGAGCTGGCCATTCCGGCCAACCGCATCACGGCGCTCATCGGGCCGTCCGGGTGCGGGAAGACCACCGTCCTGCGGTGCCTGAACCGGATGAACGACCTCATCGACGGCGCACGGGTGAACGGGGTGGTGCGGTACCACGGCGTGGACCTGTACGAGCGGGGGGTGGACCCCGTGGAGGTCCGCCGCCGGATCGGGATGGTCTTCCAGAAGCCCAACCCGTTCCCGAAGTCGATCTACGACAACATCGCGTTCGGGCCGAGGATCGCGAGGTTCAAGGGGAACATGGACGAGCTGGTGGAGCGCTCCCTGGTCCGGGCGGCGTTGTGGGACGAGGTGAAGAGCAAGCTCCGGTCCCCGGCCATGGCCCTGTCCGGGGGCCAGCAGCAGCGCCTGTGCATCGCCCGGGCCATCGCGGTGTCGCCGGACGTCATCCTCATGGACGAGCCGTGCTCGGCGCTCGACCCCATCGCCACGCTGAAGATCGAGGAGCTGATGGAGCAGCTCACGGTCGACTACACGATCGTGATCGTGACTCACAACATGCAGCAGGCTGCCCGGGTCAGCCAGCGCACCGCATTTTTCACGGTCGAGGAGCGAGAACCGGGACATCGGGTGGGCACCGTGGTCGAATACGACCTGACGGAGAAGATCTTCCGCAATCCGTCGGACAAGCGGACGGAGGACTACGTGACGGGGCGGTTCGGCTGATGCAGGAGGTCCGGCACCGCTTCCATCAGGAGCTCACCGACCTCGAGCACGAGCTGCTCGGGGAGGGCGATCTGGCGGCCCGCGCGGTGGAGCTCGCCACGGAGGCCATGGTGCACCGGGACGCCTCGCAGTGCCGCCAGGTGGTGGCGGACGACGACGAGGTCGACCGGCGGTACCTCGACATCGAGCACCGCGTCCTGGAGCTCCTGGCCCTCCAGACGCCCGTGGCGAAGGACCTCCGGCTGGTGTCGGCCATCCTGCACGTCAACCTGCACCTGGAGCGCATCGGGGACCAGGCCGTGAACGTGGCCAAGATCACGCTCGCCACCATGGACCTGCCCCGGGACGAGGCGATCGTCGCCCACCTCCAGGAGATGGGCGAGATCTCCGCGCGGATGGTCCGGGCGGCCCTCGACGCGTTCGCCCGCCGCGACCTGGAGCTGTGCCTGCAGCTGCCGGCCATGGACGACCCCGTGGACCTGTTGAACCGTGGGATGTACCGGCAGGTCGTTGCGCTCGCCGACGACCCCGCCCTCCTGGAGTGGGGGATCCGGATGAACGTGGTGGCGCGCCAGATCGAGCGCGTCGGGGACAACGCCGTCGACATCGCCGAGCAGGTGGGGTTCCTGCTGACCGGGGAGTTCCGGGAGTTCACCGACGCGTCGCACGGCGGGGGCGTGACGTGACCACCCGGGCCACGGCCGAGGCCGGCGGTCCGGCGGGCGCGCCCGGCGCGCAGGCGGGCGTCCGGGTGCTCATCGTGGAGGACGAGCCGTCCCTCGCCGAGAGCATCGAGTACACCCTGGAACGGGAGGGGTTCCGGCCGGTGGTGGCCTCCGACGGCGCCTCGGCGGTGGAGCGGTTCCGCCGGGACCGGCCCGGCCTGGTGCTCCTGGACCTGATGCTCCCGCAGCTCTCGGGCCTCGACGTATGCCGGATCATCCGGGCCGAGTCCACCGTGCCGATCGTGATCCTCACCGCGAAGGGCGCGGAGTCGGACAAGGTGGCCGGCCTGGAGCTCGGCGCCGACGACTACGTCACGAAGCCGTTCTCGATGCGCGAGCTGGTCTCGCGGGTCCGGGCCCAACTCCGCCGGGCTGGCATGTCCGCCGATGCCGCGCCGGTCGAGGTCCTGTCCGGGGGCCCGGTGGTCATGGACGTCCCCCGGCACGAGGTCAGGGTGAACGGCAACATGGTCACGCTGCCTCCGAAGGAGTTCGAGCTGCTCGAGGCGTTCCTCCTGCGCAAGGGCCGCCTGCTGACCCGCGACTTCCTCATCGAGGACGTCTGGGGGGCGGACTACTACGGGGACACCCGCACGCTCGACGTCCACGTGAAGCGCCTCCGCCAGAAGATCGAGGCCGACCCCCACCGTCCCCAGCACCTCATCACGGTCCGCGGGCTGGGCTACCGCTTCGTCGACTGAGTGCCCCGCAGGCGCTCCGGCCCGAGGCGCCTCCGTTGACCTTCGGCCCCCTCGAGCTGGGCCTGCTGATCGCCACGGGAGCGGTGGCCGGCGCACTCGGGGCGCTCCTCGGGATCGGCGGCGGAATCTTCGTGGTGCCGGTGCTGGTGCTGGGATTCCACGAACCCGCGCAGGTCGCGGTGGCGGCGAGCCTGGCCGCGGTGGTGGCCACCTCGTCGACGGCCAGCAGCGTCTACGTCGAGCGGGGCCTCACGAACATGCGGCTCGGCCTGACCCTGGAGCTCGCCACCACGGCGGGAGCGATCTCGGGCGGCCTGACCGCGGCGGTGATCCCGGAGGACGCCGTCCTGTGGACGTTCGCCGGCTTCGCGGGATTCGTCGCGGTCCTGATGCTCCGGCGCGAGCCACGGAAGGGCGCCGGATCCCGCCGAACCGGCCGGGAGGGCGGCGAGGACGTCGGCCGGCTGGGCGGAGTGACCCGGGATCCCGTCACGGGGGAGACAAGGACCTACTCGGTCGGCCGGGTGCCGCTCGGCCTCGGGGCGTCCTTCGTGGCCGGGAACGTGAGCGGGCTGCTGGGGGTGGGCGGAGGCATCCTGAAGGTGCCCGTGATGTCGATCGCGATGGGCGTCCCGCTCCGGGTGGCCGCGGCCACCAGCAACCTCATGATCGGGGCCACCGCGGCCGCGAGCCTGGTCATCTACCTCCAGCGCGGGTTCCTCTTTCCCCTGGTGGCCGCGCCGGTGGCCCTCGGCGTCACCGCCGGCGCGCTCCTGGGAACCCGCTTGTCCGGCCGATTCAGGGCCGCCGCGCTGGCCCGGACGTTCGGCGTGGTGCTGCTCGTGGTGGCGGCGCAGATGGCCCTCGATGCCTCGGGCGTGTGGCGTGGCTGAGAACGGCGGCGGTCGAGAGGCGGGGCGGCGGGGGCTGGAGCGTCGCATCGTGGCATGGGCCCTCCGGGCGGGCGTGGCGGTGGCCTGCCTGGTGATGGCCGTGGGCCTGGTGGCGGCCGTCGGCCGGGGCAGGCTCCGTCAGCACTCGGTGACGCCGAACGAGATCTGGGGTCTGGTCGCCGGCGGTCACCCGAGCGGCATCATGGCATTGGGGCTGGTGGTGCTGGTGGCGACGCCGATGCTCCGCGTGCTCCTCCTGGCGGCCGGTTTCACGGTGGCCCGGGACTGGAGGTTCGCCGCGGTCGCCGTCGGCGTCGCGATCATGCTCGTCCTGGGGCTGGTGCTCGGCGGCGCCTGAGCCGCCGTCGCGCCGGGACGGCGGCTCATGGTGGTGTCCTCACGGCAGCGGCGACGACGGCGTCACCCGTCCCTGTCACCGCCCTCGCCCGGTGCCACGGTGAGGCCCGGAAGCAGCGCCCGGCAGTGGCAGGACTGCCCCGACGACCATGCCGCGAGGGCGCGATCGGTGATCCCACCCCGGTCGTGCAGCTCGGCCAGGAGGATCGCCGGCATCGGCCGGCCCGGGCGGGTGGCCTGCCAGATCTGCGCCTCCAGCACCGGCCCTGCCTCGTCGGGTCGGCCTGGGCCTGCTGCTGGGAGATCTGCCGCGACGACGACTGCCGAAGGGGCTGCTCCACGCCGAACTGGGGCTGGGACTGCGACCGCAGCCGCTCCTGGACGAACAGGCCGAAATCGCCCGCGGCCAATGCGACGCCGCCCGCCAGGAGCAGCGAAACTCCAGCGGCGACCAGCGCGATCCCTCGCTTCCTCATGCACCCTCCTTCTCTCGAAGTGCGCGGCCTGGGTGGCCCGCGACCGCAACCTAGGAGGCGGGCGTGTCGGAACGAGGGCCGCGCCGCGGGCACCGGGCGAACGGGGCGCGAACGAATCGTGGACGCGGTGGACAGGGCTCGGCGGACGCGGATAGCCTCACGCGCTGACGTGAACGCGAACTGAACGAGAGGTGAACGGTTGCCGTTCCAGGTGATCCCCCGCGAGCAGCGGTTCTTCGACCTGTTCGAGCGGTCAGCCGCCGACGCGGCCGCAGCGGCGCGGGTCATCGTGGATCTCGCCGGCGACGTGGGGAACGCGGAGGCCTACAGCTCGAAGGTCCGGGAGTTCGAGCACGACGGCGACGAGGCCACGCGCGAGGTCATGGCCACCCTCAACACGACGTTCGTGCCGCCGTTCGACCGCGAGGACATCTACCGCCTGGCGACCAGCCTCGACGACGTCCTCGACTCACTGTGGGCGGTGGCCGACCTCGTGGTCCTGCACCGGATCGAGGAGGCCCTCCCCGTGTTCCGCCAGCTGGCCGACGTGACCGCCCGGGCCGCGACAGTGGTGGTGCGGACCGTGGCCCGGCTCCGCGTGACTCGCGAGGTGAACGGCGACCTCATCGAGATCAACCGGCTGGAGAACGAGGGGGACCGGCTCTACCGCCGTGCCGTGGCCGACCTGTTCTCGGGCGACTTCAAGGCCATGGATGTCCTGAAGTGGCGGGACATCCTGGACCAGATCGAGCAGGCACTGGACGGATGCGAGGACATCGCCAACGTGATCGAGTCCATCACCCTGAAGCACGACTAGCGAGCCGGGACCCGACGGCATCCCATGACCGACCTCGCGCTGATCACAGTCATCGTCGTCGCCCTGGCGTTCGACTTCTTCAACGGGTTCCACGACGCGGCGAACTCCATCGCCACGGTGGTGTCCACCCGCGTGCTGTCGCCCCGCATGGCCGTGGTGTGGGCGGCGTTCTGGAACTTCGCGGCGCTGCTCCTGGGGACGAAGGTCGCCGCCACCATCGCCAAGGACGTGGTGAAGCCGGAGGTGTTCACGATCGGCGTGGTGTTCGCCGGGCTGATGGGGGCCATCGCCTGGGACGTCATCACGTGGCTGTTCGGCCTCCCCACCAGCTCCTCGCACGCGCTGGTGGGGGGCATGGCCGGCGCCGCCGTGGCCAGCCAGGGGTGGGACTCGCTGATCGGAGCGGGAGTCGAGAAGATCGCCGTGTTCATCGTGCTGTCGCCGATCGTGGGGCTGCTGCTGGCGTTCACGATCATGGTGGGCGTGCTGTGGCTGTTCCACCGGTACCGGAGGGTGGAGCGGCTGAACCGGGGGTTCCGGCGGACCCAGCTCCTGTCGGCGGCCGCGTTCAGCCTGGGGCACGGGACGAACGACGCCCAGAAGACGATGGGCGTGATCCTGGCCCTGCTGATCGCCACCCACAAGGTCGGGCCGGACGCGAGCGTCCCGTGGTGGGTGAAGCTCTCGGCGCTGGCGGCCATCGCCCTGGGCACCGCGTTCGGCGGATGGCGGATCGTCCACACCCTGGGGGCCCGGATCACCAAGCTCCAGCCCGTCGGGGGGATGAGCGCGGAGACGGCGGCCGCGATCACGCTGCTCTTCACAGCCCACGCCGGCATCCCGGTGTCCACCACCCACACCATCACCGGCGCCGTGGTCGGGGTGGGGACCACGCAGCGCCTCTCGGCCGTTCGGTGGGGGGTGGCCGGACGGGTGGTGTGGGCCTGGATCCTCACGATCCCGGGTGCGTTCGCCATCGCCTGGGTGACCGAGGAGATCGTGCAGGTGTTCTCGTGAGCGGGAAGTGTTGATCGGCAGGCGGCCCCTGTTCTTCCTGGTGGTGGCCGTGGTGTGCGCGGTGCTCATCCCGGCGACCCCCGCGGAGTTCCGGTGGGTGAACCTGGCCATGGGCGGCCTTGCGCTGTTCTGGTGCCTGATGTTCGTGGGGGAGGACGTGGCCCGGCGGCGCACGGCCCTCCGTCGCCGGCGATCAGCGGACGGGGACCAGGAACCGGGCCCGCCCGGCGGCTGAGAACGACACCGGCGTCCGGAGGCCCACCAGCTCGCCGTCGACGTTGAGCTCGACCGCCGGCTCGGTCTCGATCCGGACCTCCCGACCGGACGCCGTGACGACACCCTCCAGGCGTCCGTGCTCGCCCTTGCGCACCGCGAGCCCCAGCCTCGCCGCGTCGGCGGTCCCGGGAGCGGGGAGGGCGCAGGCCTCCAGCCGGCCGTCGGCGGGGTCGGCCTCCGGGAACAGCGGGATCCCGCCGCCCACGGTCCGGCCGTTCCCCACCCCGACGGCGACGCAGTCGTCGGCCCGGCGCCCGCCCACCGCGGCGGCGAACCGTTCCATGCGAGCCGCCGCCCTGGCCCCGGCCACCAGGTACGCCACCGGCCCCAGGACCCGCTTGACGCCGTCACTCACGGCCTCGTCCACGGCCACGGGGAACCCGCCCACGCAGGCGTTCACGAACAGCCGGTCGGCGCCGGTCCCAGCGGCCCGCCACACATCGATCTCGAGCTCGGCGCCGGACGCGACGGCGCCGGCCGCTTCCAGCGGGTCCTCGGGGATCCCCAGGGTCCGGGCCAGGTCGTTCCCGGTCCCCAGGGGCAGGACGGCGAACGCGATGTCGTCGAGGCGATCCGCGAGGGCGTTCACGGTCCCGGAGACCGTGCCGTCGCCACCCGCTGCCACCACCAGTCCCGCACCCTCGGCCGCCGTTCGGAGGTCCACGTCGAACCGCTCCTCCGGCGGCGCGGCGAACGTCACGGGGCCGAGTGGCCGGAGCGTCTCCGCCAGCTGGGCGGGCGTGGCGTCGCTCGCGCTCCCGCTCCCCGGGTTGAGGACGACCAGGACCTTCACGCCGCCATCCCGACCAGCCGCCGGAAGTGCCGGACGACGTGCGGCGTGACGTCGGTAGCGGCCGGGCGCATCGGCGGGTTCTCGAGCGTCGAGACGAACGGGACCAGTGAGTCCTGGGCGTGGAGCGACGCGTGGTCGCCGCCGCCCCGGTGGCTCTCGTCGGACAGGTCGGCGCAGTCGTAGCCGAGGCGCATCGTGGCCACCAGGTCACCGATCCGGTCGAGGTCCATGGCCGACCGGATCCGCCACATGGCCAGCGGGTACTCGGGGGTGCGGACCATCCCGCCCTCGACGATGGCGTCGATGGCCTGGAGGTCGCCCCGGAGGTGCCAGCGGTTGCGGCGCTCGTCCACCACCCCGTGGCCCGCGGCGGCCGGCTCGAACTCCACGCGGCCCCGATCGCTGTCCACCACGTACGTGGACCCGTCGCGCCACATGACCTGGTCCACTCCCGGGGACGCCAGCAGCGCCGCGGCGACTGGCTTCCGGAGCTCCTCCCGGCGGTCCGACGCGAGGTACACGAACGCCGCGCGGCCGTTCCCGCACACCGCGAGATCGTGATCCTCCAGTGGATCCGGTCCCGGCCCCGGCTTCACCCGGCGGAAGTCGGCCAGTACCTCGCCGAACTCGATGACGTGCTCCGCGTCGTCCCCGATCGCGGTCTGCCCGTGGTCGGCGGTGAGCACGAACCCCGCCTCGTGCAGGGTGCGCTCCCAGGTCCCGAACGTGTCGAGCACGGACCCGATGTGCTCGTCCGCGCGTACGAGGTTGTCCACCTGGGTGACGGGGCCCCCGTGGTGCGAGACGTGGTCGTTCTCGTGCAGATAGAACAGGATCATGTCGGCCGCGCCCTGCTCCAGCAGGTCCCGCGTGACCTCGGCCGCCCACTTGTCGTTGTGCCTGGTGTGCCGCTCGAGTCCCCGGCCTCGCTTGCGCCTGCCTCCGGCATCCGCCGGTCCCCTGACGACGTCCGCGAAGTAGTGCTCCTTCGGCCCCCGCACGGTCCGGGGAAGGTGCTTGCGGAACAGGAGCCGCTCCATCAAGCCCGGCTCCAACCGGTGTTCGAACGGTCCCCGGAACACCATGAAGTTCGTGGCGCCGCTCGACAGCCCCAGCTCGTGGAGCTGCTCGTGGATGGTCCGGACGTCGCCCGAGAGGTGTTCGTGGTTCAGGTACACCAGGAAGTCCTCCACGACCTGCCCCAGGCCCTCGGCCATGGCCACCCCGCGGCTCTGGCCGTAGTTCACGAACCGCTGGTGGTCGCGGTCGTACCAGCACATCCCGGGGATGCCGTGGCGGGCCGGCACCTCCCCGGTGACCAGCGTGGACGTCGCCGCGGGCGTGATCGTCGGGAAGATCGCCACCGAGTCCCGCACGTAGGACCCGCGGTCCCGCAGGAACTGCAGCGCCGGTGCCCGGCCCGACGACGCGGCCTGCTCGAACGCGTCGGACCGCATCCCGTCGATCACGACGAGGACCACGCGGCGCGGGCTCGCTCGATCCCGGGTCGCGCTCCCCATATCTGCGAACGTTCCCGAGGGAGCGGCCGGGTATGCCCTACCGGTCGGTAGGTTCCTGCGGGGCTCCGGAGATGGATGAACGGCGACGGCCGGGTTGTTGGGGGGGTAGCCGCAGGAGTCTGGGGATGGAATCATGCAACTCGCGCCCATGACCGCCTCGACCTCGACATGATCCTGGGGGCCGCAGTGATCGGTGCGGTCGTCGACCGCCTGCTCCACCTCCACGGGGCCGCCGCGCTGGCCCTGGTGTTCCTCCTGCCCGCGCTGGAGTCCTCGGCGTTCATCGGGTTCCTGTTCCCGGGCGAGATCGCGGTGCTCCTGGGCGGGGTCCTGGCCTCGTACGGGCGGTTCCCCCTGGTGATGGCCATCGTCGCCGCGGTGGCCGGGGCGTTCGTCGGTGACTCGGTGGGGTACGCGATCGGCCGCCGGTACGGCCGGGGCATCCTGCGGGGGACCTTCGGCAGGCTTCCGTTCATCCGGACCCGCCTCGACGCCGAGCTGGCGAAGGCCGAGGCGTTCCTGATCCGGCGAGGGGCCGCGGCGGTCATCATCGGCCGGCTCACGGCCGCCCTTCGGGTGCTGGTCCCCGGCCTGGCGGGGATGGCCCGAATGCCGTACGGGAAGTTCGCGGCGGCGAACGTGACCGGAGCCGTCCTGTGGGGCACCGGGTTCTCGGTAGCAGGGTACGTCGCAGGGAACTCGTGGGAGAAGGTCCAGTCCACCGCCGGAGCCGTGGGGCTGATGTTCGGCGCGGCGCTGATCGTCGGGTTCGTCGCCACCCGCCTGATCCTTTCGGCCCGCCGCCGCCGGGTCGAGGCCGCCCTCCCGGCCGAGGGGGTCGCCATGGAGGCCGCCCTCATCGACGCCACCGGCGTGGTCCCGGCGGGCGGTCCGCTGGCGCTGGAGCGCGTCCCGGAGACCGTCGGCGCGGGCGGCGCGGCGGCGGCCGCGGCCGGCGCGAGGCGGAACGGCGACGTCCGGCACGAACCCGACCGGCCGGGATGGTTCAGGCGCCGGCTGGCCCTCCGAGAGCCGCTGGGGTTGCCGCTCACGATCTCCGTCGCGGCGATGGTTGCCGCGGGATGGGGGTTCGTTGGGCTGCTGGTGAACGTCCTGAACGAGGACGTCACCCGTTTCGATCTCCAGATCCAGGACTTCACGGTCCACCATCGCTTCCACCTGTGGACCGGGGTCATGAAGGCGGCGAACTGGCTCGGCGGCGTCTGGGTGATCAGCGGTCTGCTCGTCCTCGCAGCCGCGTACCTGCTGTTCCGCAGGCGGAACTGGAAGGGCGCCGTCATCCTGGCCGCGGCGTTCCTCGGCGCCCTCGGCCTGGCCGAGGTGGTGGCCGCGGCCGTGGACCGGGTACGGCCGCCGGTGGCCCTCAGAGAGATCGCGGTGACCGGGTCGGCGTTCCCCTCCGGCCAGGCCACCGTCGCCGCGGCGTTCTACGCGATGCTGGCCATCGTCCTCACCGTGGGGATGAAGGCCAGGTGGCGCGTCGCAGTGTGGACCGCGGCGGTCTTCGTCATCGCCGCGGCGGGGCTCCCCGGCGTCTACCTGGGGGTGCACTGGCTGAGCGACGTGCTGGCCGGCTACGCGCTGGGCGGGATGTGGGTGACGCTGCTGGCGGCGGTGTTCCTCGTATCGCGCCGGCGGGTCCGGGGATCCATGGCGAGGGCCCGAGAGCCGGCCGCCACCGTCAGGCGTGCTTGAGCACGGTGGATTCGACGATGTTCGCCACGTCCTCGAGGCCGTCCACGGCCTCCTCGAGGTTGTCGATGACGTCCTTCCACTTCAGGACGTCCATGGCCTTGTAGTCGCCGGAGAACAGGTCCGCCACCGCCCGGCGGTAGATGCGGTCCCCCTCGTTCTCCAGCCGGTTGATCTCCACCCAGTGCGCCTCCAGCCGCTCCCGCTGCATCTTGCGGAACTCCTTGAGTGACGCCTCGGTCTCCTGCGCGGCCCGGAGCAGCACGTCGGCCTGGGCCTTCATCTCGGGGAGCGGTTCTTCGATGCGGTGCAGGACGAACAGGTCGGCCACGGCGTCGATGGCGTCCATCACCTCGTCGAGCGCGGAGGCCAGCGAGTAGATGTCCTCCCGGTCCATCGGCGTGATGAACGTGGTGTTCAGCCGGCGGATGATCGAGTGGGTGATCTCGTCGCCCTCGTGCTCCCGGTCCTGGATCCGCCGGGCCTTCACCTCGATGTCCGTGAAGTTCTCGATGAGGTCCTTGAGCTGCTCGGCCGCGATGCGCACGTTGCTGGCCGACTCGGCGAACAGGTCGAAGAACTCGTCCGAGCGCTGGGAGATCTTGAGCTTCATCGGGGGGCTCCTCGCGTGGGCATCACGCGCATTGGTACCACATGAGGGACGTACCCTGGCGGCGCGATGCGGCCGGGGAACTATGCGGCGGAGCTGGCCCGAGACGGGTTCCGGCCGGTGGTGGCCGACGCCGAGCCGGCCATGCTCCGGCGCGCCACCGCGAAGCTGGGGCCGGGGTCGTGCGTCGCCGCGGACGCCGCGGCGCTCCCGTTCGGTGACGGCTCGTTCGGCTGCGCCACGCTGATCTCGGCGTTCCACCTGTTCGGCGACAAGGCCGGGGCGCTCCGCGAGCTCCGGCGCGTGGTCCGCCAGGGTCCCGTGGTCACGCAGGCGTTCACCCGGGAGAACCTCCTGCCGCTGTTCTCGCACGAGTACTTCGACCATCCCATCCACGAGGAGGTCCGCGAGACCGACGCGGCTCCGGGCCGACCTCCGCAGCGGCGAGCTGGTCCGGAAGGTCGAACGGGGGATGGAGCTGGCAGCCACGTGGGGCCACACGACCGTGTTCGCCGCACATCCATAGACTTGCCGGGAGAGCCACGAACCGGAGGTGAGGGATGACGGAGGCAGCGACGTCGACGCCGGCCGAGGACTTCATGCCGCTCATGGGCATCGACCACGTCGAGTACTACGTGGGGAACGCCCGGCAGGCCGCGTACTTCTATTCGAAGGCGTTCGGGTTCAAGGTCAGCGCGTACGCGGGGCCGGAGACCAAGGTCCGGGACCGGGCGTCATGGGTGTGCGAGTCGGGCGAGGCCCGGTACGTGTTCACCGGGGCCATGGGCCCCGAGAGCTTCATCGCGAAGCACGCGTTCGAGCACGGCGACGGGGTCCGCGACGTGGCCCTGCGAGTGCCCGACGCCGCCGACGCGTACGAGCAGGCCACGAAGCGCGGCGCGGAGGGCGTGCTGGAGCCCACCGTGAGCGAGGACGAGCACGGCAAGGTGGTGCGTGCCTCCATCAAGGCCTACGGCGACACCCTGCACTCGTTCATCGAACGGGAGAACTACTCCGGGCCGTTCCTCCCGGGCTACCGGGCCGAGGAGCCGATCCCGGACGACGGGCCGCCGGTCGGGATCAAGGCCATCGACCACGTCGTGTGCAACGTCGAGCTCGGCAAGATGAACGAGATGGTCGACTACTACTCGCGCATCCTGGGGTTCGGCCAGCTGGTCCACTTCCGGGACGACCAGATCTCCTCCGAGTACACGGCGCTGATGTCGAAGGTCATGTGGGACGGCAACGGGCGGGTGAAGTTCCCTATCAACGAACCGGCCCCCGGCAAGAAGAAGAGCCAGATCGAGGAGTACCTGGACTTCTACCGCGCGCCAGGCGTGCAGCACATCGCGATGGCCACCGACGACGTCATCTCGGCGGTCTCCGCCCTCCGCCAGCGCGGCGTGAAGTTCACCCGCGTCCCCCAGACCTACTACGAGTCGCTGTGGGACCGCATCGACAAGGTCGAGGAGGACCACCGGGCCATCGAGGAGCTGGGCATCCTGGCCGACCAGGACGAGGAGGGCTACCTGCTCCAGATCTTCACGAAGATCGTCCAGGACCGGCCCACGGTCTTCTACGAGGTCATCGAGCGCCACGGCTCCAAGGGGTTCGGCCTGGGGAACTTCAAGGAGCTGTTCCTGGCCATCGAACGCGAACAGGAAGAGCGGGGGAACCTCTAGGTGCACCGCCCCAGAAGCCCCTCGGCATTCGGACGCACCTGCATCCCGGATGGCGGCGTCGCTCGTCGCTTGCGTACCTTCCAGGTACGCGGCGCTCCTCGACTCCTTGCCCTCCGGGCGCAGTTGCGCCCTCGGTGCGCAAGGGGCTTCTGACGCGGAGCACCAGCGAGTTCGAGGAGCGCGTCCGGGAGGTCTTGGCACGCCTGCAGCCCGGCGAGGTCGCGACCTACGGCGAGGTGGCCGAGGAGGCGGGGCACCCCGGCGCCGCCCGGGCCGTGGGGAACATCCTCGCGACGTCCGAGGGCCTCCCATGGTGGCGCGTGGTCGCCGCGAACGGCCGCCTGGTCCCGGGCCACGAGGAGGTCCAGGCCGAGCGCCTCCGCGCCGAGGGCGTGACTGTGCGCGGCAAGCGCGTGCTGGGGCGGTGAGGCCCGCGCGACAATGCCTCGGCCGGATCGGCGGGGGCCTGTCGGTGTACGTTTCCCGTCGTGGCGAATGACCGGTCGTCGAACGGGTCGGGGCAAGGGAACGTCGACGCCGGCCAGCGGAGCGACGAGGACGAGAAGGAACGCGTCGACCGGGAGCTCATCGAGCTGCTGAACGAGCTCCGCGTGGTGCTCCCCGGCGTCCAGGTGCTGTTCGCGTTCCTGCTGACGGTGCCGTTCTCGAACGGCTACTCGAGGATGACCGACCTCCAGCGGGACGTGTACTTCGTGACGTTCCTGGCGACCACCATCGCCACGGTCCTGCTCATCGCGCCGTCCACGTACCACCGGATCATGTTCCGGTGGGGGGACAAGGAGCGCATGCTGTTCACCGCGAACCGGATGACGATCGCGGGGACGGCGTTGCTCGCGGTGGCTATGACCTCGGCCGTGTTCGTGATCACCGACGTGCTGTTCGGCGAGGGGGTGGCGGCGCTCGTCAGCGCGCTCGCGGGCCTCGCGCTGGCCGGGGTCTGGTACGCACTGCCGCTGGTCCGGCGGGCTCGGGAGGGCCCCCGGAGGGGCTGACGCGGCGCTTCAGCGCGGGGCGACCACCGCGATCAGGATCGCGACGTACTGGCAGGCGGCGGCACTGGTCATGCACGCGTGCCACACCTCGTGGTAGCCGAACACCAGGGGGCTGGGGTCCGGCCACCGCCGGTTCAGCACGAGCGCGCCGCCCGTGTACAACACCCCGCCGACGACCAGCAGGATGATGGAGGCGAGGGGCAGGTTCCGGATGAACTGCGGGGCGGCGGCCACCGCGGCCCATCCCAGGATGATGTACATCGCCCCCGACAGCCCGGCGAACCGGCCCGGGAAGGACTGTTTCAGCACGACCATCAGCGCCGTGATCCCCCACACCGTCGCGAGGACCGTGACCCGGATCCACCCGTCCAGGGCGATCACCGACAGCGGCGTGTACGACCCCGCGATCAACAGGTAGATCGCGGAGTGGTCGAGCGCCTGGATCCGCCGGCGGGCCTTCTCCGACCAGTTCCGGCGGTGGTAGATCGCGCTGGTCGAGAACATGTTCACGAGCGTCGCCCCGTACACGGTCGAGGCGACGTGCTGGGCCGGCCCCCGGGAAAGGATGATGAGCAGGACCGCCGGGGGGAGCGCGACGAACGCCGCCGCCTGGTGGATCCGTCCCCGGAACCGGGGCTTGGGCGGGTGGGGCCCGGGATGGGGGCGCCGCTCGGTGCCGGTGCCCTCGGCCACCGTCAGATCGTCAGGTTGGTGATGCCACGCCACACCAACCTGACCAGCGTGTCCACGGCCCTGCGGCGGTCCTTCTTGGGACCCCCGGGGTCGCGCTGGGCCACCGTCTCGACCATCCCCACCAGCGCCAGCGACACCGTGTCGGCGTCCCGGCGGTCGATCTGTTCCTGGGACTCCCGGACGATGAGGTCCCCGACCTCCCGCACGATCCGGTCCCGGACCCCCTGGACCCGGCTCCGGAGCATCTCCTCGCCGCCCATGGTCTCCTGCATGAACAGCCGGAACCCGCCGGCGTGCTCGTCCACGAAGTCGAAGTACTCCTGGAACGACTGCCGGATCCGCTCCCGGTTCCCGGTGGGGGCGCGCAGCGCCGAGCGGACCCGCTCCTCGAGGAAGTCGGCGTCGGCGTCGAGCAGGGCGACGTACAGCTCCTCCTTGGAGTTGAAGTGGTCGTACAGGATGGGCTTGGTGACCCCCGCCTCCTTGGCCACCTCGTCCATGGACACGCCGTGGAATCCGGATCGGCCGAACACGCGGCGAGCCACGGCCAGCAGCTGGGCGCGCCGTTCGGGCCCCCGCATCCGGCGCTTCGCACCCGCGGGCGGCGCCTCGGTGGTGGGTTTACTCGTGGCCATGGGCGGCTATACTACTCCTCGGTAACCTACTACCAGGTAGGTTCATCAGCCGTCCGTGCGGGCGCGAACGGGTTCGGGCCCATTCTCCCCGGTTCGGCCGGTGAACGCGAGGAGCGCAGGTCAGGTTTCCAGAGGCGGCGACAGGAGGCGAGCGTCGATGGAGTTCCAGCTCAGCGAGGATCACATCACCACCCAGAAGTGGGCCCACGAGTTCGCCGAGAAGGAGATCCGGCCGGTCGCGCCCGAGTACGACGAGTCCGAGGAGTTCCCGTGGCCGGTGGTGAAGAAGGCCGCCGAGATCGGGCTGTACGGCCCGGAGTTCTACCTGGAGATGGTGGCCCAGGACCAGACCGGCCTGATCCTGCCGATCGTCCTGGAGGAGCTGTGCTGGGGGTGCGCGGGCATCGGCCTGGCGGTGTTCGGGACCGGGCTCCCGCTCTCGGCGCTGGCCTACAGCGGCACCCCAGAGCAGTTCGGGCAGTGGGCCCCCGTGATGTTCGGGACCCCGGAGGATCCGCACGTGGCGTCGTTCTGCGTCACGGAGCCGAACGCCGGATCCGACGTCAGCGCCCTTCGGACCACCGCCCGCCGCGACGGCGACGAGTGGGTCCTGAACGGACAGAAGGTCTTCGCCACGAACGGGGGGATCGCCGCCGTGCACATCGTGGTGGCCACGGTCGACCCGAACCTGGGGCACCGCGGCCAGGCCGCGTTCATCGTCGGCCCGGACACGCCCGGCATCCGTCAGGGCAAGAAGGAGCGGAAGCTCGGGATCCGGGCATCGCACACGGCCGAGGTCCTGCTCGAGGACTGCCGGATCCCCCTGGCGAACGTGCTGGGCGGGCCGGAGAAGCTCGAGGCGAAGCTCGAGAAGGCCCGCTCCGAGCAGCGCTCCTCTGCCGCCCTGAAGACGTTCGAGGTGACCAGGCCCTCGGTGGCCGCCCAGGCCCTCGGCATCGCCCGGGCCGCGTTCGAGTTCGCCCGCGACTACGCCAAGGAGCGTTCGACGTTCGGGCGGCCGATCATCGAGCACCAGGGCATCGCCTTCAAGCTCGCCGACATGGCCATGGAGATCGACGCCGCCCGCTTGCTGACCCACCGCGCCGCGTGGATGGCCCGCAACGGCGTGCCGTTCGAGCAGGCCGAGGGTTCGATGTCGAAGCTGAAGGCCGGCGAGGTCGCCGTGTGGGTGTCCGAGCAGGCGGTGCAGATCCTCGGCGGCTATGGGTACATCAAGGACTTCCCGGTGGAGAAGTGGTACCGGGACTCCAAGATCTACACCCTGTTCGAGGGAACGAGCGAGATCCAGCGCCTGGTCATCAGCCGAGCCTTGGCCCGCGGCTGACGATCTGCGGACCCACGCCTACGCTCAGACTATGTCGCGGATCGGCGACTACCTTGGCCTGAGCACAGACCCTGCCACGCCGGGCACCATTTGGATCTTCGGTCAGAAGGGGGTGGCGGCGCACACCGCGTGGGGAACAACCGTCGGAGGCAAGCTGAAGGTAACGTGAGCGACCCTCACTGCTGCGGGCGGGAACTTCCCACGTTAGGAGGTGGTTCTGTATCAGAAGGGGGTCTGGCTGGCTCTTGGCGGTGCTGCTCTTCGCTGCCGCGTGTCATCAGGCAGGCAGCTCGGAAGGTGAGATCAATCAAGGAGTACGTGGGGTGCTTCTGCGAAATACACACGTATCCAAGGGGGGCATCCCGTTCACGCCGGGCGAGACGACCCCTGCGCAAGGGGAAGTCGATGTGTATAGGGTCAGGGGAGGCGACCGTGCGGGACTACCCATTCGCAGGGTTACTGTGGATGCATCAGGAGCCTTTGCCATACAGCTAGCTCCGGGCAGATACTCGATTGTCGGAGACCTGAGTGAGTCACACCCACCCTTCTTGCCCGGCTCCGCCGAGAGACTGGTAACCGTCCGCCACAATCAGGTTATCGAAGTCACGCTCGAAGCGGTGCCATACGAGCCGTAATGGGAGCATCTGTGGTGGATGTCTTCCCGGCGCCGCCGTGCCTGTGGCTTCCCATGGCGGCCACGGACAAGTGCCGTCGGGTCGAAAGCAGCCGGCGGAGGCGGCCGGAGCGATTCTTCCAGACGGCACGGCCCCGCGATGCTCTCAGGGGTGAACGACCTTGGTCACGTCCGTTCATTCGAGCAGACGAGGCTGCGCAGAGTGAATGGGTGCGACCTTGGCCTCCTCCGGGAGGAACGGGACCTCGCTCCCGCCGCTTACGGTCCCCATGCTCGGGGGTCGAAGTCGTAGCGGTTCGGCGCATGCGGCCTTAGCCTCGCCAAAGCCCCGGAGCTTCCGGGGTGGGGGCGGCCGGGCATGGGAAGCTAGCGGCCGTCGTGCAGCGCATCCGGGTTCTGATCGCCGAGGACGACGACCACGTCCGCTCCGCTCTGTTCGACCTCCTGGCCGAGGAGGACGGCATCGAGCTGGTCGGCGCCGCCCGCGACGCCGACGAGGCCATCGAGATCGCCGTGCGGATGCACCCCGCCGTCGTCCTGTGCGATGTCCGCATGCCCGGAGGCGGTGGGCAGCGGGCCACCACGGAGATCCGCTCGCGCTCCCCCCGGACGAACGTCCTGGCGCTGTCCGCCCACGAGGACCGGGCCACCGTGATCGAGATGATCCAGGCCGGGGCGGTGGGCTACCTGGTGAAGGGCTCTCCGGCGGACGAGATCGTGGAGGCCATCCGGGGAGCAGCCCGGGGGGAGTCGAGCCTGTCCACACGGGTGGCCGGCGAGGTCGTCCAGGAGCTTCGGGGGCAGCTCGAGCTTCGGCACCACGAGGCCGAGATGCGCCGACGGCGCGAGCAGCTCGTCCGGGGCCTGATGGAGGGCGTGAAGATGGTGTTCCAGCCCATCGTGGATCTCCGGAGCCGCCGGACGGTGGGGGTGGAGGCGCTGGCCCGGTTCGGGGGCAGCCCGTCCCGCCCCCCGAACGCCTGGTTCGACGAGGCCGACGGGCTCGACATGCGGGACGGGCTCGAGCTGGCCACGGTCCGTGCCGCCCTGGGGGCCCGGGAGCGCATGCCGGACGACGTGTACCTCTCGGTCAACGTCTCGCCGGCGACCGCCGTGGGCCGATCGTTCATGGCTTTCGTCGCGGAGGAGCCCCTCGCCGGGGTGGTGTTCGAGATCAGCGAGCACGCCCGGGTGGAGGACTACGAGCAGCTCAACGCGATGGTGGCGGCGGTCCGGGCGAAGGGCGGTAGGCTGGCCATCGACGACGCCGGCGCCGGGTTCGCCAGCCTCCAGCACATCCTCCGGCTGGCCCCCGACATCATCAAGCTCGACATGGCGTTCACCCGCGACGTGGACTCGGATCCCGCCCGGCGGGCCCTGGCCTCGGCTCTGTCGTCGTTCGCCACGGAGATCGGCGCCCGGCTCGTGGCCGAGGGCATCGAAACGGCGAAGGAGATGGAGGCGCTCCGCACGCTCGGCGTCCGCTACGGGCAGGGGTTCTACCTGGGCAAGCCCCGGCCCGACCCGGTGGCCGCGCTGCGCCGGCGGTTCCGGCGGGGCGAGGGCGGGGGCGAACCGGACCCCGAACCCTAGCCCGAGCCGGACCGTGCGGCGGGACGCCCGGTGGGTTGGCTCCCCGCGCGGTCCGGCGGCAGGGGCCCGAGGGCGCTGGCCACCCTCCCGGTCTCGGAGAACCCCAGGGATCGGTACAGCCGGATGGGATCCTCCTGGTCGGCCAACAGGAACGTGGCTTCCGCGCCCGACCGACGGGCCTCCCGGACCATCCGGCGGACGACGGCCGACGCGATGCCCTGGCGGCGATGCGGATGGAATGTCACGACGTCGTCGATGTAGGCGATCCCGGCGCGGACCTGGAGGGCCCCGTGGCCGGCGATCTCGCCGTCCCGGCGCACCGCGAAGTACCGGCGCCCCGCCGGGATCAGGATCTCGCGGGCCCACCGCTGGAGCTGCTCCACCACCTCCGGGGCCATAACCTCGAACGCCTGGAGGCCCCGGCCGTGGGCCTCCCAGAATTCCGCGGTGCGCGTGTCGGCCTCCTCGACGTCCTCGACGCTCCCGCCCGCGATCGCCGGCGCGCCGTCCGCGGGCTCCCGGAGTTCCATCACCGTGTCCCAGGACACCCGGAGGCCGGCCCGCCGGGCCTCCTCGAGGAGGCGGGCTGTTCCCTCCGGTTGGAGGACACCGATCTGGATGTGCCGCGAGCCGGCCTCGACCACCGCGGGGATGAGGTCCGACAGGACGTCGTCGAGGGCGAGGTCCGACAGCGCGGCGTCCACCCGCGCGTAGTTCAGGTCGTAGATGTCCGGGAACCGTTCGTCGGTCACCACCGCGCCCCACCACGTCGGCCGGACCCTGCGGAGCAGCGAGTTCTCCGCGGCGAAGTACCGCTCCACGACGTTGGGGGCGCGTTCCGGAGCCACACCCAGAGCGTAGCCCACGTGCTAGAGGTTTCCCCGATGGTCGGGTACCCTGCCGACGCCATGACCATCACCTGCCGCCACTACCGCGAGGGTGTCCTCAAGGAGGAGGCCTTCGACCCCGCCCGGGTCAGCGACCTGATCCAGGAGGCCGGGGCCCGCGTGTGGCTCGACTTGGCCGACCCGACCGAGGAGGAGCTCGCCCTCATCCAGGAGGAGTTCGGGCTCCACGAGCTGGCCATGGAGGACACCCGCACTCGGGGCCAGCGCCCAAAGGTCGAGGTGTACGAGGGGTATTTCTTCCTGGCCATGCACGGCATCGCCCTCGACGCCGAGGACGAGCTCATCGATCACGAGATCCACGCGTTCGCCGGGCACCGGTTCCTCATCACGCTGCGGTACGCCCCCGTGTTCGACATCACGGAGGTCCTTCGGCGGTGGGACCGGCAGTCCGAGCTGACCCACGAGGGCGGCGGGTTCCTGCTGTACGCGCTGCTCGACGAGGTGGTGGACGGGTACTTCAACGTGATCGAGCGATTCGAGGACCTCGGCGACGACATCGAGGACGAGGTGTTCCTCGATGAGCCGCCGGAGGGCATCCAGGAGCGGATCTTCCGGTTGAAGCGGCGGGTCGTGTCGTTCCGGCGGCTGGTCATGCCGCTGCGGGAGGTCCTCGACCTCATGCAGGAGCAGCCGGGGTTCGTGACGCAACAGCTGGCCCCGTACTACCGGGACGTGGCCGACCACGTGATCCGGGCACTGGAGTTCGCCGACAACATCCGCGACCTGCTCACCTCGGCGCTGGAGGCGCAGATCTCCCAGATCTCGAATCGGATGAACATCGTGATGAAGCGGCTCACCGCGTGGGCCTCGATCATCCTGGTGCCGACGCTCATCGCGGGGATCTACGGGATGAACTTCGTGCACATGCCGGAGCTGAAGTGGCGCTTCGGCTACGCCTACGCGCTGGGACTGATGGTCGTCGCCGCGCTCCTGCTGTATCGGATGTTCAAGCGCCGCGACTACTTCTGACGATGTGCCGAGCCCTGATCGTCGCCTGCGTGGCACCCGACCGCGAGTCCCTGGCGGCGCTGAAGCGGGCCGCCGTGGGGACCGAATGGGAGCTCACCCCCGGCGCCGTGACGGCCGAGGAGGCGGTGGCTCAGATCGAGGAGCGAGGCGCGCACGTGCTGATCGTGAGCGGCGACGGCGTCGATGTGGTCGCCGCGGTTCGGGCCAGGTGGCCGTGGATGCGGATCGTGGCGGTGGGGGAGGCCCCGGTGGCCGAGGCGACCGTGACGGTCGGTTCGCTCGAGGCGGTCCGGGACGCCGTGAAGGGACTCCCGTCGCCGGGCGGCCCTATCAGACGGTGAGCGCCTGGGGGCCGCCCGGCTCCGGGTTCGACTATCGCAGCCGGTAGTTCGTGCCGCGCTGTACGTGGACCAGGTGCACGTCGATCACCCCGGCCCCGAGCGGCGCCAGGTGACGGAACGCCCGGGTGGAGAGGTCGATGATCCGGGACGAGCTGCCATAGGGCCCTCGGTCCAGGATGTGGACGAACACGTAGTGCCCGTCGTGCCGCACCGACACCACCGAGCCGCAGGGAAGCGTCCGACTCGCGGCGTACCTCCCGCGCAGCGGCACGCCGCACGCGCCGATGGTGCCGGTCTGGTCGTACCAAGTGGCCTGTCCGGCGTCGTAGGCGACGGCATCATGGAAGTGCCCGGACCGCCACCGGTCGCGCAGGACGAGATGCCAGTCGTGCGTCTCCTGCCAGGTGGCGTTGGGGTGGTTGTTCTCCCACCGGTTGTTCTCACGAACCAGCCGAGGGCTCGACTGCCAGCCGTATTCCCACGTCTTGTGGCCGTACTGGTACCACTTCGGAACGGACATCCAGCTCGGGCTGTCCGATGTCGCCGTGGCGCCGGCGGAGGTCGCCAGGAGACTGATGAGAGCGACCGCGGTGAGCGCTCCAGCGAGCGCCCCGCGTCGCGTGGTTGATCGATCCATACGCATTTTCACCCCCGCGGATGAGGTCCGGGGTTATCTGCCCCCGTGTCGCCCGCGGTAGGTCGTGGGTGTTGGATCCACCTCCTTCTCTCTCCGATCGACTATCGACCTGTCTTCGCGGCATCCCTCCACCCCTCTGTCGAGGCACGAGTGCGCGCACGCGCATCAACCTCGAGTTCAGGGGAAGGGTCGGCAGGATAGCCGCGAAGTCGCCAATGCTACCGGCGGGTAGGCCCCGGTGACAACCGAACCGTTGTGATGGAAATGCGGAATCGATGTTGCGAGGACGTTGCGTCCGGGACCGGCCCGCCGACCACGGCCCGAGTACCATGGAGGCGTGATCGAGAAGGTGCTGCTGGCGGCCCCCCGCGGCTACTGCGCGGGTGTGGACCGTGCGGTCGAGACCGTGGAGGAGGCCCTGGCCTCCCGCGGCGCGCCGGTGTACGTCCGCAAACAGATCGTCCACAACCTCCACGTGGTCCGCGACCTCGAGCGCAAGGGCGCGGTGTTCGTCGACGACGAGTCGGAGGTCCCGGAGGGCGCGCTGGTGGTGCTGTCGGCCCACGGCGTGGCCCCCGAGGTCTACGAGAACGCGGCGGGCCGTTCGCTGTCGGTCATCGACGCGACCTGTCCCCTGGTGACGAAGGTCCACCTGGAGGCCCGGCGGTTCGCGCGGGAGGGACTGACCGTCATCCTCATCGGCCACGAAGGACACGAGGAGGTCGTGGGGACGAGCGGCCAGGCCCCCGAGCGGGTCATCCTGGTGGGCTCGCCGGACGAGGCCCGGACCGTCGAGGTCCCCGACCCGTCGAACGTGTCCTATCTGACCCAGACCACCCTCTCCGTGGACGAGACGAACGAGATCATCGCGGTGCTCCGGCAGCGCTTCCCGGACATCCAGGCTCCGCCCAAGGACGACATCTGCTACGCCACCCAGAACCGGCAGGACGCGGTGAAGGTCCTGGCCCGCCGGGCCGACGTGGTGCTGGTCATCGGCTCGGTGAACTCGTCGAATTCGAACCGGCTGGCCGAGGTGGCCCGGGAGGCCGGGACGCCCGCGTACCTGGTCGACGACGAGACCGAGGTCCGGCCGGAATGGCTGGCGGGAGCCCGGGTGGTGGGGGTTACGAGCGGCGCCTCGGCGCCGGAGTGGCTGGTGGAGCGGATGGTGGAGTTCCTGCGCGGGCAGGGGGCCACGGAGGTCGAGGAGCTCCGCCTGGTGGACGAGAACGTCCGGTTCTCGAAGCCGGCCGGCCTCCGGCGCCTAGAGGCCATGCCGCGATAGTCGGCCGGGGTGCTTGCTCCGGCTGCCGGGAACGGAAGAATGCTCCCGTGCACCCCACGTCCTGGCCCGCTCCTTGACGGTCGACCTCGGCGGTTGCCTGGCCAAGGTCCAGTTGGCGCACGCCGAACTCCAGGCATTCCAGACCGATCACCTGATGGTCTGCAAGACGGACCCCGTTCGCCTGCGGACGGAGCCCGAGCGCGCACCGTACCGCTACCTGTTCACGGCCGAGCACGTCCCGCGGCTCCCGCATCGCCTGGGCGTGCGGCTGGGCAACGTGGTCCACGGGCTGCGGTCGGCCCTCGACCACCTGGCCTGGCAGGTCGCGCTCTTCGACGGTCGGGGGACGAGGCCCGGTCCGGCCACCCGGTTCCCGATCGAGGAGTCGCCCGAGGCGTTCCATTCGGACTGGACGCCGATCGCCGATCTCGCGCCGGAGCACCGGGCCCTCGTCGAGGCCGACCAGCCGTTCCGGCGAACGGACCCGCAGGGGGACGATCCGCTGGCCGCCCTGGAGCGCCTGAGCCTCCGCGAACGCACCGAGGTCCCGATGCCCCTCGTGAGCTCGAACCTGATGGTCACGCCGCAGCTCGTCCTGCGCGATCCGGACCTCGAGGTCACAGACCTCGAATGGATGTCCCGGCCCGGCCGCCTGCTCGTCGGGGCCACGCTGTGCCGGTTCACCGTGTCCCGGCCGATGGCCGACGGGGCCGCCCTCGGCGTACGGGGGATCGTCGTCCCCGGCACCACCCTCGACGGGACCACCGACGCGGTCGGACAGGTGACCGCGATCGGCGCGCGGGTGGTCCAGGTGCTCGAGGAGTGGGAGTCCAGGCTCACGCCGGGCCGCACCTCGGACTGGCCGGTGTTCGACGCCACTCGTTCTGTCTTCCCGGCCGGCGCCATCCCGTTCATGGCTTCCTGACGGGTCCAGGTGGGCCCCGTGCGTCAAGTGGATGCGCGGGGCGTTGGGCCCACCCGGCGCCCGACCACCCGCGCCAGCCAACCTCAGCCCAACCCAACCCGACGATCAGACCCCCTTGTAATTGACGACCTGCCGCAGCGAGTGTTTGATCTCGACGAGGTCGGCCTGGTCGGCCATGACCTGTTCGATGTCCTTGTACGCCCCGGGGGCCTCGTCGATGAGGCGCTCGCCGCTCGCGCGGAGCCACACTCGGCCCTCCATGGCCCTCGAGAGGTCGTCCAGCGTGATCTGCCTGCGCGCGGCCCGTCGGGACATCCTGCGTCCGGCGCCGTGCGCGCACGAGTTGTACGAGAGCGGGTTCCCGAGGCCCCGGACGATGAACGTCTTCGCGCCCATGGAACCCGGGATCACGCCGCGGTCGCCCCGTTCGGCCCGAACCGCGCCCTTGCGGGTGATCCACAGGTCGCGGCCGTCGTGCCGTTCGCGGACGGCGAAGTTGTGGTGGCTGTTGATCCTGT
This sequence comes from Actinomycetota bacterium, assembly GCA_036394995.1. Classification (GTDB taxonomy): domain Bacteria; phylum Actinomycetota; class UBA4738; order UBA4738; family JACQTL01; genus DASWED01. The sequence goes on from DASWED010000035.1 coordinate 67,650, forward strand.
CGACCTCGCGGCCGGTGCCGGCGTGCCGCAGTAGCTCGGCCACGGCGGCGTCCATCATGGCGGCGCGGTTGGCCAGGGCGTAGGCCTGGCTCCACAGCATGGCCCGGATGTACTCGTCGAACTCCGGGGTGCCCTCCAGGAAGTACGCCAGGTCGGGGTCCTCGAGGGGGGTCCCCTCCGCCTTCGCCAGCTTCCTCGCCCTCTCGATGTGTTTCGTGGCCAGCTGGTTCCCGATGCCCCGCGAGCCCGAGTGCAGCACCACCCACACTCGTGGCCGCTCGTCCACGCAGACCTCGAAGAAGTGGTTGCCGCTGCCCAGCGTGCCGAACTGGACCAGCACGGTCCGCTCCTGCTTGGCCGTGATGTCCACCGGGCACGGGTTCCGCGAGAGCCATCGCTCGGCCGCCGGCGAGACCCGCTCGTGCCACTTCCCCAGGCCGGCCGGCATCACCTCCGACAGCCGTTCCAGGTATCGCTCCAGGTCGTCGGGGAGCTCGGACTCGTCGAGCGAGGTCTCCACGGCGATCATCCCGCACCCGATGTCGACTCCCACAGCCGACGGGATCACCGCGCCCTGGGTGGGGATCACGGACCCGATCGTCGCCCCGATGCCGAGGTGGGCGTCCGGCATCAGCGCGACGTGCGTCGGCACGATCGGGAGCCGCGCGGCCTTTCGGGCCTGTTCGATCGTGACGTCCTCGAGCGTCGAGGCCCACGCCAGGAGCTTTTCGTCCAGCCGGACGGGCATCCCGGAGGTCATGCCCCAACCGTACTCCGCGAAGGGATCGGCGCTACTGGCCGGCCGAGGCCCGCGCCGGGGCGGCGCACAGCGCGGCGAGCTCCTCGGCGCCGTCCTCCGGGCCCACCGAGATCACGCGGTCCCCGGCATGGAGCTCGAACCGCGCCCTGGGCCGGTACACCCAGCGCCGGCCCCGCTGCACGGCCAGCACGAACATGCCGGTCTCGGTCTCCAACTGGAGCTCACGGAGCGAGCGGCCGTCGGCGGCCGAGCCGGGCTCGACCACCACCTCGCTGGCGATCTCCTCGGCCTCCTCCAGCGCCAGCGCGATCACCGGGTGGAGCTCCTCGCCGTGCTCGACCATCCACGTCATGTCGCGGGCGGCGTCGAAGATGCTCTCGCTGGCGTACGCCAGCCGGAGCAGCCCCCGGAGCTCGTCGGGCTTGCGGGCCTCGGGCGCGGCCCTCAGGACCCACGATTCCAGCTCGTCGTGCAGCGTGTCGCTGCGGACCTCCAGGGTGGCCACCTCCGCGGCCAGCGCCGGGTCGTTGAACAGGAGCGACGAGTACGCCAGGCCCACCGCCACCTCCGCCGAGTTCTTCATCTCCACCAGGATGTCCACGGCCCGGTCGAGCTCCGTGAGCGCGGGGAACTCCCGCTCCGGGGCCACCGGCAGTGGCGGGGCCCCGACGATCTCACGCAGGAGGTTCGTGGCCTCCTCCGGGCCCTGGAACACCAGGACGTCGCCCCCGGACAGCACGGTGGCCGGGCCCGGATCGAACTCCCACTCGGCGCCACGGCGCACCGCGAGGAGCCACACCCCGATCTCGCTGGGCAGCATGAGGTCCCGCAGGGTTCGCCCGACCGCCTCCGCGCCTTCCCGGACCTTCACCCGGCCGGTCATCTCGTCGGCGTGACGGAGGTCGGGCCGAAGCTCGTCGGGGATGCCCAGCTTGGCCTGTACCACCCGGGCGATGTCGCTCGCCGCGTCGCCGATCTTCTCGATGGCGGCGGCGATGTGCAGGACGCCGGCCATGGCCTCGGCGTCCTCGGGGGACCGGGCGGCCAGCATGGCCACCTCGCGGAGGCGCCGGAGCGAGGCGTCCATGCGCTCCTCCAGCTTCTCGACCTCCTCGGCCAGGTTCTCCTCGTTGAAGAACACGGCCGCGTAAGCGAGGTCCACCATGAGCTCGGAGGCGTCCTTCGCCTCCACGAGCAGATCCTTGACGTTCTTGGGATGTTCGCCGTCAGCCATGAGTCGAGACCCCGAATACTGACAGAACCGCGAGGAAGGTGACGTCGTGATGCCCCCGGTGACGATCGTTCCCCCGATCACCACCCCCGCACGCCGGGGAACGCGGTGAACCGCTCGATCCTGTGTTCCACGACAAGTGGCGCCAGACGCTGCGGACGGGGCGATGCGGCGAGAACCGCACCACGGCACTCTTCGTCGGGCGGGTGCGGTCAGGCATGGACGGCCACCCCGAACAACGACAGCACCAGTAGGAACGAGATCACCCCCACCAGGTCCATCGAGCTGGTGATGAGCGGAACCCCCGTGTTGTCCGGGTCGAATCCGAACCGCACCGTGAGGATGGCCACGTAGTACGCCACCACCACGGCCATGAGCGTCGCGACGATGCCCGTCAACAGGGTCCCCCCGATCATCACCCCGACGCCCGGGTGGGCCTTGCCGGCCAGGACGCTGAACCCCAGGCCGCCCGCACCCACGGCCGTGAACACCACCAGCGCGAACCCGATCACCAGCGAGGCGTCGAGGAGTGCCGCCGGCTCCGGCCGCCGCCGGGGCGAGATCACGCCGAGCTGGAGCTTCGAGGTGAGCCGCGAGGAGAGGATCCCGCCCAGGGCGCCGGCGTTCGAGACCAGCGGCGGGACCAGCACCAGGAGGCCGGGGAACGCCACGAACCTGGCCAGATGGGCCTCCAGGAACGTCCCGGCCAGGATGTCGAGGATCGGGGCCAGCAGGATCATGGGGATGCTCTCGACGATCACCCGCCGGGCCAGGGGCAGGTCCGTGCGCGCCGACCGGGCCACGGCGACGAGCGAGAGGACGATCGAGACGACCGCCACCGACGCGGACAGCCACCGGACGTTCGTCAGGAACGTGGCCAGGTACAGCGCGGGGACCGTGATCATGTCGCCGGCCGCCGTGATGAGGGGGGTCCCCACCGCGTCGAGGTCGTAGCCGTTGCGATAGGAGCGCACCGACAGCGCGATCGTGAATCCCAGGATCACCGCCGAGGACAGGACCGCGCCGCCGAACGAGATCGTGATGAGGTCGAACAGTGGGATGGCCTTCAGGCCGAACGCGATGGCGGACCCCTTGGCCAGCAGCGCGAGGTACAGGGAGACGGTGAACGTGAGGACGACTGCCGCGAACACGTTCTGATACAGGATCCCGGTGCGCTCCCGGGTGACCTCGAACAGCCCGGCGTGGGTGCTGGTTCCCAGCCGGGCCCCCATCGCACCGAAGATCACGCCCCGCATCCCGACCGCGGCCGGGATCAGGATGATCAGGCCGGGCAGGTCCTCCAGCGTGTGGGAGATCGAGCCGAGCGCTATGCCGGCGACGAACGCGGCGACGGTGCCGAGCAGGAGCGCGACGGTGCCCTGGCGGAGCGTCCGGCGCTCCGCCCGCAGGTATCGCCAGATGCTCCTGGCGCGGCGGCGCGGCGCGATGGCCATAAGGGCACGCTCATCGGTCTCATGTGTGGTCGGTTGGCGGGCGCGGGAACGCCCGAAGAAGTATGCGCCGCAAGGCGGGGCCGGACAACCGTACGATGGGTCGAGTGATCGAGTTCACGGAGTGGGCGCTGGACATCCTCCGCCGCTCTCACGAGGCCGCGCGGCGCTTCAACCCGGATGCCACCGTGCGCGTGTTCCGCGACGGCAGCGGCGTCCGGTTCACGCTCACGGACCGTCTGGAGCCGGGGGACCGAACCGTGGACGAGCACGGGTTCGTCCTGTTCGTCCAGGATGGGATCGAGGGCCTGATCGACGTGGTCGAACCGCACGATCAGCTGGTCCTGAAGCCGCCGGGCTCGGCCCCGAACCCACGCGAGCACCACTGAGCTTCAGGGACATCCGTCAGTAGCCGGCGTCCACCACCGAGGCGGCCTCGATGCGGTGGGCCAGCTCGATGTCCCTGGACGTGACCGAGTTCTCGTCCCAGGTGTGGAGGGCCACCCGGACCCGGTTGTAGTGGTTCTCCAGGTCAGGATGGTGGTTCAGCTCCTCGGCGGCGTCGGCCAGGCGGTCGATGAACGCGATGGCCTCCATGAACGTGGGGAACCGGTACTGCTTGAAGATCTCGCCCCGTTCGTACCGCCACCCGGGCAGATCCTCCAGGGCCCCGCGAACCTCGTCGTCGGAGAGCGCCGCCATCGATGGGAGCCTACAGGCGAGGTAGTCTCTCGCGCTGCGATGACCGGCCTCGAAGACGTTCGGCTCCACGTGATGCGAACGATCCTCGAACGGGGCGCGGCGCCGACGGCGCCGGAGGCCGCCGCTGCCTTGGGACTGACCGAGCGGGACGCCGCCGGCGCGTACCGGAGCCTCGCCGAGGCGCACGTCATCGTGCTCCGTCCCGGTTCGCTGGACGTGTGGATGGCCAACCCGCTCTCGGCCGTGCCCACCGCGCACGTGGCGGAGGTCGCGGGACGCTCGCACTTCGCGAACTGCATCTGGGACGTGCTCGGGACTGTGGCCATGCTCGGCGGGACCGGGGTGGCCCGCACGAGGTGTGGGGACTGCGACGAGCCGCTCGAGGTCCGCGTGGAGGGCGGCGCCGTCGCCGAGGCCACCGGGCGAACCGTGCACTTCGCGGTGCCGGCCGCACGGTGGTGGGAGGACATCGGCTTCACCTGAGCCACCATGCTGCTCTTCCGGTCGGAGGAGCACGTCGCGAGGTGGTGGCGGGACCGTGGGACCGAGCCCGGGGCGGTGTTCGACGTGGACCGCATGTGGGCCCTGGCCGACGCGTGGTACCGCGACCGCCTCGACCCGGGGTTCCGGCGCCGGACGGCCCAGGAGGCCGAGGCGCTGTTCGCCGAGATCGGCCTCACCGGCGAGCGGTGGCGCCTCACGGGCTGACGGGGACCGCGGACCGCGACTTCAGGTCTCGCCGCCGGCCCGGTACCGCCAGAACTGCGGGACGGCCAGGCCCAGCAGGACCACGCCCGCCACGCATGCCGCCCCGCCGGTCACCACCGAGACGAACGGGGTGAACGCCGCGGCGACCATTCCCGATTCGAAGTCGCCGAGCCTCGGACCGCCGGTGACCACCAGGATGTGGATGGCGGACAGCCGCCCCCGGAGCTGCTCCGGCACCGACAGCTGGAGGATCGACCCCCGGAACACCGCCGAGATGACGTCGGCCCCGCCCGCCGCCGCCAGGAAGACCAGCGCCACCACGAGGTTCGCGCCGGCCAGGCCGAACCCGATGATGCAGGCCCCCCAGATGGCCACCGCGATCAGCACCGCGCGCCCCTGGCGGCGGACCCGGCCCACCCAGCCCGCGGTGAGGGCGCCGGCCAGGGCCCCCACGGCGAGGGCCGACAGCAGCACCCCCACGATCTCCGGCCCCCCGCGGAACTGGGTCACGGCGAGGACGGGGAACAGCGCCCGGGGCATCCCGAAGATCATCGCCACGAGGTCCACCGTGAACGTCGATTGCAGGACCCGCCGGCCCCGGAGGTATCCGAACCCCTGTCCGATGGCCGCGATCCCGGTGACCGCGCGGGATTCCTCCGTGGGGGGCATGGGTCGCATGAGCAGGGCGGCCAGGATCGTGGCCCCGTACGTGGCGACGTCGATGCCGTAGGCCCACGCCACGCCGGCCTGCCCCACGACGATCCCGCCCAGGGCCGGCCCCGCGATCATGGTTGCGTTCCACATGACCTGGTTCAGCGCGATGGCTCCCGGGAGCTGCTCGGCGGGGACCAGCCGGGGGGTCATGGCCGAACGCGTGGGCGAGGCGATCCCGGAGATGCCGGCCGACAGCCCCGCCCCCACGTAGACGAGCGCCACCGGCGGATGGCCCAGCAGCGCGTTCACCATCAGCAGCGTGGAGGCACCGGCGAACGCGACCTGCGTGATCAGCAGGAGCCTCCGCCGGTCCACCCGGTCCACGATCGATCCCCCCAGGACCGAGGACAGGATCAGCGGCACGAGCTCGGCCAGGCCCACCAGCCCGAGGGCCGCCGCCGACTTCGTCAGGGCGAACACCTGGACCAGGACCGCCACCCGGGTCATCTGGTGGCCGGTCTCCGAGATCAGCTCGCCGGTCCACAGCAGCCGGTAGTCGCGATGCTCCCGGAGGGGCCGGATGTCGACGGCGAGCTCCCGAAGCGCGGTGCCGAGGCGCGCGGCGCGCGAGGCCGGCGGAGGGTGCTGCTCGTCGACGGGGTCGTCGGCGGCGTCCGCTCCCGGCATGGGCTCCGAGCCTAATGGCTTCCGAGCACCCGGCGTCCCGCTCCGACTACGCCGACGCCGCGGCGACGGCCTTGTCCAGCACGTCGAGTCCGTCCGCCAGGAGGCCCTCGTCGATCGTGAGCGGCGGCAGGAGCCGGATGACGTTGTCGTAGGTCCCGGCCTTGAGGACGATCACGCCCTCCCGGACGCACTCCTCGATGATCCGGGTGGCGATGCCCTTCGCCGGGCGCTTCGTCTCGCGGTCCTCCACGAGCTCCATGGCCACCATGGCTCCCCGCCCCCGAACGTCCCCCACGGCCTCGTGCCGCTCGGCAATGTCGCGGAGCCGTTCCGCCGCGACCTCGCCGATCCGGCGGGCCCGCTCCACCAGGCCGTCGCGCTCCACCTGATCCAGGACCGCAATTGCCGCCGCGCAGGCCAGCGGGTTCCCGCCGAAGGTGCCGCCCAGGCCGCCCACGTGGATCCCGTCCATCACGTCGGCCCGCCCGGTCACGGCGCCCAGGGGGAGCCCCCCGGCCAGTGACTTCGCCGTCACCGCCAGGTCGGGGATCACTCCCTCGTGTTCGATGCCGAACATGCGCCCGGTCCGCCCGATCCCGGTCTGGACCTCATCGGCCACGAACAGGATGCCGTTGGTCCGCGCGAACTCCGCCAACGCCGGCAGGAAGCCCTGTCCGGGGACCACGAACCCGCCCTCGCCCAGGACGGGCTCGACCACGATGCACGCCACGTGCTCCGGGCCGATGTGCCGCTCGATCTCATCGATGGCGAACGCTGCGCAGGCCTCGCCGCACCGCTCGGGCGGGGCCCCCGCCGCGCACCGGTACGGATACGCGTACGGCAGGCGGTACACCTCGGGTGCGAACGGCCCGAACCCCCGCTTGTAGGGCATGGCCTTCGCGGTGAGGGTCATCGCCAGCAGGGTCCGGCCGTGGAACGCGTGCCCGAACACCACCACGCCCGCTCGCCCGGTGTGGTGTCGGGCGATCTTCACGGCGTTCTCCACCGCCTCCGCGCCCGAGTTCACCAGCATCGTCCGTTTCTCGAACGCACCCGGGGTGATGGCGTTGAGGCGTTCTGCCACCGCCACGTACGGCTCGTTCATCGTGACGTGGAAGCAGGTGTGCGTGTAGCGCTCGGCCTGCTCCCGGACGGCGTCCACCACCGCGGGCGCCGCGTTCCCCACGTTCAGCACGGCCAGCCCGGCGCCGAGATCGATCAGGCGGTTTCCGTCGACGTCCTCCACGATCGCTCCCCGGGCCCGCTGGGCGAACACCGGGACCGTGTTGAACACCGCGGCGGGCACAGCGGCCGCCCGTCGCTCCAGGAGCTCGCGCGAGCGGGGGCCGGGGATCTCGGTGACCAGGCGCCGTTCCTGCGGGATGTCCATGGGCCCGAGTGTGCCCGGCCGCCCGCGCCCTGTCATGCCGGGGCGGGGCCCAACGCCGCCGGACGGTTTGTACCAACCGGCGCAACCGGGCCCGGGACGACCGCGCGACCCCCCGGCTGCGAGGCTGGCTGTGGCGCCGTCCTTTGTACGACCCGTACAATCCGGCGCGTGGGGATCACGGTCGCGGACATCCTGAGGATCCCCGGACTGTCTCTGACGCTCGCCGCCGGGAAGCGGGGGCTGTCCCGGGACATCCGGTGGGCCCACGTCAGCGAGCTGGAGGACCCCACGCCGTGGCTCAAGGGCGGCGAGCTGCTCCTGTGCACGGGCATGGGGGTCGGGGCCACGTCGGCGCGCCAGCGCGCCTACGTCGCGCGCCTGGGCGACGCCGGGCTGGCCGGGCTCGGGTTCGGGCTGGGCTTCTCGCACGCGAAGGTCCCGAAGGCGGTGGTGGACACGGCGGAGCGACTGGGGTTCCCGGTGATCGCCATCCCGTACGAGGTGCCGTTCATCGCCATCACGGAGTTCGTGTTCCAGCGGGTCGTCGCGGAGCAGTACGACCTCCTCCAGCGGGCGTCGGAGGCCCAGAACGCGATGACCCGGGCGGTCCTGGACGAACGGGGGCTCGAGGGGATCGCCGGGGAGCTGGCCGCGGCGGTCCGGGGGTGGGCCCTCCTGCTCGACCTCCACGGGCGCCCCCTGGCGTCCACGTCACGGGCGGCGCACCAGCGCGCCGAACGGGTGTGGGACGAGCTCCGCGCCTCCCGGCGGGAGGGTCCGGGGTTCGCCCTCACGCTGATGGACCAGGGCCACCACATGTGGATCCAGCCGGTCGGTCCGCTGGGGCGGGTGGAGGCGTTCCTGGCCGTGGGGAAGGCCCACGGCCTGACCGCGCTGGACCGTGCAGTGGCCAGCCGGGCCCTGGCGCTGTTCGCGATCGAGATGGCGAAGAGCCGGGCCGTGGCCGAGGCCGAACGGCGCCTGCGGGGGGACTTCTTCGAGTCGCTGGCCTCCGGGAAGCTCCCGGCGAAGGAGGCGGCACGGGGCCTGGCCAGGTTCGGGATCGGGGCCGAGGTCCGGGTGGCGGTGCTGTCGTTCGAGGGGGGGTCTCCGGAGCGGCTGGCCTGGGCAGCAGAGGACCTCATGTCACGGGGCGACGGTGGGTTCCTGATCTCCCAGCACGCCAAGGGCATCCACGTCCTGGTCACCGAAGCCGCCACGGGAGAGCTCGGGCGGCTTCGCAAGGAGCTCGAGTCCCGCGTGGGGATGGCCGTCCGGGCCGGGGCCGGGAGCGTGGTGGCCGGGACCGACGTGGCCCGATCACTGCGGGAGGCCCGCTACGCGCTCCAGGTCTGCCGACTGGAGAAATGGGACTCGGCGGGATTCGACGACCTGGGGACGTACCGCCTGCTGCTGTCGATGGTGGAGGCCGACGTCCTGCGGGCCTTCGCCGACTCGATCCTGGCCGCACTGGACGGGTACGACGCCCAGCACGGCGGCGAGCTCCTGCAGTCGCTGCGGGCCTTCCTCGAGCACAACGCCCGGTGGGAGACGGCGGCGGCGGAGCTGTTCGTCCACCGCCACACGCTCCGCTACCGCATCCGCAAGATCGAGGAGCTCACCGGCCGGGACCTATCGAGCTCGTTCGACCGCATGGAGTTCTGGCTCGCGCTCCGGGCCCGGGAGCTGATGTCCGTCCAGCCCGACGGGTAGCGAAGCGGGAGCCGGAGCCCCCGCCCCGCCCTCGATCAGAAGTCGACGTCCAGCGCCCAGTTGAACAACGTCCCGGTGTCGCCGCCGCTGTCGTCGACGATGCTCAGCACCCATGTGTCGTTGGCCCGTCCGTACAGGCATTCGCTTCCCGTTGGGCTCGGCGGCGGTTCGACCCCTGCGCGGGCTGGTCGGATACTCGGAGGCAACGGGATCCGTGAGCGGAGGTGCGGGATGGCGACGGCGGTGAGACAGCACCGGATGTTCGTGGGCGGGGAATGGGTGGACTCGGCGTCGGGGGAGACCCAGGCGATCACGAGCCCGGCCACCGGGGAGGTCATCGGGGAGGTCCCGAGGGCCTCGGCGGAGGACGTGGACCGGGCGGTGGCGGCCGCCCGGCGGGCGTTCGACGAGACGTGGGCGGATTCGACCCCGTCGGAGCGTCAGCGGGCCCTGCTGAAGCTGGCCGACCTGGTGGAGGCCAACGGCGAGGAGCTGGGGCGGCTCGAGTCGCGGAACGTGGGGAAGGTCTACTCGCTCACGATGTCCGAGGAGATCCCCGTGATCGCGGACAACTTCCGGTTCTTCGCCGGGGGCGCCCGGGTCCTGGAGGGCCGCGCAGCCGGGGAGTACATGCGGGGGTACACGTCGTTCGTCCGGCGCGAGCCGATCGGCGTGGCCGGGCTCATCGCGCCGTGGAACTACCCGCTGTTCATGGCGGCGTGGAAGATCGGCCCGGCGCTGGCCGCGGGGAACTGCGTGGTGATCAAGCCCAGCGAGTGGACGCCGCTCACGCTGCTCCGGCTGGCCGAGCTGGCGGCGGAGGCCGAGGTATTCCCGCCGGGGGTCTTCAACGTGGTCACCGGCGACGGCGCCCCGGCCGGCGACGCCATCGTCCGGCACCCGGACGTGGGGATCGTGTCGCTCACCGGCGACGTGGACACCGGCAAGCTCATCTCGCGGAACGCGGCCGACTCGCTGAAGCGCGTGCACTTGGAGCTGGGGGGCAAGGCGCCGGTGGTGGTGTTCGACGACGCCAACCTCGAGCAGGCCGTGGAGTGGATCAAGATCGCCGGCTACTTCAACTCCGGCCAGGACTGCACGGCGGCCACGCGCGTGCTGGCCGGCCCGGGCGTCTACGACTCGCTGCTCGGCGACCTGGTGCCGGCGGTGGAGTCGATGCGGGTCGGTGACCTGTTCGACGAGGACACGGAGATGGGATCGCTGGTGTCCGCGGAGCAGCTGGAGCGCGTCACCGGGTTCGTGGACCGGGCCCGCGATGGAGGGGCCAAGGTGCTCACCGGCGGCGAGGCCATCGCGGGCGACGGTTCCTGGTACCGCCCCACGGTGATCGCCGACGTGGGCCAGGACGACGAGATCGTCCAGCGGGAGGTGTTCGGGCCGGTCGTCACGGTGCAGCGGTTCGACGACGAGGACCAGGCCCTGGCCTGGGCCAACGGCGTGGACTACGGGCTCGCCGCCTCGGTGTGGACCCGCGATATCGGTCGGGCCCTGCGCATGTCGCGGAAGATGCAGTTCGGCACGGTGTGGATCAACACCCACATCCCGCTGACGCCTGAGATGCCCCACGGCGGGTACAAGCGGAGTGGGCACGGCAAGGACATGTCCATCTACTCCATCGAGGAGTACACGAACATCAAGCACGTGATGGCTTCATTGGACTGACCTCGAGGTGATGCGATCGTGGCCGTGAGACCGTTCTACGTTGCGGGTGAGTGGCGGACCGGAGACGGGACGCTCGAGGTGCGGAGCCCGTTCGATCGGAGCGTGGTGGCGGAGGTCGGGGTGCCGACCGAGGCCGACGTCGAGGACGCCGTCACGGCGGCGGTGGTGACGTTCCGTGAGTCCAGGCACCTGCCAACCCACGCGCGGGCCGAGGCGCTGGTGCACGTGTCCCGGCGGATCGGCGAGCGGCTGGACGAGTTCGCCGAGTCGATCGCCCGGGAGGGCGGGAAGCCACTGAAGTGGGCGAAGGTGGAGGCAACGCGGGCCGTGTCGACGTTCCGGTGGGCGGCCGAGGAGGCCCGGCGGTGGAACGGCGAGTTCCTGGCACTCGACACCGAGGAGTCGCTGGGGTCCCGGGCGGGAGATCGGTCTCGGAGATCACGTCGGCCAGCAGCAGCGATCCCAGGG
>DASWED010000036.1:0-2179 GCA_036394995.1 Actinomycetota bacterium
CGCCCAGCCGCGGCCGCGCTACTTCGCCTTCATCGGCTCCTCAGGACTGGAGATCGGGGCCGTCGGCGACGCCCTGGCCTCCTGCTACGACATCAACCTGGCTGTTCACGCCGGCGCGGCCACCGAGATCGAGAAGCAGGCCGTCCGGTGGGTAGCGGAGTTCGTCGGCTACCCGGCGACCGCCGGGGGAGCGTTCACCAGCGGTGGGACGATCAGCAATATGACGGCGCTGTCGGCGGCTCGGGAGCGGGCGCTGCCCGGCAGCCGCACCGACGGGATGGCCGGGCGGCGGGGCGCCGTGTACTGCTCGCGGGAGGTGCACTACTCGATCACCCGCGCCGTCGAGCTGCTGGGGATTGGGTCGAGCAATATCCGGGCGCTCCCCATCGACGATGAGCGCAAGCTCCGTCCCGACGCTGTGGCCGAGGCCATCGACCGGGACCGGGAACAGGGCGTGACGCCGGTGGCAGTGGTGGCGACGGGTGGGACCACCCTGACCGGCGCGGTCGACCCCACCGAGGCGCTGGCCGAGGTGTGCGCGGAGCGGGGCGTGTGGCTCCACCTCGACGGCGCCTACGGCCTTCCCGCCGCGGCCACGTCGTCGGGGGCCCACCTGTTCGCCGGGGTTGAGCGGGCAGACTCCTGCTCGGTCGACGCGCACAAGTGGCTGTACCTCCCGAAGGCCTGCGGCGTCGTGCTTGTTCGCCGGCCGGATGACCTGGCCGCTGCGTTCGCCCACCAGGAGGGATACCTGCCGCACCAGCGCCACGAGCTCCACGCGGTGGACATCACGCTCGAGTACTCGCGGCCGTTCCGGGCGCTCAAGGCGTGGCTTGCGTTCCGGGCCCACGGCGCGCCCGCGTTCCGGGAGGCCATTGAGCGGAACCTCCACGAGGCCCGGCTGCTGTACGAGGCGGTGAAGGCTCAGTCCGACTTCGAGGTGCTGGGGCCGCCCCCGCAGCTCTCGATCGTCCCGTTCCGCCACACCCCGAGGGGCGCGGCGGACCTGAACGACCACAACGCCCGGCTCGCCCAGGCCATGCTGGCCGACGGCCGGGTGTATCTGGCCTCGGCGCTGATCGACGACGAGGTCTACCTCCGTCCGTGCTTCGTGAACTTCCGGACCACCGAGGAGGACGTGCTCGCGATCATCGACGTGGCGCGCGAGCTCGGCGACCGGCTCGCACGTGGCGGCTGACCCCTCTCGGCTATGGCAGTGGGATGCTCGAGATGGTGAACGGCAGGATCGGAGGCAACCCCCCGAACAGCCGCTCGAACTGCGAGTTCACCACCAGCAGGCGACCGGCCGCCACCGCGAGCGTGGTCGGCGTGAGGAACGACGGATCGGTCGTCCTCGACAGGACCGTCCCAGTGCTCAGATCGCCCGACAGCGACACCTTGGCGACCTGGTGGAGGAACGGCTCGCCCGCGTACAGGATCCGGCCGAGCAGCGCGAGCCCGTCGCCGGCCACGGCGTCGCCGCCGAGGTCGACCTCCGTCACCGCCTTGGTGGCGACGTCGATCCGGAAGAGTTCGCTGGTGAAGGACTGCGAGACGACCAGGTGCCTCCCGTTCTCGGTGGACACGATCCCGTTGACGTTGAACTGACCTGTCACGTACGGGATCGTGCCCGTCAGGTCGAGCCAGGCCTCGGCGGCCTCCGGTGCTCCGGGTTCGATCTCCGCCGCCGGGATCCGCCACAACACTGGCCGGAAGGAGTCGGTCACGAACAGATCGCCGTTCTTGGCCACGGCGATGTCGTTCAGGAAGCCGCCGGTCCCGGTGGTGAACGTTCGGATCGGCGTGCCGGTCGCCGAGTCGTAGACCCGCACCTCCCCGGTGACGCCCCCGGCGACGATGAGGCGGCCAGCGTTGTCGACCTTCACGCCGATGGCGGAGAACTGGATGTCCCCACCCGCGATGAACGGGGCCGCGGTGGGCTCCATCACGTTGCCGCGGAGTACCGACCCGTCGGTTGTGCTCGAGACGAAGAAGTTGCCGGTGGTTGGCTGGTAGGCCACCCCTTCGGGGAAGACGGCGTTTCCGGGCAGGGTGTAGGAGGAGGGTCTCGATGCCGCGCCGACGCTCGCGGCGGGTACCAGGCCGATGAGCACGGCCAGCATGGCGAAGCCGATGAGTGCGAACGATTTCTTCACGGTTCCTCCTTCGGGGGGTCTGG
>DASWED010000037.1:0-37544 GCA_036394995.1 Actinomycetota bacterium
GTCGAGCGGAAGCGGGGTGCGCGGGATGTCGGCGGGCTCCACGACCGGCTGCCCGGGACAGACCCCGATCGACTGCTCCAGGAGGATCTCCCCGCGCTGCGTGTCCCCGGCCTCGAGGGCCCGGTCGGCCTGGCGCAGCAGGCGCGGGTTCACCCCGGACTGATCCTCGGATTCCAGCGCGTCGTGGACCTTGTCCATGACGATGTCGAGCGCGTTCGGGTGGGCGGCCAGCAAGGCGATGGCCTCCTGAACGTCGGTGAAGGCCTTGATGTTCTCCTCCCCCTCGTGCGCCAGGGCGGCGGGTGCCGTGGCCAGGAGTGCGATCCCGAGGAACAACAGCACTGACCCCGCCGAGACGATCGTCCGGCCCGCCCGACGGGAGGCGACTCGTCCGAACCGGAGCTTGCCGATGCGTCCGCGGTCCATGCCGGGCTCGATCCTACGCCGACCCGGGGCATCGGACCGGGCTTGCCCGCCGGTTCCGCCGGACGATCCGGTCCGGCAACCCACCCCAGACGGCCGCCCGGTCGGCCGCTCGTGGTTCGAGCGCCGCGGCCCGCCACAGGCGCCGTGGGGGGGCGCCGGCAGGAGCACGCGACGCCAGCTCCCCCGCCCCTTCCAGCGCGACCCAGACGAGACGCGGGGTCGATGACGAGGCCGACCGGACGGGCCCGGCCGACCCGGGACCGTCCAGCTGAGCGGAGGCGCTCGAACCGGACGCCACCACGAGGACCAGGCAGATCGTCGGGGCGGTGGGTCCGCGGGCCATGCGCCGCCTCATTGCCACGCCTCGCCGCATCTCGGCCTCGAAGGCTCCGGACCTGATGCCGCGTAGCACCGGGCTCCGCCGTGACCGGCGAGATGCTCGTCAGACGGTTCGAAGGGCCTCGGTGGGCGACATGCGTGACGCGCGAAGCGCCGGGTACAGGCCGGCGAGGACGCCGACCACGAGCGCGGTGGCGATCCCGGCACCCAGATACCCTGCCGGCAGGATCGCCCCCCAGCCGCGGATGCGTGCGTACGCGACGGTGATGAGGCCGCCCGTCGCGACGCCGGCCACACCGCCGATGATGGCGAGCAGCAGCGATTCGGTCAGGAACTGGACGGCGATGTGGCGCCTGGTCGCCCCGAGCGCGCGGCGCAGCCCGATCTCCGAGCGCCGTTCGAGCACCGAGATGACCATGATGTTGGCGATGCCGACGGCCCCGACGAGGAGCGCGACGGCGCCGAGACCGAGCAGGAGCTCGGTGAAGGCGCTCGCGGCTGCCGCTCGGGCCTCGATCGCCTCGGTCGGGCGCGAGGCCTCGACCTGGTCGGGATGCTCCGGGTTGACGGTCGAGGCGAGCAGGCCGAGGACGGCGTCGACCGAGCCGGGTGCGGTGCGAACGAAGATCGTGCTGGCGACGCCGTCGGAGCCGAGGTACGCCTGGGCCGCCGGGATGCCGATGATCGCCGAACGGTCGAGATCGGGGTTGAGGTCGAGCGTGTGGAGGATCCCGATCACCGGGAACCACTGGTTGCCGATCCAGACCCGCGGCTGGCGGGTGAGGTCCCGGATGCCCAGGCGCTCGGCAGCCACGGACCCGAGGACGGTGACCGGGTACCGGGTGGTCGCGGCGTCCAGGAACCGTCCCTCGGCAACGGTCCCCTTCAGGGTGCCGAGGATCCCGGTATCGACGGCCTTGACCGTGAGGCCACCGGTCCTGGTCGTGGGGATGTAGCCGGTCCGGTACGCGTTCGCGGCCACGTCCACCTGGGACGAGACCCGTTCCACGCCGTCGAGGCGGCCGGTCATGGCGAGTGCGGTCTCGGGGAGCTGGGCGTTGCCCAGGCCGAGGCCTTCGCTGGCTTGCACGCGCAGGAGGTTGGTCCCGAGCCGGTCGAGCTGGGCCAGGAGATCGGACTTGCTCGACTCCGACAGGCCGAGCACGGAGATCATCGCCGCGATCCCGATGAGGATCCCCAACGCGGACAGCAGGGAACGGGTCCGCTTGGTCCGCAGGCCGATGGTGGACGTGCGGACCGCGTCGGCAGCGTGGAGGCGGCTGGGGGTGAGGTCCCCGATCACGGCTCCCCTCCCTCGGCGGCACCAGGGTGCAGGGGACGGGACGCGTCGGGCGCGTCGGGCCGGACTGCCGCCGTGGCGTCGCCCTCGATGCCGCCGTCGCGGATGCCGATGCGTCGCGGGAACCGATCGGCCACCTCGGGGTTGTGGGTGATCACCACGATCGTGATCCCATCCCGGTTCATGTCCTCGAGCAGCCCGACGATCTCCTCGCTCGAGCGGCTGTCCAGGTTGCCGGTGGGCTCGTCCGCGAGCACGATCGCGGGCCGACCGACGATGGCCCGGGCGACCGCGACGCGCTGCCGCTCTCCGCCCGAGAGCTTGGTGGCCGGATGGCCGATCCGGTGCCCGAGTCCCACGCGCTCGAGCGCGTCGCGCGCGAGCAGACGGCGGTCGCGGGCGGGGATGCCCGTGTACAGCAGGCCGTCGGCCACGTTGTCGAGGGCCGTCTCGGCCTCGAGGAGGAAGAACTCCTGGAAGACGAACCCGATGCTCCTGGCGCGCAGCGCGGACAACTCGGCGTCGGAGAGCGTCGCCACGTCGCGCCCGGCGATGCGCACCTGGCCGGAGGTGGCCCGGTCGAGCGTCCCCATGATGTGCAGCAGGGTCGACTTCCCCGATCCCGACGGCCCCACGATCGCCGCCAGCTCCCCATCGGCGATGTGCAGGCTCACGCCGTGCAGGGCCCGCACCGGCGGGGGGCCGGCGTAGTCCCTGACAACGTCGCGAAGCGCGATGACCCCGCCGGTGCCGGGCGTTTCGGTCGGCGGCTCTTCGGGCCGGCCGCGGGCGAAGAGGCTCACGCTCCGGCCTCTGCCACGACGACGCGGTCGCCCGGTTCGAGCCCCGTCGCCATGATCTCGACCAGGCCCGTGATCCCGTCGAAGAGGCCGGGCGTGACCGTCACCGCCCGGATGCGGTCCCCGCGGTCGACCTCGACCACGTAGCCGCCGGGAACCGCCAGGAGCGCGGTCACCGGGACCGCGAGCGCGTCTTCGCTGGTGTCGGTGACCACGCTGACCGTCGCCGAGGAGCCGGCGAGCCCGGCGGCGTCCGCGGGACGCTCGAGCGACACGGTCGCGGGAATCGCTTCTGTCTCGCCGGGCTGGGGCCCGCCGAAGGTGGCCCCCTCCTGTCCCACCGAGACCACGGTCCCGGGGGTCTCCGTGCCGCCGGCGAGCCGGACGATCACCCGATCTCCGACCGAGACCAGCGAGAGCTGCGTGGGCTCGAGGTCGACCGTCACCACCGGAGCGATCGGTCCGACCGCGAGCACCCGGGTTCCGGAGCTCACGGCGTCCCCCGGCGTCAGCAGGTCCTGATCGATCCGCACGGCGCTCGGGAGGAACACCACCTCGCCGAGGTCCACGACGCCGTCGGCCCTGGTGCCGATATCGCGCTGCCACCGCCGGACCGCCGCGCCCGTCGCGGACGTGAAGGTGTCGTCGACGGTGAGACCGCCGTAGCCCAGCGACTCGAGATTGCGTTCGAGCTGGCTGACGTCGGTCCCGACCACGCCCACTCGGAGGGTTCGCCAGGCGGGCGTCGGTCCCAGCAGCAGGGCGACCGGTCGCTCGTCGACGGAAAACAGCATCCCACCTGGTCGGACCGTCGTTCCCTGGGCCGCCAGGCCGGTCAGCGTCGCGCCGCCCTCGGGTTCGGAGAGTCGGCAGGCGATCGTGCGATCGGCCACGTGGCCGAGCCCGCCGGTGAGGTCGGTTCTCGCCTGGACGTCGGTTCGCACGACCTTCCCGAACGTCGCCGGGGTGGCGCCGGTGCCGCCCGCCCCGTCCGTGGAGCGCGGGGCGAGGAGCCATCCGCCGCCCGCGCCGACCAGCAAGGCCGCCACGATCAGCGCCCAACGCCTCCTCCGCCGGCGGCGAACGGCCATCGCTAGTGACCCCCAGCGTGACCGATGCCCCCCGAGCCGAAGACACGTCGCTCGCACGCCTGCAGCGCCTTCTGCACGGCTGGATCCGAGCGGTTGATCGCGTCCAGGAACTCGGCCCCGGGGTCGTGGCCGCCCCCGCTGAAGTCGGGATCGGGGACGTCGATCCCGCGATCGCGCATGCATTGGGCCAGGCGCAGGAACTGGTCCTGGGTCTTGGTGACGTCGCCGTGGCTGAACCTCTGGGTGACCCCCCGAAGGTACGTGTCGCACTTGGCCCGGGCCTCCGCGAAGGCATCGTGTGCCCCGGAGCCGTGCCCGCCCGGCGGCTGTTGGACCCGGACGTTCCCGTCGGAGTCCACGATCGGATCGGGCATGTCGGTGATGCCCTGCTCGCGCATGCACTGGGAGAACGCGAGGAGCGCCGCCTCCACCGTCGCGCTCGGGGCTGGGGCGTCGGCGCCGCCGCTGGAGCCGCATGCGGCCGCGACGATGCCGGCGGCGGCAATCACCGCCAGCAGCCGCAGGCGCAGGCCGAAGCGCGATGGAGATCCAACCGCATCGTCGTCGGGAGCACGAACGGGCCCCCGTGCTCCGCCGTCCCTCGGTGTCGCCGTCATCGATGTCGCCTCCTCGATCGCCACGTGACGGCCCTATCCGACACCTCGGGGCGTTCGACCGGCGTGAGGGCTGTCCTCACAGCCCCCTAACGCCCTGACCAGGCATGATGGGATCATGCGTGTCTTGGTGGTCGAGGACGAGCGGCTGCTCGCGGACACCATCGCCGATGGGCTGCGCCGGCAGGCCTTGGCCGTGGACGTCGCCTACGACGGTGAGGCCGCGCTGGAGCGGCTCGCCGTCAACGACTACGACGTGGTGGTCCTCGACCGCGACCTCCCCATCGTCTCGGGCGATGAGGTGTGCACGTCCGTGGTCGACTCGGGCGCCGATACCCGGATCTTGATGCTCACGGCCGCCACCGCGGTCCCCCAGCGGGTGGCCGGACTCGGGTTGGGCGCGGACGACTACCTGACGAAGCCGTTCGCCTTCGCCGAGCTGGCCGCCCGGATCCTGGCCTTGGGCAGACGGGCCCGACCCGCCGCCCCTCCGGTCCTGGAACGCGCCGGCATCCGCCTGGACCAGCATCGCCGAACGGTCACCCGCGACGGCCTCCCCGTCGAGTTGTCCCGCAAGGAGTTCGCCGTCCTCGCCGAGCTCCTGCGGGCCGAGGGCGGCGTGGTCTCGGCGGAGCAGCTGCTGGAGAAGGCGTGGGACGAGCACATCGACCCGTTCACCGCCGTGGTCCGGTTCACCATCATGATGGTGCGCCGGAAGCTGGGCGATCCTCCGGTCATCGACACGGTGCCCGGTACGGGGTACCGCATCTCATGACCGACCCGCACCGCCGATGGCGTTCCACGATCCGGGTCCGCCTCTCGCTGCTCTACGCGGGGGCGTTCTTCCTGGCGGGGGCGGCGCTGGTCGGTCTCATGTACTTCTTCATGGGACAGGCCCTCGATCGTCAGGTCACGGCGCGGGTCGGGATCATCCAGCACCTCCCGGAGTCGAACCCCACCGAACCGGGCTCGCTCCGGAGTGCCCATCAGCAAGCACGGGAGCTGCGCGCCCAGTTCGAACGGGACCGGGAGGGCACCCTGAACTCCATGCTCGTCACGTCGCTCGTCGCGCTCGGTGTGGTCGGTGTCGCCGCCGGAGGGCTCGGATGGCTGGTCGCCGGGCGGGCGTTGCGTCCCCTGCAACAGATCACGGCGACGGCCCGACGGGTCGCCGACCGGAGCCTCCACGAACGCATCTCCCTCGATGGGCCGGACGACGAGATCAAGGACCTCGCCGACACCTTCGACGCCATGCTCGAGCGGCTGGATCGCTCCTTCGACAGCCAGCGGCGATTCGTTGCCAACGCCTCCCACGAGCTCCGCACGCCGCTCACGATCAACCGCACCCTCGTCGAGGTCGCGCTCGACAACCCCCGGGCGGACGAGACGGTCCGCCAGCTCGGCGCGAACCTGCTCGCCGTCAACGAGCGCCACGAACGGCTGATCGACGGCCTGCTCACCCTGGCCAGCAGCGAGCAGGGCATCACCGATCCCACCCCCGTGGACCTCTCCGACGTCGCAGGCCACATCGTCGCGGAATCCGAAGACGCCGCCCGTGCAGCCGGCATCCACGTCCGGACCGATCTCCGACCGGCTTCCGTGACCGGCGACCCGGTGCTGCTGGAGCGACTCGTCCAGAACCTGCTGGACAACGCCATCCGCTACAACCTGCCCGGAGAGGGCGAGATCACGGTCGCCACGAACGCGCTCGCGGAGAGCGTTCACCTCACCGTGGAGAACACCGGGCCGCTCGTGCCGTCCTACGAGATCCCGAGCCTGTTCGAACCCTTCCGCCGGATCCCGACAACGGAACGACTCGCCGACTCGACCGCATCGGTCAACCGTGGGGCCGGCCTCGGGCTGTCCATCGTGCGCTCCGTCGCGCACGCTCACGGTGGAGACGTCGACGCCTCCCCCAGGGAAGGCGGAGGCCTCACGGTCCGGGTGCGGCTGCCGGCGTTGCCGGAACGATCCACCGGATAGGGGTCACCCCAGCGTGAATCAGCGTGGTGGCCGCAACCCCGCCATGGTCAGAGACACCAGGCGACGAACCGCGGCCTTCGAACGGTGGGGGGTCGCTGCCCCCAGGGCGTGCATGCAATAGCTGGCGAGCTCGTCGGGCGGCACGTCGTTCCGGACCTCACCTGCTTTCGCGGCCGCTGCCACCAGGTCCCGGATCAGCCGGTGGACCTCCCCTTCGGCTCGAGCGACCCGCTCGTCTCGGTGCAGCACCGCTGCGAACCCCGCGTCCTGGTGCCCCCGGGAATGCCGGGACAGGAGCGCGTATGCCTCGAGCACGGCCTCGAGTCGCTCCCCGAAACCAGCCGCCTGGTCCCGGACCTCGGCGAGATACGCGAGGTGCGCGCTGATCTGACGATCGTGCCAGGCGAGCAGGATCGATTCGACGTCCGGGAAGTACTTGTACAGCGTTGCCCGGCCGATGCCGGTCTCCTCGGCGATCTGCGACATCGTCACGGACAGCACGCCGTGTTCGGCCACGAGCGCCGCCGTGGTGTCCAGGATCGCGTCACGGACCTCCCGGCGGTGCGTCTCGATGGTCTCGGTCCACAGCTTCGGCATCGCACAAGTATACGGGACGCCGTGCTGCGAACGCCACGGTTTGACGGTAGACACTGTGTCTCGATAAACTCATCGGGAGTTCTGGTCCCGATACCCGACGAGCCGTGGAGACCGACATGGCAGACCCGCCCCGCTCCCCCGAGTCCGAGAGCGGCGTGCCTCCGGATCGTGATGGTGCGGCCCGGAACCGGCCGCGCCGGGCCCTCGTGCTCGCGGTTGTCGCGGCCGTCGCCCTGATCGCGCTGCTGATCTTCCTGCACTTGAGCGGCGCGGTCGGGCCCGGTGCCCATTAGGAGGGACGCGGTGACGGAGCGCGTGGAGGAACGAGGAGCACCCGTTCCCTCCCGGAGCGGTCCTCGCGACCCGGTGGTCACGGTCGGCTCGCTGACCAAACGCTTCGGCGAGGTGGTCGCGGTCGACGACCTCACGTTCTCGCTTCGCCCGGGAACGGTCACCGGCTTCCTCGGCCCGAACGGCGCCGGGAAGACCACGACGCTGCGCCTGCTGCTGGGGCTCGCCCAGCCGACCGAGGGCGAGGCGCTGGTCTTCGGCCGCCGCTATCGGGAGCTCGAGGAACCGGCGCGTCGGGTCGGCGCGGTGCTCGAGTCGAGCGACCTTCACCCCGGGCGGTCCGGACGCGACCACCTGCGTGCCCTCGCCCTGGCGGCGGAGATCTCGGGAGATCGCATCGACGAGGTCCTCGCCCTGGTCGAGCTCGAAGCAGCCGCCGGGCGTCGCGTGAGGACGTACTCGCTCGGGATGCGGCAGCGGCTCGCGCTGGCCGCGGCGCTGCTCGGCGACCCCGAGCTGCTCGTGCTGGACGAGCCCGCCAACGGGCTCGACCCGGCGGCGGTTCATTGGCTGAGGGGCTTCCTGCGCCGGTTCGCGGAGCAGGGTCGGACCGTGCTCGTCTCGAGTCACATGCTGGCCGAGGCCGCGCAGACCGTCGACCACGTGGTGATCATCGACCGCGGCCGCCTGGTCGCGACGGGCCGGCTCGACGAGCTCACCGAGCGCGGAGCGACGCTCGAGGAGGTCTTCCTCGACCTGACGAGGGCGGCGCCGTGAGCGCCCAGCTCCGCGCGGAGCTCTTCAAGCTTCGCTCGACCCGGACCGGGCTCGGCCTGTTCGGTGCCCTGATCGGCCTGGTCGTGCTGGCCGTGGTGCTGCACAGCCTGCTCCCCGCCGAAACGCTCGCCGGTCGCAAGCATCAGCTGACGGTGTTCGGACGGGGGGAGTTCCTGGGCGTACTGTTCGCCGCCCTCCTGGGCTCGCTCTCGATAACGAGCGAGATCCGACACGGGACGATCCGCCCGACCTTCCTCGTGACCCCCCGGCGCGGCCGAGTGATCGCGGTGAAGGCCGCGGCGAGCGGCCTCGCCGGCGCTACGTTCGGGCTCGTCGCGGGAGCCGTTGGTGTCGGTGCAGGGGTGGCTGCCCTTGGAGCCCGAGGGATCGACATACGCCTCGACGGGGGCGACGACATCCTGCTCGTCGCCGGGAGCGCCGCGGCCGGCGCTCTGTGGGCAGCGATCGGCGTCGGCGTGGGCGCGGTCATTCGCCACCAGGTGCCGACGGTGGTTGGCATCTGTGCGTGGCTGCTGTTCGTCGAGGGTCTCCTGGTCGGCGATCTGGTCGGTCTCGGCGACATCTTCAAGTTCCTCCCCGGCTCGGCCGCCGCGGCCATCAGCGGGCAAGAGCCGGGCACCCTGCTCCCGCCGGCGGTCGGACTCGCGGTGCTGGCCATCTATGCGGCGGCCACGGCAGGAGCCGGCGCGTTCGCCACGTTGCACCGCGACGTCGGCTAGCACCATGCCGTCGCCCTCATTCCACGGAAGCTCGGACGAGATCGCGGCCATGCTGGATGCGGAAGACGCCGATCGCGTCAGCGGGTCGTCTGGTGTCCGCATCACCGTGATCGTCCAGAACCGGCATGTCTTCGATACGGAGCTCGTGACGGGAAGGCAGATCAAGGAGACCGCCGGCGTGCCTGCGGGCTTCGCTCTCTACCGCCGCGTTCGAGGTGGAAACGAGCAGGTCGCCGACGACGCGCAGGTCGAGTTGCGCGACGGCGACCACTTCTTCGCGCGGCCGCCATCGCGAGCACCATGACCGCCCGGCCCCGAACCTTGGTGGTCCTGCTCGGAGTGGCAGCGGCGGCCGGCGCAGTCGTGGTCGGGCGGCACGTCCGCGGCTCCATGGGCCGCCGTGTGCGTGGGGGGATCCTCATCCGCGACGCCACCCGCTACGACACGATGAGCCACAGGCTCCTGCTCGGTTCGTTGTTCGAAGGCATCGCGGCCGACGTCGTGGCAGTTGCTCCGGCCGGGGCCCGGGTGCTCGAGGTGGGATGCGGCCCCGGCCACCTGTCCATCCTGCTCGCTCGTCGTTCCGGGCTCGACGTGACCGGGGTCGATCTCGATCCGGCCATGATCGAGCGCGCCCGAGCCAACGCGTCCGGTTCGGTGAAGGACCATGGTGGTGACCCGTCCTTCCTCGTCGGCGACGTAGCCTCGCTGGCGTTCCCCGATGGAACCTTCGACGTGGTCGTGAGCACGCTCTCCATGCACCACTGGGCCGACCCCACCGCCGGGCTCAGCGAGATCGCCCGAGTGCTGCGACCAGATGGTCGTGCGCTGGTGTGGGACTTCCGGGCCGGGGCCGTCCCACTGCATGGGAACATGCCCGATCCGGCCGAGCGCGCACACGGCTCCCCACTTCGGTTGGTGGGCGCCACGCGGTGGCGATGGCCGTGGAGGTTCAGGCTCACGAATCGGATCGAGCTGGCCCGCGCCGATGGCGTCCCCGAGCGGTCACGAATGTGAACCGACACTCGGCTCACGAGATCGCGGTGACGCTCGAGCGAGTTCTGGACGAGCCTCTTCAGCGGGCCGTGCTGCGGGTCGAGAACGAGTTGCTGGACCGCGATGTCGCTCACGGCGGCCCCGACGTGCGAACGACCCAACGGCGCCGCGCCGATGCCTTCGTCGCCTCGCCCAGCGCCTCACGGCCGCGGTGAACCGGAACCGACGCCGCGGTCAGCACGGGGGGGCGGAGGGACGGCCTCCGACGAACGAAGAACGGCGCGATGCTCGGCCGCGGTCTGCGTCTGCGGGTTCAGGTAGGGGAAGGTCTTCGCCCCGGCGAGGAGCGGCGACGACACTGAGAACACGTCCACCCCGCGATTGATGTCGTTCGAGTAGACGTGGCCGTCGTACCAGTACGTCGACCACTCGTCGGCCGGGACCTTCCCCTGGATCTGGTAGTAGGCGATCTCCCTGGGCGCCGTCGGATCAGTGAAATCGATCACGTCCGCGCCGCCCGAGTAGAACGCGGAGACCATGATGTTGCGGCCCTTCACCGGCACCACGTTGAAGTTATGGGCGGTGCACTCGGTGTCGGGGTCGCTCGAGACCGCGCGGGGGAGCGCGTACCACCCCACCTGCTGCGACGCCGTCGTGCCCTGCATCGAGTAGAACCAGATCGCCCCGACGGGCGTGTCTCCGCCCTGGCATGCCTCGTAGGTCTGGTTCTCGTCGCCGAACGCCACCACCTTGCCGTCCCAGCTGAACGCGGCGGAGTGCCAGATGGTGATGGCGGGGTTGTACAGGTGCTGGATCACCGCCGGATGGGCCGGATCGCGGATGTCCCAGATCTGCCCCTCGGTGAGACACGCGGCAGCGGCGACGTGCAACGGCATGAACACCTGGACGTCGTGACAGCCCTGGGAGGGCCCGGTGTCGAAGTGCGAGACCGACGCCCGCTTCGGATCCGCGAGGGGAACCTTCACGACCGAGTCGTACGTGTGGACGTTGCAGCCCCCGTCCTGCCCCGTGAGCGGATAGGACTGGACGTACAGGTACACGAGGCCGTGCGCCGGGTCCGGGACGATCGTGTGCGTGTGGGAGCCGCAGTCGGTGTGCACCGCCGTGACGAACCTCGGGTGCGCCGGATCGCTCCAGTCGAAGATGCGGATCCCCTCGAACCCCGGCGGCTGCCCCACCAACGGCTCGTTCGAGCTGTCGCACGTCGGCTTGGTCTGGTCGCTGTCCACGGACTCGAAGATGAGGTTCCTCCACACCGAGACGTCGCCCTGGCCGCCGTTGCACCGCACGCGGGAGATCTCCCGGGGGTTCGCGGGGCGGCTGATGTCGAGGATCCTCGGACCGGCGTAGGTCCCCGCGATCAGGTAATGGCCCCAGAACGCCATGTCGGAGTTCGTGGTGCCGGAGAACTTCGAGTGGCCGATGTGGGACATGTTCGCGCTGTGGACGTCGGGAGCGCCGGCTGCGGCGGCCGGTCCGGCCGAAGCCACGAGCGCGGCCACGACGGCGATGCCGAGTGCAGGGCGGACGAACGCGAGCATGGGGGGGCACCTCCTCGCGTTACGGCGATGCGGGTGGAGAGTCGAATCGCTTGGTACCCCCCGGAACCGGGCCCCAAACTCGGCCAAGAACGGGGACCTGGTAACGGTGCGTTCATGACGTGGGACGCCTCGCACTGGGCCACGACGCACCCCTTCCGCTTGATCGACCAGGTCCATCTCGAAGAGGGCGCCTCCGTTGGGCCGACCTCGAGCCCCCCGGACCTGGCGGACGGACCGGGTCGTGTCGATCCGGTGAACCTGCGCGCCGTCGTCAGGAGGTGGAGTCGAGAACGCGACGGCGCTCTTCGAACTCCTCTTTGGAGATCTCGCCGCGGGCGTAGCGTTCCTCGAGGATGGCTCGTGCGTCGGAGCGGTACGGACGGCCAGGGGCACCTGAGGGGCCTCGGCGGCCCCATTCACGGATCGAGTACACGACGAGCGCGGCGAGCCCTCCCCAGAACACGAGCATCATGAGGATCCCGCCGATCCACCACCACCCGTTGTCGGGCCCCCACATCATGGGTCCACCTTACGCCCAGCGGACCCCAGCGACCCGGGCCGGCCGGCACCGGCCGCCGGGGGCGCTCGGTCGATCTCGTTCAGGAGGGGGAGGACCTCGCGGCGGTAGGACTCGATCGCGTCCTCCCGGGCGACGATCGCCCGGTGGGTCCCATGGTCGGCAACCGTGACGCCCGTGCCCACGCGGATGCGCTCGGTGGCGTGCGCGATGCCGCCCAGGACCGACCACACTGTTGCCCCTCAGACGCGGAGGCGAGACCAAGCGATTCGGTTCAGCACGGGGCCGCGGTGTCGACCTCCCCCTGATGAGGATGTTGCACGGGATGCCGCAGATGAGCGGGATCCGGTTCTGGCCGATGATGAACCCGCCGCCCGTGATCGGGTTCGCCGGGTCGTCGGGGACCGCGACCTCGAAGTGCAGGTGCTCGCCCGACGCGTGACCGACGTCCCCCTCGAATCCCACCTCGGTGCCGGCGGCAACGACGTCGTTCCCGTGGAGCCCGAGCGCGGTGACGGCCCCGGTCTCGAAGTGCGTGTGCTTCGTCCACTCCCCGTTCGGGTGCTCGATCCACACGTAGTTGTTGTCGTCGGTCGGCTCCGAGTTCGAATCCACGATGTACCGGATCGTCCCTGCGGCCGCCGCCACGATCGTGTACTGCTCCCCCTGCGGGTCCCGTTCATGTCGACGCGGTCGATCGGCGTGTGGGAGACGTCGTCGCCGCCCACGGAGATATCGGTGTCGGTCACGAACCCGATGCGGTACACGCCGCTCGACGCCGACTCGCCGGCCAGGCGGTCGAAGCTCTCCGCGACGCCGGTCACGCCGCTCGCCTTCTGGCTCCATATGCCGGGATGGGGCCGATGCAACGCCGTCCGGTTCCCGGGACTGAGGGAGTCTCAGGCGGCGTGATCGATCCGGTCGAGACGGGGGAAGACCTCGCGGCGGTAGAACTCGATCGCCTGCTCCTGAGCGTCGCCGATCTGATGGACGTAGACGTGGTCGTAGCCCGCGTCGACAAACCTCTTGATCTGCTCGAGGTGGGCCTCCGGGTCGGGTCCGCACGGCACCATCTCGGCCACCATGTCCTCGGTGACGCGGCCCATGCGCTGCGAGGCAACACGTGTCAGCTGCCAACCAGGAAGTACCCTCCGCCGGTTCCGGGGCCGCACGCCTTCGGGACTCCCCCGATCACCGCGTCCGTGAGGCGCTGTGTCCACAGCACGCCCCCGCCACCGAAGCTGACATCGTCGCCGATCGCTCCGACCGCCTCGCCAGTGGGGCGGATCAGCACCTCCCGATCGCCCCGTCGGACCAGCGCGTACCCGTTCGGCAGGATCAGATACGTCCAACCCGCATCGGTCACCTCGCGGGCGAGCGCCAGGCAGCCGTGGTGGACGGTCAACTCGCCGCCGGCGAGCGCGTCCATGCTCACCCCGTTCGAGTGGTAGGTCAGGACGTCGACGTCGGCAACGGATGCGTCGTCGGCCACCTCGAGCGATCCGACCGGTGAGGCCAGCCCAAGGTCCGGGACGCACGCCACGATCGGATAGGTGGCGGGGGAGAGCGACGGGACCAGCGCGCCGAGGGCAACCGGGATCTCTGCGGCCTCGCCGCGTCCCAGGCGCGCGGGACCGCCCTGCGCCGCGATCGGGTCGGCGCCGGGGCCGATCTCCCGGCCGGTCGACAGATCGAACACGTGCGGGACGGCCACGAACCGGTCGTTGGGGTCCGTCCACGCCAAGGCCTGCTCGTTGGCCAGCCGAAGTGGGTCGTTCCACGCGCCGTGCTCCACCGCGAAGGGGCCGTCCCATCGGAGCTCCATGCCGTGGCCTCGCTGGGCGGGCGTGTCCCGCTGCTTGGCGATCTCTTCGTCGAAGACGCGCCACCCGCCCTCGCGGTGCTCGAACGCGTCGACCCACCACTCCCCCTCGCCGAACGGTGCGCCGAACGTGACCTCGGACCCCGACGACCATAGGACCCGCCATCCGTCGGCCGGCGCATTCCGCGCGGCCGGAGTCTCCAGGTGGGCCCGCAGCTCGTCCGAGGCCGGACCCTCCAGGGACGAGGCCGGACCACCCGGCGCCTCCAGAACGCTCCTCGGGTACTCAACCGACTCCTGGCCAACCAGCAGGGCGACGTCCGGGTCGAACTCGGGGACATCGCAGATCGACTCGGGGTACAGAACCGCGCCGGGCGGAGGGATTCCGGCGTCGGTCGTGGACGGCGACGTGGAGATGGCAGGTGTCGGCCCCGCCGGCGTGGTCGCCCCCACCCGGGATCCGCCGCCGCGGAACACTGAGAACACGAGGGCGAACGACCCGGCCGCCACCGCTAGGGCCAGCACTGCTGCGGCGACCCGGCGACCCGATCCCGGATCGGGCGCCGGCATCCGTGGCCCACCCTCGGCTCGAGACCTGATGCGATCACGGTCCGGGCCGATCCGCCCCAGTCGATCCAGTGCCTCCCGCCAGCGCTCAGTCATCGTCGTCTCCCAGCTCGGCGGCCAGTCGCCGCCGCCCTCGCATCAGGTGCATCCGGACCACGCCGGAGGATGTCCCCATCAGCCTGGCCACCTCGTGGACCGGGAGGTCGGCCTGGTACCGCAGGAACAGCGCGGCGCGCTGGCCGGGCGAGAGCGCCCCGGAGCGCGTCGAAGACCTCGGCCAGCCCGGGGTCGTCCCACGTCCCGGCATCGGGGACCTCGCCCACCGTCGGCTGTCGTCCGAGCTCCCGGGCGGCAAGCCGGAACGCCACCCGGAACAGGTAGGCCTGCCGGTCCCTGACCGCCGCGCCTCGTTCGAGCGTGCGGGCGAACGCCTCGGCCACGACGTCGTCGGTGAGGTCGCGCGCGCCGCCCGTGTAGGCCAGCACGGCCCGCCACAGCCGCGGGCCGACATCGGCGTATAGCGCGTCGAACCCCAGGTCCTCGTCCAGCGCCAACCCCACTCCCTGACACAGCCCGAACGGCGGCCGCGTGTCAACAGGCCGGGCGACGGGTTCGCGGAACCCCGGGCATGTGAAAGCGGGCGGCCGCGCGGACGCGGCCCCTGCGGCCTAGCTGCGGGCCTTGGACCTGATCTTGACGATGCGGCGGAGCGTGAGCAGGGCCACAACGGCCACGACCTGGGCCCCCAGAACGATCCGGGTCACGTCGACAGCCGGACGCCAGGTCATCTCGCCGTCCCGGATGACGAACGCCCCGACCGGTCGCGCGCTCATGCCGAAGCCGCCCCCCGAGCCGGATCCGGTTCCGTCCGGGCTCTCGCCGCTTCCACCCCCGCCGCCGCCCTGCACCCTCGCCACCGGGATCACCGTCAGCCCGTTCCGCTCGTATGGCTCGCCGAACACCCGCTTCACCGTGAGCGTGTCGCGCGCCTGCGCGATGACGTCCTGTACCTGCATGGCCTGCCTCCTTCCGCACTCATCATGCGCCGGCACGCCGGCGGGCGCGGTCGGGGCGGATCAGGACTCGCAGGAGATCCTGGCGTCTCCCGGGTCGGAGAGGCAGCGGTCGGTGCCCGCTCCCCCGTCGGCCATGTCGTTCCCCCGGACGCCGTCGCGAACGTCGATCGTGTCGTTTCCGGCCAGGCCCCGGAGCGCGTTCGGCCCGCCCGCGCCGGTAAGGGCGTCCGCGAAGGCCGACCCCACGGCGTTCTCGATGGCCGACAGGAGGTCGGAGAACGCCGATCCGGAGGCCGAGCCCGTCGAGAGGTTCACCCGGACACCAGCCCCGGACCAGTCGTACACGACGGTGTCGGAGCCGGCCCCGCCCGAGATCGTGTTCGATCCCTGGCGCCCCGCCAGGACGTCGGCGCCGCCGCCACCGCTCAGGGCGTCGGGCGCGGGGCCGCCGATCAGGCGGTCGCTGCCGCCCTGGCCGTTCAGCGTGAGCATCCCGCCGAACGCCGACCCGTCGATCGTGTTGTCCCCGCCGCCCCCGGTGAGCGCGGCGCGCTCGACGCCCGACAGCGCATCGGATGCGGACCCGAAGGTCAGCGCGGCGTTGCTGAGGGTGAAGTTGACGTCCCCCGTCTCGGACAGCTGGTCGTTGCCGGCCCCGCCGTTCACGGTGTTGGCCCCCCGCCCGCCCGTCAGCGTGTCCGCCCCGTCCCCGCCGATCAGGGTGTCGGCCCCGTTGCCGCCGATGAGGAGGTCGGCGCCGCCCATGCCGTTCAGCGTGGCGGCCCCGCTGAACCCGGGCGCGGTCAGCGTGTTCGCGCCGGCGCCGCCGGTGAGCATGGCCCGCTCGACGCCGGCCAGCGAATCCACGGCCGAGCCGAACGTCAGGTTCGTGTTCGACAGGTTGAAGTTGACGTCGCCCGACTCCACCACCACGTCGCTTCCCGCGCCGCCGCTCAGGGTGTTCACGCCGCCCGCCCCGGAGAGCCGGTCGTCGCCGTCACCGCCGGCCAGCGTGTCGGCACCGCCCCCGCCGATCAGGACATCGGTGCCGGCCTGCCCGAAGAGCGATTCCTGGCCCCCGAACCCGAACCCGTTCAGCGTATTCGCCCCGGCGCCGCCGGTCAGCGTGGCCAGCTCGATCCCGGACAGCGCATCGGTGGACGGCCCGAACGTGAGCAGGGCGTTCGTCAGCGTGAAGTTCACGTCGCCGGCCTCGACGAGGCGGTCGGCGCCCGTGCCCCCGGCCACCGTATTCGCGCCCGTCCCGCCGGTGAGCTGGTCGTCGCCGTCCCCGCCGGCCAGGGAGTCGGGACCCGCGCTCCCCGTGAGGGCGTCGGCGTCCGCCCCGCCGTTCAGGGTGATGGCGCTGGGGTAGGCGGGCCCAGTGCCGGAGCCGCCCGTCGCGGAGATCGTGTCGTTCCCCGCGTTCCCGTTCACCGTGATGGCGGAGAACGCGGGCGTCGCCGGAACGGCCGGCTTGACGTCGGCGTCGTTGTCGCCGTTGAGGTTCACCCCCGAGGCCCCGACCGCCACCGTGTCCGCTCCGGCGCCCCCGTTCACGGTGAGGGAGTCCTCCGGGCCGAGTGCGGCGATGATCTCGATCTCGGACGTGCCGGAGCCCTCCGCTGTGGCCCCGGGCCCCAGCGGACCGCCGCCGAGGTCGATCGTCAGCGACTGCGCCCCCGCGTCGCCCCCGACCAGCACGGTGTCGACGTTCGTCATCGTCGCGCCGCCACAGGTCGGGTCCGTGATCCCGGCGCCGGTCACGTCGAAGCTCGAGCCCGAGCGGTGCAGCGTGACGGCTCCGGCGCCCACGTTCAGCGTGGTCCCGTCGAGATAACAGGCCGGCGGCGCCAGCTCGGCCACCGTGACGTCCTCGTCGAACTCCTCGTCGGTGACGCTGGCCTCGACCGTGGTCGCCGCGGTGACGTCGAAGCCCACCCCGAAGTTCGCCACCCACGACCCCGAGTCGTTCACGGGCGTGACGACGTCCGCGCCGCCGCCCGAGTCTTCGACGTGAACCCCCAGGAAGACCGCGTCGGGCGGCGCGGTGCCGATGACGCGGTCGTTCGCCTGGTCCAGGGAGTCCACGGTGATCGCGACCAGGGTGTGGTCGACGGAGACCGCTCCCTGGGTGACGTCGACGAACATCCCGGGAACGAGGTCCTGGCCGTGCGTGGGCTCACCGAGGGCGAAGCACCCGTCGGCATCGGTGGGAACCGGCCCGGAGAACAGCGTCGAGCCGCCCGGCGAGGACCTGATCGTCGCGGTGGCCGACGAGCTCGCCAGGAACCCACACCCGTTCACCTCGTCGGTCCCGAGGTGGGCCTCGATGGTCGCGGGGGTCCTGTCGACGACGGTCGAGTTCCCCACGCCGTCCCGGACCCGCACCTCGAAGTGCGCCCCCGGGTTGAGTTGGTCGCCGAAGTCGGCGGTCCAGGCGCCGCCGCCGTCGGCCGTCACGGTCATGCCGTCTCCGCGCTCCGGGAGGCCGAACCCGACCTCGACCTCGGCGCCGGGAGGAGCCGTTCCGGAGATGAGGTCGGTCGCGAAGTCGAAGATCGCGGTGAGCGTCGCCAGCGTCGTCGACCTCGCGACGACGCCGTCGGTGGCCCTGACGAACCTCCCCGCCACGAGGTCCTGGCCGTGCACGGCCCGGCTCATCGAGAAGCAGCCGAGCCCGTCGGCGGGCGTGGCGCCGCTGAACAGCGTGGTCCCCCCGAAGGCGGTCCTGATCGTGACCGTCACCGGGTCCCCCGGCCCGAAGCCACATCCGTCGACGAGATCGGAGGGCAGGCTCCCGTTGATGGACGGGGCCAGCGCGGCGGCGTTCGTGGTGTCGCCCTCGAGGTCCCTGATCTCGGCATGCGCCGCCGACCCGTTCACGATGTCCACGAGGCCGGCGAACTTCGCGGTCCACGCCCCGGTCCCGTCCGCGGTCACCGTCTTCGTGGCGCCCCTCGTGGGGCTCTCGGCCCGTACGACCACCTGCGCGCCCGGGGCGGCGGTCCCGGTCACCTTGTCGGCGCCGGGATCGACCGCGGTGATCGCCAGGGCCGCGATGGTCAACTCGTCGCTGTGCGTCCCGTCGGTCGCGGAGACGACCATCCCGGGTCCGAGGTGCTGGCCGTGCTGCAGGCCGAAGAGGATGAACCCGCCGTTGCCGAAGAATCCATTGACTCCGCCGGTGGGGAACTCCCCGCTGAACAGGACCGTCCCGCCA
The DNA here is from genome assembly GCA_036394995.1 of Actinomycetota bacterium. GTDB lineage: Bacteria > Actinomycetota > UBA4738 > UBA4738 > JACQTL01 > DASWED01. The sequence goes on from DASWED010000037.1 coordinate 18,662, forward strand.
GGAGCGTCCTTCACGGTCACGGTCACGGAGGAGTTCGGAGTGAAGCCGTCGCCTCCGATCTCCTCCGAGCTGAGGTCGGCCCGGATGGAGGGGACCCGCCGCGAAGCGACGGTTCCGTCACCGTCTCCGTCATGAACCGTCCCGGAGACCGTGACCCCGGCCGTCAGGTCGAACACGCCCGAGAAGTCGGCCGCCCACGCGCCCGCCCCGTCGGCCGTCACGTGGATCGAGGCGTCGGACGAGCCGTCCTGGACCTCCGCTCCGACGTCCACGTCGGCGTTCGCCGGCGCGGTCCCGGCCGCCGTCTCGGCGACCGCGTCGATGTCGTCCACCGAGACGGACACCAGCGTGACGTCCTTGGACCGGATCCCGTCGGTCGCCGAGACGAACATGCCGGGAGCGAGGCCCTGCCTGTGCTGGTCCCGTCCAATGGAGAAGCAGTCGCCGTCGGTGGACGCCGGGCCGCTGAACAGCTGGGTGCCGCCCGGGGCGTCCTTGATCGTGACCGTCACCGAGCCGTTCGAGACGAACCCGCACCCCTCGACGGCGTCCAACGTGATGTCGCCGTCGACCCTGGCGGGATCCCGCTGCGCCGTGGTCGCGTCGCCGTCGCCGTCGAAGATCTGCGCCCCGCCGTGCAGGAAGGGGGTGATGTCGACCGCGATCGCTCCGAAGTCCGCCACCCAATCCCCCGAGCCGTCCGACGTGACCACCAGCTCCTCGTGGAACGCGTCGTAGTCGTCCACGGACACCGTCACTGCGGTGGAGGGCGAGGCGGTGCCGGTGACGATGTCGTTCGCCGGGTCCACCAGGTCGACGGAGAGCGGGACCAGGGTGAGCTCCTTGGTGCTCGATCCGTCGGTGACCGAGATGAACACTCCGGGGGCCAGGTCGACACCGTACTGGCCCGGATCGAAGTCGAAGCACCCCTCCCCGTCCGTGGGGACGTCGGTGTTGAGGAGCTGCGCGCCGCCGGGCGAATCCTTGACCGTGACCGTGGCCGAGGCGATGGGTGCGAAGTTGCAGCCGTACATGAAGTCGCCGCTGACGGAGGCCTGGACCCACGGCGACGGGTCCGCCGCCGCAGGCGTCGCCACCGCGAGCGAGCCCACGATGAACAGTGCGGCGATGAGCGTCGCCGGCGACCTGCGCCCCCGGCCGGCCGAGCTCCGGCCCCCTCTCATGCGAACCTCCACCCCGGCGCGGGGCGGCCCCCCTTGCGCTGCGGACAGGCCCCGCGCCACGTGGCAGCGACCCTCGCTGCTGCCTGGTCCGATTCCAGACCCCTTGGAGCAGGGTGTCAAGGGCTTTCGGCCCGCCCGGCGGAGGACCCGTGCGGGTTTGGAGGGGTTCGTCCAAGAACCGGGCTCTGCCGGGATCCGGGAGGCCGTGGAAGGGGAGCTACGCGGCGGCCGGGCCTCGGGTCTCGGGCGCGGCGGCGGGTATGGCCGGCGCGGGCTCGGCCGGCCAGCGGCGGCGCTCCCACCACAGGATCCAGTTCCGGCCGGAGATGTGCCCGGTCTGCCACTCCCAGGCCGACCCCACCGGATCGGAACCGCCGCCGACGGGGCGGACGGTCCCGTCGCCGAGGACGACGGCCACGACGTCCGTGTCGCCGGCCTCGGCCGGGCTCGGCGGCGTCGGGACCGGCCTGATGGCCTGGGCGCTGCGGGTCTCGATCGCGCTCATTGCTCCCACCTTTCCTGCGACGCGGGGCGCACCGACCATCTGGCGTTCGGGAACGCGCAACATCGTTGGGCCGAAGGCAACGACTACACTGGCGAGCCCCCGGTGCCCGGGGGGGTGGATCCGTGGAGACGCAGAGAGCCCAGCCCGCACCACGCACGCCCGGCCGGCTGTTCGTCGGCCGGCAGCAGGAGATGGCGGAGCTGTCCGCCCTGCTCGACGACGCCGTCGCGGGCCGGGGCGGCCTGGCCCTGCTGGTGGGTGAGCCCGGCATCGGCAAGACGCGCACGGCCGAGGAGTTCGCCGGCCTGGCCCGCGATCGGGGCGTGACCGTCCGGTGGGGGTCGGCCTTCGAGGGCCAGGGAACCCCCGCGTACTGGCCGTGGGTCGAGATCCTCCGCGAGGAGGCCTCGGGCTCGGGCGCGGCCGGCGCGGAGCCGGGTGAGGAGGGTCCCTCCGCCGACTCCCTTGCTCAGCTGCTCCAGGAGGCGGGCGAACGTGTCGAGGCGCCGTCGTCGCTGTCGGCGCTCCCGCCCGAGCGGGCCCGGTTCCGGCTGTTCGACGGGGTCTCCTCACTGCTGCGGGCAGCGTCGCGCCGCGCTCCCCTGCTGATCGTCATCGACGACCTGCACTGGGCGGACGAGCCGTCGCTCCTGCTGCTGGAGTTCGTGGTGCGGGAGATCCAGTCCTCGCCGGTCCTCGTGGTGGGGACCTACCGGGCCGAGGAGCTGGGCCGGCAGCACCCGCTGAGCCCCGTGCTGGGCCGGCTGACCATGGCCCGCCGGCTGGCCCTCCGGGGGTTCTCCGGCGACGAGGTGGCCGAGCTCATCGAGGCGTCCGCCGGATCGATCCCGTCGGCCGCGCTCGTCGAGACCGTGCACCAGATGACCGAGGGGAACCCGTTCTTCGTGGCCGAGGTGGTCCGCCTGCTGGCCGCGAACCGACTGGAGCCGGGCGGGGACGGGACGTGGAGCGTGGCCGTCCCCCAGGGCGTGCGGGAGGTCATCGGCCGGCGCCTGGGCGGGCTGTCGGAGGACTGCAACGCGATCCTCCGGGTGGCGTCGGTGATCGGACGGGACTTCGGGGCGAAGCTCCTGGCGCGAGTGGCCGAGGTCGAACCGGACGAGCTGCTGTCGCTCCTCGAAGAGGCCGGGGCCGGTGGGCTGGTCGAGGAGGTCCCCGGCGCGATCGGGCACCACCGGTTCTCCCATGCGCTGGTCCGGGAGACGCTGTACGCCGAGCTCACGACCATCCAGCGCGTCCGGTACCACCGGCGTGTGGCCGAGACGCTCGAGGAGCTGTACGGCCCGGCCTCCCCGGTGCACCTCAACGAGCTGGCCCACCACTACCTGGAGGCCGCGCCTTCCGGGGACCTCCACGCCGCCGTGGCGTACGCGCGGATGGCCGCCGAGCGCGCGGTGGAGCTGCTGGCGTACGAGGAGGCCGTCCGGCTGTACGAGTCCGCGCTCCAGGCCCTGGAGCTGCTGGGCGGCGGCGACGACATGCGGTCCCAGATGCTGCTCGGCCTGGGAGACGCCATGTGGCGCTCGGGGGACGAGGCCGGGGCCAGCACGGCCTTCCGGGAGGCGGTGGAAGCCGCCCGGCGGGCCGGCGACCCGGAGCTGCTGGGCCGGGCCGCCCTGGGACCCGGCTCCGTGGTGGTGATGCTCGGCCTCGAGGTCGGCATCCCGAACGAGCCCCAGATCGCGCTGCTGGAGGAGGCCCTGGCCGCGCTCGACGGCATGGAATCCGACCTCCGCTCGCGGATCCTGGCCCGGCTGGCCGCGCACCTGTACTGGTCGGCGGGAACCCAGTCGCGGCGTTCCGAGCTCGCCGCAGAGGCTGTGGAGCTCGCTCGCCGCCTGGACGATCCGGACGCCCTCGCCTACGCCCTGTCGGCGCGGCACTGGGCGACGTGGACCCCCGACAACCTGGAGGAGCGGATGACGACGGCCGACGAGGTCATCCGGCTGGCTTCCCGCCGTGGGAACCGGCTGTTGGAGGGCCTGGGCCGGGTGTATCGGGTGATGGACCTCCTCGAGGCGGGACGGATGGTGGAGGCCGGGCGGGAGGCCGCCCTCGTCGGCCGTATCGGCGACGAGCTCCGAGACCCGACGACCCAGTGGTTCGCAGCCCTCTGCCTGGGCATGGACGCGATCCTCGAGGGCCGGTTCACCGACGGGGAGCGGCTGGCCGAGGACGCCCTCCGGCTGGGGCGGGGAGCGATGACCGGGGACTCCACGTGGGCCACGATGGGCTACGCGATGCAGGTGTTCTGCATCGGCCTGCACCGCGGCGTCATCGACCAGGTGGAGGGGGCGGTCCGAGGGATGGTCCACGCCATCCCGAACCTCCCCGCGCTCCAGTGCACCCTGGCCCAGGCCTCCGCGCTGATGGGCCGGGAGGCCCAGGCCCGGACGGACTTCGAGGCCGTGGCCCGCGACGGGTTCGCCGGGGTCCCCCGGGACGTGACGTGGCTGTCGGCCCTCGTCGACGCGGCGCACGCCTGCCACCTGCTGGACGACCGGGACCGGGCCGGGGTGCTGTACGGCATGCTGCTGCCATTCGCCGACCGGCACGTCGTGATCGGGCCGGCCGCCGCCGTCCTCGGCCCCGTCTCGCTCTTCCTGGGGGTCCTGGCCACCACGCTGGAACGGTGGGAGGACGCCGAGGTCCACTTCGTCCACGCCGAGGAGGAGGACCGGCGGACGGGCAACCGGCCGTTCGAGGCCCACGCGCTGCTGTACCACGGCCAGATGCTCCTGCGGCGGGGGGACCCGGCGGACCGGACGCGCGCCGAGGAGCTCGTGCGCGAGGCCCTCGACATCGGACGGGAAGTCGGGATGCGCAAGACGGTGGACGACGCCGAGGGGCTCCTCGGGGCGGCTCCAGGTTCGGCGGCGGTCGGTCCGGACCGGTCACCGGTCCCGTCGGGGATGTTCCGCCGGGAGGGCGAGTTCTGGACCGTCGGCCTGGGCGGCACGGTCGCCCGGCTCAAGGACGCGAAGGGCCTCCGGTACATCGCCCACCTCCTGATCCGGCCGGGCGTGGAGGTGCACGTCATGGACCTGGTCACGGCGGCGTCGGGTGCCGGCGGGGGCGCGCGGACGACGGTCTCGGTCGCCCAGGACGGCCTCACCGCCGCGAGGCCGGGCGACGCGGGCGAGGTGCTGGACGCGAGGGCCCGCGAAGCCTACCGCGCCAGGCTGGAGGACCTTCGCAGCGAGCTGGAAGAGGCCGAGGAGAATAACGACCCCGAGCGGGCGGGGAAGGCGCGCTGGGAGATCGACGCGATCGCCGACCAGCTGTCGTCGGCCGTCGGGTTGGGCGGCCGCTCCCGCCGCGCCGCCTCCCCCGCCGAACGCGCCAGGGTCAACGTGCGGAACGCCATCAGCGCCTCCCTGAAGGTGATCCGGAAGCACGACGAGCCCCTGTGGCGCCACCTCTCGAACGCCATCCGCACCGGCACGTTCTGCAGCTACGAGCCCGAGCGTCCCGTGGACTGGTCCCTGTAGCGACTCCTACGCTGCGGCGAAGCGGTAGATGCCGTGGTGGGAGGTCGCGTACAGGGTGCCGTTCGCGGCGAAGTCGACGTCGTCGAGGCGCTGGCGCGCGATCTCGGGCATGCCCGCTGATGCCATCTTCCAGGTCGAGCCGCCGTCGGTGGACAGGTACACGCCGTACCAGTACGTGGCCGCGGCCAGGCGCTTGCGGTTCGACGGGTCGACCGCCAGCTGCGCGATGCCCGCTCGGTCGGGGAGCCCGTTCGAGATGCGCTTCCACGTCGAGCCGCCGTCCCTTGTGACGAACACCCCGCCGTCGGCGTTCCACGAGCCCGCGTACACCACGTCCGAGTTCGTCGGGTCCACCGCCAGGGCCCGGACCTCGCTGCTGGGCGCCTGGAGGTTCTTCCAGGTGAGCCCGGCGTCGTCGGTCCGGAACACGCCGCCGGTCCCGGACGTGTAGGCACGCGTCGGCGTGGCCCGGACGACCCGCCACAGGTTCGAGTCGCCCGGCGACCCACCCGACGACGTCTGCCACGTGTACTTCCAGGACCGGCCGCCGTCGGTGGTCCGGAACGTCCCGCCGGGCGTGATGTACGTGCTGAACCCGGACGCGATCACGGTTCCCCCGTCCATCACGGCCGCGTCGCTCGCGTAGCGGTAGTACTCGAGGAGCGTCCCGTACCGGTCGTAGCCCTTCTCCGGCCAGTCCGCCCGGGTCGAGCACGCCTGCCCCGAAAGCGCGAACTGGTGGAGGCACTGGTTGATGCCGTACACCCACGTCCCGCCCGGGCGGCTGTGCTTCTGGTCGATGGCGATGTTGTCCTGGAGCATGTCGGTGCTGTTGACGAACGGCTGCTGGGGCGCCACGAACGACACGTCGCCGTTCCTGGCGTCCGCCGCGCGCGTCGTCCGAACCCACGTCCGCCCGGCGTCGTCCGACCGGAACACCCCCCCGTGCTGCGTGGACGCGTACAGCCGCCGGGAGTTCGCCGGGTCGATCGTCACGCTCCACGGCGAGGCGAACCCTCCCAGGCCGGTGTTGCTGCGCCGCCACGTCGCGCCGCCGTCGGAGGACACCAGCACGCCCCGGGTCTGGGCCGACGCGTACATCCGGCTGGGGTTCGATGGGTCGATGGCCAGCGCCCGCACGATCGTGTCGCCGGTCCCGAGCGCCGTCCACCTCCCGGCCACCTGGTTCGCCGGCATGGCCGGCAGGTCGCGCCCCTGGATCCCGACCTGGACGCCCTCGATCGGGGGCAGTCCGCCCGGCGAGGTCTCGCCGACGAAGAACGGCTCCGTTGCCGGCGAGTCCTCGCCCGCCCCGGCCTCGTACGCGATCCACGCGGCCGTGGCCTCGTAGCCGAGCAGCGTGTCGGCGTTCAGCGCCATCCGCCCGCTCCGGAAGTACTCGACCTCCTCCTGGGTCTCCCCGGGGTGGTGGTACGGCATCCAGCCCGGCGGGGCCGCGGACGGGTCGCTGAACCCGATGTTGATGTCCGCCGGGATGCCGTTCGCGATGAAGATCGTGTGGTCCGAGCGGTCCAGGGGGTCGTCGACGATGTTGATGTACTTCTTCTGCGCATCGGTGAACAGCGGCTTCGTCACGCCGTCCCGGTACGTCCACGTCGGATACTTCGCGTGCATGTCGGCGAAGAACCGGTCCCGCTGGCGGAGCATGGCCTCGCGGTACAACCGGAACCTGGCCAGGAACGCCGGGTTGGCGATCGCGGCGTAGTACGACGCGAACGGGCCCAGCAGGCGCTCGGGGTTCTCCTCCGCCGGCGCCGAGAAGACGTTCAGCGGCATGAAGTCGTTCGAGGACAGACCGAACATCCGGTTGGGGTAGTTCGCGCCCACCATGTCGGTGTCGTGGTACGCGACGACCGACATCTGCGGCGGCAGCTCGAGGTGCTCGAACAGCGCGTTCGGCGAGCCCACCGTCGTGTAGTGCACCGAGCCGCACAGGCACTGCTCCTCGCCGTCGATGGCGAACAGCGCGAGCGACCGCCGGGGCCGGAGGTCGTTGGCCTGCCAGTACCGGGCCAGCCCCTCCAGCACCGCCGTGACCACCGGGATCTGCATCCCGCAGTCGAGCCCGCCGTCGACCACGACGTCCACGCAGTCGAAGTGACCGCCCATGATCACGATCTGGTTGCGCAGCACCGGATCGGCGCCGGGCACGAACGCGATCACGTTCGACTCCGGCCCGACGATCCCGAACGGGTCCTGGTTGTCGGAGCCGCCATTGGGGTCGGTGAAGTTGAACGGCCGGAGCTCGGCGAACGCGCCCTCCGACGCGAACGGCTTCAGCAGGCGTGACCACTCGTCCCGGATCCAGTTCGCGGCGGCGTCGTGGCTCGTCCGCCACGCCGTGCCCGACACCTGGTTCGTCCATCGCGACGGGAACTGCGTCGTGTAGAAGTTCTCGACCCGGGCCTCGTAGTACGGGTCGATGGAGAACGGGATCTTCGTGGCCGCCGCAGCAGTCGCCGGCGCCGGAGCCGTGGCGGCGGGATTCGCGGACACGAGCAGCCAGGCCGCCGCGGCGGCGGCGAGGAGCTTCCTCGACATACAGTCCCCCTCATCGGTCGCGGGCGCCGAAGCGGGTGGTGCCCTGGAGCGTCGCGAACTTACCCCGTTCCAGGCCTCTCAAGCACGGCGGTGCGGCGACCCAAGGGGGCGGCGCTGGCCCCGGACGCATACGATGCGTGGCCAGTCGGCCGAAGGTCTGGCACCGCGTTCCTAGAGCAGTTTCGCGGCGGCGAAGGCGATCCCGGCGACCGTGAGGATCGACGCGGAGTTCGCCAGGACGGTGGTCCGAAGGATGCGCGCCTCGAGCTGACCCAGCTTCGAATCCGTCCGGTGCTCGAGCGACTCCATCCGCAGCCCCAACCGGTCCTCGAGAGCCTCCATGCGGGTGGTGAGCCGGTCCTCCAGCTCTCGCAGGTCGTGCTTCGTGGCGACGTCGGCCCACCCCACGGGCGGCAGGTGCTCCATCAGGACAGTGGCCTCCTCTGGCCCGAGGACCTCCTCCAGGCGAAGGTACAGCCGATGCCTTGAACGTTCATCGATGGGCATTGTCTCCCCCTCCTCGTGCGTTCGACAAGACGAGGCCCGAGGGGGCGAGGCCCGGAACGAAGGTACCCCGTGGGTCCGACACGGCAGCGAACCCGGGAGAAGACGGCGCCGGCCGCGGTCAGCTCGTGAGCGCGACCTCCGGTTCGGACGGCGCCAGGTTCGACCGCCTGGCCCGCCGCTCCCACCACAACACGAGCATCGAGGCCACGAACGCCCCGAGGTACGCGGCGATGTACAGCGCCTGGAGGTGGTGGACCCCGACGTGGAAGCGGTCGAGGTACACGAACGCCGCCGCCGTGGTCGGCACGATCAGGCCCTGGCCACCGGACAGGAACGTGGTGGTGGGGCCCATCGTCCGGGCCCGGGTGAGGGCCACGGTGCCGAGCACCAGCGAGAGGTAGAACGCGCCGAACGCCCGCAACGTGAACGGCGTGAGCGGCTCGGGGAACACCCGCCCGTTCAGCGCCCCCTTCGGCGCCAGCGCCGCGACCACCGCCAGGAACCCCACGAACAGCGCGAAGAAGGCCCACAGGCCCCGGACCCACCGCGGCGCGGGGATCCCCTCCGGGCCCCGGGACGGCCGGAGGCGGACCAGGTCGCGGATGCCGACGACCGCGGCCACAACGGCCAGCGCGAGCGTCCCGACGTAGGGCCACGCCAGCGCCACGCCCAGGTCGACCTTGTCCTTGAACCACACGAGGACGCCGGCCTGGAGCACGCCGAACACCCACAGGTAGATCAGGCTCGGGTACACGGAGCGCCATCGCCAGATGTGCGCGGCCTGCCAGGCCAGCACGGCGTTCCCGATGCACCACCCCCCGATGGTCATGGCCACGAAGTCGGAGACGCCCCACGGGAACCGTTCGGCCGACCACGCCGGCGCCACGAACAGCACCACCCCGAGCGCCCCGAACGCCACCGCCGACGCCCTGATGATCGCCCTCGACAGCGGCGAGAGGGCCTCGTTCCCCGCCTCTCCCGTTCGCATGGTGTCTCCTCCCCGACGACCGCGGACGCCCGCGCACCATCGCGGGGCGAAGTGTCAGGCGATCGGGGGCCGGCGGTCAATCCAGGGGCGGGCCCGTTCGACCTGCGCGGCGACGCGGATCAGCGTGGCCTCGTCGAACATCCGTCCGATCAGCTGGACGCCCACCGGCAGGCCGTCGGGATCGAGTGTCCACGGCACGGAGGCAGCCGGCTGGCCGGTGACGTTCCACAGGCTCGTGAACGGCGTGAACGAACCGGCCCGGATGAGCTCCATGAGGGGCTGTTCGTCGTTTCGGAACTCGCCGATCAGGGGCGGCCCGGTGGCCACGGTTGGCGAGAGCAGCACGTCGACGCGTTCGAAGAACTCCCCCACCGGCCGCAGCGAACGCTGGATGTCGGCCCACGTCCGCTGGTAATCGGCAGCGGTCGTGGCGTCGCCCATCCGGATGAGCTCACGGTTCAACGGCTCCACCAGATCGAGGTCCGGGCGGGGTTCGCGGGAGGCCATGGCCACCGCCCACAGCACGGGGAACCGGTACAGCAGGTCCTCCCCGGCCGGCGGGGCCTCCTCCCTCACCTCGTGCCCGAGGGACTCCAGCAGGGACGCCGCCTCCTCCACGGCCCCGACGTTCGCCGCCGCCACGTCCACCGGCGCGATGGCCTTCGGGGTGAACGCGATCCGCAACCGGTCGGGGTCCCGTTCGTCTCGGGCCTCGGCCAGGAACGGACGAGCCGGCGGCTCGGCCCACCACGGGTCGCCCGGCGCGGGGCCCGCCATCACGTCCAGCAGGGCCGCGGCGTCGGCCACCGTCCGGGCGATCGGCCCGCGCTGCGACAGCATGTGGGCCGGGCCGGGCGCGGCCGTGACCCGGCCCCGGGACGGCTTGATGCCGAACACGCCGCACACGGACGCGGGGATCCGGATCGAGCCACCGCCGTCGCTGGCCTGGGCCACCGGGCACAGGCCCGCCGCCACGGCCGCCGCCGCGCCCCCCGAGGAGCCGCCGGGGGTCCGTTCGAGGTTCCACGGGTTCCGGCAGGGATGGAAGGCCCGGGGCTCCGTCCACGGCACGCTGCCGAACTCCGGCGTGTTCGTCTTGCCGATGACCAGGAACCCGGCCGCCCGGATCCGGCGGACGGACTCCTCGTCCGCGACCGGCACGTGGTCGGCGTACGCGCCGGAGCCGTACGTGGTCCGGACTCCCGCGGTGTCGTACAGGTCCTTGATCGAGATGGGAACGCCGTGGAACGGACCGAGACCCGCGGGTCCGCGCGCCACGGCCTCCTGCGCCGCCCGGGCCTCCTCGAGGGCCCGGCCCAGACAGAGGGTCAGGTAGGCGCCGATTCGACCGTCCAGGTCCTCGATCCGGCGCGCGTACGCCTCCACCAGGTCCACCGGCGAGACCTCGCCCTCCAGGACCAGGCGGGCCTGCTCCAGCGCCGGCGTGAACGCGAGACCGTCGACGGCGGCCACTACGAGAGCGGGATCTCGATCGAGAAGTCGCGGTCCGCGGTCTTCGTCAGATGGACCGTGCGCCCCTTCACCACGAACGGCTTCGGGAGGTCGCCGAAGCCGGTCCCCTCCGGCGCCGTGACCTCCAGGACCAGCTCGTCCGGGATGACCTTCGGCTGGACCTGCATGGTCAGCCGGAGCACCCGGCGGCCGTCCACGTCGATGATCCCGTGCGGCACGGTGTACACGAAGATGAGGTCGGTGGGCTCGTCGGGGGGCGCCGCCAGCAACGCCGAGAGCACCTGCTTCCCGGCCTCGGTGTGCCGGAGCACGTGGTGCACGCGGAAGTGGGCCACCCCGGTGTCCCGGGCCACGTAGTCGAGCGTCGCGCCGGCCGCGATGTACAGGTTGAACAGCGTGCTCCGGTTGTCGCCGTGCTTCGAGACGATGGGCCGGACCCGGTCGATGGGCGGCACGTTGAGTCCCATCTTCACCACCGTCCTGACCTTCAGGTCGCCGTTGTCCTGGATCGCGATCTGGTGCTGCACGGTCGTCTTCGTGAAGAAGGCCAGGGCGTCCGTGCTCTGGGAGTCCTCGGCCAGATAGAGGTAGTCGCCGTCCGCCGGCTCGATGTTGCCCGCCCACCCGAGCTCCTCGGCCCCCCGCTGCTCGTTCGGGTCCGCGAACCACACCTGGAGGTGCTTGCCGGCGAGCGAGTTCCCCAGCTGGATCACCGACGCCAGGAGCTGGGCCCCGTCCCGGGGGTCGGCGATCCGGCTCCAGGCCTCCGCCACCATCTGCGCGGCGAGGTCCTTGCGCTCCGGCCCCTGCTGGTACCGGATGTGGGAGTCGATGTACGCGATCTTGGCCGCGTTGTTCGAGTTGATCTCGCCGTCCCACAGGGGCACCTCGAGGGGCCCCGTGGCCTTCAGCATGTCGGCAACGGCCACCGCGTCCACCTGGATCAGCCCGTCCAGGTGCTCGCCGGTGAGCTGCTCGTAGATCCGGGCCATGACCACGGCCGACGACGGGAAGTGGGGCGAGTAGTTCGCGTTCCCCAGCCGGATCTGGTCCTTCAGGGGATCTGGTCCGGTGAGGTACCAGTTGTCGGGCGGCACCTCCACCGGCACGTTCGTCTGGTCGTCGAGGTTCCGGAATACCTGCTGGGACTGCGAGATCGAGATGGCCCCGTCGTCGGCGGTGAGGATGGCGTAGGCCAGCGTCGAGCCGCCGGCCCCGCGGATGTACGAGAGGTCGCCGAACGCCACGAAGTACCGCCGGGGCCCGTCCTCGCCGAACAGGGCGGGGAGCAGCGCCATCCCCCGCAGCGCGCTGTCGCCGACCCGCTCGGCCTGCTGGACCTCGGCCAGCAGGTCCCGCTTCAGATCGGTGGCCTTCGAGATGAACGGAGCGGTGGGGACGGCCTCCACTGCCCGCTCCGCCGCGTGCAGGCGGTCCACCACCTCCTGGACCCGGGGGCGGAACGACTCCAGCGCCGCCAGGTCGAACCGGCCGTTCGCGAACAACGGGCTCGCGGGACCACCGGGCTCGGTGGAGCCGCCGTTGTCCCTGGCCTCCTTGCAGGCCTGTTTGGCCTCCTTGGTCGGCTCGTCGGCGCACTTCGTCCGGTCGCCCTGCCCAGAGTCGCCGCCGGTGGCCGAGAACGCCCCGCCGGACATGTCGTCGATGAGGTCCCGCGCGCCCACCGCGGCCTTCGCCTCCTCCTCCGACGCCACCGCCAGCTGGCGCACCGCCACCACCGGCCGGCCCAGGAACGGGATGGCCCCCACGAAGCCGAACGTGGGTCGGGCATGGGCCAGGTCGGCCTGGATGCGCTCGGTGGCGTCGAGGGCCTTGCCGAACGGGTCGCCGTTCGGCATCTCGCCCCTCCCGAGCGCGTTGCGCGCGCCGGCCAGGCCGTCCGCGACCCCGCGGAGGTCGTTCACGGCCGAGTAGGCCTGGAGGTACGCGTCGACGGTGGCCGCCGCGAGGAGCACGAGGAAGACGCCCCCGCCGATCAGCAGCCAGCGCCGCAGGCGGGACCGCGGCCGACTGGCCCGGAGGGCCCGGTGCCGCGATCCCCTCCCGTTCCCCCCGCCGCCGGGCGAGGGCGCGCCGGACTCCACCGTGCCCGGAGCCTCTGTGGTCTGGGATTCGGCGAAGGGAGGACGAGACTCGCCGGTCTCGGTGGACATCCGCCCGAGTGTAACGAAGCCCCCTCGGCCTGGCGGGCTTCCGCGGCCTCAGAGCTTCTTCAGCGGGGCGAACGCCAGCATGAGGTGCTTCTCGCCGACGTCCTCGAACGCCACCGTGGCCCGGGCGTCCGATCCCGTGCCGCTCACGCTGATCACGACGCCCTCACCCCACTTGTCGTGCAGGACGGTGTCGCCGGGCTGGACCTCGGGCTGGGGACGGCCCCCCCGGACCTCGGAGACGACCTCCCGGCGGCCGGTCCGGGGCTCCAGCTGGCGCACGAGGTCCCGGGGGATCTCCGACAGGAACCGGGACGGCGGGTTGTACGAGAGCGATCCGAACAGCGACCGGCTCCAGGCGTGTGTGAGGTACAGCCGCTCCCTGGCCCGGGTGATCCCCACGTAGGCCAGGCGGCGCTCCTCCTCCAGCTGCGCCGAGTCGGTCATCGACCGGTAGTGCGGGAACACGCCGTCCTCCATCCCCACGATGAACACCACCGGGAACTCCAGCCCCTTGGCGATGTGCAGGGTCATGAGCGTGACCGTGGACGCGTCCTCGTCGTACTGGTCGACGTCGGAGACCAGCGCCACCTGCTCCAGGAAGTCCGCCACGGTCTCCCCGCCCCGGCCCTCGAACTCGGTGGCCACGCCGGACAGCTCCTGGATGTTCTCGATCCGGCCCTGGGCATCCACGGTCCGTTCGGCCTCCAGCTCCGCGAGGTACCCGGACTCCCGGGCCGTCGCCTCCACCAGCTGCGACGGGGTGATGCCGCCCTGGACCAGCGCCTGGAGGCGGTCGATGACTTCGACGAACCCGCGCACCGCGCCCTTGGCCCGGGCCGCCAGGACCGAGATCTCGTCCACCCGCCGGCACGCCTCCAGGAACGGGATCCCCTCGTCCCGGGAGAACTCCTCGACGGCCGCCACCGTGGCGTCGCCGATCCCCCGCTTCGGCGTGTTGATGACCCGCCGGGCGCTGACCAGGTCCTGCGGGTTCACCAGCAGCCGGAGGTAGGCCAGGATGTCCTTGATCTCCCTGCGCTCGTAGAACCGGACGCCGCCCACCACGCGGTACGGCAGGCCCCCCCGCATGAAGATGTCCTCGAGGACCCGGCTCTGGGCGTTCGTCCGGTAGAACACCGCGACGTCCCGATACCGGTACCCCTCCGCCTCCACCAGGCGTTCGATCTCCTGGGCCACGAACGCGGCCTCGTCGTGCTCGGAGTCCGCCCGGAACCGCACGGTCAGCTCCCCGTTCGCCCCCTCCGTCCACAGCGACTTCGGCTTGCGCTGGACGTTGTGCTCGATGAGGGCGTTCGCCACGGCCAGGATGTTCTGGGTGGAGCGGTAGTTCTGCTCCATCAGGAACACCGCGGCGTCGGGGTAGTCGCGCTCGAAGTCGAGGAGGTTCTGGATGGTGGCGCCCCGCCAGGAGTACACGCCCTGGTCGGCGTCGCCGACCACGCAGATGTTCCGGTACTTCGCCGCGAGCAGGTTCACCAGGTGGTACTGGGCCCGGTTCGTGTCCTGGTACTCGTCGATGAGGATGTACCGGAACCGCTCCTGGTAGTGCTCCAGGACCTCGGGGTGGTCCCGGAACAGCCGGGCGGTCTCCGAGATGAGGTCGTCGAAGTCGAGTGCGCCGGCCGCCCGGACCCGGCGGTCGTAGCCCGCGTACACCTCGGCCACCTGACGCTCGTAGAAGTTCCCGGCCTGCTCCATGAGCTGCGACGGCGACAGCAGGTGGTCCTTGGCCTTGCCGATGGCCGAGGCCATGGCCCGGGGGGGCCACCGCTTCGGGTCCAGCTGGAGGTCCCGCAGGACGAGCGTCAGCACCCGTTCCGTGTCGCCCTCGTCGTAGATGCTGAACGTGCTGGGGAGCCCCAGATGGTTGTGCTCGCGCCGGAGGATCCGGGCGCAGGACGAGTGGAACGTGAGGATCCACATGCCCTTCGCGATCCGGGTCCCCAGGAGCCCCTCCACCCGTTCGACCATCTCCCGGGCGGCCTTGTTCGTGAAGGTGATCGCGAGGATCGCGTACGGCGAGACGTCCCGCTCCCGGATGAGGTAGGCCACGCGGTGCGTGAGGGCCCGGGTCTTGCCCGAGCCGGCGCCGGCAACGATCAGGACCGGCCCCTCCGTGTGCAGCACGGCCTCCCGCTGGATCGGGTTCAGGGGCTCGAGCAGGGGGGAGAGCCCATCCTGCGCCTCGGCCACGGGTGCCTCGGGGCGGGTCTTTGGGCGGGGGGACGTCGGTGGCACGCCTCGATTCTACGGGTGGCCTCCGTCGTTCCCCGGCGAGCGTCGTCCCGTCCGGCATAGGTCCGAAGGGACCTGGTGGGATGTGCCGAACGACCCGTACCACCCGGGCCGAGGCGCGTACAGTTGCCACATCCGTCTCTTGGAGGCTCGATGACCGCATCCACGGAACGTTCGCTCGGGCCCTGGGGCCACCGCACGTCACGAACGGCGCTTTTCGCGCTCGCCGGCCTTGCCATGTTCCTCCCGGCGTGCAACTCGTCCGGACAGGGAGGGCCGACGACGCTCGCTCCCTTGCCCAGCCCGTCTCCGTCCGCCGCTCCGTCCGCGCCTCCGTCCGCCGCACCGGGCGCCGTGACCGTGGGCCTCGGGGAGACCTCCCCGAACGAGATGTACATCCACCTGTCCTCGGCCACCGCGGCGGAGGGTCCGGTGACCTTCGCGGTGACCAACGAGGGGTCGAGGACCCACGAGTTCGTGGTCCTGCGCACCGACACCCCGGCGGGGGACCTCCCCATCGTGTCGTTCGAGGGGGAGAAGGACCGCATCGACGAGGAGGGCCCCGGGGTCACCAACGTGGGGGAGACCGGGGACATGAAGGCCGGGACCACCGCGACCCTGAACATCGACATGGCCCCCGGGCACTACGCCGTGGTGTGCAACCTCCCCGGGCACTACCGGATGGGGATGCACCAGGACTTCACGGTGACGTGATGGGCGCTCCCCCTACATGTGCCCGCCGGGGTTGCGCCAGTTCGGTCGACTGGGCGCGGTCTTCTCCCAGGAACGGACGTACGCCACGAGCGCGGCGATCTCGTCGTCGGTGAGGGGGCCGCCGAACTCGTCCCACCACGCCGGCATCTCCGTCCCCGGGACGCCCGACTGGACGATGTGGTGCATCTGGTCGTCCGAGACGCTCTCCAGGAACTGCTTGGAGTTGAGCGCCGGCGCGTCCACGCCCTGGCCACTGTCACCGTGACAGGACGAGCAGTCGAGGTTCCACAGCCGGTGGCCGGTGGTCACCAAAGCGGTCTGCCGGGCTGCGAGGGCATCGTCCCGGCGTCCGGACTCGACCGCCTTGTACAGGGGGAACGAGGCGACGAGCAGGAGGAACACGACGAGCCCGGCCCACTGCCAGTGCCCCAGGCTCCTCCGGAGCTTCGCGTCCTCGTGGAATGGTCCGGCGCCGGCCGAACTCATCCGGACGTCCCCTCGGGAGGCTCGGCCGCGCTCATCCCACCGCCAGATGCCTGGCCCCCAGACTCCCCGAGGCAGGATGGGCCCTTCGCATCGCTGGGGATCGAGGAGACGCCGCGGGCGGGCCCCTCGGCGAGATGCCCGGTGTCGACGAGCACCTTGTCCCCCTGGACCTTGATCAGGAACCGGTCCATCCCACGGGGGGCGGGTCCCTGCACGTACTCGCCCCGAACGTTGTAGACGCTCCCGTGGCAGGGGCATTCGAATCTCCCGGAGCTGTCGCAGAACGGGACGCGACACCCCAGGTGGGGGCACTTCTGGAACAGCGCGACGAGCGCACCGTCGGCAGCCGTCACGTAGAACCGGCCCGTCGGGAAATACCGGACCGTGCCCTCCGAATAGTCCGACACCGAACCGGCGTCCACGATGCCCCCGAACCCTGCGGCGGCCGAGGGCTTGAGGAGGTCGTAGGACGTCCACGCCCCGTCGACCACGAGCCCCGCGGCGAGCACTTTCCAGGAGTACTCGAGGAACTTGCGACGACCGGCGTCCCCGGGCTCGTTGCGCCGAATGCCGCTGGCCTCGTCCGGATCGGCGTTCGCGTCCGTCATGTCAGAGCTCCAGGTAGAGGTGGTCCCACGGCCACACCCAGGTCCATTCGGGCCCCCGGAACAGCGTGCCGATCAGGGTCAGGATGACTGCCGCCGCCAGGACGACCGTGACGACGACCACGACGAAGGACCGGTCTCGCAGCCGCCGGCCGCGCGAACGGTCCAGGTACGGCACCGCGACAAGGAAGGCGACCAGCGCGGTCGGGGCCAGGACCCCCGCCACCATCGGGTGGAAGTGGGCCAGGAGCTCCTGGAGCCCGTCGAAGTACCAGGGCGCCTTCGCGACGGGCGGGGTGAGGTTGGGGTTGGCCATGTCCTTCAGCGGCGCGTTAACAGGATCGACAACAGGAACACGACCCCGACCGTGGCCCCCGCCACCACCGCGTGCCGGACCAGGAAGTGCGGCCACGTGAACACGGTGTCCTCCGGTTCCTGCTTGGGACGGCCCTCGATCTCCCGGGGCATGACGCCCAGCAGCCGGTACCGAGGCTCTTCCTCAGCCTTCGACATGTGCCATCTCCTTCTCCTCCGCCTTCGCCTCGGGCTCCGCGGTCCGCTCACGCGGATCGTCGGACGCGAACCCATCCTTGCGGACACGCCAGATGTGGACGCCGAGCAGCAGCATCAGGAGCGCCGGGACCATGTAGACGTGCAGGACGTAGAAGCGGAGCAGCGTGGCCCCGGTCACGTCCTGGCCGCCCAGGAACAGGTGGCGGACCTGGTCCCCGAGGAGCGGCGTGTATCCGGCGACGTTCGTGCCCACCGTGACCGCCCAGAACGCCAGCTGGTCCCAGGGCAGCAGGTATCCGGTGAACGACAGGGCCAGGGTGCACAGCAGCAGCCCCACGCCGATGACCCAGTTGAACTGCCGGGGCCGGCGGTACGCCCCCGCGTAGAACACCCGGATCAGGTGCAGGAAGACGACGAGCACCATGAGGTGCGCCGCCCACCGATGCACGTTCCGGACGAGCTGGCCGAACGCCACCGAGGTGGAGAGCGCGTGCATGTTCAGGTAGGCCTCGGTGACCGACGGGACGTAGAAGAACATCAGGTACATCCCCGAGACGAACAGCACGAAGAACAGCACCGAGGAGATGAACCCCAGCCGGTACGTCGAGCGGAACGACAGCGTCCTCCGCGAGACCTTCACCGGGTACACGTGGAGGAAGAAGTTGTGGAACGAGGTCATGGCACGGCCGCGGGGCGTGTCCGGGGCCGGATGGCGCACGACGGACCGGAAGAGCTCGCTCTGCCGGTACCGCCGCCCGGGGTGCAGGATCGCATCGAGGAGCGCGGTCCTCCTGGAGGGGTCCGGCCCGTTCCTCTCGGCGCTCACGACTTCCCCGCCCCGATCGCGGCCAGGGTGTCATGTGCCCCGTCGTGCCCCTCCTCCCACCCCACCATGGAGAGGGCCCCGGTGGGGCACCGCTCCACGCACAGGTTGCACCGGATGCACCGGTCCTCCTGGATGATCAGCGCGCTCGACGGCACCGGTGAGTCGAGCGAGTCGATCTCCTCCACGGGGGTGATGCGGATGCAGCCCTCCGGGCAGATGTCCACGCAGCCGCCGCACAGGATGCAGAGGTCGGGCTCCAGCCAGATGTTCAGGAAGCACTGGAGGCACCGAGCGGCCTCCTGCCGGGCCTGATCCGCGGTGTAGCCCAGCTCGATCTCCGCGACGCCGATCCGGCGGTCCGACGGTGCCGAGGGGACGGGCTGGCGGGGCACCGCGTCGTAGTCCAGGACGGGCCGCCGCAGCGCGATCACCGGCAGCTCCCGCCGGAACCGGCGGGCCGGCTGCTCGTCGCCGCCCAGCATCCGGTGGATCGAGGCGGCCGCGCGCCGGCCGTCCCCGATGGCGTCGATCAGGTTGCGCGGCCCGAAGGCGACGTCGCCCCCGGCGAAGACGCCCCC
>DASWED010000038.1:0-21212 GCA_036394995.1 Actinomycetota bacterium
GAGCCGACCGTCGTCCCCAACTCGGAGGGGTCGCGGACGACGCCCTCCGTGGTCGGCTACTCGAAGAACGGGGAGATTCTGGTGGGCGAGGTGGCCAAGCGACAGGCCATCACGAACCCGGACCGGACCGTCCGTTCGATCAAGCGCCACATGGGGGAGAAGGACTTCTCGCTGGAGGTCGACGGCAAGAAGTGGACGCCGCAGGAGATCTCCGCCCAGATCCTCGGCAAGCTGAAGCGTGACGCCGAGTCCTTCATCGGCGACAAGGTGACCCAGGCCGTCGTCACGGTCCCGGCGTACTTCGACGACTCCCAGCGCCAGGCCACGAAGGAGGCGGGGCAGATCGCGGGCCTCGAGGTCCTGCGGATCATCAACGAGCCCACCGCGGCGGCCCTGGCCTACGGCCTCGACAAGCAGGGCAAGGACGAGACCGTCCTGGTGTTCGACCTCGGCGGGGGCACGTTCGACGTGTCGCTCCTCGAGATCGGCGAGGGCGTGTTCGAGGTCAAGGCCACCCACGGCGACACACACCTGGGCGGCGACGACTGGGACCAGCGCGTCATCGACTGGCTGGTGGCCGAGTTCCGCAAGTCGAACGGTGTGGACATCTCCGGCGATCGCATGGCCATGCAGCGGCTCAAGGAGGCCGCGGAGAAGGCCAAGATCGAGCTGTCCCAGGTCACCGAGACCACCATCAACCTGCCGTTCGTCACGGCCACGAAGTCCGACGACGGCACGATGTCACCGCTCCACCTCGAGACGAAGCTGACCCGGGGGGAGTTCGAGCGGATGACCGTGGACCTGGTGGACCGGTGCAAGGCCCCGTACCAGCAGGCCGTCAAGGACTGGGGCAAGGACGTCGGGCAGATCGACCACATCATCATGGTCGGCGGCGCCACGCGCATGCCCATGATCCAGGACCTGGTGAAGCGGCTGACGGGGGGCAAGGAGCCCCACAAGGGCGTCAATCCCGACGAGGTCGTCGCCGTCGGCGCGGCCATCCAGGCCGGGGTCCTGAAGGGCGACGTGAAAGACATCCTGCTCCTCGACGTCACCCCGCTGTCCCTCGGCGTGGAGACCCTGGGCGGGATCGTCCAGCGCATGATCGAACGGAACACGACGATCCCCACCCGCAAGAGCGAGGTGTTCACCACCGCGGCGGACAACCAGACCCAGGTGGAGATCAACGTGCTCCAGGGCGAGGGGGAGACCGTGCAATCCCCGGCGGTCCGCTCGCTCGGCAAGTTCCACCTGGTGGGGATCCCGCCGGCGCCGCGCGGCATGCCCCAGATCGAGGTGGCGTTCGACATCGACGCGAACGGCATCGTGAACGTCTCGGCCAAGGACACGGCCACCGGCAAGGAGCAGGCCATGACCATCACCGGCGGGACCGCCCTCAACAAGGACGAGATCGACCGGATGATGGCCGACGCGGAGAAGTTCGCGGAGGAGGACCGCAGCCGCCGGGAGGCCGCCGAGACCCGCAACAACGCGGACAACCTGACCTACCAGGTGGATCGGGCGCTCATGGAGTACGGGGACAAGATCCCCGAGTCCGAGCGCGAGGAGCTGACGAAGGCGAACGACGAGGCCAAGGAGGCCCTCAAGGGCGAGGACACCGACGCCATCAAGTCGGCCGCCGACCGGCTCCTGCAGTCCTTCCAGAAGGTCGGCCCCGCCATGTACCAGGCCCAGCAGGCCGCGGGCGGCGAGGCCACGTCGGCCGGTGCCGGCCCCGACGCCGGCTCCGCCCCCGGCACCACCGAGAGCTCCGACGACGTGGTGGAAGGCGAGATCGTCGACGAAGGAGACGCCTCGTAATGCCCCACGACCCCAACCACGAGAATCAGCGTCCCGAAGATCAGGCGCCGCGGGAGCACCCCGATCCCGGGCTCGGCTCCGACCCCCAGCGCCCCAAGGTCCGCGTCACGGACAAGCGCCGAATCCACGCCGAAAAGCCGGCTGGCCAAGACGAGCCGGGCCCGGGCGCATCGGGTTCCCACGGGCACACGGCGGATACCGCGAGCAAGGACGGCGGTGCCGGGACCGCCGGGGGCTCTGCGACCGAAGGGAGCAGGAGCGAAGCGCCCCCCGGCGGGCACGGCCACGCCGGCCCCCCCGCCGGGCCAACGGGTTTGGCCCAGGCCAAGCAAGAAGCCGCCGAGTACCGCGAGCACCTCCAGCGTCTCGCCGCCGAGTTCGACAACTTCCGCAAGCGCACCCTCAGGGAGCAGACGAACGCGCTGGAGCGCGCGGCGGAGCCGCTCATGCGGCGCCTGCTCGAGGTTCTGGACGAGTTCGACCTGGCCCTCATGGCCGCGGAACGGACCCCCGACCTCGAACAGTTCCTCCGGGGGGTCGAGCTCGTGTACGCGAAGCTCAGGGACATACTCCGGGCGGAGGGCCTGGAACGGATCGAGGCCGAGGGCAGGCCGTTCGACCCCGAACGGCACGAGGCGCTGATGGGCTCGGAGGCGGAGGGCGAGGGCGAGCCCGTGGTGGCTGACGTGTTCCGGCAGGGCTACACGCTGAGGGGCAAGGTCCTGCGCCCGGCCGGAGTGCGGGTGACCAGGAAGTAGGGAGGCTGGCGTGAACGGCGACATCCGCCGGGAGTGGCTGGAGAAGGACTACTACCAGGTCCTCGGCGTGCCCAAGAACGCCAGCCAGGCCGACATCCGCAAGGCGTACCGGAAGCTCGCGCAGCAGCACCACCCGGACGCGAACGCCGGGAACAAGGAGGCCGAGGAGCGGTTCAAGGAGGTCTCGGCCGCCTACGACGTCATCGGCGACGCGGAGAAGCGAACGCAGTACGACCGGGTCCGCGACATGGTGGGCTCCGGCGCGGGCGGCTTCTTCGGCGGCCCGGGCGGGCCGGGCGGCGGCTTCGGCGGGTTCCCCGGCGGGGCCAGGGTCCGGGTGGAGAACATCGGCGACCTCGGGGACATCTTCGGGAACCTGTTCGGCGGGATGGGCGGCGGCCGGGCCTCCCGGCGCCAGCCCGCCCGCGGGGCCGACCTCGAGACCGAGGTCCGGGTGTCGTTCGAACAGGCCATGGAGGGCACCACCGTTCCGGTGAAGATCCGGGGCGCTGCGACGTGCACCACGTGCGGCGGCACCGGCGCCGAGCCGGGGACCACCCCGGTCGTGTGCCCCCAGTGCGGGGGCGCGGGCCAGGTCACCGTGAACCAGGGCCTGTTCCAGATGGCCCAGCCCTGCCCGCGGTGCAGGGGAGCCGGGCGGATCGTGGAGCACCCCTGCGCCACGTGCCGGGGGACCGGGCACGTCCAGGCCACCCGCGAGCTCCAGGTGAAGATCCCGGCGGGCGTGAAGGACGGCGCCCGCATCAAGCTGGCCGGACGCGGGGAGGCCCCCCGCTCGGCCGGCCAGCCCGGCGACCTGTACGTGGTGGTCAGGGTCCAGCCGCACCCGGTGTTCGGTCGCAGGGGCAACGACCTCACGGTGGAGCTGCCGGTGTCCTACCCGGAGGCGGCGCTGGGGGCGAACGTGAAGGTCCCCACCCTGAACGAGCCGGTGACCCTGAAGGTCCCGGCCGGAACGCCCGGCGGCAAGACGTTCCGGGTCCGGGGGAAGGGCGCGCCGAGCAAGGGGGGTCACGGCGACCTGCTGGTGACGGTCAACGTGGACGTCCCCCGCAAGCTGTCCCGCGAGCAGAAGGACCTGCTCCGGCAGCTCCAGGAGGCCGAGAGCGATTCGCCGCGGCGCTCGCTGGGCGTGGAGTGATCGAGGGAGGACTGGTGGCGAACGAACGGCGATCGAGCCAGGAGGACAGGGGGGTCTACATCATCAGCGTGGCCGCCGAGCTGGCCGGCGTGCACCCGCAGACCCTGCGCATCTACGAGCGCAAGGGCCTGCTCCGTCCCTCCCGCACGGCCGGGAACACCCGCCGGTACTCCGAGCGCGACATCGAGCGGCTCCGGGAGATCCAGGAGCTGACCCAGGAGCACGGCATCAATCTGGCCGGCGTGAAGATGATCGTGGAGATGGAGCGGCAGCTCGAGGAGCTCCGCCGGACCGTCGAGACCATGGCCCGGGAGATGCAGCGGACCCGCGAGCGGGCCCGCCGGGAGGCCGAGGAGGCCCTCCGGGAGGCCGAACGGGCCCGGCGCGAGGCCGAGCGCCAACGGGCCGCCACCGCGCTGGTCCCGCGATCGAGCATGCCCCGCATGCCGTGGGAGGGCCTGTGACCAGGGTCGTGCTGCGACGCGCCGGCGTGACGCTCCGGCCCTACCGCAAGGGCGAGCTGGAGGACATGGAGGCGGCGATGCACACCGAGGAGGCACGGGAGTGGCTCCCGCTCGGTCCGCCGCCCCGCCAGGAGCTCCGCCGTCGGGTCGACGCCGGGGGGCTGCTGTCCGACGGCCGGATCGACCTCGTGATCGAGGTTGACGGCCGCATGGTGGGGGAGATCGACGGCCGGCACCCGAGGTGGGCCCTCCCGCCCGGGGTGTGGGAGCTCGGCATCACCGTGTTCTCGCGGGCCGACCGGGGGCGCGGCCACGGCCGGGAGGCGCTCCGCCTGATGTGCGACCGGCTGTTCATCGAGGAATCGGCGCACCGGGTGTCGCTCACCACGGACGTCGAGAACCGGGCGATGCGGGCGGTGGCCGAACGGGTGGGGTTCCGCATGGAGGGCGTGCTCCGGTCGTTCATGCCGACCGGGCAGGGACGACGGGACTACGCCATGTACGCGATGACCAAGGACGACTGGGAGAACGAACGAACGACATGGACCTGAACAAGCTGACGATGAAGTCGCGGGCCGCGCTGGAGGCCGCCTCGGCGCAGGCCGGCGCGCGAAACCACCAGAACATCGAGCCCGAGCACGTGCTGTTCGCGCTGCTGTCCGACCCCGAAGGGGTTCCGTACCCGTTGCTGCACGCGATGGGCCTGAGCCCTCGCGCGCTCCGGGACCGGGTGGACGAGGCCCTCGACCGCATGCCGAAGGTGTACGGGCCTTCCGGCTCCGAGGCCCAGCTCTCGCCGGCCACGCGCCGGGTCCTGGAGCGGGCGTTCGCCGAAGCCGAGCAGCTCACCGACGAATACGTCTCCACCGAGCACCTCCTGTTGGCCATGATCGACGGGCCGGCCGGCGTGGCCCGACTGGTGGCCGACGCCGGCCTGACCCGGGACGGTGTCCTCCAGGCCCTGGCGAAGGTGCGGGGCCGCCAGCGGGTCACCGACCCCAACCCGGAGGAGAAGTACCAGGCCCTGGAGCGGTACGGCAGGGACCTCACCGAGCTGGCCCGGTCCGGGAAGCTCGATCCGGTGATCGGCCGCGACGACGAGATCCGCCGGGTCATCCAGGTGCTGTCCCGTCGGACGAAGAACAACCCGGTCCTCATCGGTGAGCCCGGCGTGGGCAAGACCGCGATCGTGGAGGGCCTGGCCCAGCGCATCGTGGCGGGCGACGTCCCGGACGGCCTGAAGGGCAAGCGGGTGGTGGCGCTCGACATCGGCGCCCTGGTGGCCGGATCCAAGTACCGGGGTGAGTTCGAGGAGCGGTTCAAGGCCGTGCTGAAGGAGATCGCGGAGTCCGGCGGCGAGATCATCACGTTCATCGACGAGCTCCACACCGTGGTCGGCGCGGGGGCCGCCGAGGGCTCGGTGGACGCGGGGAACATGCTGAAGCCCATGCTGGCTCGCGGCGAGCTCCGGGCCATCGGCGCCACCACGCTCGACGAGTACCGCAAGCACGTGGAGAAGGACCCCGCCCTGGAGCGGCGGTTCCAGCCGGTGTTCGTGGGGGAGCCGTCGGTGGAGGACACCGTGGCGATCCTTCGGGGGCTCAAGGAGCGCTACGAGGTCCACCACGGCGTGCGGATCCAGGACGCCGCGTTGGTCGCGGCGGCCCTGCTGTCGAACCGCTACGTGACCGGCCGGTTCCTCCCGGACAAGGCCATCGACCTCATCGACGAGGCGGCCTCGCGGCTGCGGATCGAGATCGACTCGATGCCCGTGGAGATCGACGAGGTGGAACGGCGGATCAAGCAGCTCGAGATCGAACGCGCCGCACTCCGCAAGGAGAAGGACGCGGCGTCGAAGGGGCGGCTGGAGAAGCTCGAGGCCGAGCTGGCCGACCTCCGCGAGCGGAGCTCCGGCATGAAGGCGCATTGGGAACGGGAGAAGGAGCACATCGACCGGATCCGCCAACTGAACTCCGAGATCGAGCGGGCCCGTTCGCAGGCCGAGCTGGCCGAACGCGACGGCGACCTGGAGCGGGCCGCCGAGCTCCGCTACGGCACGATCATCGATCTCCAGCGGCAGATGGAGGAGGCCCAGCGGGCCCTGGCCGACCTCCAGGCCGACACCAAGATGCTGAAGGAGGAGGTCGACGACGAGGACGTGGCCGAGGTCGTCTCGAAGTGGACCGGCATCCCCGTCTCGCGCCTCCTGGAGGGCGAGATCCAGAAGCTGGTCCGCATGGAGGACGCCATCCACGAGCGGATGGTGGACCAGGACGAGGCCGTCGCCGCCGTGGCGAACGCCATCCGCAGGTCCCGGGCCGGGCTGTCCGACCCCAACCGCCCGATCGGCTCGTTCGTGTTCCTGGGCCCCACCGGTGTGGGGAAGACCGAGCTGGCCCGCTCGCTGGCCGACTTCCTGTTCGACGACGAGCGGGCCGTGGTCCGCATCGACATGAGCGAGTACCAGGAGCGCCACGCGGTCAGCCGGCTGATCGGGGCGCCGCCCGGCTACGTCGGCTACGACGAGGGCGGACAGCTCACCGAGGCGATCCGGCGGCGGCCGTACTCGGTGATCCTGCTCGACGAGATCGAGAAGGCCCACTCGGACGCGTTCAACGTCCTGCTCCAGCTGCTCGACGAGGGCCGGCTCACCGACGGCCAGGGCCGAACCGTGGACTTCCGGAACACCGTGGTGATCATGACCTCGAACCTGGGCTCGTACGTGTTCAACGACGTGACCTCGGGGGAAGAGGAGCGCCGGGAGAAGGTCATGGCCGAGGTCCGGGCCACGTTCCGTCCGGAGTTCCTGAACCGGGTGGACGAGATCATCGTGTTCTCGCCCCTCGGCCGCGACGACATCGCGAAGATCGTGGACATCCAGCTCCGGATCCTGCAGGAGCGCCTGGCCGCGCGGCGGCTGACGGTGGAGCTCACCGAGGGGGCCCGGGACTACCTGGCCGACACGGGCTTCGACCCCGCGTACGGCGCCCGGCCGCTGAAGCGCCTGATCCAGCGGGAGATCCAGGACGCGCTGGCCATGCAGCTCCTTTCGGGCGACATCCGCGACGGCGACACGATCGTGATCGATCGCGGCGACGCCGGATTGGAGTTCCGGACGGCCGCACCCTCCCGGTAGCGGCTCGTCGCCGCGGGTCGTCAGCCCCGAGCGGCCAGCGGGTTCTCCCAGCGGATCTCGGTGAACGTCAGTTGAAGATCGCTTCGAATCGCATCCGCCCTTCCTGGTCCTGGCCGACCGGCACCAGGAAGATGCGGAGCTCGCCGAGCCGGTCGTGCTCGAGGGGCCAGATCCGCTGGGGCGCGGCGAAGCCCGGCGGACCCCGGAAGAGAAGGGAGAACGGCTCCTGGCGGGCCAAGCCCGGCCGGGGCCGGCCGTCGCCCAGCGCGGTCACCTGATCCAGCACGAGCGGCACGCTCTCGCCCTCGTCCGGGCGCAGACGGAACTCGTCGCCCCGGCACTGCTCGAATGCGGCGAGATCGGGGAACTCGGTCACTGCGCGTGCAGGTACTCGTTCAGGTATCCGGACGACATCGCGGTGTCGAGAGACGAGAGCTCGCCGGGGAACGCCGCCAGCGCCGCCACCCGCTCGAGCGAGACGTTCGCCAGGCTCCCGTTCACCGACCGGACTGTCCGGATCTGCACGCCGCTCCGGACCGTGTTCGATCCGCCGTCCACAGTGAGCGTCCCCCGTGGGGCCGCGACGTCCGCGCCGGCGAGTGCGGAGATCAGCTCCTTCGACGGCTTCCCCTGCTGCCGGGCCGCTTGCGCCCCGGTGACGGCCAGCATCGCCGCCTCGTACCCGATGAGCGCGAACGCGTCGGGCTCCCGCCCGGCCCGCCGCCTGAATGCCTTCCGGAACGCGACGGCCGCCGCGTCGGACGCGGTTCGGACCCACGGCAGCGCGTTGCGGACACCGAACGCCGCCGAGCCGATCTGGGACAGCAGGTAGTCGTCCACCATGAGCCCGCCGCCGGTGAGCGGCACCCGGCCACCGAGCGCCGACGAGGCGTACCCCCGGACGAACCGGGCCGCCCGGCTCCCGGAGAACAGCGCGTACACGAAGTCCGGCGAGGCCGCCGACGCCGCCGCGAAGAGGCTGCGGAGCGTGGAATCGTCGTCGGACGTCTCGGTGACGAACGTCCCCACGACCTGCCCACCGGCCGACTCCAAGCCGCGCCGGAACGCGTACACGGTGTCGTAGCCGGTGTCGGCCAGTGGCGCGGCCACGAACGCGCGCGACCCCAGGTGGCTCGCGGCCCAGGACCCGAACGAGAAGCTCGACTGCCAGTAGTGCAGCCCGTGGTGCAGGACGTAGGGGCTCCGCGCCGACTGCCGGACGGCGTGCGCGCCGAGGTTCGCCACGATCAGAGGAACACGTTGCTGCTCGAACGTCGAGGCCACCTGCCCCGCTACCGGGGCGGTAATGCCTGCGATGACCACGTCGACGCCGCCCGAGAGCAGCTGCTCGGCCGCCCCGTCCGCGCCGCCGAACCCCAGCGGTACCTCGACGGCCGTCACCGATGACCCCACCTGCTTATGGACCTGGGCCAGCCGGAGACGGATCCCCTCCAGCAGGTTCGCCCCGGCGCTCGTGTACTCGCCGCCGGATGGCGCCATGACTCCCACCCGGAGGCTCAGGGAGGTCGATGCGAACGCCCGGTCGGCCAGCAGGACCGGCCCCATCGCCGCCGCACCAGCCCCCGCCCCGGCCGCCTGCAGGAAGCGGCGCCGGCTGATCGTCAACCGTTCCTCCTTCACCGGGTGCTCCTCTCACTGGGACGAACCCATTCCATCAACACGTACGCGTCGCCACCGGCATCCGCGACCGGCGTGAAGCCCATCCGCCGGTACAGGCCGATGGCCCGGTTGAACCGCTCGACGTGGATCGACACCTTGCGCCCCGTCCGTTCGGCCTCGTTCAGCAGCTCGCCGAGCAGCATGCCGCCCACTCCGGCCCCGCGGAACTCCGGCAGGATTGCGATGTCGACCACTCGGATCTCCGCCGGCCCGCGGTCCACGTACAGGCGCCCCGCCGGATCGCCGCCGACGAGGACGACGTCGAACGACGCCCGGGCGAAGTGCTCGCGGTAGTGCCGGTCCTGTGCCTCGAACTGGAACCGGACGAACGCATCCTTCTGCTCGTCGGTCCAGGGGACGATCGCCATCTCCTCGGCCCGCGTGGAGGCGTACACCGCGAGCAGGAAATCGCGGTCCTCCGGTCGCGCCGGCCTCAGGGTGACGGTGGATGTCTGGATGGCCACTCCTTCCCTCGTTCCCCCTCAGCCCCGCGGCGGGAAGACGCCCTGCAGGGCGATGCAGAAGTTCAGCGTGAGGTACGGCATCATGTTGTTGTGGGGCAGGCTGCCCCCCGCGATCGACAGCGCCTGCGGTGAGAACTGCGTCAGGTTCGCGTTCGCGGTCTGGTTATACGCGAACCCCCCGTCCGCGGTCGCGGGCACGACCGTGGGGCCGGGCGCGAAGACGTCGCCGGGGTCGAAGGCATGGGCGGATGCCGTGTGGGTGTGCAGGGGCATCTCCGTGGTGATCAGGGTCACGGACTCGACCCCGGACTCCTGCCCCAGGAAGTACTCGGACAGGCCCTGGCCCTGCCCGGCGTGGATCGGCACCGACCCCTGGAGATCCGGCAGCGCGAAGGTCGACTTGCCGTCGCCCCCGTAGGATGTCCCGAGCAGCGAGAACAGCGCGGTGTTCTGGCTGATCGGCATGAGCTGCCCGTTGCACAGGGCCCACCCCGTCGGGGCGAAGTTGAACCCGAACATCCTGATCTCGGCAACGAATGGTTCGCTCATCGGTTTCCTCCTCAGTTCGGCTGCGGGAACGTCCCGAACAGGCAGATGATGAAGTTCACGGTCAGGTAGGGCTGGATGTTCTCGTGCGGCTGGCTTCCGCCCGTTGGCCCGATCGACGTCGCCGCCATCTGCGTGTCGGTCTGGTCCTGGATGTACATCCGGGCCACGGAGGACTGCGCCAGGACGTTGCCGCCGGGACCCGTGGCCGTTGCGATGTTGGTGGTCGCGATCACCGGGTGCGTGTGGCTCGGGGTCTGCTGGACGGTGACGGTCACCTGCTCGACGCCGGCCTGCTCGCCGAGGGTGTACGTCGAGCCGCCCGGCCCCGTCCCCTGGTGCAGCGGGACCCGGCTCTGCAGGTTGGGCAGGTTGAACGTCACCTGCCCGTCCCCGCCGTAGGTCGTCCCGATCAGCGTGAACAGCACCTCGTTCTCGGAGATCGGCATGGGCTGGCCGTTGCACAGGGCCCACCCTTGGGGGGCGAAGTTGCCGCCGAACATCCGGATCTCGCCCGTGTACGGATCTGACATGTCGCCTCCTCTAGCTGCGGCTCGGGAAGATGCCCTGTAGGGCGATGCAGAAGTTCAGCGTCAGGTATGGCTGCTCGTTGGTGTGCGGCTGGCTGCCGCCGACGTTCGAGATCACCGCCGGAGCGAGCGTGGTCAGGTTCCCCTGGGGCGGCGCGTAGATCTTCGCCTGGGTGTCGGCGAACAACGCGTTCGTGGGGTCCGTCGTGTTCGGGTTCGGCGTGTCCCGGTCCGACTTCGTCGAACCGGTCAGGAGATGAAGATGCGTCGGCAGCTGTTGGATGTTCAGCGTCACGCTCGTGGATCCCGCGGTCTCACCCTGGGTGTGCCCGTTGCCCACGTGGATCGGGATCCTCCCCTGCATGTTCGGCAGGGCGAACGTCGTCTGGCCGTTGCCCCCGTACATGGTGCCCAGCAGGGAGAACAGGGCCTGGTTCTGGTTGATCGGCAGGACTTGTCCGTTGCACTGGGCCCAACCCTTCGGGGCGTAGACGAACGAGAAGATCCGCAGCTCTCCCAAGAACGGGGTCCCACTCATCAGCTTCCTCCCTCTTGCGTTCGGCGGCTGAATCTCATCCCTTTTCCGTCGAGCCTCTCTCGTGCGCTCAGGAGGGCTGCGTGCAGGCGGCACCGCCGCCGAAGCCGGTGCCGCCCACCGCGTTCGTGGCGGTGACCGTGTTGGCGTCCGCCCCCTGGTTGGGCGTCAGGGTGTTCTGGGCAGCCAGGAAGTTCTGCACCGCGGTCATGTCGGTCGCGCTCCCCCCGTAGCCCGGCAGGCGGAACGTGATCCCAGTGAACCGGTTCCGGACCCTGATGGTGGACCCGGCCGTCCCCGTCGCCCTCGTCACGTTGTTGGTCTTGACGTCGGCGCAGACGCTGTTCGTGTCGCCGGCACCGGTCCCCGCGTTGACCAGGATCCCGTGCTGGCCCGCCGAGGGCGTGGTGAGGTTCATCGTGTTGCTGGTGATGGTCACGTCCATCGGGCTCGAGCTCGAGCCCACGTTGCCGGCCGACGCGTTGATGAGACCACCGCTCGACCAGGTGACGTTGTTGCCGCTCACCTTGCTCACGTAGGCCCCGTCGCCGGTGTCACTCAGGTTGATGGCCGACGACGCCGCGAGCGTGGCGTCGTGCGTGATGGTGTTGTTCAGCACCGATCCGCTCATGAGCCCGGTGACGTTCGCCCCGGTGAACAGGTTGATCGCCACGGACGAGGAGTAGCCGGCCAGGTACTGCAGCGTGTTGCCCTGGATCAGGTAGTGGAATTCCCCGGTCGAGTTCTGGGCCAGATCCAGCTGGACGAAGGACGTGTCGAACGTGTTGGGGTCGCCGGGGTTCGAGCCTCCGACGTTCACGGTCATGTTGGAGCTCCCGTTGGCCACCGCCTGGATGCCGCGGGGCGATCCGGAGCCCGCGAGCACCCCGCTCTGGTGGTTCACGAACGAGCTGCCCTTCACGGTGGCGGTCATGGTGGCGCTGTTGTTCGCCACCAGCAGCATGTCGTCCTGCGACGATGCGAACACCGGGTTGTTGAGGTTGGAGTTCGTCACGTTCAGCGTCAGCGTGCCGCCGAGATTGTTCACCCGGAGGTTGTCGCCGAAGCCGCCGTTGATCGTGCTGGACGTGATGTTGGCGGTGCCGGTGAGCGATCCGTTGGTCGAGCTGACATCGAACACCACCGCGCCCTCGATCGGCGGGCTCGCGATGCTGGAGCCGTTGGTGCCGTTCACGACCACGCCCTGCATCGTGAGCCCGTTGACCTGACCCCCGAAGATCGCGAAGTTGTCGAAGTCGTGCAGGTTCATCGAGGAGAACGACGGCGACTTCGTGTTGTTCAGATAGATCCCGATGCCCTGCGACGTCGAGCCATCGGCCCCGCTCTTGTGCTGGATGGTCCCGCCGGTGCCGTTGGCGTTGTTGGACCCGTCGCCCACGACGGTGAGCCCGCCGGACGTCCCGGTGGTGTCGAGGATGATCCCGTCACCGGTGGTCCCCGAGCCGGTGCCCGCGTTGATCGACTTGAACGTCAGGCCGCTCGCCCCGATCGTGGTGCCGGTCACGTTGAGCGCGGTGCTCGTGGTGGTGGCGAGGGTGTTGGAGCTGCCGGTCACGGTCACGGTGCCGCCGTTGGTGGCCGTGAAGGCGGCGTTCGAGCCGGTGGAGAGGTTGACCCCGCCGGAGAACGTGACCCCGCCGCCGGAGCCGCCCTGGTCGTTGTTGTCGAGCAGGACCCCGGTGCCGCCGAGTGGCGTCCCGACCGAGCCCAGCGCCCCGCTGAACGTCACGACGGCGTCGGCGGACTTGTTCTGGACCGTGACGGCACGGCCGGAGCTGATGTTCGAGATGGCCCCGGCGTCGCTGAAGTTCCCCGAGCCACCGTCGATGAACACCGCGCCGGTGGTCGTGTTCTGGATCGTGCCCGCCGAGATGCTGGTGGGGGCGTTCACCGCGGTCAGGCTGATGCCGGTCCCGGCGCCGTCCTTCGAGACGTCGGTGAAGTCGAGCGTGCCGTCCACGTTGTTGAGCAGCAGCGCGGTGCCGGTGGTGCTGGTGACCGACGTCTGCGACACACTCACGCCGGTCACGGGCGCCGCGTTCGTCAGGCCGGTGTTCGCGCCGCTCGAGATGGCCACGCCCTGGAGCTTGGAGTTCGTGGCCAGGGTCACGGTGCCCCCGACCGTGGGCGCCGCGCCCCCGAGCGAGGGTCGGGTGTCGAGCGTCCCGTTCGCCGGCACGACGACGCCCAGCAGCGTGTCGAAGGAACCGGAGGCGCCCTGCCCGATGAGGTGCTCACCGACGAACAGCGTGTGCCCGGTGGCGTAGGTCCCCGAGAACAGGAAGATGCGATCGCCGGTCCCCCGTCCGGCCGGGAGGTCGGACAGGGCCTGGAACGGGTCGGTGAGCCGCCCGGTCCCGCCCGGGGTCGCCGAGTCGTCGACGAACCACAGGTCGGTTCCGCCCACCGTGACGCTCACCGTCGCCGGCGCGCTGCACATCTGGGGGGCGACCGGCGCGCCGTCGTCGCACACCGTGTACTGGAACGAAGCCGCACCCGTGTACCCGGGCGGCGGGTTGTAGGTGTAGGTGCCGGTGGAGGCGTCGGTGAGGACCACGTCGGCCCCGGCCGGCGTCACGTTCGTGAATATGCCGCTCACCGTCAGGTCGCCGAGCGGGTCGTCGACGTCGCTGGCGCCGTCCTTCAGCTTCTCGGTGTCGCCGGCGCCGATCGTGACGCGGATCCCCGAGCTGGTGCTGAGCGTGTGGGCCGCCGCCGTCGGGGCGTCGTTCACCGCGACCACTGTGATCGAGACGGTCGCGGGCGCGGAGTCCACAGTCCCGTCGTTGACCTTGAAGTCGAAGGAGTCCGGGCCGTTGTAGTTCAGAGCCGGCGTGTAGTCCACCTGGGCCGAGCACGTGTTCACGGCCGAGCAGTCCGCCGCCGGGGTGGTGGTGTCCAGGCCGCCGTGCGACGGCCCCGACGTGACGGTGAACGTCAGCGGATCGTCGTCGGCGTCGCTCGCCGTCAGCGTGATCGTCTTCAGCGTGTCCTCGTTCGTGGACGTCGACTGGGCGTCCGCGACCGGAACCTGGTTCGAGGCCTGCACGTCGATCGACACGATGGCGGCGGGTGAGAACGCAACCCCGTCCGTGGCGGCATACGTGAACGTGTCGGTTCCCGTGAACGTGCCGTCCGGCGTGTACAGGAAGGAACCGTCCGCGTTGACGTCGACCGTCCCGTGGGCCGGGACCGTCGCGCCCTCCGCGCTCAGGCCGTCGCCCGCGTCGGCGTCGGTGTCGTTCCCGAGCACGCCGGGGGCCGCCACGAAGAGGAGCCCGTTGTCGAAGGTGACGTAGTCGGGCTCCAGGCCGGCCGCAGGGTCGGCGACCGCCACCGGGGCGTTGTTGGGCGCCGCCACGGAGTCGCAGTGCACCACCGTGTCGCCGGGGTCGGAGTCACACGCGTTGGTCCCATCCTTGCCGTTGATGGTGTCGTTCCCGTTCACGCCGTCCGCGCCGCGCAGCAGGTCGTTCCCGGCGTTGCCGAGGATGGTGTCGCCACCCGAGCCGCCGACGACCGTGTCGTCGTTGCCGCCGCCGCGGACGGTGTCGTCCTCCGAGTCTCCCCGGACCGCGTCCGCGCCCTTGTTCCCGTTCTCCTGGTCGGCCCCGGCGCCCCCGTCGAGGGAGTCGGCCCCGCTCCCGCCCGTGAGCTTGTCCGCGCCGCCCTGGCCGTCGACCACGTCGTTGCCGACGCGTCCGGTCATGGTGTCCCCGCCGGCGCCGCCGAGGAGCGAGTTCGGGCCGGAGTCGCCGATGATGCGGTCTGCGAACGGCGAGCCGATGACGTTCTGCACGGTTCCGCCCGTGAAGGTGTCGTGGCCCAGATCGCCGTCCGCGTCGTCCGCGCACGGAGCGCCGGCGCACAGCACGAGCACGGTCCCGCTCAGGTCGATCCGCAGCGGCGCCGCGCCCGACGTGTCGTCGGAGTAGTCGGCGGTGTTCACGCCGGCGCCCCCGTCGAGGGAGTCGTTCCCCGGGCCGCCGCGCAGGAGGTCGTTGTCGCCCTCGCCGAAGAGTGAGTCGTCGCCGCCCAAGCCGATCAGGACGTCGTTCCCGCCGCCCCCGCACATCACGTCGGGCCCGGCGGTGCCGATGAACGTGTTGTTCTCGGGGCCGCCCGTGAAGGCGGGGTCGCACACCAGTCGGCCGTGGAACCGGACATGATCGGTCATTGCTCCGCGACTCGCCGCGGCCGCGCTCCCTCCCAGCAAGGCGAGTCCGAGCACCGTCAGGAACGCAAGCGGAACGAGCGAAGCGGAGCGACGAACGAGACGCATGAAACTCTCCTCCCCCAGCGAGGCCCGATGGATCATCGGCCCACACCGGCCCGGCAGTCAAGACAAAAGTGGTTCGAGCGGAATTGGGCGAACCCGCGACGCTCGGGTGTGTCGGCAGACTGTAGCGATCTGTCCCGAATCAGGCAAGGGTTCCTCGATATTTCGGGGGGATGGACCGCCTCGGGCCGTTCGGGGCAATTCCCGACTCTCGGGAGGGCGTTTTCGCCCGCGGATCGCACGCTCTTCGCCGTGGGTCCCCGGGGAGGCAGCCGGCGCATGACCAACGCTGTAATGGTGTAATCTCACTTGCACATAGCCGAGCACGGAGGTGCGGACGATGGCCGAGCATGACGAGAAGCTCAGCGGGTGGTTCGCCGGGAGGATCCCGGACGGGTGGTTCGCCGGAACGCCGGAGGTGACCTTCGACCGGGAGGAGATCCTGATCGTCGGGACCCTGGCCGAGCCGGAGGCCGGCGGGGACGCGACCGAGGCGACGAAGGAGGCGGCCCGCGAGGGCCGGGTCCGGCAGTTCCGGGAGGACACCCGGGAGCAGCGGATGAAGATCGCCCGCGAGGCCGAGCGGAGGTTCGGGCGGAAGGTGTCGTGGGGCGTCCGGATCGGCGACGACACGTCGCTGTTCACCACGCTCTCGATGCCGGTGATGACCAGGCTCCGGATGCGCGAGCGGGAGGTCCTCGACACGCTGGTCGACGCCGGGGTGGCCCGCAGCCGGAGCCACGCCCTGGCCTGGTGCGTGAAGCTGGTCGCGGACAACCAGGGCGAGTGGCTGAAGGACCTCCAGGAGGCCCTGGTGGCGGTCCAGCAGGTCCGTGCGGCCGGGCCGGTGACGGAGGCCTGAGCGCGGGGCGCGCCCCGCAGGCCGTAGGCTGGCGGTCTCCGGCCACCGAAAGGCAGGTTCCGCATGGAGATCGGACTGCAGATCCCGTCGTTCACGTGGGGAGAGGACGGCGACATCGGCCCCACGCTGGGCCGCATCGGGGAGGCCGCCGACCGGTCGGGGTTCCATTCGATGTGGCTGATGGACCACTTCTTCCAGATCCCCGGCGTGGGGGACGTGCGCCAGCCGATGCTCGAGGCCTACACGACCCTGGGGTACCTGGCGGCACGGACCTCCCGCCTGGGCCTGGGGACGCTCGTCACCGGCGTGACGTACCGCTACCCGGGGATCCTGGCGAAGACCGTCACGACGCTCGACGTGCTGTCGGGGGGCCGGGCCTGGCTGGGGATCGGGGCCGCGTGGAACCAGCACGAGCACCAGGGGCTCGGCGTCCCGTTCCCCCCGGTGAGGGAGCGATTCGCGCGGCTCGAGGACGCCCTGCGCATCCACCTCCAGATGTGGAGCGACGACGAGGGGTCGTTCGAGGGGAAGACCACGCGCCTCGCGGAGACCATCAACCATCCCCAGGCCCTCCAGAAGCCCCGCCCGAGGATCCTGATCGGCGGGAGCGGGGAGCGGGTGACCCTCCGCCTGGTGGCCCGGTACGCGGACGCGTGCAACCTGTTCGGCGACGCGTCGACGGCCCGGCACAAGCTGGCGGTGCTCCGGGAGCATTGCGAGCGCGAGGGCCGCGACTACGACGAGATCTGGAAGACCGTGTACTACCGGCTGGACCCGGGTCGTGAGGGGGTCCGCGTCCCCCAGATGATCGACGAGCTGGGGGCGCTGGCCGAGGCCGGGGTCCAGGGGACGATCGGCGGGCTCCGGGGCGTCCAGTACATCGAACCGATCGAGATCGTGGGCCGGGAGGCCATCCCGAAGGTCGCGGACCTGTAGGAATTCGCAGGCGCGGGTCGCGGTTGGACGGGACATGACGGCGACGCCGCTCCTCGGGGTGAACGTGTCCCAGTCGGCGCTCCCGGGCGCCGATCCGGTGGGCGACGCGCGCCAGGCCGAGCGGCTCGGGTTCGACTTCGTCTCGTGCTCCGACCACCTGGTGGGAACGCACCCGACGTTCGAGACGTGGACCTTGCTCGCGTGGGTGGCGGCCCGGACCGAGCGGGTGGGCATCCTCACCGACGTCCTGGGGCTGCCGTACCGTTCCCCGGCGGTCCTGGCGAAGATGGCGGAGACGCTCCACCGGCTGTCCGGGGGCCGGCTGATCCTCGGCATCGGCGGCGGCGGCTCGGACGGCGAAGCCCGGGCGTTCGGGCTGGACGTCCGGGAGTCCCGCGACAAGGTGGACGCGCTGGCCGAGGCCATCGAGGTCCTGCGGGGCCTGTGGTCGGAGCGTGCGTACACGTTCCACGGGCGGCACTTCCGGACCGAGGCGGCCGAGATCGAACCGAAGCCCGACCGCCGCATCCCGATCTGGACGGGCTCGTACGGACCCCGCTCCCTGGCCGTGACCGGCCGGCTGGCCGACGGGTGGATCCCGTCGTTCCGGTACGCCCCGCCGGAACGGGCCGGCCCGATGATGGACCGCGTCCGCCGGGCCGCCGAGGAGGCCGGCCGCCACCCCGCCGACCTGACGTTCGCCTACAACGTCGGGATCCGGGTCGACGAACGGGCCGATCCCCGTTCGTTCGTCGTGAGCGGGGCGCCGGAGCGCTGCGCCGAGCGGCTCCGCGAGTTCGTCGCGCTCGGCTTCACGGCGATCAACCTGTGGCCGGCGGGGCCCGACCCCGCCGCCCAGCGCGGACGCCTCGCCGCCGAGGTGGTCCCGCTCCTCCGGCACTGATCGGACCGCATGCGATACTGACCGGCCATGGGAGGAGCGCTGCTCGCCGTCGGCATCATCTTGCTGATCGTGCTGGTGGGGTGGTACGCCTGGTACGCGAAGAAGAAGCGCCGCGAGGGGCTGGCGCTTGCGGCCAAGCAGCTGGGACTCCAGTACTCGCAGGTGGACACCATGGGGTGCCTGTCGCTGCCGTTCGGGCTGTTCCGCCGAGGGGACGGGCGCGGCACCGAGAACCTGCTGTGGGGCGCGTGGCAGGGAATGGACGTCCGCGAGTTCGACTACTGGTACTACGAGGAGACCACGGACTCCGAGGGGCACCGCAGCAAGTCCTACTCCCACTTCTCATGCGCGGCCACCACCGTCCCCCTGACCGCCGCCGAGCTGTCGGTGACCCGGGAGAACCTGTTCACCCGGTTCGCCGACCACATGGGGTTCCGGGACATCGAGTTCGAGCTGGAGGAGTTCAACCGGTCGTTCAACGTGAAGTCCGGGGACAAGAAGTTCGCCAACGACATGATCGACCAGCGGATGATGCAGTGGCTGCTCCAGACCGACAAGGGATACGCGTTCGAGATGAACGGGCCCTACCTGCTGGTGTACTGCAAACGGCTGAGGCCGCTGGAGCTCACGGAGCTGCTGGGGTCCATGAAGGGCTACATCGACCACGTGCCGAAGGTGGCCTACGAACTCTACGGACAGCGGCGGTCGCCGAGCCCGCCCGGCCAGTTCACCGCCTGATCGGCCCCCGCGTCCGCGGGGCCACCCTTTCGCGGCCGGAGCCCACCCGGTACGATCCTCCAGCACCGCAGGTCGAGAGAAAGGAACCACCGTGATCGTGCTGTGGATCGTCCTGGGGGTCGTGGTCCTGCTCCTGCTGGCCGGGATCCTCTCCTACAACCGGTTCGTCAGCCAGCGGAACCTGATCAGGAACGCCTTCGCGAACATCGACACCGAGCTCCGCCGGAGGTACGACCTCATCCCGAACCTCGTGGAGACGGTGAAGGGCTACGCGGCGCACGAGCGCGAGGTGTTCGAGGAGGTGGCCCGGACCCGTTCCGCCGCCATGGCCACCACCGGGCAGTCGCCGGCGGCGCAGGCCCAGGCGGAGGGCCCCTTCGTCCAGGCCCTGGGCCGGCTGTTCGCGGTGGCGGAGAACTATCCGCAGCTGCGGGCCACCGAGAACTTCCAGCAGCTCCAGAACGAGCTGTCGAACACCGAGGATCGGATCCAGACCAGCCGGCGCTTCTACAACAACAACGTGCAGAACTACAACCGGCGGGTCCAGTCCTTCCCCTCGATGTTCATCGCCCGGACGTTCGGGTTCAAGGAGGAGGAGTTCTTCGAGATCCCCGACCAGATCCGCGACGCCGGCCCGCCCCAGGTGAGCTTCGCGCCGGGGTCCCCGGGTGTGTCGTTCGGGACCCCGACGGGCGGGGGAGCCGTGGGAGGCGGCGCCGGCGGCGCCGGGACCGCTCCGGCTCCGGCCGCACCCCCCGCAGCGCCTCCCTCCGCGCCTCCGGCCGCACCACCACCGGCGCCCCCGCAGGGCGGCGGCGGATTCACGGGATAGCCCGGTACAGCACGGTTCGACGGGGCCCGGCGCGCTTGGAGAGGCGCCGGGCCTCGTTCGCGTTCCGCGTCAGATGCTGATG
This sequence comes from Actinomycetota bacterium, assembly GCA_036394995.1. GTDB lineage: Bacteria > Actinomycetota > UBA4738 > UBA4738 > JACQTL01 > DASWED01. Next base: position 19,751 of record DASWED010000038.1, read on the forward strand.
CGGTGGATGTCCGCCAGGTAGTCGGTGCACCTGGTCGCGTCGTACAGGATCACCGTCCGGCCGCTCGAGTCCCGGGACGTGTACGTCGTCGACAGGTCGTTCGCGAGGACGATCACCGGCACGGGATCGCTCCCCGGACGGAATCGCATGAGGGTGACGTTGCCGCACGCCGCGCTGCTCCTCGCGAAGAACATCGTGCCGTCGTCACGGACGGAGGGTGCGTACTGGAACCGGTGCTCCGGGTTCGGCGCCATCCACCGCTGTCCCGTCGAGATCCGTTCCACGAACGCGTTGCAGTACGGCGCGCACACCTGCCACGCGGCCCAGTCCCCCGCGACCTGTCCGGACTGGGCGTAGCGGGCCCACGGGCCGCTCACGGTCTGGAGGGTCCGCACCCGTCCGCGGTCCATGTCGTACAGGAGGACCTTCCACACGGTCGGTTCGGTGAAGCGGCGCGTGAACAGCAGCCACCGGCCCGAGAGGGACGGGCCGGATTGGTGCGCCGCGCTGTTCACCTTTCGCGGCGCGGGCCGGTCGACGCCCGTGCGGAGGTCGTGGAAACGGATCGACGACCGTCCCCCTCCGGACTGCTGGTACACGAGGGTGTGGCCGTCGATGCCCCCGGCGAAGGCGGTGGTCCCGGGCCCGTTCACCTTGATCGGCCGGCCGTCGAACCGCTTCACGAACACGTCGTACCGGTACGGGAACCCGGGCTCCGCAGCTGCCCAGGCCGTGAACCCCGACCCCTGGACAGGCGTGCGTTCGTCGACCGGCGCGGATCGCACCACTCGGTCCTCCGGGCGATGGACGGCCGGCGAGCCGGCCAGGGCGGGCGCCGCGCAGATGGCCCCCAGCACGGGCAGCAGGATGGCCGAAGCCAGCGCCACGCGAGCGCTCCGGCCCCGAGATCGGATGCGGTTCATGCTCGGCCCCCCTCCTGCCCGTGGACACTGCTCTATCGAAGGGGTCGGCATGTGGGGGTCGTCGGTTGAGTCGCTGTAAGCCGAGTGTCATGGGTGCCGATCACACCGCCTCCGCCTCGCGCGTGCGTCGGTCAGGCCGGTCGGGTCGAGGACAGCCCGCGGCGGACGGAACGTGTCCCCAGCCACCAGCCGACCGCGTACAGGAGGGCCACTCCGGCGAAGGCGAGCATGGCGTGGCGGGGGCCGAGGGCCTCGGCGGCCCATCCGGAGACCAGGTTCGAGGCCATGATCGTGAGGGTGACCAACGCGAAGTCGAACGCGAACACCCTGCCCCGGATGCGGTCCGGGACGATCGTCTGCAGCCCGTACGTCGAGAGGGTCCACTGCGCGCCGCCGCCCAGGTGCGCGCCCATGGAGCACAGCCCGGCCAGCAGCAGCGCCGGCATGAACGGGAACACCATGTAGAACACGCCGAAGCACACGAGGGCCAGGCCGATGGCGGTGAACAGGCCCCGCTCGGAGTCGCCGGCGATCCGCCG
>DASWED010000039.1:0-7801 GCA_036394995.1 Actinomycetota bacterium
CGGTGCTCGAGCCCGCGGTCCCAGTCGCGCGGGGTCATCTCCGCGATGAGGTCGCGGAGGTCGTCGAGGTCGCCGTGGAGCCGGACCAGCAGCCGGTCCACCGGCGCCGACCGGTCACGTTCGATGGCGCCAATGCGATCCGGGTCCTCCTTGGTCCGGCCGAACGGGGCCGGCGCGGGGTCCGGGTTCGACAGGGCCTCCCGGATCCGGGCCATCCAGTACGCGGGGAACTCCGCCATGTGAGCCCAGACCTGCCCCCACTCCCACCGCTCGCCGGTCGGTTCGTCCGGCGCGGTCAGGGCGCCCTCCGCGGGCCGTTCGGCCGCCAGCCGGTCCAGGCGGGCCCGAACGACCTCCAGGCGCTCGAGGTAGGCCTCGGCCGGTCCCGCCGTCACGGCGCTCGCAGCGGCACCACCGGCCGCCCCCCGGTCACGCGGCTCTCGATCCTGCCCAGCGCCTCCACCTCCAGCGTCACCACGTCCCCCGGCCGGAGCCACGGATACGCCTCCTCACCGTGGACGAGCGACAGCTCAAGGATGCACCCGGTGCCGCAGGTCCCGCTGCCGATCACGTCGCCGGGCACGATCTCGGTTCCCCGGCTCGCGTACGCCAGCATCTCGCCGAACGACCAGTAGATGTCGGCCAGCGACGCCTCGCTGTACGGCCGCCCGTTCACCCACGCCCGCATGGCCAGGTCGAACGCGCGCCCGGCCCGGCGGGGCTCCAGCTCGTCCGGCGTGACCAGGTAAGGGCCGAGCGCCGTCGCGAAGTCCTTGCCCTTCACCGGGCCCATGGACAGCTTCATCTCCCGGCGCTGGATGTCTCGCGCGCTCCAGTCATTCATCACGCAGAACCCGGCGATGTGGCGTTCGGCCTCCCCGGGCGAGAGGTCGGAGCCGCCCATCCCGACCACCGCCCCCACCTCCAGCTCGAAGTCCAGCTGCTCCGACCCGGGCGGGATGGCGACGTCGTCGAACGGCCCGGCCACGGCCACCGGGTTCGAGAAGTAGAAGACCGGGAGCTCGTACCAGTCGGGGTCCATCTCGAGCCCCCGGCGCGCCCGGGCCGTCTTCACATGCTGCTCGAACGCGTAGAAGTCCCGCACCGACGGCGGCCGGGGGACGGGCGCGCAGAGCGTGACCTCCGAGCGCCCGAACGTCGCCGCGGGGTCCGTCGTGGCCCGCTCCCCCGCCGCCAGCAGCCGCGTCCCGTCGTCTCCCAGCAGGTCGATCAGCCGCAGCCCCGGTTCGAGCGCCTGGACATGCTCCCCCATCACGACGCCGACGCGTTCCTCCCCGTCGGCCCCCCGGAACGTCGCCCACCGCATCGCGGCCGCGAGCGTACCACCGGCCCTCCGGGCCACCTCCCGGGGTCAGGCGTGTGACCAGGCGGGATCGGTATCGGGACCGGCCCGGCGGAGCAGCCGCCGGCGTTCGGTCCCGGCGGGGCGTACCGCCCAGATCTCCAGGTTCCCGGTCCGGGCCGAGGAGAACGCGATGACGCCGCCCGGCCACCACGCCGGGTCGCCGTCGAACCCCTCGTGGGACGTCAGCCGGACGATCTCCCCCGACGCCACCTTCAGAACGAGCACATCGGCCTCCGCCCGGGCGCCGCGCTGGAACGCGATGCGCGCGCCGTCGTTCGACCAGGCCGGTTCGGTGTCGGCCGCCGGACCCGTGGTGAGTTGCCGGGGATCCGAGCCGTCGGCCTTCATGACCCAGATGTCGGCGGTCCCGTCCCGTTCGCTGACGAACGCGATCCGGGCGCCGCCGGGAGCCCACGCCGGCTGTCCGTCGAACGCGGCGTCGTCCGTGAGCCGGGCCAGCCCGGAGCGGTCGGGATGGATGACGTAGACGTCGCCGCCGCCGCTCCGCTCGCTGTCGAAGGCGAGGCTCGAGCCGTCCGGCGACCAGGACGGCGAGCCGTCGGCGGCCGCGGAGAACGTGAGGCGATGGACCGGACCGCCCGACGACGCCACGGTGTACAGGTCCCCGCCGCCGGACCGGTCGCTCGCGAACGCCAGCGCCGACCCGTCGGGCGACCACGACGGCGAGCCGTCCGTGCGGGGACCCGACGTCACCCGCTGGAGATCGGATCCGTCCGAGTTCGCGATCCAGACGTCCCCGCTCCCGGCGAACGCGACCCTCCGCGCCGCCGGGGCCCACGAGGGCCTGTCCTCGTCGGCGGTCGAGGATGTGACCCGTTGCAGGTCCGTGCCGTCCGGACGGACCGAGTACAGGTCCCCGCCCCCGGACCGGCTGCTGTGGAACAGGATCCGTGAGCCGTCCGGCGCCCACACCGGCCATGTGTCGGAGGCCGGACCGGCGGTGACGCGGCGAACGTCCGACCCGTCCACCCCCATCACCAGGATGTCGTACGTCCCGTGACGGTTGCTGGCGAACGCGATGCGGCTGCCGTCGGGCGACCAGTCGGACTCGGCGTCGGCCGCGTTCGCCGACGGACCCAGCCGGTGCTGGTGGGCGCCGTCGGCGTCCATGACGAAGATGTCGGACGAACCCGTCCGGTTGCAGGTCATCGCGATGCGGCTGCCGTCGGGCGACCACGAGGGCATCAGGCATTCCCCCTCGGACCCCGTCAGCCGTCGAAGCCTCGCGCCGTCGGGATGGACCGTCCAGATGCCGAGCGTGCCGCCGCGGGTGCTGGTGAACGCGACGCGGGAGCCGTCCGGGGACCACGACGGGAAGCCGTCGAACGACGGCGAGCTCGCCAGGCGGTGGAGACCCGCGCCCTCGGCGCGCATCACGTACAGGTCGCCGGCCCCGGACCGCGTGCTCTCGAACACCAGGCGGGATCGATCCGGCGACCACGAGGGGTCGAGGTCGTCGTGCGGGTCCGACGTGAGCCGGTGAGCCCCGGAGCCGTCCGCGTTCGCCACCACGACGTCGGTGTTCCCCCAGGTGGTGGAGTCGTACGCGAGGGGGCCGTTGGCACCCGGAGCCGTCGCCCGGGCGGCCGGGGCCGCGACCAGCGTCAGGCCCAGCACTGCCATCGCGACCGCCCCCACCCCGCGGGGAGGCCCCCGACGCCTCATCCGTCCCGCCGCGGGCCGATGTGCAGCGCGGCGAGCACCCCGTTCACCGAGCGCACCAGGTGCTCCCGGCTGGGTTCGGTCCCGATCACCGCGTACAGGCAGAACGCCCGGCCGCGCACGTGGAAGAACCGCTGGAGGCCGGCCTGCCCGGGACGGCGCCGCTGGAGCTGCCGGGGGTGGAAGTCGCGGGCGTGCAGGCCGGAGGGGAGGCCCTGGAGATGGAACAGCGCGGTGGTGGCGAGGCCCGGGTCGAACTCGGTGATGGCCACGAACGCCCCACCGCTTCCCATCTCCGCCAGGGCTCCGGCGCCGTAGTCCCCGTCCGCGGTGGGGAGCGCGAAGTTGGCCGCGTGCAGGGTGGGCTCGCCCCCGGGGTGGCGGAAGATCCGGCCCTCCCACCGGTCGGGGACGTCGATGGCGATCGCGTCCTTCGAGATCCGCATCAGCCCGCCCCGCCGGACGCCGTGACCACGCCGGCCCGGCTCACGTGACCGCCACGACGATCAGCGCCCCGGCGAGGGACACCTGGGCCGCGGCTCCGGCGATCCGGGCAGGTCGCTCCCACTCGTGCATCCGCCGGCCGAGGGCCGCCGCCGCGCGGGGGTCGGTGGCCCGGCCCGCCGGGAGCACGGCCAGGGCCCTGCCGGCCCCCAACGTGGCCCCCACCACGAACCCGGCGAGCGGTGACGCCGTGAGCACCGCCGCGACGAGGACCGCGTACACGGCGGAGGTCGTGACCACCGTCACCACCCCGACGCCGAGCTGAGCCCCGAAGGCGGCCCCCACCACCCACCCCCGGTACCGGCCCAGCCAGTCCTCGTTCACCTGCCGCCGGATGGAGGGGAGCCGGAGCCCGAGCAGGCGCCCGTCGAATGCGGCGCCGGCCACCAGCGCCCCCGCCAGCGCGGCGACCCGTGCGACGGGGGAGACCGAGCCCAGCAGTACATGGCCGGCCCCGCCCAGCACGACGCCGATCGCGCCCCCGCCGGCCACGGCGCCCACCGCGAGGGCCGCCACGGTGACGCCCCACCTCGATCCCCGGGCCCGCTCCCCGAGCGGGTTGATGCTCCCCAGCATCGACTCCCCTCAGGGGGACCAGGCCGACCGCAGCCCGGCCACCGCGGCCAGGCCCGCGGCGAGCGCCACCAGCGCGCCCCCGTCCGTCATGGCGATCCTCCTGCCTCTCCGTACAGGCTGGGATGTCCGGGCCCGATCCCCGCCGCCGCAAGCTCACCGTCGGCCCGGGCCAGCCGCTTCTGCGCGCCCGCGCGTTCCCCGGGGCTCGCGTCACGCGGCTCGTGGTCGGCCAGGGCATCGCCGAGGAGGCCGGCCACCTGCGTCCACGTCGTGGCCGTCCCTTCGCCCAGCACACTCGACGTGGGCCCGTCCACCAGCACGAAATAGGGCGAACCGGCCACGCGGTACCGCTCCCACGCATCCGACGACATGACCAGGGGCACGCGGTCCGGGGCGAGGTCACGCAGTCGGGACGAGCTCTCCAACTCCGGGTCCTTCGACACGATCACCACCCGCGCGCCACCCGGCACTCGCGCCGCCGCTTCCCCGGCGAACGCATCCCAGAACGCCCCGCACGACGTGCACCCGCTCGACAGGAATGCCAGGAGGGTCCGGCCGGAGACCCCGGCCACGGCCACCTTCACGGCGTCGCCGCCGAGAGACAACCCCGCGATGTCGTGGGCCTCGGACAGGGCCGCGGCGGGCGGCGTGGGAAGGGCCTCGGCTCCCGGAGCGGACAGGAGGGCCGGCCGATCAGCCCGTTCGAGCCGGCCGCGCTCCATCTCGTCGAGCCGCCGCAGGATCTCCGCGTGGCTCCGCAGGAGCCCCACCACCAGCAGCCCCATGAGGGCCACCAGCATCACCAGGACCGAGAGCAGGACCTCCACCGCGCACCTCCCTACAGGCAGCCGGCCTCGTGGCTGCACACCGCGTTCTCGACCTTCAGCGTGTCGCCGCAGGTCACGTACAGCTGCGCCGGGCTCACGCACGTCACCACCCGGCACACGACCTCGGTGACGCCGGGGACCTCGGTGTTGCACTGTCCGTAGCGGAAGACGTTGCAGCACGTCGAACGGTCGAAGCAGCTGTCCTCCGCGCAATGACAGCCGCCGGGGCAGGACGTGCCCGGGGTCCGGTTGCAGTCGATGTAGTAGCGGAACCCCTCCTTCGAACAGGCCCCGTTCCCCCGGTAGTCCGTGCACTTCCACCACCCGCCCATGTACGAGTTCGCGGGGCAGGTGTTCTGGCCGTCGTTGATCGTGCAGCAGAACGCCGTCCACCCGTCGCAGCACGCCCGCCCCCCGGCACAGTCCGGGCACCGCACGATCGACCGCGCGGAGACCGGCCGGACCAGGAACCGGATCGGGGCCACCGCCACCGCCGAACCGACCAGCGCCACCTTCGTCAGGAACCCGCGCCGGGACGTCGTGCGGCCGAGCGCCCTGGACACCGCCCGGGCCACCCGTTGCGTCACCGGCCCGGCCTCCGCACGAGCGACAGGGTCCGGATGCCGGGCGTCTCCTCCTCGTGGCGATGGCCGCCCCGCCGATACGCGGCCAATGCCCCGGGCACCTCGGCCACCACCGCCACCGCGAGCGCGCCGGCGGCCGCGAGCCCGGCCACCACGACCGCCCCTCGCGCCGGCGACGCCGTCACGATCGGGCCCAGACCGGCCACCGGCCGGATCGAGACGGCCGCGGCCGTCGTCCCCGCCGCCAAGTCGAGCGCCGCGTGGAGCCACGAGGCCGGAACCTCGCGCGAACCCATGCATCCGCAGGATCGCGCGGACCCCGTCCGCACCAACCACACCAGGAACGCGGCGAACCCCGTGTACAGGAGCGCGACGGCCGCCGCGGCGGGCCCGGACGGGCGGACCGCCGCCCCGCCGCCCACGACGACCTCCACGGTCCCGAGCAGCCGGACCGCCCACGGCGGCCCGGGCAGGCCGGCGTCCCGAAGGGACCGGGATCCGGAGCCGGGGCGGAACACCTTGGCCATCCCGGAGACGACGAGGAGGCCGGACGCCACGAGGAACGGCGCGGTCAGCACGGCGCGCAACCGCCTCCCTTCGGGTCCCGGCGCGCGGGTCCGATCCTCCGGGTCGCGCTCCGAGCGGACATCGAGCCCAACCCTAGCCCGGGGGATCGCGGACGCAAGCATGTTTCGAGGCGAAATCACGGGCCCAGAACCCCGGGGGACTGGCGAACCTCATTCGTCCGGTCGGTCGAATCCTCCTGTCCTGTCCGTTATCATGGCGCTGGAACCGAATATCCTCTGTCCACGACGGCGACCACGACCATGGCCGAACGCAACCACCCCGACCGCCCGGCGCACCGCGAGGCCCGGGCTCGCGCGTCCCAGCAGACGTTCGAGTACCCCCTGCGGCGCGAGTTCGTCGAACCCGACTGGCGCCGGATCCCCGGATTCCGGGACGTCACCACCGAGCAGTGGGAGTCCGCCCAGTGGCAGCGGGCCCACTCCGTGAAGAACCTGGGCGAGTTCCAACGGGTCCTCGGTCCCTTCCTCACCGAGGACCTGTCCCAGGACATCCTCCGGGACCAGCAGGAGCGGGCCACGATGTCCATGCTCATCCCGCCCCAGATGATCAACACGATGGAGGTCGAGGACCTCCGGAACGACCGCGTGCGGCGGTACATGGCGCCGGCCTTCAGCGACCGCCACCCGGAGTGGACGAACCACCCGATGGCGTCGCGCGACTCGCTCCACGAGGCCGACATGTGGGCCGTCGAGGGCCTCACGCACCGCTACCCCACCAAGGTCCTCGCCGAGCTGCTGAACACGTGCCCCCAGTACTGCGGGCACTGCACGCGCATGGACCTCGTCGGCAACGACACCCCGCAGTTCCTGAAGTACAAGTTCGAGCAGAAGCAGCAGGAGCGGTGGGACGCGATGCTCGACTACCTCGGCCGGACCCCCTCGGTCCGCGACGTGGTGGTCTCGGGCGGCGACGTGGCGAACCTGCCGATCAAGCGACTGGAGTCGTTCGTCTCCCAGCTGCTCGACATCGAGAACATCCGCGACATCCGCCTGGCCACGAAGGGCCTCATGGGCATCCCCCAGCACTTCCTCCAGGACGAGGTCCTCGAGGGCCTGGAGCGCCTGGCCACGAAGGCGAATGAACGCGGCGTGGACATCGCGGTCCACACCCACATCAACTGCGCCCAGCAGGTCACGCCGCTGGTGGCCCGGGCGGTCCGCAAGCTGCTCGATATGGGCTTCCGCGACGTCCGGAACCAGGGCGTGCTGCTCCGGGGCGTGAACACGACCCCCGCCGACATCCTGGAGCTGTGCTTCACGCTCCTCGACCACGGCAAGGTCATGCCCTACTACTTCTACATGTGCGACATGATCCCGAACAGCGAGCACTGGCGGACCTCGGTGGCCGAGACCCAGGCCCTCCAGCACGCGATCATGGGGTTCCTCCCCGGGTTCGCCACCCCGCGCATGGTGTGCGACGTCCCGTTCGTGGGGAAGCGCTGGGTCCACCAGGTCGACGAGTACGACCGCGAGCGCGGGATCTCGTCCTGGACCAAGAACTACCGGACAGGGATCGAGTACGACGACCCCGGAGCCCTCACCCGCCGCTACCCGTACTACGACCCGATCTACACACTCCCCGAGGAGGGCCAGGAGTACTGGCGGGCCCGCGTTCGCGCCGGCGAGCTGCAGCCCGCGGGCGCGTAGCACTCCGTCTTCACCGGATCGCAACGC
>DASWED010000040.1:0-57352 GCA_036394995.1 Actinomycetota bacterium
GCTTGCGCCGCTGCACTCGGTCCTCCATCGCGTCCCCTTCCCGGGTGTGTACCACCCTGGTCGAGGAGGGTGCCAGCGGAGGACCTGGACGTGTGGGATTTCCCGGCGGTCAAAGCGGGCGGAAGGTCAGACGCAACCCAGCCTAGGGACATCGGAGGTGGGTCGGACCAAAGCGTCAGCGCGGAGGGCTGTTGTCAACGGTCGAGAATTGACCCCCTGAGGACGGCCCGAGAATTGACCCCCCTCAGACACGTTCGGCGGCAGGCCTCACCATCCTTCCCATGTCTCGGTCCTTGAGCCGGTAGCTGTCCCCGCGCAGCGAGAGGACCTCGGCGTGATACACCAGCCGGTCGACCATGGCCGCGGCCACCACGGCATCGCCGAAGATCTCGCCCCACGCGGAGAACGGCTTGTTCGACGTCACCACCAGCGAGGCCCTCTCGTAGCGGGAGGACACCAGCATGAACATGAGGTTGGCGGCCTCAGGGTCGAACGGGATGTAGCCGATCTCATCGACCACTACGAGGGGGAAGCGTCGAAGGCGACGGAGCTCCTCCTCCAAGCGACCCTGGCGATGGGCGTCTCCGAGACGGGCCACCCACTCGGTGGCCGTGGCGAAGGCCACGCGGTGCCCGGCGAGGCAGGCCCGGATGCCGTCGGCGATCGACAGGTGGGTCTTGCCGGTCCCCGGCGGCCCCAGGAACACCACGTTGCCGGCCTCGGAGAGGAAATCCAGCTGGGCGAGGTGGGCGAGGACCTGGCGGGAGACCGACTTCTGGAAGCTGAAGTCGAACTCAGTCGAGGGACTTGCGGGCGGGGAACCGGGCCGCCCGGATGCGGGCCTCCCCACCGTGGGCCGACCGGGCCAGGTGCTCCGTGGCGAGCAGTTCCTCGGCGAACCGCTCGTAACTCCCACAGTTCACGTACTGCACCGGGGTCAGGTCCTTCCCCCGGAGCTTCTTGATCGTCAGTCGCGAAGACCGGGTCCGATATCCCTCGGATGACCAGCAGTCTCGGGTTGTACGACACGGACTGACGGGCTCTGTGGACCGCTCGGCGACCCCCATCGATTCCATGTCAACGGCGATCGCGTCCGAGTACTCCCTCTCTCGGACCAGCCGGCGCTGCTCCTCATGAGTCGGATCCCCATAGACCTTCTCGCCCCCAACTAGGGGACCCACGATGACTCCCGGAGGACCTCGCTCTTCAGGAGGCTGAATCGCGATACTGTCCCGCCAAGAGTCGTCATTCTTCGCCGGGAATACACAGGTGCCGTGAAGGCTGACGGAGGGCGGATCATACGGCGCATGACGCGGTTGATCTCCCTCTTCTATCCTCAGACTTCTGAAATCAGCGTAGTGGAGGTAGTCAGGCACGACGGTATCGCCCAGTGCCACCCCTTCACGCCCCACAATTCCTCCAGCGATCCCCACCACCAAGACGACCTCGGGACGGAAGTCCTCGACCAAGTCTCTCGTCGTCAGGGCTGAAGCCACGTTGCCGCGTGCCTCGGACTTCGCCAGCACCAGCTCATACGAGTCGAGGTCGTTCGTGTAGTACCCGGACCCGGGTACCTGATGTTCTGCGCCCAGGGCCTCTCTCGCGGCATCGAACTCCAGCTGCAGGACCGTCACGACCCCCATCCCCGCTGTCCCCCGTCTTCCGATGTGGTCCACGGCCCCTCCGGCGAGTTGTCGAACTCTCCCGCGCGAGCATACGTGCACGCGGCGGGATCCCTTCGGGGACCGTGGCGTGCTCGCGGCGCTCGACTCCTCACGCCAACACATTACCGAGGGGGTGTGACACAGACTGGCTCGAAGGGCGCAGGAAGGCCTCCGATGAGCGAACTTGGGGCCAAAGTTGGGCCAAAGTTAGGGCGGCCTCCATACCCGGAAGCCGCCCCTCATACCTTCTGACCTGGAGTTTCGTCCGTCGCGGGGGCAGGATTTGAACCTGCGACCTCTGCGTTATGAGTCAGGCAGTTCCGGGCCCTGTGAGGTCGTTTGCGCTGGTCACAGACCATATCACGTCGCCTGAGATCGTGTGAGATCGGCTCCGTCGGGCAAAAGTTTGGCCAAAGATGCTACAGTATGTGTACACATGGAACCCAAGCGGGTGGGCGTCCGAGAGCTCCGCCAGAACCTCTCGAAGTACCTCCGTCGGGTGGCCCAGGGCGAGCGTCTCAAGGTGACCGAGCGAGGCAAGCCTGTGGCGGTGCTGGGTCCGGTGGACGAATCCGGCTCCGCCCTCCGCCGCTTGGTGGCCTCGGGCCGGGCGACGCCTCCTCAGGGCGATCTCCTCGACCTCGCCCCGCCGACGGGACCGGTGAGCAGGAGGGGGACCAAGGCTCTGGAAGAGCTCCGCGAGGAACGCCTGTAGCCCGTGGCCGCTGGTCTCCTGTACTTGGACTCCTGGGCCATCGTCAAGCTCGTCGTGCCCGAGCCGGAGACGAAGGCCCTCCGCGAGCTCCTGCGGTCGTGGCCGGAGCGGGTGTCGAGCGTGGTGGCCCGGATCGAAGTGGAGCGGGCGGCCAGACGGATCGGAGCTGGAGGGGTCCGAAGAGCACGGACCGTGCTATCGAGGGTCGCGCTCATCGAGCTCGATGACGACGTGGTTCGAACTGCCGCCGCACTCGAGCCGCCCGCTCTCCGGACCCTCGACGCCATCCATCTCGCAACCGCCCTCTCCCTCGGTGAGGACCTCGGAGCCCTGTGCGCCTACGACGCTCGGCTCGGCGAAGCCGCCGTCTCGAAGACCATGGAGGTGTTCTCGCCCGCCTGACCGCTTTGCTTCCTGGGGACGTGACCGTGCGAGCGTGCAGTCTCAAGAGAAAGCAGTGTTCCAAGCTCAAGAATCGTCCCGGCGAGGCCTCGCGCAGAAGCGCTGCTCGTCCGGAAGTCTCCGAGATGCAGCCGCCCGCTGCTCGGGGAGTATCGGCAGCCCGGCTGCCCAAAACAGGATAGGGCGGGAGCTCGGGTTCTCCCGCCTATCGTCGGTTCACGTCCGGTCGGAAACGGATCGGACGACCCCCGAAGCGAGGTAGACCGCGTAGCCAACGACGGTACCCGGCGCGGCGTGGAGCTCGGCCTCGGTCGGGTCGACAACGACGTACTGCTCACCCAGCAACTGGGAGGTGTTGGGGTCGAAGATCAGCTCGTGACGGAGCCCGGCGTGGGTGTACGCCACGGCCAGCCCAGGACGCCCAGCCGCATCCTTGACAGCCCCGTCGTACTTGGCGCCCGGAATCTTCGCCGCAGCCTGATACAGAGCCGAGCGGACCGCCGGCGGCGCGTAGGTCTCCCGGAGCAGATCGCCGATGATCGTGAACGTCTCCCAGTCGCCCGGAGGACCCCCTTCGATCTTCCGGGCTTCGATCATGCTCAGGAGCTCCGAGGGATCAGTGGGGAGGTTCGCCAGATCCAGGAAGTGGAGCTTCCCGGGGCCGTAGGTCTCGTCCATGTTGTCCCTGAGGTCCGGCGACCCCGCCGCGAGCCACGCTTGGCGGTCCTGCTCCGAGAAGAACGTGGGCGGACCTGAGGTCTGCAGGATCCGGCCAGAGCCGTCCGGCCGATCCAAACCTCACGCTCGAACGGGACGAGGGCCCACCCTCCCGGACGATCGGTGCCTGCCGCATTGAACCCGCTGAGATAGACGGACCTGCTCTTCGTGTAGACGTACTCCCCTGCCGCCGGTGTTCCGCCGGGCTGGGACGCTGCGGCCACCCCGGCCGCCCGTTGCAGGGCCGCAGCGGCGGCCGGCTCGGCGCCGCCGGGTCCGCCACCGGGGAGCACCATCGGGAGAACCACGGCCAGCGCCACCGCGGCCGCAATCGTCGCCCCGACCGAGACCCTGCGCCACACCCAGACCCGATCTCGTGAGGGAGGCGGTGGGGAGGGCCTCGAGAGCCGCTCCATCAGGGCGGCTCGCGATGCCTGAATCTCCGCAGGGCTCAGCTCGGGAACGTCCTCCCGAAACCGTCGCACCAGTTCCAGATCGTTCATCTCGTCCTCCTGAAGCTCAGTCCCCTCCATCCACTACTTGCCCGATCTCGCCCAGGCGTTTCCGGATGCGGCGGCGGGCGCGGAACAATCGGGACCGAACGGTTCCGACAGGGACGCCCAGAGCACGGGCGATCTCCTCGTAGCTGAGGTCGGCCCACGCGTGCAGGAGGAGCACCTCTCTGTCGCGGTGCCTGAGCGATGCGAGGGCCCGGGCCAGGGCCGGACCGAGGGCGCCGGCGTCGACTCGATCCTCGGCGGCCTCGAACCCGGGATCCGAAGCAGGGTCCACGCCCGAGCGAGCGTAAGCGAGGAGCTGCCGTCGCTCGGTTCGTCCGTGGTGGCGTAGCAGGTTCCCGGCTATCCCGAACAGCCATGGTCGGGCGCTCTCGTGGCTGGGGTTGAAGGATGACCGCCGCTCGAAGGCGACGGCGAAGGTCTCCTGAGCGAGGTCATCAGCCAGCATTGGGCCCGAGCCGGCGCGTGAGGTATCGGTGAACGACGGCGAAGTGACGATCGAAGATGAGCGCGAACAGCCTCGGCTCATCGACCGAGGAGGTGAGAACCTCGGCATCCGTGAGGGTTCCCAGCACCGCGCCCCTTCTTCCCTACCCATAGTTTCCCGACACGGGATCGACGGGTCCCTCCTCATATGGTGTTTCGATGAGGCGGTCGGAAGCCGCGAGGCCTATGCGCCCTTCCGGGCGACGAATCACGTCGGCGTCATTCCCCGAGAGAGGGCCAGCAGGGTGCCCAACCCAATCCCCTGGAAGGTCGCGTGGGCTTCCGGGTATCAGCCCGGTATCAGGGCCCGGATCGCCGCAGGCAGACGACCCACCGCTGGTCGCCCTCCCCAGAGACACCTGCACCTCGTAAGAAGGCGCTCCGGCTAACGTCCGCGGCGCCGGCGAGGGCTTCTACCGGCTTCTGGGTGGGACAAACCGGGCGATCCCACCCCCTCGAGCCGCCAGCGTCGCGCTTCTACCGAACCTTCTACCGGGCGGCGACCGGCACCGCCCGGGAAGGAGGGTGTCATGAAGGGCTACGTGGCGAAGAAGGGCAACCGCTGGTACGCGGTCATCTACGAAGGCATCGACCCGATCACGGGCAGGGAACGACGGAGCTGGCGCCCCGCCGGCTGCGAGCGCGCGGACGCCGAGCGGCTCGCGGCCCGGCTGGTCGGTGAACGCGGGGGCGCGAATGACGGTGCTCGCTCGCTCTCCTTCGGGGCGTTCCTGACCAGCCGGTGGCTGCCGGGCAAGCGGCTCGTCCTCGCCGCCAGCACCTACGCCGCCTACCGCCGCTACGTCGAGAACCGCATCGTCCCCGCACTGGGCCGGATCGGAATGCGGCGCCTGCGGGCGCACCACCTGGAGGCGTTCTACGACGGGCTGCTCCACCCGCGCGACGGGCGCGCCGCCCTCGCTCCCAAGACCGTGTACGAGATGCACCTGATCATCCGCGGCGCGCTCGGCGACGCCGTCCGCCGCGGGCTCGTCTCCCGCAACGTCGCCCTCGTCGCCCACGCCCCGCGCCTGCGGTCCATCCCCAAGGTCGAACAACGTTCCTGGACCGCCGAAGAGCTCCACGCCTTCCTGGGAGCCGCCGCCGGCCACCGGTTCTTCGCGGCCCTGTGGCTGGCAGCGTTCACCGGCATGCGTCGCAACGAAGTGCTCGGACTTCGATGGAAGGACTTCGACGACAAGGCGGCCACCATCTCGATCAACCGCGGGCTGGTCGCCATCGACTATGAGGTGCACGAGACCCGTGGCAAGACAACCAACGCCCGTCGACGGATCGACCTCGACCCGACCACGGTGAGCGTCCTCACGGCGTGGCGCCACTGGCAGCAAGCCGAGCAGCGCGCCGCCGACATCGAGACGGCGGGGTGGATGTTCACCGACGGCGGAGGCGAACCCATCCATCCCCACGCCATCTCGCAGACCTTTGAGCGCATCGCCCGACGAGCCGGTGTGCCGGTCATCCGGCTGCATGACTTGCGCCACACCCACGGCACGCTGCTCATCGCCGCCGGTGTTCCTGTCAAGGTCGTCAGCGAGCGGCTCGGCCACGCCACTCCGAGCTTCACCATCGAGACCTACCAGCACGTGCTGCCAGGAATGCAAGCCGACGCCGCCCGCGTCTTCGAACAGCTCGTCGCGCCCGGCGCGCTTCCCGACGACCAGCCGTCCGACCAGACGTCGGAGAAGTCGGAGAAGACCCGAGAGAAGCGCCGGAGGAAGACGGCCTGAGCACGGTAGAAGCCCAGGCCGATCAGCTCCCTGGCCTGGCCTCCTTCGTCGCGGGGGCAGGATTTGAACCTGCGACCTCTGGGTTATGAGCCCAGCGAGCTACCGGACTGCTCCACCCCGCAGGGTCATGCTAGCAACCGCGTCCGGCCACGCCAATCGCGCTGGGCGTCTCGGCCCGCTCCTGGAGGCCGTCAGCTGGCGGCGAACCACGCAACCCTGGTCGCCCGCACCGCTTTCCCGGTCAGCACGATCGTGAACGTGTTGGCTTTCGTGTTCCTCTGGATCCACTGGATCGTGGTCGTCCCCCCCGGATGAGTGTGCAGTGAACAGAAGATCTTCGTCGAGGCCATGACCGGGATCCCGGGGTCGACCAGCACCTGCTTCGCGTTCTTCGCGATCGTGGCGATCCCGGAGGTGGAGAACACGACGCGGCCGAAGGTCCGCAGGGCCACGCCGTCGCCAGCCGCGCCTTCCGCATAGACCCCGATGCCGTCGGGCGCCTTCGCGATGCCACTGACGCCGATGCCGGATCCGGTCGGCGCGATCGCCCGCCCGCTCACGCCCACCCCCTCGATCGATCTCGACCAGCCGAACACGCCGAAATTGTGCCCCGACGTTCCGTTCGCCAGGCCCGCAACGCCGGCCGGCACACCCGTGGTCACGTCGGTCACTCCCGCGACCCCCACCGACCCGTCCCCGGTCGCGCGCCCGGTGAACACGTTCTCCTGCGCGACCGAGGACTCCACCACCGTCGGTCCGGTCCCGGTGACCGTGTCGCCGACGGTGACCGGATCGTGGTCCTCCGCGTGGGCGGGCCGGGCTCGGGCGACATCCGCGACGACGACCGCCGCCACGGCGGCGGCTCCCCCCGCCAGCATCGCCCGCCGCGATCTCAGCCGCGGCTCCTCGGGCAGGGTGGAATTCGCCATGGGCCACCTCCTCGGCGTGCTCTGCGCCGAACGGATGGTGCGCTGCCGGCGAAGCCCGGTCAAACGGCCCGGTGCTCAGACGACCCCTTCCAGATGCGCCCGGGTGTCCCGGCGGGCGATCAGGAGGGGCTGGGGGTCGGGGCGGAGGACGGCGACGCGGGCGGCGAACCGGATGACGAAGGGGTGGGAGTGGGTGTGGGCGTTTCCTGGGAGGCCAGTCGCTGGGCCTCCTCGATGTCCCGCCCGGCGGCGTCGATCTCGCTCTGATACGTCGCCAGGTCCCCTGCGCGCAGCGCGGCCTGGGCCGCCTGGAAGTGCTGCACGGCGCTGTCGAGCAACCGTTTCACCTGCTCGCTGACCGTCCCGCCGCCACCCTCCGGGGGCGGAGGGGGAGGCGCCGCGCCGAATGAGTCCGCCAGCGCTTCCTGGAGCGTCGAGCCCAGGCCGACCTGCCCGCCGTGGACCACCACGACCCGCTTCAGCTGCGGGAACGCCCCCTCCGTGCTGCCCTTCACGAACACGGGGAGCACGTACAGGAAACCGTCATTCATCGGGATCACCAGGAAGTTCCCGAACAGCACCTGCGACCCGCCCCGGCTGAGGAGCGTCCGCTGGGAGGAGAATTCCGGATCGGAGTTGACCTCGCCGAACACCTGGAGGGGGCCGTCGATGTTCTCGCCCGACGGGAACTCGAACGTCACCAGGTGCCCGTAGTTCTCCGGATCCGAGGGTGCCGCCATCCACGCGATCATGTTGTTCCGCTTGGCGGGCGTGAACGGCAGGATCAGCGCGAACTCCTCCGAGGTGTCGCCGGGCAGCCGCATCTGGACGTAGTACGGGCGGAGCGGCGGGGGCTTCTTCCCGGCCTTCTTCTCCCTCTCGCTGATGGGGACCTGCGGGTCGCCGGGGAGGGCCCAGAAGTCCTGCTTGCCGTAGAACACCTGGGCGTTCTGCACGTGGTAGTTGGCGAACTGGGTCGCCTGGACCGTCATCAGGTCCTCCGGGTAGCGGAAGTGGGCACGGATCTCCGGCGGGGCCTCGGATCCCGGCGTGAACAGGTCCGGGAACGCGCTCTGCCACACCTGGATGATTGGGTCAGTGTCGTCCACGACGTAGTACGTCATCCGGCCCGTGTACGCATCCACGACGACCTTCACGGAGTTGCGGATGTAGTTGGCGAAGCCCGAGAGGTTCCCGCCCGTCATCCCGGCGAGGTCGACGGACTGCGAGTACGGATACATGTTGGTCGTGGTGTAGGCGTCCTGGATCCACACCAGGCGCCCGTCCACCACGGCGGCATAGGGGTCCCCGTCGTACTGCAGGAACGGAGCGGGCTTCGGTATGCGCTCGGCCAGGTCACGGAAGATCAGGAGCCGGCTGTCGTTATGGATGAGGCCCGAGATCAGCAGGTTGACGTCCTTGTACCGCCACGCGAACAGGAGCTTCCGGAAGAACCCGCTCACCTGGATGCCGCCCTCGTAGCCGTCCACCTCCTGGTACGGGGGGGCGATCTTCTGCTCCGAGGCCGACTGGTAGTCGAGCTCGTCGGCGCCGGTGTTCACCGCGACATAGGGCACGTCCTGGCGTTCGCCGAAGTACACCCGCTGCCCCAGGTCGCCGAGCTGGAGGTCCGGCGTGGTGGTCGTCGGCGGGATGTCCTGGAGCAGGAAGGCCGGCTCACCGTCGGGGCTGGCGGTGTTCACCTGGCTGGCCACCGCACCGAACCCGTGCGTGTAGACGAGGTGGGTGTTCTGCCACGTCCGGCCGGCCGTCTCGATGCCGTTCTGGCTGACCTCCCGACCGGACACCATCACCAGCCGTTGCTCCCCACCGACCTGATAGCGGTCCACGTCGACGTCCTGGAACTCGTAGAACTGCCGGATCCGCTGGAGGGCGTCGAAGGTCTCCTTCAGCAGATCCGGGTCCCACAGCCGGATGTTCGCCACGGTCCCCTCGTTGCTCTGGACGTCGGCCTCCGTGATGTCGCTCGTCGGACTCACCGCGCTCGGCGTGATCGTGTCGAGAGCGAACGCGGCCCGGGTGAACAGGATGTTGTCCTCGATGAACGGGGTCTCGCGCTGGAGCTCCTGGGGCTTCACGGAGAACTGCTGGATGGCCGCCGGGATGGCCGCCCCCACGATCACCGAGACGGCGACGAGGAGCCCCACCGCGATGGCCGGCGCGGCCCATCCCCGGAACCGGATGTTCACGAAGAAGACCAGCGCGCAGATGACGGCCACGATCATCAGCACGAACAGGGCCGGTTTCTGGGCGTGGAGATCCGTGTACGAGGCCCCGCCCCGCACCGCCCCCCGGGTGCTGAACAGCAGGTCGAACTTGCCCAGGAAGTAGCCCCACGCCTTCACCAGGACGATGACACCGAGCAGCACGGAGAGATGGGCCTTGACCTGCGGCGTGACCCGCTCGGCCGTTCCCTGGAGCCGGATGCCTCCCCACAGGTAGTGGGCCGCGGCCACGATCACCGTGACCCCGACCAGCGCGGAGAAGAACCACCCCTGGACGAAGTGCAGGAACGGCAGCTTGAACACGTAGAACGCGATGTCCCGGTGATACACGGGGTCGGTCTTCCCGAACGCCACCCCACCGGAGTTCCGCCACAGCAGGAACGACTGCCATTGCCCGGACGCCCCGATCCCCACGAACAGCGCGATCAGGAACGACAGCCCCGGGAGGATCCACTTCGCGTAGGGCTCGATGGCCACCCGGTAGCGCTCCACGACCTCCTGCTCCGGGGTGAACGCCCGGTACGGCGGGACGAGGCGCCGCACGATCAGCAGGTTCGCGAACAGCAGCCCGAAGAACAGCGAGCCGAACAGCAGGCCGAGCAGGACCTTCGACCAGAAGACCGTCCAGAACACGCTTCCCAGGCGGACCTCGTGGAACCACAGGAGGTCGACGTAGAAGCCCGACAGGATGTTGAGGACGATGATCGCCAGGATCACGGCGGCGACGAGGATCAGGATCCAGCGTCTCCTCCGCGTCACGATCGCCTGGGCCACGTCGAGGTCCCCCGCCCGCCCTACCTCGGGGCCGGGCCGGGCCAGCCTATCACCGGCCCTTCGTCTTCTCGGGTCCTGGGGAGACGACCGGCGGGCGCCGCGCTACGACCCGGCCTGGTGCTGTTCGAGGTAGTCGAGAGCCTCCTGGAAGCTGCTCACGGGCACGAGGGGCAGGTCGCCGGAGACCTCCCGGGCCCCGTCGTAGTTCCCCTTCGGGACCAGGAACAGGTCCGCCCCCGCCCTCTGCGCCGCCACGATCTTGTTCTGGACGCCGCCGATGACGCCCACGGTGCCGGTCCCGTCGATGGTCCCGGTGCCAGCGATGGTCCGGCTGCCGGTGAGGTCCCCCGGGGTCAGGAGGTCGTACAGGCCCAGGGCCCACATCAGTCCGGCCGACGGGCCGCCGATGTCGCCACTCGAGAACGACAGGTCGTACTGGAAGTTCGGGATGTCGCGGATCCCGAGGAGCGGCTTCCGGTCCTCTCCACACGGCCGGCGGGTCAGGTGGAAGGTGTTGATCCGACCGCCGACCCGGACGTCGATGGCGAGCCGCGCCGAGCCCGGCAGGCCGTCGAGCACACGGTCGAGCGTTCGAAGGTCGGGGATGTCCCGGCCGTTGACCCGGACGATGAGATCGCCCGGGAACAGGACGCCGTCCGCCGGGCACCCGTGGTCGTGGTCCACGAACTCCACCAGGGCCCCGGCGCCGTGGTCCTTCGGGTAGTCGGTGAGCTTCGACAGCACCACGAACGCCGCGTCGATCTTGCTCTGGTCCATGTCGGAGATCGACCGCACATCAGCGTGCTCCTGCGTCTCGCCCGGAAAGAGCAGGTTCGACTCCGGGACCACCGACTCCGCCGGGTCGGTCCACGCCTGGATGAGCTGGGGGAGGGTGCCATTGACGAACGACACCGAGGTCAGGACGAAGTGGCCCTGGGAGGGGTAGGTCCGGGGCCCCGAGACGTGGATGCGGGGCTCGACGTCCCGGGCCGGGCCGGGACCCTCCGCGTAGTACGGCAGCGGCACGAACACCACCGCCACCAGGAACGCGAGGGCGGGGAGAGCGGCGAGGTACCGGCCGGACATGGATCGCATGGTACGGGCAGCCGCCCGGGATGGCGGGCCCGGGAGCCCGGATTTCGTTCGCACACGGAATCAAGCGGGAACGCCGGATTTCCGACATACAGTGATGAAGTGAGCGTCCTGCTGTTCATCCTGGTGCCCGTCACCGTGGCCGGGCTGACCTCCCTGCTGCTGGTCCACCGCGAGGCGGTGCAGGCCGCGGGTCGGACGGGCACGCGAGGCCTCCTCCACCGCGGCCCCCGGGCCGCCGGCTTCGGCCGGGGCGGGGTCCCGATGCCGGTGCCCGATGGGGACGAGGTCTCGCTCGACACGTTCGTGACGGACGCGCCGCCCGTGCCCTGGTGGGCCCGCCTCGTGCGAGTGGTCCTGCTGGGACTCGTGGTGGTCGCCGCGGCGTCGGTCGTCGCCGGCATGCTGTACGTCCTGGGCCACTGGGTCGGACAGGTCCTTCAGGACTACGTGACCGGCCAGCGGGGGTAGGTTCGAACCCGGTTCCTGGAACGGCCCCTCAGGCGCCCCGCGTGAACAGGAACGACGAGCGGTACTCGCTGTAGTGCTCGAGCATCCGGCCGGCGCCGAGCACCACGGTCTCGAGGGGCTGCTCGGTGACGTGCACCGGCACCTCGCACTCCCGGGCCAGGCGGACCGGGATCCCCTTCAGCAGCGAGCCACCGCCGGTCAGGAACATCCCGGTCTCCAGGACGTCGTGGGCGAGCTCCGGCGGGGCCTCGGACAGCGAGTCCCGGGCGGCCTCGATGATCTGGCGGACCGGCTCGGCCAGGGCCTCCCGGATCTCCTCCTCCTGGACCTCCACCTGCTTCGGCATCCCGGTGGCCAGCTCGCGGCCCCGGACCCGGGCCGGCGGGATGCCGGGCGTGGGGTACGCCGAGCCGATGGCCATCTTGATCTGCTCCGCGGTCCGCTCCCCCACCGCGATCCCGTAGACCTTGCGGATGTGGGCCTGCACGGCCCCGTCCATGTCGAACCCGCCCACCCGAATGGCCTTCCCCGCGATGATCCCGCCCATCGAGACCACGGCCATCTCCGACGTGCCCCCGCCGATGTCCACGATGAGGTTCCCGATGGGCTCGTGGACCGGGAGGTTCGCGCCGATGGCCGCGGCCAGGGGCTCCTCGACCAGCACGACGTCCCGGGCCCCGGCCAGCTCGGCGGCCTCCTTCACGGCCCGCCGCTCCACCCCGGTGATGGCGCTGGGAACGCAGATCAGCACCCTGGGCTTGGGGAACCGGCTGACCCCGACCCGCTTCAGGATCAGGCGGATCATGTGCTGGGTGATGTCGAAGTCGGTGATCGCGCCGTGGCGGAGCGGCCGCATGGCCACCACGTTCCCCGGGGTCCGTCCGATCATCTCCCAGGCCTCGTCGCCCATGGCCAGGACGTCGCCCGAGCGCGTGTTGAGGGCGATGACCGTGGGCTCGTTGAACACAATGCCCTCCCCCTGCCGGTAGACCAGCGTGTTCGCGGTCCCCAGGTCGATGGCCAGGTCGCGTCCCATCAGCGGCCCCGCCCGGCGGCGCCCGTTGCCGGCCGGGGGGTCAACTGCCCATCACCCAGTGGCTGTCACCGGAGGCCAGGTCCTCCTTCTTCCAGATCGGCACGTCCTCCTTGAGCCGTTCGATCCCGTGCCGGCAGGCCTCGAACGCGTCCGCCCGATGCGGCGCCGAGCAGGCCACCGCCACAGAGGCCTCGCCCACGTCAAGGGACCCGGTCCGGTGCAGCAGGGCGACCCGGCGCACCGGCCACCTCTCGAACATCTCCCCGGCGATCTGGCCCAGGCGCCTCTCCGCCTCGTCCTCCCAGGCCTCGTACCGGAGGCCGGTGACCCCGCCCGCGGCCGAGTGGTCGCGGACGGTCCCCACGAACAGGCACGTGCCACCGGAGCCCGGATCGGCCACGAACGCCAGGGCTTCGGACGGATCCAGGGGCTCCGCGGTGATCCGAACGAGGAGTGGCTGGGACATCCGGCCCATTGTAGGGGCGGGGGCGGGGCCGGCCCGGGAGACCCGGCTTTCCAACCGGCCTCCCTACAATGGCTGCATGGCGTCCGAGGGACCGATGCAGCCGGGCGGCGGGGATCCGTTCGCGGAGATCCCGCTGTTCCGGGAGCTGCAGCGCGTGCTCATGTCGGGGACCGGGCCGGTCAACTGGGAGCTGGCCCGGCAGGTGGGGATGGCCGTGGCCGCCTCGGCCGGGGAGGACCCCGCGCCGACCGACGACGACCGCCGGCAGCTCGAGGACACGGTCCGGGCGGCCGAGCTGAACGTGGCGGAGCTCACCGGGCTGCCCCAGCCGCCGGACGTCGCGCAGGTCCGTGCCGTGCGGCGGTCGCAGTGGGTGTCCGAGGGGATCGGCGGACTCTCCGAGCTCGTCGAGCCGTCGGCGGCCCGGATGTCCGAGGTGTTCTCGAAGCTCCAGGCCGAGGAGGCCCCCGCCGAGCAGCCCCCGTTCGCCGCGGCCATGCTGGGCCAGGTGGTTCCGCTGCTCCTGGGGGCCCAGGCGGGGACGGCGTTCGGCGTGCTGGCCCAGCGGATCCTGGGACAGCACGACATCCCAGTGCCCAGGCCGGGGCCGGGCGCGGTGGTGTTCGTGGTCCCGAACATCGCCGCGTTCGAGCGCGACTGGTCGCTGCCACCGGTGGAGTTCCGGGAGTGGGTGTCCCTGCACGAGGTGGTCCACCGGTTCCAGTTCGCCCGGCCGTGGGTCCGGGACCACGTCCTGGCGCTGGTCCGGGACTTCGCGTCGAACCTCGACGTGGACGTGAACCAGCTCATGGAGCGCCTCCAGGGCATCGACCCGTCGAACCCGCAGGCCCTCGAGGACCTCATGCGCAACGGCGACGACCTCCTCACGCCCACCCTCGACGACGAGCAGCGCCTCCAGCAGGCCCGGGTCCAGTCGTTCCTGGCGGCGGCGGAGGGCTACGGCGAGCACGTCACGGAGGCCCTGGGACGGCGCATGCTGACCTCGGCCGACCGCATCGAGGAGGCCGTCCGGCGGGCCGGAGAGGGCGACGCCGGCGAGCCCGTGTTCGAACGCCTCATCGGGGTCGACATGCAGCGCGAGCAGTACGAGCTGGGCGCCCGGTTCTGCCAGACGGTGGTGGAGCTCACCGACGAGCCCACGCTGGCCCGCATGTGGGACTCGGCCGAGTCGCTGCCGTCGAGGCCGGAGCTGGAGGAACCCCGGCTCTGGCTGGCCCGCATCGCGTAGCCCCAAGCGGCGTCCGGCGCGCTCGAGCGGGAATCGGAGAGAGGCACCTCGAGGCAGGCGGTCACACCCCCACGATGTCGTCCGGGCGGATCGGCAGGCGGGTCAGGGCCCGGCCGGTGGCGGCCCGGATTGCGGCCGCCACGGCGGCGGCAGACCCGATGGCCGATGGCTCCCCCACGCCCTTGGCCCCGTACGGACCCCACGGATCCCCCTCCTCCATCAGCACGGCCTCGACGGCGGGGGCGTCGAGGATGGTCGGCATCAGGTAATCGGTGAAGCTCGGGTTCATCACCCGGCCATCCTGGATCACGAGCTCCTCCATGGTCGCCAGCCCGACGCCCTGCGTGATCCCCCCCTCGATCTGCCCCACGATCGCCTGCGGGTTGACGGCCCTCCCCACGTCCTGCGCCGTGTCGACCCGGACCACGCGCACCAGACCCAGCTCGGGATCGACGTCGACCACCGCACGGTGGGCGGACATGCAGTACCCCGCGTGCACTCGGCCCTGTCCGTCCGCGTCAGGAACCTCGGTCGGCGGATGGTGGAAGCGCGCTTCGCCGATCACCGGGCCTTCGCGGCATAGCTCCTCCAGGGTGGCCACCAGCCTCCCCTCGCGCCACACCCCCTCGTCGGTGAGGTCGTCGCCCCCCGCCCGATGCAGGGCCGCCGCGCGGGCCCGTTCCGCAGCCATCACCACCGCCCCGCCGGTCATCTGGGTCTGGCGCGAGGCCGACGAGGAGTGCGCGGGACCGATCCTGGAGGTGTCGACCATTCGAACCTCCACGTCGTGCATGCCGAGGGCGGTGCGGGCCAGCTGGAGGCACGCGGTGACCATGCCTTGCCCGATCTCGGTCGCGCCGGTCTGGACCTCGGCTCCGTTCGCCGTGATCACCACCCTGGCGTCCGCGAAGTCGTCGAATCCCTCCGGAAAGGCCAGGTTCTTCATCCCGACGGCGTACCCCACGCCGCGACGAACCACTGAGGCCTGGGCGGCGCGCCCCATCCCGCCGGGGAGCAAGCGGGGATCGTCACCCGGCGGATCCGGGAGGGGGATCGCGGCCACCGTCCGCAGGGCCTCGGCGACGGGCAGCGCACCCTCGATCTCCTGTCCGCTGGTGGGGAGGCGGTCGCCGGGGCCGAGGGCGTTGCGCACGCGGATCTCCACTGGATCGAGCTCCAGGGCCTGCGCCAGGCGGTCCATCTGGCTCTCGTGGGCGAAGCAGGCCTGCACCGCGCCGAACCCGCGCATGGCTCCGGCCGGCGGGTTGTTCGTCCTCGCGGCGACGCCGTCGATCGACACCGACGAGCACCGGTACGGTCCGGCCGCGAAGTAGCATGCGTTGCCGATCACCGGACCGGACGTGGACGCGTATGCCCCGCCGTCGATGAGGATCCGGGCCTCGATGCGGACCAGCCGGCCCTCCCGGTCCGCCTCGTGCCGGAACCACATCCGGGCCGGATGGCGGTGGACGTGGCCCAGGAAGCTCTCCTCCCGCCCGTACACCATCTTCACGGGGCGTCCCGTCGTCAGCGCCAGCAGGCACAGATGAATCTGGAGGCTCACGTCCTCCCGGGCTCCGAACGCCCCCCCCACGCCGGCCAGGTGCACGCGCACCTGCTCGTCCCGAAGCCCCAGCGCGGCCACGATCTGGCGGTGGTCGACGTGGATGTCCTGGGTCGACACGTGGAGGTCCACCCCGTCCTCGCCGTCGGGGACGGCGAGACCGGATTCGGTGCCGAGCGGGGCCTGATCCTGCATCCCCACCTCGTAGTGGCCCTCCACCACGACCTCCCCGCGGGCGTCCTGGGGCCCGCGCCGGATGCGAACGCGGCGGAACACCTCGTCGCGACGGTCCGCCTCCACGGGATCGGTGAGCGGCGGGAGGGCCCGGTACCGCACGTCGACGGCGGCCGCAGCCCGCCGGGCCGTCTCGGGATCCTCCGCCGCCACCAGCGCGACGGGCTCGCCCCAGTACCGGACCACACCGGCGGCCAGGACCGGCTGGTCCGGCCGTTCGATGCCGAACATCCCCGGCCCCGGGACGTCCGCGGACGTGAGCGCGGCGTGGACGCCTCGCACCGCAAGCGCGGGAGCGACGTCGATGCGTTCGATCGAGCCGGAGGGGTGCGGGCTCCGCACGGTGGCCCCCCACAGCATGAGGGGCGCCCGGAGGTCGGAGGAGTAGGCGAACTCGCCCCGGACCTTGGGGATCCCGTCGGGCCGGGCGACGGACTCCCCCACGCCTCCCCGCACCTGACGGGTCGTCACCGTCTCGCTCATGAGGTCCACATCCCCGGGTCCGGCACGCTCCGACGCGAGGAGCATGAGGGCCACGTCCGTCCACAGTCAACTGTTGACAATTCGAGCGGGCCCTGGGTAGGCTCCGGCGATCTTCGATCCGAAGGGAGCCCTGGGTGCTGGTCAGCGAGGTCCCTGCCCTGAAGGAGTACTGGTATCCGGTCGCCCGGTCGGACGCCATCGGTGCGGAGCCCGAGTCCTTCCGACTGTTCGCCGACGATTACGTGCTGTGGCGCGGGGGGGACGGCACCGTCCACGCGGCCCTCGACGAGTGCCCCCACCGGGCCGGACGGCTGTCCCAGGGATGGATCGAGGACGGGTGCCTGGTGTGCCCGTACCACGGATGGCGTTTCGACTCCGCCGGTGCGTGCGTGGAGATCCCCCAGAAGGATCCCTCGCTTCCGATCCCGCCCCGGGCCCGGGTCCGGTCGGTCCTGGTCGAGGAGCGGTACGGGATGGCCTGGGTCTGCGTGGGGATGCCCCGGGCCCACATCCCGGACCTCCCCGAGTGCGACGACCCCGAGTGGACGCTGATCCACGAGATCTTCGAGGCGTGGAACGTCTCGGCGCCCCGGCTCATCGACAACGCCCTGGACGTCAGTCACCTGTCGTTCGTCCACAAGGGGACCATCGGCGACCCGGAGCACCCCCGCCTGTCGGACTTCTCCGTGCAGCGGGACGGGACCCGCTTGCAGTTCACCGTGAGCTACACGTCCCGGGTGAACGAGCTCCAGCGCAAGAACGTGGGGCTCACGGGGACCCACACCACCCGGACCACCCACGCGGAGCTGGTCCAGCCCCTGGTGTTCCGGGGCCTGCTCGAGTACGAGAACGGCATCAAGCACATCCTGTTCCGGGTGGGGACGCCGGTGGACGACACGCACACGATCGTGGTGCAGTTCGTGGCCCGTAACGACGATCCGCCGGCCGAGCGGCAGGAGACCATCGCGGCACTGGACCGGGCGGTCCAGAACGAGGATCGCCGGATCCTGGAGGCGATCAACCCGAATTTCCCCATCGATCTCACCACCGAGTTCCACACCCGCGCCGATCGCATGACCGTCGAGTTCCGCCGGATCCTGGCGGACCTCGCCGGCGAGACGTCCCTGGTTCGCCCGGACCGGGAGTGGGCGCGGCAGCTCGAACAGCGGGGCAACGGCAGGGAAGCGTTTATCGGTCTCGAGGACCGGTCGGCCGGGTGACGCCTGTGAGGCGTCGAAGGAGGGGTGCCATGCATCGGAAGGTCGGGGCGGCGACGTGGCTGCGGGGGACGGCGGCCCTGGCCGTCTTCGCGTTGGTACTCGTCGCGTGCGGCAAGGACAACAACGGCGGTGAGGGCACATCGGCCCCTCCGACCTCGGCCGGTGCCTCGTCGCCCGCCGGGGAGAACTTCCTGTGGTACATGGTCACCGACCAGGCCGGCCTGGGTGACAAGGGCTTCAACGACCTCGCGTACGCGGGGGTCCAGCAGGCGGCGTCGGATCTGGGAGGCGAGGCCAAGGTCATCGAATCCACGGAGCAGGCCCAGTACGTTCCCAATCTCGAGCAGGCCGTGGCGGCGGGCGCGACCATGACGGTCGGTGTCGGATTCCTGATTGCCGACGCGATGCACGAGGTGGCCTCGGCCCACCCGGAGGCCAAGTTCGTCCTGATCGACGCGGTGTCGGCGGACAACAATGGGACCCCGGACGACTTCAGCGACGACATCCCGGACCCCAACGTCCAGAGCGTCCTGTTCAAGGAGAACGAGGGCGCGTTCCTGGCTGGGATCATCGCCGGCATGACCAGCACGACCCACCACTACGGGTTCGTGGGAGGCATCGAGATCCCGCCGGTGGTCCGGTTCCTCGTGGGGTTCCAGGCGGCGCTCAAGACCGTCGACCCCGACGCGAAGGTCGACGTCACCTACGTCGGTTCGTTCTCCGACCCGGCCAAGGTGAAGGAGGTCGCCACCGGGTACTACGACGACGGGGCCGACATCGTGTTCGAGGTGGCCGGGGCCGGTGGCCTCGGGGCCTACGAGTCGGCCAAGGAGAAGGGGCCCGGCGTCTGGATCATGGGGACCGACACCTGCAAGGACCAGCTGGCGCCGGACGAGTATCTGACATCGGCAACCAAGGACGTCCAGGGCTCGGTGTTCAAGGGCGAGCAGGCGGTGGCCGACGGCACGTTCGCGGGCGGCGTCACCACCTACGGCCTGGTCGAGGACGGCGTCGGGGTCTGCGAGAAGACCTTCG
Source organism: Actinomycetota bacterium (assembly GCA_036394995.1). Lineage (GTDB taxonomy): Bacteria > Actinomycetota > UBA4738 > UBA4738 > JACQTL01 > DASWED01. The sequence goes on from DASWED010000040.1 coordinate 19,050, forward strand.
GCGACCTGCCCCAGGACATCCAGGACGCCGTGAACAGCTTCCGGGACCGCATCAAGTCGGGGGAGATCACGGTGCCCTCGACGCCGGAGGAGCTCGACGCGTTCGAACCGCCGGCCGCAGCGTGAGATGAGGGACGCGCCCGCGGGCCATCCAGCCTCCGAGCCGGCGGTCCGGCTGACGGGAGTCTGGAAGACCTTCGGGGACGTCCGGGCGAACCGTGGGATCGACCTCGCCGTCCGGGCGGGGTCGATCCACGGTCTGCTCGGCGAGAACGGGGCCGGGAAGTCGACCCTGATGAAGATCCTGTTCGGGCTGGTCTCACCGGACGGGGGGCGCATCGAGGTCCACGGCCGGTCCCACTCGTTCGCCTCCCCCGCCGAGGCACTCGCCGCCGGGGTCGGGATGGTCCAGCAGCACTTCAGTCTGATCCCCGACTTCACGGTCACCCAGAACCTCGTGCTGGGCCACGAGCCCACCACACGGGCGGGATGGCTGGACCTGGACTCCGCGGCCGCCGAGATCGCTGCGCTGTCGGATCGCTACGGCTTCCGGATCGACCCGAACGCCCGGGTCGGGACCCTCTCGGTGGGATCCCGGCAGCGTGTGGAGATCCTGAAGGCGCTGTACCGGGGGGCCGAGATCCTGATCCTCGACGAACCCACGGCCTCCCTCACCCCCCAGGAGGCGGCGGAGCTGCACCAGGTGATGGAGACCCTCCGCAGCCAGGGCCGAACCGTCATCTTCATCAGCCACAAGCTCGCAGAGGTCATCGAGCTCTGCGATCGGGTCACGGTCCTGCGAGACGGCTCCGTCGTCGGCGAGCGGGAGGTGGCCGCGGACATGCGGGTGGCCGGGCCGACGAGGGAGGGCATCGAGCGGGAGCTGGCCCGCATGATGGTCGGCCGGGACCTCCCTCCGGGTCCCGCTCGGCCCCACTCGGCGGGGGAACTGGTCCTGCGCCTGGCGGGGGCCACGGACGGGGACCGGTTGGATCCCCTGGACCTCGAGGTGCGCGGCGGCGAGATCGTCGGGGTGGCCGGCGTCGAGGGCAACGGCCAGGCGGAGCTGGTCGAGCTGATCCTGGGGATCCGCCGGTGCGCCGGCGGGGCCGTCGAGCTGAACGGCCGGGACGTGTCGAAGCTCTCCGTGAGCCGCCGTCTCCGCTCGGGCATCGGCCATATCGCGGAGGACCGTCACGCCGCCGCCCTGATCCTGAACATGGAGATCGCCGAGAACGCCCTGATCGGCTCCGAGAGTCAGCGGCGGTTCAACCTGCGGGGGGCCTGGCTGTCCCCGGGCCGGGTCCGGAGGTTCGCCCGGGGCCTGGCCGAGCGCTTCCGGATCCGAACCCCCTCCGTCCGCATCCCGGCGGCGTCGCTGTCCGGAGGGAACCAGCAGAAGCTCGTGGTGGCCAGGGAGCTGGCCCGCCGGCCCTCCCTCATCATCGCCGCCCAGCCCACCAGGGGCCTGGATCTCGGCGCGATGTCGTTCGTCCACCACGAGCTCGACGAGCTCCGCGCGGCGGGGAAGGGCGTGCTGCTGGTGAGCCTCGACCTCACCGAGGTGATGGCCCTGTCCGACCGGATCGTGGTGATGTCCCGCGGGGCCATCGTCGGGGCCGCCCGTACGTCCGAGGTGGACGAGGAGACCCTGGGGTTGTGGATGACCAGGGGGCGCGACGCGGGGGCCTCGCCGGAGCCTTCGGTCGACGGCGGGGGGCCGGACCGGGCCGGGGACGTCCTGGAGGCGACGACGTGAGCGCCCGCCCGGATTCTGGCAACGGCCACGGCGCCGTCCCGCCCGTCGACGAGGGTGGCCCGCTTCCAGAGGCCACCACCATGGCCGGCAGGTTCATGGAGGCCGCCGCCGGTCCGGCCCGGAAGGCCCGCAACTTCACCCTGGTGCTCGTGGCGGCGATGGTGGCGAGCATCCCTCTCTTCTATATCGCCGGTTCGAACCCCGTGGTCGGCTATCGATCGCTGTTCCAGGGGAGCCTGGGCTCGAACTACAGCATCGGGGAGACCCTGGTGGAGACCATCCCGCTGTTCCTCTCGGGCCTTGCCGTGGCCCTGGCCTTCCAGGGCGGGCTGTTCAACATCGGGGTCGAGGGCCAGCTCCTGGTGGGAGGGCTGGTGGCCGGGGCGCTCGGCACGAAGCTCGATCTCCCGCCGGGGATCCACCTGTTCGTCTGCATCGTCGGCGGGATGGCCGCCGGCGCGCTGTGGGCCCTGGTGCCGGCGCTGCTGAAGGCCCGCCGGGGGGTCCACGAGGTGATCACCACGATCATGATGAACTACATCGCGTTCGCGCTGTCGCGGTTCCTGGTGAAGCCGGGCGGACTCCTCGTGAGCGAGACTCAACCGTCGGCCACCGAGCTGGTCCGGCCCACCGCGGAGCTCCCCAGGATCTGGGGCGGGACCCGCCTTCACGCCGGCCTGTGGATCGCGATGCTGGCCGGGTTCGCCACGTGGTACCTGCTGTTCCGGACACCGCTGGGCTTCCGGATCCGAGTGATCGGACGGAACCCGGTGGCGGGGCGGTTCCACGGCATCGCCCCGAACCGGATCATCGTCCAGACCATGCTCTTGTCGGGGGCGCTCGGCGGGCTCGCCGGCGGCGTCGAGGTCCTCGGCGTGTTCCACCGGTACTACGACGCGTTCTCGCCGGGGTACGGCTTCGACGCCATCGCCGTGGCCCTGCTCGGGGCGCTGAACCCGGTCGGCGTGGCCATGGCCGGGGTGCTGTTCGGGATCCTGCGGGCCGGATCCACGGCGCTGCAGGCGGTGGCCGGGGTGTCCCGGGACATGATCTCGGTGTTCTCGGCGCTGGTGGTGGCGTTCGCGGCGGCCGTCCCCCTGGTCGATCGCATCGTGTCCCGAAAGAAGGGGCCGCCGGCGGACGTGGCGCCGTCGGCGTCGCTGGTCGAACCGAAGGAGCCTGTTGCCCCATGAGGCTGCTGTCGGTGGGGTTCCTGCTGTCGACGGTGAGCCTGTCGATGCCGCTCATCTTCGCGGCCTTCGGCGGCCTCATCTCCGAGCGCTCCGGCGTCATCAACATCGGGCTCGAGGGGATGATGCTGTTCGGCGCGTTCACCGGGGTGGCCGTGGACTACTGGACCCACTCCGCGTTCCTGGGGCTCCTGGCGGGCGTCGGGGTGGGCGCGGTCCTCGGCGCGATCCACGGCCTGTTCTCGATCACCATCCGGGCGGACCAGATCGTCTCCGCCACGGCGATCAACCTACTGGGACTGGGGCTGACGTCGGCGCTCATCGCCCCGATCTGGGGCGCCCCCGGCGTGAGCCCCGGCGTGAACAAGATCCATGACCTGCACCTCCCGGGGGCCGGCAGCCTCGGCTCGGTGGGGCGGTTCCTGAACGGGCTGAACCCCCTCGACTACCTGGGCCTGGCTCTGGTGGTCGTGACCTTCCTGGTCCTGTACCGGCGCCCCTGGGGCCTGCGCCTCCGGGCGTGCGGGGAGTCCCCGGACGCCGCGGCCTCCAGCGGGATCGACGTGATCCGGACGCGCTACGTGGCCGTCACCATCTCGGGGGCCCTGGCTGCGCTGGGAGGCGTGTACCTCAGCCTGACGCAGGTCGGGCTGTTCCAGCGGGGGATGACCCAGGGACGGGGGTTCATCGCGCTCGCCGCCATGATCTTCGGGAAGTGGCGGCCCTTCCCGATCCTGGCCGCGTGCGTCCTGCTGGGCGCCGCCGACGCCTTCCAGTTCCGGGCCCAGGCCCTGGGCGTGCCCATCCCGAACGAGCTCCTGCTGGCGCTCCCCTACATCGTGGCCCTCATCGCGCTGGCCACGTTCATCGGCCGGGCCAACGCACCGGCCGCCGTCGGCCGGCCGTACGTGAAGGAGTGAGCGGGCGTGCGACTGGCCATCCAGACCCCGCCCGAGCACACGGACGCCGGCGCGCTGCGCGACGTGTGGGTCGCCGCGGACGAGCTGGGGTTCGACGCGGCGTTCACGTTCGATCACCTGGTGCCGCTGAACCCTGCCCCGCCGGGGGCCTCCCTGCCCGGCGCCCAGCTCGAGGGGTGGGTCATGCTGGCCACGCTCGCCGCGTCCACCCGGCGCCTCCGTGTGGGGACCCTGGCCTCCGGCGTGACGTACCGCCACCCGGTGATGCTGGCGAAGATGGCCGTCACCCTGGACCACGCCACGGGTGGCCGAGCCATCCTGGGTGTGGGCGCGGCATGGCACGAGGCCGAGCACCGGATGTTCGGCCTGGAGTTCCCCGCCGTGGGCTCACGCATGGGCCGCCTGGAGGAGACGCTGGAGATGGTCTCGCTGCTCTACGGAGGGGGCGGACCGGTGAACTTCGACGGCCGCCACTACCGGCTCCGGGATGCCGTGTTCGAACCGAAGCCCCTCCGCCCGAACGGCATCCCAATCCTGGTGGGGGGAAGCGGCGACCGGCTCCGCTCCATCGCCGCCCGGCATGCCGACATCTTCAACAGCTTCTTTCCGCCGTGGCAGTGGCGCGAAGTCAACGACGACCTGGACCACCGGCTGACGGACGCCGGCCGGCGGCCCGGGGACCTGGAACGGAGCGCGTTCGTGTTCGCCGAGCTGTCCCGGGATCCGAGGCGTGAACGCAGGCTGATCGAGCACTTCCAGCGAACCCGGGGAGGGACCGAGGACGAGGTTCGGTCGCGGGTGGTGCTCGGGGATCCGGACCGGGCAGTGGAGGTGCTCCGGTCCTACGCCGGCGCCGGGATCTCGCTCGCGGTGCTGAACCTCCGTCCGCCGTTCGACCCCGCCGGCCTGGCGTGGCTGGCCGGTGCGGCCATGCGGGAGGTGTCGGCGGCGTGAGCGCCCCCGAGCCGGTCGACCTGCTGATTCGCGGCGGGGTGGTCCTCACGGTGGACCCCCAGAACCGGGAGTTCGAGGGCGACGTCGCCGTCCGCGACGGCACGATCGTGGCCCTCGGACCGGCCCTCGACGTCCGGGCGGAGCACACCGTCGAGGCCCGGGGCGGGGCGGTCATGCCGGGGTTCGTCAACGCCCACATGCACGAATGCCTGGAGCGGGGGTGGTTCGAGGACCTCCCGTTCATGCGGTGGCTGGAGGACTACGCCCTGCCCAAGGACCGCGCGTACGAGCCCCGGCACATGCACGGGGCCGCGCTGCTGAACCAGCTGGAGATGATCCGGGGCGGCACCACCTCGTTCATCGACATCTTCCGGTTCCCCGGAGAGGCGGCCGCGGTCGCCGAGCGGAGCGGGCTGCGGGCCACGTTCAGCCCTCAGATCATCGACGAGCCCGAGGGAGTCGGGGAGTCGTTCGAGTCGAACCTGGCGTTCGTCGAGTCGTGGCACGACCGGGTGCCCGACCGGATCCGGACCTGGTTCGGCCCCCACTCCCTGTACTCCTGCCACGAGGCGACGTACACGCGGATCCGCGAGATGGCCGACCGGTTCGAGGTGGGCATCCACACCCACCTCGCAGAGAGCCGCGACGAGGTGGCCATCGTGGCCGAGCGGACCGGTGGGCTCACCCCCGCCGAGTATCTCGACCGGCTGGTGGGCCTGGGCCCCGACGTGGCGTGCGCCCATGGCATACAGCTCACCGACGACGACGTGAAGCTCGTGGCGGAGCGCGGCGCCGGCGTCGCCCACTGCCCCACCTCGAACATGAAGCTCGGCAACGGCGTGGCCCGGGTGCCGGACCTCCTGGCGGTCGGCGCGACGGTGGGCCTGGGAACGGACTCCGTCATGACGAACAACAACCTCGACATGTTCGAGGAGATGCGCCAGGCCGCCCTGCTGCAGAAGCTGGCGCTGGCCGACGCCACCGTCCTGCCCTGCCGGGAGGTCCTGCGGATGGCCACGATGGGCTCCGCCCGGGTCCTGGGGCTGGACCGGCAGGTCGGCTCGCTGGAGGTGGGGAAGGCGGCCGACCTCATCGTGGTGGGTCTCGGGCGCGCCCACACCTGGCCGGTATTCCGCGAGGGCGGGGGGAACGTGGCGGAGCAGGTGGTGTACGCGTGCTCGGGCGCCGACGTCCGGACCACGGTGGTGGACGGCCGGGTGCTCATGGAGGACGGCGTGGTCCGCTCGCTGGACGAGCGCGAGGTGGAGGAGGTCGTCCACCGGGAGGCCCGGCACCTGATGGTGAAGGCCGGAGTCGAGGACGCGATCCTGCGAAAGGCGTCGTCGTGACCGAGGGCTACCTGACCGAGCGCTACCTCCGCCTCCCGGACGGCTCGTTCCCGCACCTCGGGATCCGGGGCGGCGGGGACGTGGCGTCGGTGGCCATCGTCTCCGGCAGTCCAGAGCGCATCGAGCTCATGGCCGCGATGCTGGATGGGGCCGAGCGGGTGGGTGACCGCCGTGGGTACGCCGTGTTCACGGGTTCCTACCAGGGCGCGCGCATCACCCTGGCCACCAGCGGCGTGGGGTCCCCGTCGCTGGCGATCGCGGTGGAGGAGCTGGGGGCCTGCGGGGTCCGGACGTTCATCCGGGCCGGCAGCTGCGCGTCGATCGACGAGCGGGTCCGGGTGGGCGACGTGGCCATCGCCCACGGCGCGGTCCGGGACGAGGGGACCTCGCCCTACTACGCCCCCATGAACTACCCGGCGGTGGCATCGCCCCGGGTGGTGCGGGTCTTGGTCGACGTTGCCGCAGAGCTGGACATCGACGCGCCGGTAGGGCTGACCCGGAGCACCGACAGCTTCTACGAGGGCGAGCGCAAGGCGGAGATCATCGAGCGGTGGCGGGGCCTCGGTGTGCTGACGTTCGAGATGGAGAGCTCGGCCCTGTTCACGGTGGCCGGCGCCATGGGCTGGGAGGCGGGATCGCTGCTGGTGGCCGGGTCGAACCTCATCAGCGGCGACGCCACCTACAGCGGGGACCGGGTCGAGGAATACCGGGCCGGACAGGACCGCCTGCTCCATCTGGCGTTGCTGGCGGCGGCTCGCCTGGCGGAGGGGACGGGCCCGTGACGAGCGCGACGCGGACCGCCCGGGAGGGCCGTGGCGGATGCTGCTGATCACCGACGTCACGGCGATCACCGTCGACGCCCGCCGGCGGATCGTGACCGACGCCGCCATCGCGGTGGACGGGGACCGCATCGCCGAGGTGGGGAAGGCGGCCGACCTCACGGCCCGGTACCCGGAGGCCGACCGTCTGGACGGGCGGGGGATGGTGGCCATCCCGGGGTTGATCGACGCCCACGTCCACACCCCCCAGACGCTCCTTCGCGGCGTAGCCGACGACGTGGCCTGGCGTCCGTTCCTGGAGGAGTTCATCTGGCCCCTCCAGGGCCGCTTCGAGCCCGAGGACGCGCTGGCCAGCATCCGCCTGTCGATGCTCGAGATGCTGAAGTCCGGGACCACCTGTTTCGTCGATCCCCTGGTGCATTCCCGCTACGACGTGGACGGGCTGGCCGGGGCCGTCGTCGACTTCGGGCTCCGGGGAGTGCTGGCGAAGATCGTCATGGACCGGGCCGTCCAGGCCGAGCGGACCGGCCTGATCCATCCCGGCATGCTGGAGACCGAGGAACGCTCCCTGGCCGAGGCCGCCCGCGCCTTCGAACGGTGGAACGGGGCGGGGAACGGCCGGGTCCGGATCTGGTACGGGCCACGGGTCCCCCGGGAGCCGGTCGTGGCCTGCTCCCCGGAGTTCTACCGGCGGGTGGCCGACGCGGCCCGGGACTTCCGCACCGGGATCACGGTGCATCTGGCCGGGGAGCGGGAGGACGTGGCGTTCTTCCGGCGGGAGTTCGACCGCCTGCCGGTGGAGTTCGCGAGGGACAACGGGCTGCTCGGCCCCAACGTGCTCCTGGCGTGGGGCACGCACATCTCCGAACGGGAGATCCCGATCCTCGCCCGCTCCGGGACGCCCGTGGTGAGCTGCCCCCAGCCCGCCATGAAGCTCGGATCGGGGATCGCCCGGGTGCCGGAGATGCGGGCCGCCGGGGTCACCGTCGGCCTGGGCTGCGACTCCGGCGCGAACAACAACAGCCTGGACATGATCCGGGAGATGAAGGCGGCCTCCCTCCTGCACGACGTGGCCCGCCTGGACGCGGCGGCGCTCACCGCGGAGGACGTCCTGGAGATGGCCACCATCGACGGAGCCCTGTGCATCGGCCTGGAGGCCGAGCTGGGCTCCCTGGAGGCCGGCAAGCAGGCCGACGTGGTGCTGGTCGGGCTCCGGGGGGCCCACACCACGCCGGTGTTCGACCCCGTGTCCAACCTGGTGTACGCGGCACATGGCGGCGACGTCGACACGGTGATGGTGGCGGGGAAGGTCCTCATGCGCGGCCGGGAGGTCCTGGTGGCGGACGAGGAGCAGGTCATCGAGGAGGCCGAGAAGCGAGGCCGCTCCGTGCTCGAGCGGGCCGGGATCGAGGTGGCGCCTCGGTGGCCGGTGGAGTGAGCGGGATGACGGGCTCGCTGCTGGTCCGCGACGGGCTGGTGGTCACGATGGACCCCGCCCGGGAGGTCTTGCGGACGAACGTGTTCGTCGAGGGGGGCCGGATTGCCGAATGCCCGTCGAGGCGCGAGGAGGCGGACCGTGTGATCGATGCATCCGGGTGTCTGGTGATCCCCGGGCTCATCCAGACCCACGTCCACCTGTGCCAGACGCTGTTCCGGGGCATGGCCGACGACATGGACGTCATCGACTGGCTCCGCCTCCGGATCTGGCCGTTCGAACGGGCCCACGACGAGCGGTCCGTGTACGACTCGGCCCGCCTGGGCATCGCCGAGATGCTCAGGGGCGGGACCACCACCGCGCTCACGATCGAGACCGTCCGCCACACGGAAGAGGCCTTCCGGGCCATCCTCGAGACCGGGTTCCGGGCCGTGTCCGGCAAGGCCATGATGGACCGTTTCGAGGTGGGCACCGAGATGATCGGCGAGCGGACGGAGGAGTCCATGGCCGAGAGCCTGCGGCTGCTCGAGGAGTTCCACGGCGCCGCGGACGGGCGGCTCCGCTACGCGTTCTGCCCCCGGGGATCCCGCAACGCCACGGAGGGACTGTGGAAGGACGTGGCCGCGGCGGCCGACGAGCACGATGCCTGGATCCACACCCATGCCGCCGAGAACGAAGCGCAGACCGTGCGCCTGGCCAGGGAGGGGGGCACCGACGTCGCGTACCTCGGCGGGCTGGGCGTGCTCGGCCCGCGCACCGTCCTGGCCCACTGCATCTGGCTGACCGAGGACGAGCGCCGGCTCCTCGCGGAGACGGGCGCGAACGTCGCCCACTGCCCCACCTGCAACATGAAGCTGGCCTCCGGGTTCGCGCCGGTCCCCGAGCTGCTGGAGCTCGGCGCCACCGTGGGGCTCGGCGCGGACGGGGCGCCCTGCAACAACACCCTGGACATGTTCCAGGAGATGCGGATGGCCGCGCTGATCCACAAGCCCAGGGCGGGACCGCGGGCCATGGCGGCGGAGCGGGTGTTCGAGATGGCCACGCTGGGCGGGGCCCGCTCGATCGGCATGGAGCACGAGCTGGGCTCGATCGAACCGGGGAAGCGCGCCGATCTGGTGGTGCTCCGGCGCGACGGCCTCCACGTGCAGCCCCGGGACGGGGTCGATCCCTACGCCCAGCTCGTCTACGGGCACCGGGCGACCGACGTCGACGCCGTCGTCGTGGATGGTCGGGTCCTGGTGCTCGCCGGGGGCCTGGTGGAGCTGGACGAGGAGGAGATCCGCGTCCGGGCGAACGAGTCGGCCCGCCGGGTCCGGGACCGGGCGCTATCGGGCGCTCGAAGCTGACGGGGAACGAAGGAGCGAGCCGTGGCCAGGATCTTCGAGGAACGGGACGGGGATCTCTCGACGCTGGAAGGGCGCACGGTGGCGGTCCTCGGATACGGCAACCAGGGGCGGAGCCAGGCCCTGAACCTGCGCGACTCGGGGGTCGCGGTGGTGGTGGGCAATCGCAGCGACCGCTTCCGGGACGACATGCGCGAGGACGGCTTCGAGCCACACACACTCTCGGAGGCCACGGCCCTGGGCGACGTGGTGATGGTGCTGCTGCCCGACGAGATCCACCACGAGGTCCTGCCCCGGGACGTGTTCGGGTTCCTGAAGCCGGAGGCCACCGTGGTGTTCGCCCACGGATACTCGGTGCACTTCCGGGAGGTGGAGGTCCCGGAGGGGTGCGACATCTGTCTGGTCGCGCCCAAGATGGTGGGTCTGGGGGTCCGTGATCTGTTCCTGAAGGGACGGGGGTTCCCGTCGCTCGTCGCCGTCCACCGGGACGCCACCGGGCGAGCCTGGCCCACCGCCCTGGCCGTGGCCAAGGGGATCGGCAGCCTGAGAGCCGGCGCCTGGGAGACGACGTTCGAGGAGGAAACCATCACCGATCTGTTCGGCGAACAGGTCGGCGGAAGCGGCGCCATCGTGGGGTTGTTCCGGAGCTTCGAGACCCTCGTCGCAGCTGGTTACGACCCCGACGTCGTGGAGCTCGAGCTCCTCGGCTCGGGCGAGCTGGTGGAGGTCATCCGGGCCCAGCTCCGCCATGGGGTCATCGAGAGCCTCTCGGTGCACAGCCCCACCAGCCACTTCGGGCAGCTCCACCGGGCCCAGGAGCTGCTGGACGGCGGCGGGGACGACCGCCTGGGCCGGATCATCCGGGAGCTCCAGGACGGGACGTTCGCGGAGCTGTGGAGACGGGAACGGGCGGACGGCTACCGCCGTATGCGCGAGCTGCAGAGGAGGTTCACCGACCACGAGTTCGTCCGGACCCAGGCTCGCAACCGGAAGCGGCTGCGGGAGTCGCTGGAGGACGGGACGGGAGGCCCTCCGTCGTGACGGTCCTCCCCGACCTGCCCGTGCGCGAGTGGGGCATCCGCATCGGCGGGACCGAGCGCGAGCCCTCCGGCGGCGGAATCCTGGAGCGGACCATGCCCGGGCACCCGGAACGCGCCGTCGGGGTGTTCCGCTCGGCGGGCCCCGGGGACGTGGACGACGCCGTCCGGGCGGTGACCCGGGCGCAACGGGCCTGGGCAGACCTGCGGCCCAAGCAGCGGGCCGAGGGACTCCTCCGGGCGGCCTCGCTGCTCCGGGCTCGAGCGGAGGAGGTGGCGGCGTGGGAGTGCCTGGAGTCCGGGATGCTCATCGGCCTGGCCCGCCAGCACGCCTTGTGGTGCGTCGAGCTGCTGGAGTTCTCGGCCGGCCTGGGCCGCGACCTGTCGGGGCGAACGGTGGACCTCGGATCGGGCAAGCTCGGCCTGGTCATTCCCGAGCCCGTCCCGGTGATGGCCGCCCTCGGTCCGTGGAACTTCCCGCTCTCCGAGCTGATCTGGAAGGTGGCGCCGGCGCTCGCCGCCGGGTGCGGCGTGGTCATGAAGCCCTCCGAGCTCACGCCGATCACCGCCCTCCTGCTCGACGAGGTGCTCCACGAGGCGGGGGTGCCGGAGGGCCTCACCGCCGTGCTGACCGGGGACGGCGAGACCGGGGCGGCCCTGGCCGGGCACCCCGGTGTGGGACTGGTCAGTCTGACCGGCGGGGTGGAGACCGGCCGCGCGGTCCTCCGGACCACCGCCGAGCGCATCACCCCGACCCTGTTGGAGCTGGGGGGCAAGAGCGCGGTCGTCGTCCTCCCGGGGGCCGATCCGGATGCTGCCGCCCGGATCGTGGCGCCGGCCGTGGCGTTCCGGACGGGCCAGGCGTGCACGTGCCCCAGCCGGGTGATCGCGGTGGGTCCGGAGGGCCGGGCGCGGGAACTGGCCGGGGCCATCGACGCGCAGTTCGCGAAGTTGGTGATGGGGCCGCCGGAGATGGAGTCGACCACGCTCGGGCCGGCGGTCAGCGACGACCAGGCTGGCCGGGTCCGGTCCATCCTGGCCCGGGCCGCCGGCGACGGCGTGGAGCTCCTGAGGTCCCACGACGAGCCCGGTGCGGACGACCTGACGCCGACGGTGGCCCTGGGCGCCGGTCGGAGTCACGCGATCGTCCGCGACGAGGTGTTCGGCCCGGTCACCGCAGTCCTGCCGGCGCCCACGGTGGAGGAGGCGCTGAGCATCGCGAACGAGTCCGCGTTCGGCCTGGCGGCCGGAGTGGTCTCCGGGGGGGACCTGGACACCGCGGTGGCCCTGGCTCGGCGCCTGCGGGCGGGGACGGTATGGATCGACGAGTGGGGGACGATCGAGCTGGAGCTCCCCTTCGGTGGCGTGGGCGTCTCGGGGTTCGGCCGGGAGCTCGGCATGGAGGGCATGGAGGCGTTCGTCACGTGGAAGTCGGTGCACCTCCCCCACCGCCCGTTGGATCGGCCCGAGGCGGGCCCGTGACCGGCGCTCCGGCCCTGCGGATCGGCGGGCGCGAGGTGGAGCCGCACGGTTCGCTGACCGTCCTGGACCCTTCCACCGGGCGGGAGCTCGCCGTTGTCCCCGAGGCCGGCCCGGCCGAGGTCGACCTGGCGGTGGAGGCCGCCCGGGAGGCACTGGGGGGGGCATGGGGGCAGATGGCGCCGGACCGCCGGAGCCGCATCCTGTGGCGGATCTCCGAGCTCATCGAGGACCACGCCGCCGAGCTGGCCGCCCTGGAGAGCTCCGACACCGGCAAGCCCATCAGCGCCGCCGGGGCCATCGACGTCCCTCAAACCGCCGCGCAGTTCCGGTACCACGCCGGATGGCCCACGAAGCTCCACGGCGACGTCATCCCCAGCTCGTTCCCGGGACACCTGAGCTTCACCACTCGGATCCCGATGGGGGTGGTGGCCCAGATCGTCCCCTGGAACTTCCCGATCATCATGGTGGGCCGGAAGGCGGCCCCCGCCCTGGCCTGCGGCAACGCCGTGATCCTGAAGCCGAGCGAGGAGACCCCGATGACCGCCCTGCGGGTCCAGGAGCTGGCGGCCGAGGCGGGGCTCCCGCCGGGGGTCCTGACCGTGCTCCCGGGGCGGGGCGAGGTCACCGGCGCCCTCCTGGCGGCCCACCCCGGGATCGACATGGTGGCGTTCACCGGGGGGTGGGATGCCGCCAGCGAGGTGGTCCGGGCCAGCGCGTCCAACTTCAAGCGGCTGCATCTCGAGCTGGGCGGCAAGAGCCCGAACATCGTGTTCGATGACGCGGACCTGACGAGAGCCGTACCCGGAGCCCTGCGGGCCGCGTTCGGCAACATGGGAGAGAACTGCGCGGCGGGGTCGCGGCTGTTCATCCAGGAGGGGATCCACGACGAGTTCGTGGAGGCTTTCGCGGAGGGGGCCCGAGCCATGCGGGTGGGGCCTGCGTCGGATCCAAGCACGGTGATCGGACCGCTCATCTCGCGAAGCCATCGGGAGCGGGTGATCGGCTACGTGGAGACGGGCGTTCGCGAGGGCGCGGTCCTGTTCTCCGGCGGGGCGGCGCTCGACGGGCCGGGATTCTTCATGGAACCCGCCGTGTTCGCGGGGGTGGGCGACGGCATGGCCATCGCCGGCGAGGAGATCTTCGGCCCGGTAGTCTCGGTCCTTCGGTTCGCAGGCGAGGACGAGGTGATCCGGCGGGCCAACGCCACGCGGTACGGCCTTGCCGCGGCGGTGTGGACCGAGAACGGCGCGCGGGCCCACCGGGTGGCCGACCGGCTGGCGGCGGGAACGGTGTGGATCAACTGCTACAGCCGGTTCGACGTGGCCGTGCCCTTCGGAGGCGTGAAGTCGTCCGGGCACAGCCGGGACCACGGCGAGGAGGGAGTCCTGGAGTACACGACCGTGAAGACCGTGTGGGTGGACCATGCCGACGTTTCCTAGCGTGCGATCCTCCAGCTTGGTGGAGGAAGCCCACCGTGCCCTGCACGGCGCCATCCTCCGGGGGGACATCGCACCCGGGGCCCCGCTGTTCGAGGCCGCCGTTGCCAGGGAGATGGGCATCAGCCGGGGACCCGTGCGCGAGGCCCTGCGCCTGTTGGAGCAGAGCGGGCTGGTGGTCCACGAGGCGAACAAGGGATACCGGGTGGCCAGCTTCACCGAGGCGGACCTCCGCGAGCTGGCGGCGATCCGTCTGGCGCTGGAGAGTGTGGCCGTGCGGGAGTCCATCCGCAACGCCGAGGTCGGCCCCCGGCTCCGGGGGGTGCTCGAGCAGATGCAGCGGGCCGTGAAGCGCGGCGACCGGGCCCGGACCGTGGCGCTGGACCGGGAGTTCCACGAGACGCTGGTCGCGCTGTCCGGCCAGCGCCGGCTGCTGGCGGTGTGGGCCGGGCTGCGCGACCAGATCGAGCTGGCGGTCGCCGAGATCAGCCATCTGTATCCGTCCATGGCCGGACGGGCCGCGTCCCACGTGCCCCTCCTGGAGGCCATCGAGCAGGGCGACCTGGAGCTGGCCCTGAAGGCCCTGGAGGCGCACATCTACGACGCGGAGGTGTTACGCGGGATCGCCCGAACGGAGCCGGGAGGCGGCGATGGATGACGCCGGGACGGCGATGACCCTCGAGGAGGCCGCCCGGAGCGCCACCTCGGCGGTGATCGTCGGCAACGGCGGCGGCGGCGACTGCCTGGTCACGGTGCTGGTGGCCTCGTGGCTCCGGAGCATGGGGGTCGACCGCGCGCTGGTCGGGGGGATCGGCTGCCAGTGGTGGCCGGAGCCGGGTCAGGAGCGCGAGGAGCTCGTCGAGGTCCTCGGCCCGGACTTCTACGACCCAATGGAGCTCCACGGGGCCCGGGCCGTCGGCGACCACGCGGCGCTGGTGGGCCCGGACGCCCATTCCCACGGCCGCCGCCCCCACGAGGCGGTGCTCGCGGAGTGGGCCGGCGGTGAGGCCTTCGTCCTGTCCCACCTGGGGGGAGCCATGGGGACCGCGGCGGGGCTGGCCGCCCTCGCCGAGCACGCCGAGGCGGACCTGGTGATCGCGGTCGACGTGGGCTCGGACTGCCTGTCCACGGGGCGGGAGGTCCGCCCCGCCATGACGGTGCTCGCCGACCACCTCACCTTCGCCGGGCTGCTCGGGCAGCGGGTCCGCTCATACTTCTGCCTGGCGGGGTTCGGGGTGGACGCGGAGATGGAGATCGAGGAGCTGACCGAGAACTTCGCCGCGGTGGTGCGGGCCGGTGGCCTGCGAGGGGCGTTCGCCCCCAGCTCGCTGGCCCTGGAGGAGCTGGAGGCGTTGCAGGCCAAGGCGTTCGATCCCGTGGGGAACCTCGTGGTGAAGGCCGCCCGGGGGGAGTTCGGTCTGCAGCGCGTCCTCACCGGCGGGCCGTGGGGCCAGGTCGCGCGGCTCGGTCCCGCGTCCATCCCGATCTGGGCCCTCGATCCGTGGGTGGTCCTGGAGACCGTGGCCACGGACGTCCGCAGCATCCGCTCCACCACCAGCCTCGGCGAGGCCGAGCGGATCTACCGCGAGCTCGGCCGGTTCCCCGAGAGCGGGATCGCGCGAGTGGTGGACTTCCGCCGGATCCCGCCGGCGTGACCGCGCCCGCGGCGGCCTGCCCCGGGGCCACGGCCGCGCCGTTCGTGGGACGGGTCCGGGACCGCGATATCCTGTGGCCGCCATGCCGGTCGGTGAGCTCGTCTTCGCCAACGTCGTCGACCAGCGCGTGTACCAGGCCCAGGGCCGTGAGAGCCCGCCGGGGATCTACGTCCTGACCCTGCCCGGGCGAGCGCTGCCGTTCACGGTCTACCGCGCCTGGAAGGTGCCGACCGGCCTGGTGGGCGAGGAGGTCCGCCTCACCGGCCCCTCCGGACGGGTGTGGTACCGGTGGGGCCCCGCCGCCCGGCGCATGCGCGGATCCATGGACCTCACGATCGAGGAGGACCTCGTCACCGATGCCGTCCTGGGCGAGGGCGGCACGTACGTGGCCTCGTTCATCCTCGACGACGAGATCATCGCCGAGGTCGAGGTCCCGGTGTATCTCCAGGAGTCCCCCACCAGCCTGCCCAAGCACGTGGAGGACGGGCTGAAGCGCTCCGACGTGATCTGGGTGGGGGTCCCGTCGAACGGCCGCCCCCGCCGGGGGCTGCTGAAGCGGCGCCCTGGGCGGCCCGGGCCGCTCACGATGATCCCGGCGTGGTTCGCGTACAAGGGCGGGAAGATCTTCGTCCTGTCGCAGCGGAGCCACGGGGAGGCCGAGCAGACCATCCCCGGCCTCGGCGATGCCCCCGAGATCACGGTGATCACCCGGCGCAAGGGCCGCGACACCTCGCTGGACGAGTTTCCGGCCGGCGTCCGGATGCTCACCGAGGGCCCGGAGTACGAACAGGCCCTGGCCGTGCTGGCCGATCGCCGCCGGAGCCGGGTGGGCCCGCCCCAGGACTCCATCGAACGCTGGCGCGACTCCTGCGTCGTCGCCGAGCTCACCCCGATCGTCTCGCTGTAACCGTGGCCGCCCGGTGGACCCGTTCGCCGATGGTCATAGGCTCGATCGTCGCGATGCTCTGCCTCCTCGGGACGGCCTGCCAGACATCCGGCGCCGCGAACCCGCCGGCGAGCGGCGGGGCGGCGTCGCGGGAGCCGAGCACGGCTCCGGGCGGAGGGAGCCCGGGCGCCACGGTTCCCGCCCCCTCTCCGAGCCCCACGCCCGTGGCCAGCGCGGCTCGTGTCCACATCACCCCGGCGGACGGCAGCCGGTCCGCACGGCCGGACTCGGGGATCTCCGTCACGGTGACCCACGGGCGGATCACCGGGGTCACCGTCCACACCGACGGCGACCGGATCGAGGGAGCCATGGATGCCCGCGCCACGTCCTGGCACAGCCGGTGGGCGCTCAACACCTCAACGGAGTACACCGTCCGGGCCACGGCGGTCGATGACGCCGGACGGAGCGTGACCGTGACGAGTGAGTTCCGCACCCTCACGCCGTCCTCGACGCTGCGGACCATCATCTTCGAGGGCTACCACAAGGAATACGGCGTCGGGATGCCGATCATCCTGCAGTTCGACGAACCCGTCGCGGACCGCGAGGCCGTGGAGCGGTCGCTCGAGCTCCGGACCTCGAAGCCCGTGGTGGGCGCCTGGTACTGGAACGGCGACCAGACCCTGATGTTCCGGCCCAGGGGGTACTGGCCGGCCCACACCCAGGTCCACTTCACCGGTCACCTGGACGGCGTGCGGGCGGGTCCCGGGCTTTTCGGAGTTCATACCCTCACCCAGGACTTCCACATCGGGCGGTCACTGGTCGCGGTGGCCAGCACCCGCACGCACCACATGCAGGTCTATCTCGACAAGAAGCTCCTCGGCGACTGGCCCATCAGCACCGGGAAGCCCGGCCACGAGACGCCCAACGGGACCTACCTGACCATCACCAAGTCGAACCCGGAGGAGATGATCGGGGAGGACTACGACATCTTCGTCCCGTGGTCGGTGCGGTTCACCTGGTCGGGGAGCTTCCTGCACGCGGCGCCCTGGTCGGTGAACCAGCAGGGGTCGGAGAACGTGAGCCACGGCTGCGTGAACATCGCCCCGGCCAACGCCGAGCGGTACTACAAGCTGTCGGTTCCGGGTGATCCCGTGACCATCGTCGGGAGCCCGCTGGCCGGCGCCTGGGACGACGGCTGGACGGTGTGGTTCCTCAATTGGAAGGAGATCCTGGAGGGCAGCGCGCTGCACCAAGCGGTGCGCACCGGGCCCTCGGGGAGCAGGTTCGTGAACCCGGGCGAGCTCCCCGCGTTCACCCCCAGGGTGCCACTGCAGGGCCCCCACCCCGGCAACGCCCTCGCGGTTCCCGCGAGGTGACGCGTCAGGCCATGGGCCGGCCCAGGGCCCGGGCCAGCGCGGCCAGCTCCGCCCCGAGGGCCTCGATCTCCGGTGGGGTGAGGGCCTGGGGGCCGTCGCACAGGGCCTCGCTGGGCTCGGGGTGGACGTCCATCATCACGCCGTCGGCGCCGGCGGCCAGAGCGGCCCGGGCCATCGGAGCCACCAGGTCGTGGCGGCCGGTGGCGTGCGAGGGGTCCACCACCACCGGCAGGTGGGTCTCGATCTGCGCGGCCACCATCCCGGCCAGATCCAGGGTGTTCCGGGTGGCCGTCTCGAACGTCCGGATGCCCCGTTCGCACAGGATGATCTCCGTGTTGCCCTGCTGCGCCACGTACTCCGCGGCCATCAACCACTCCTCGACCGTCGCGGACAGCCCCCGCTTCAGCAGGACCGGCATGTTGGCCCGGCCCACCTCCTTCAGCAGCGCGAAGTTCTGCATGTTCCGGGTCCCGATCTGGAGGGCGTCCGCCACCTCCGCCACGTGATCCACGTCGCCGGCGTCGAGGACCTCGGTGACGATGGGGAGGCCGGTCTCGGCCTTGCACTCGGCCAGGATCTCCAGGCCGCGGCGGGCCAGGCCCTGGAACGCATACGGGGAGGTCCGGGGCTTGTACGCGCCGCCCCGGAGCACGGTGGCGCCGGCGGCCTTCGCCGCGCGGGCCGCGCCCAGGGCCTGTTCCCGGGTCTCCACGGCGCAGGGGCCGGCGATCATCGAGAACGTGGCCCGGCCGATCGCCGCATCCCCGACGCGCACCGTGGTGAGCTGGGGATGGAGTTCCCGGGCCACCAGCTTGTAGGGCTTGCCGACCTTCACCACCTGGTCCACGCCGGGCAGCGTGGCGAGCGGCATCGACAGGAAGGCCTCGGTGTCCCCGACCAGCCCGATGATCGTCCGGAACTTCCCCCTGGACACGAACGCGTCGCCGCCGGCCTCCCGGACCCGGTCCACGACGTGCTCGACGTCCGCCTCCGTCGCGTCCGTCCTCATCACGACCACCATTCCGACCTCCCGTTCGGCCGGGCCACCCGGGGGAAAGAGAAAGACCCCGGGTCTCGTGCCCGGGGTCCCTGTGCTCTTCTCGAACAGGTGACTACGCCGGGCGACGCCCCGCGAAATACCACCAGGTAAAGATGAACCGCTGCATCGTGGCGAGAGTATCCCCGATTCCACCGAGTTCAATCAACCCCTTTCCTCTTCATCGTCAGCCGCCCGCCTGCGGCGGGCCGCTTCCGCCAGGGGGGGTGCAGCAGCCTGATCCGCTCCGCTGCGCTCCGCGGGCTGCTGCCCCCCTGGACCCCCTTTCTTCATCGTCAGCCGCCCGCCTGCGGCGGGCCGGAGTAGGATTCGGCGCGCCGTGACGCTCACCGTGGTCGACCATCCACTGGCGCAGCACCTCCTGGTCTCCCTCCGCGACTCGCGCACGACGCCGCCGGTGTTCCGGACGCTCACGAAGCGCCTGACGCTGGCGCTGGTCCTGGAAGCCGTGCGGGGGCTGCCCACGCGGGAGGCCGACATCCAGGGACCCCTCGAGGACAGCCGGGGCACGCTCATCGACGCGGACCTGGTGGCGGTCCCCATCCTGCGGGCCGGCCTGGGGATGCTGGAGGCCGTCACCGAGCTGTTCCCGGAGGTGGCGGTGGGCTACGTTGGGCTGGAGCGCGACGAGGCGTCCCTGCTGCCCCAGTCCTACTACCGGAAGATGCCCCCGCTGGCCGGGCGGCAGGTCCTGGTCCTCGACCCCATGCTGGCCACCGGCGGCTCCGGGGCTGCGGCGTGCGCCGCGGTGAAGGAGGGCGAACCCGCCGGGATCCGGTTCGTGTGCGTGGTGGCCGCGCCGGAGGGGGTCGCCAAGCTCGAGGCGGAGCACCCGGACATCCCGATCTTCGCCGCCGCCCTGGACCGCCAGCTCAACGACCGGGGCTACATCCTCCCGGGCCTGGGCGACTTCGGGGACCGCCTGTTCGGCACCGAGGGATAGGGGTCGTGTGCCTGGCCGAGCCTCCCGCAGGGGCGGGGCGGACGAACCAGGACGAATCCGGGTCACCTCTGACCTTGACCCGCTGGGCCGGACGCGCCAGAGTATGCGCCGTAGTCGACCTGTAGGGGGAGCGGCTCCCGTATGTCATGGAAGAGACGGGCGTGCGCTCGAGGGGAAGGAGGCAGGATGAAGAAACTGTTCCGCGTGGTCGCCGTGCTTGCGGTGCTCACGCTGGTGGCCTCGGCATGCAAGAAGAAGACGCCGGAGGCGTCGAGCCCGGCCCCGCCGGCAACCACTGCGACGACCAGCGTCGCGCCGCCGAGTCCGT
The DNA here is from genome assembly GCA_036394995.1 of Actinomycetota bacterium. Taxonomy (GTDB): domain Bacteria; phylum Actinomycetota; class UBA4738; order UBA4738; family JACQTL01; genus DASWED01. The sequence goes on from DASWED010000040.1 coordinate 38,978, forward strand.
CGGCGCTACCGGGCGCCGGCCTCACGGGGTGCGAGGTCACCGACACCGGTGGGATCGACGACAAGAGCTTCAACGCCACCGCGTACAAGGGCCTGACCGACGCGGCGACGAAGTACGGCATCACGCCGAAGTTCCTGGAGTCCCAGACGGAGGACGACTACGCGCCGAACATCCAGGCGTTCATCGGCAAGTGCGACCTCATCGTCACTGTCGGGTTCCTGCTCGGCGACGCGACGGAGAAGGCGGCCAAGGACAACCCCGACCAGGACTTCGCGATCGTCGACTTCGCGTACGACCCGACGATCCCGAACGTGCTCGGCCTGACGTTCTCCACGGACCAGGCGGCGTTCCTGGCGGGATACCTGTCGGCAGGCATGTCGACGTCGGGCAAGATCGGCACGTTCGGCGGCATCAACATCCCGCCGGTGACGATCTTCATGAACGGGTTCGCGGCCGGCATCCTGTCCTACAACAAGGACAACGGGACCGACGTCAAGCTCCTCGGGTGGGACCCGAAGAAGCAGGACGGGACGTTCACCGGGGACTTCGAGGACCAGAACAAGGGCAAGCAGGTCACGGAGCAGTTCATCTCCGAGGGCGCCGACATCATCCTGCCGGTGGCCGGGCCCGTGGGCCTGGGCGCCGCGGCGGCGGCCAAGGATGCCGGGAACGTGCTGATGGTGGGTGTCGACACCGACCAGTTCGTCTCGGCTCCAGAGTACGGCGACCTGTGGCTGACCTCGATCCAGAAGAACATGGACATCGCGGTGAGCGACACCATGGGGCAGGTCATCGACGGGTCGTTCAAGGGTGGCATCTACACCGGCACGCTGGAGAACGGCGGCGTCGGCATCGCGCCATTCCACAACCTGGAGAGCAAGGTCCCCTCGGACCTCGCGAGCAAGCTCGACGAGCTGAAGGCGGGGATCATCGACGGGTCGATCTCGGTTGACCCGAAGGACTACCTCAAGTAGAGGCACGTCCGCTGCGGGGAAGAGGGGTGCCGGCGACCCGGCACCCCTCTTCTTGCGCCCTCGGGCGCCCCGGGCGATGATCCGCAGGGGGAAAAACGACTCCGTGCGTCTCGAGCTGAAGGACATCGCCAAGCGGTTCCCCGGCGTGATCGCGAACGACCACGTCAACCTCGTGGTGGAGCCGGGGGAGATCCACGCGCTGCTCGGGGAGAACGGGGCCGGCAAGACCACGTTGATGAACGTGCTGTACGGGCTGTATCACGCGGACGACGGCGAGATCCTGATCGAGGGCAAACCCGTGAAGTTCGCCAGCCCCGGCGACGCCATCGCAGCGGGACTCGGCATGGTCCACCAGCACTTCATGCTGGTCCCGGTGTTCACGGTGACCGAGAACATCATGCTCGGGGTGGAGTCCACCCGGGGCGGCGCGGCCTTCGGGAAGCTGGTGGGGATCCTCGACCGGGGCGCGGCCCGCGGAAGGGTCGCCCAGATCAGCGAGCAGTACGGGCTCGAAGTCCCGCCGGACGCCCTGGTGGAACAGCTCCCCGTAGGCGTGCAGCAGCGCGTGGAGATCGTGAAGGCCCTCTACCGCGATGCCGAGGTGCTCATCCTCGACGAGCCCACCGCCGTCCTCACGCCGCAGGAGACCGAGGAGCTGTTCGCGGTCATGCGGTCCCTGAAGAAGGCCGGGAAGTCCATCATCTTCATCACCCACAAGCTGAAGGAGGTGCTGGCCATCGCCGATCGCATCACGGTCCTCCGCCGAGGCCGCGTGGTGGGGACCACCACTCCCGGAGACGCCTCGGAGGAGGAGCTGGCATCGATGATGGTGGGCCGGGCCGTCCAGCTCGAGGTGGACAAGGAGGCGGCGGAGCCAAAGGACGTGGTCCTGCAGGTGGATGACCTGGTGGTGGTGGACCAGAGAGGCCAGAGCGCCGTGAACGGGGTGTCGTTCGAGGTCAGTTCCGGCGAGATCGTCTGCGTGGCGGGGGTCCAGGGCAACGGCCAGACCGAGCTGGTGGAGGCCCTGACCGGCCTCCGGCACGTCGATGCCGGCCACGTACGGTTCGCCGGCCGGGACGTCACCAAGGCCTCGGCCCACCAGGTCCTGGGGGCCGGCGTGGGCCACGTCCCGGAGGACCGCCAGAAGGATGGCCTGATCGTCGACTTCTCGATCGCCGACAACCTGGTGCTCGACACCTACGACTGGGAACCGTTCGCACGGTGGATCGTCCGGGACGACAAGGCCGTGCTGGAGGCGGCGGAGCAACGGGCCAAGGACTTCGACATCCGGACGCCGTCGGTCCTGCAGCCCGCATCGACCCTGTCGGGCGGCAACCAGCAGAAGGTCATCGTGGCCCGGGAGTTCTCCCGGCCGATCAAGCTGCTCATCGCCAGCCAGCCGACGCGGGGGCTGGACGTGGGGTCGATCGAGTACATCCACGCCCGCATCGTCCAGAAGCGCGACGAGGGAACCGCGGTGCTCATCGTTTCCTCGGAGCTGGACGAGGTGATGTCGCTGGCCGACCGCATCGCGGTGATGTATCGGGGCCAGATCGTGGCCGTCATCCCCGCCGGCGAGGCCACCCGAGAGCAGCTCGGCCTGCTCATGGCCGGGGTCTCGCTCGAGGAACCGGCGAAGGAGGCGGCCGGTGGCTGAGATCAAGCAGCGCGGCGCCAAGCCCGGCGAGCCGGAGGACGGCGAGCCGGAGGCGGACGCGCTCCCGACACAGGCCCCGGCGGCGGCCGAGGACACCGGAGCGCTCGCGGCCGGCGACCTCGTGGCGGGGGGCAAGGCCGGCTCCATCCTCCAGGCGCTGTCGGTCCCGAGCCTGGCCATCATCACCGCGCTGGTCATCGGCGCGCTGATCATCATCGGCACCGACCAGACGGCCCTCGACAACTGGCCGTACCTGTTCACCGACCCCGGGGGAACCCTCAAGGTCTTCGGCCAGGTCGTGTACAACGCGTACAAGGCGCTGTTCCTGGGGGCCTTCGGCAGCGCCAGCGCCGTCTCCGAGATGCTGCTCGTCACCACGCCGCTGATCTTCGCCGGCCTGTCGGTGGCCATCGGGTTCCGAGCCGGGCTGTTCAACATCGGCGCCGAGGGGCAGATCACCGTGGGGGCCATCGCCGCGACGGCGGCGGGGTTCTCGTTCGCCGGGATGCCCGGGCCCCTCCACCTGGCCCTCATCGTCGGCGCCGGCTTCCTGGGAGGGGCAATCTGGGGGGCCATCCCCGGCATCCTGAAGGCCAGGACAGGGGCCCACGAGGTCATCACGACCATCATGCTCAACTACGTCTCGTATCGATTGGCCGACTACCTGTTGACCACGCACTTCTACCGGCGTCCCGACAGGTTCGACCCCATCTCCAAGCCGGTCACCAGCGCCATGCCACACCTGTTTGGGTCGGGTTACCGGGCCAACGTGAACATCCTGATCGCGCTGGGAGTGGCGGCCGGCGTGGCCTGGCTGCTGAACCGGACCACGATCGGGTTCGAGTTCAAGGCCGTCGGCGCGAACCCCACCGCAGCCCGGGCGGCGGGCATGAGCCCCACCCGGACATTCGTCACCGTGATGGCGCTGGCCGGAGGGGTCGCCGGGCTGGCCGCCTCGGCCCAGCTGACCGGTCCCACGCCCAGCCTGACCCCTGGGTTCTCCTCGGGGTTCGGGTTCGACGCCATCGCCCTGGCCCTGGTGGGCAAGGCCAAGCCCTCAGGCGTGGTGGCGGCCGCGTTCCTGTTCGGAATCCTGAAGGCGGGGTCGCGGAACATGCAGGCGGCCACGGCCACCCCGGTGGACATCGTCACGGTCATCCAGGCCCTGATCATCATGTTCGTCGCCGCACCCGCACTGGTCCGGGCGATCTACCGGATCCGGGCCCGCCGGGTGGTCGGCCCCGAGGTGTTCACGAAGGGGTGGGGAGGATGAGCGCTGTGGCCACGCCCGCCGCCGTTCCCGTCGCGGTGAGCCGCCGCCAGAAGATCATGGGGTTCTTCTTCCTGGCCCTCGGAGCCTTCATGATCCTCGGCTTCGGCCTCGGGGCGAAGGGCGGCCTGTCCTCGAAGTTCGGGCTCAACCCGGTGAACACGGAACAGGCCTGGCACATCGGGGACCTCGACCTTCCGTCCCGGGCCACCTCCTACGTGCTGGGTGCGGCGTGCCTGTTCCTGGGGGGCTGGCAGCTGGTCAAGGGATTCGGGCGCAAGGCCAACGCGGTGCTGGGCATCGTGGTCGCCCTGTTCGTGGTGGCGTTCCTGACCTGGGCCGCCCGGGACAAGTCGTTCAACCTGATCGGGATGCTCCAGACCACGATCGGCCTGTCGGTCCCGATCACCTTCGGGGCCCTCTCGGGGGTCCTGTGCGAACGGTCGGCGGTGATCAACGTCGGGATCGAGGGCATGCTCCTGTCGGGGGCGTTCACCGGCGCGTTCGTGGGCAGCGTCTCGCACAGCCTGTGGATCGGGCTGATCAGCGGGGCCCTGGTGGGGGCGGCACTGGCTTGGCTCCTGGCGGTCCTGGCCATCAGATACCGGGTGGACCAGATCATCGTGGGCGTGTTCATCAACATCTTCGCGCTGGGAGCGACGAGCTATCTCTCGGCCCGGTTCCTCCAGCGGAACGTGTCCCTCAACAGCCCGGGAACGTTCGACCCGGTCGCCCTCCCGGTCCTGTCGAAGATCCCAATCATCGGGCCGGTGTTGTTCCGCCAGAACATCTTCGTGTACCTGATGTTCCTGTTCGTCGCGGCCATCCACTTCGGGCTGTACTACACGCGATGGGGGCTGCGGGTCAGGGCGGTCGGCGAACACCCCAAGGCGGCCGACACGGTGGGCATCCGGGTCCTGTTCACCCGGTACCGCAACGTCATCCTTGGCGGGATCGTGGCCGGGATCGGCGGCGCGTACCTCACGCTCGGGGCGGTGGGCCGGTTCGACGAGAACATGAGCGCCGGGCGGGGGTTCATCGGCCTCGCCGCGATGATCTTCGGCCGGTGGAACCCCATCGGGGCGTTCATGGCCGCCCTCGTGTTCGGGTTCGCCGACTCGTTGCAGACGAAGCTGTCGATCCTGGCCGTGCCGATCCCGTCGGAGTTCCTGCTGATGGCCCCGTACCTGGTGACGATCCTGGTGGTGGCGGGGGTGGCCGGTCGGAGCCGGGCGCCGGCGGCCGACGGCAAGCCTTACATCAAGGAGTAGCTCCAGCTCGGATTAGGCGGCCCCAGACGCCGGCCGGACGCCGAACACGCTCAGGCGTCGGGGACGCCCAGATCCCGCAGGCGCGTGAGGGCCTGCTCCTGGAGCGGAATGTTGCCGGCGGCTCGGGCCTCGGCCAGGGCCTCGCGCAGGAGGCCCTCCGCCTGCCGGCGGCGGACCTCGGCCTTGTCCTCGGTGGCGTACTTCAGCGCCTCGTCGGCCTTCACGATCCGCTCCCAGATCTCGCTCGGTTCCACGCTGGGGTCCTTTCGCCGGTGTCGGACGAGTATCGCGCGATGGGCTAGTGTCCCGCGCGGACGACAGGGTGATCCCGGACGCACCCGGAGGAGGGGACATGGACGGCGAGGACGTCTCCCAGGAGCTCGACCCCCGCTACCTGGAGGAGCTCAAGGTCCGGATCAGGAACTCGCCGTTCCACCAGTGGGCCGGGATGGAACTCCTGTCGGTCGGGGGCGGGCAGGCCGAGGTGGCCATGGACCTCGCGCCGCAGCACTTCAACCCCCAGGGCATCGTCCACGGCGGGATCATCGCCGCGGTGGCCGACACGTCGATCGGCCTGGCGCTGCGATCGATGCTCCGGACCGGGTTCACGCACCGCACCGCCCAGCTCAACGTGCACTTCGTGTCGAAGGGGGAAGGAACCCGGATCATCGGGCGGGGGCGTTCCATCCACCTGGGCCAGCGGATGGGCTACGGGGAGGCCGATGTCGTGGACTCCGGGGACCGCCTCCTGGCCCGGGCCAGCGCGACGTTCATCGTGCTCCCCGCCCCCGGGGCGTTCTGAGGGGTCAGGACGCGTCCGGCGTCGGCACCCCGGGGGTCGGGGCCGGCGTGGCAGTCGGAGCCGGACTCGCGGGCGGGGACGGCGTGGTGGGAACGGTCCCGGCGGCGAGCCCGTCGCGGAGCACGCCCAACTTGTACTGGACCGCGAGGCTGACGGAGCCGGCCGTGCCCCGGAGGGCCGACAGCCCCACGCCGCCGTTCGCCATGGTGGCCTCGACGACCCCCGGACGGAACGAGCCGCCGACCTCCAGGTCGATCAGCAAGCGGACCATGGCCGACGCGTGCTCCTGGACGCTCGCGAGCCACACGTCCGGCACGTGGGCGGTGGCCCCCTGGTCGGTCCCGAACCCGACCATCGCCACGTCCCCCACGCCGATGGCCACCTCGGCGGCTCCCCTGCCGGCCCGTCCGGCCGCCGCGAACACCACGTCGGCCCCGTAGGTCACCAGGCGCTGGCCGGCCGTACGGCCACCCTCGACGTCGTCCGGGGACCGGGCGAACCGGCCGGTCATCGTGTCGGGCTGCCATCCCAGCAGGCGCCCCACCCCCACGTCGTCCTTGCGGCAGCGCTGCACCCCGGCGGCGAACCCGTCGAGCACGGCCTCGACCTGCGGCGTCCTGGCCCCGCCGAACGCTCCCACGATGCCCGTGGTGGACACCGCACACGCCACGTAGCCGGCCAGCACGGCGGCCTGCTCGGGATGGAACCGCACGGCCAGGACGTTCGGCCGATCCGAGAGCCCGGACGCTCCGAGGACCGCGAAATGGGTGTCCGGGTGGTCTCCGGCGACGGCGTCGGTGGCCGCCGGGGCCTCCGAGCCCACGGCGATCACCAGGTCACACCCCCCGGCGCCGAACCGCTCCAGGGCGGCGGCGAACTCCTGGGGGCCGGTCACCGCCTCCAGCTCGGTGGAGACGGCGAGCTCCCGGCGGGCGGAGCGGAGGGCCCGGGCCACCGGCGCCCGGAACCGGGCACCGTCGGGACCGGGCGAGCCGGACACCGCGCACACCCGAACGCCGGCGCCCGCGGTGGAGGTGGGCCGGGCGGCGGGGCGCCGGTCGCCGTTCGCGCGGACCAGTACCACCCCGGCCACGATGGCCACCACCGCGAGGACGGCCCCCGCGACGAACAGCGGGCCGAAGCGTCGCCGCCCCGACCCGCCGATGGTGGTGGTCGTCTGCCCTTCGGGCTCAGTACTCGACGTCGATGTCCTTGAGGGCCTGCGGGAGCTGCCCCAGGACCCCCTGCAACTGCATGAGCTTCATGAGGTCGCCCGACACTCGGAGCTTCCCGCTCATGTACGCAGCGGTCCCGGTGAGCTCGTTCTTCGACAGGGCCGCGGCCGTGTCGTAGTCCTGCGTGATGGTGGCGTCCGGGTTGTCGATCTCGCCGAGCCCGAGGTCCACGTTGCCGCCCTCGAGCTTGAACCAGTACTTGGTCTCGCCGTCGGGCCCGTTCACGACCTGCTGGATGCGCGCGGTCATCGAACCGGCCGCGGACTTCACGGCGTCGCTCTGCGAGAGGGCGCCCTTGACCTCGCTCGCCCACTCCTCCGACAGGAACTTCACGGCCACTGCTGCCTCCTTGTTCCGGGGACGACCCGGGCAGTATAGCGGGGCGACCCCGCCCCAACTGACCGCCGGTCAGTCAGCTCCCCGGCGTCCGTTCGCCCTGTTCGCGGCCGTCGTCCCGTGCCCCCGCCGGCGGGACGAACACCTTCGGGTCGGTGACGTGGCGGACGTCGTTGAGGAACCGGACCCGGCGGCGCTCCTCCGCCACGATTACCGTGTTGATCGAGGTGTTCTCCGGCAGGAAGAACATATCCTCGTCGATCCCCAGGACGTGGGACAGGTAGGCGTTGATGACGCCGCCGTGAGTCACCACCAGCACGTCGCCCCGGGAATGCCGGGCCAGCATCCGTTCGACGGCCGGGACCACCCGTTCGCGGAGCTCGGCGGCGGACTCCCCGCCCGGGGCCATGCTGAACATGGCCTCGAACTCCCGGAATCGCCGGGCCAGCTCCTCGTTCCCACCGATGATCTCCTCGAACGAGCGCCCCTCCCATTCGCCGATGAACACCTCGCCGACGTCCTCGTCGAGGGTCGGTTCGAGGCCGGACTGGCTCGCGAAGGGCTCGACGGTCTGCCGGCATCGGGTGAACGGCGACACGTACACGCCGGCGGGCGGCTCCATCAGGTGGAGGCGGGCGGCGAGGGCGGCGGCCTGCTCGACGCCGGTCTCCCCCAGCTCGGGGTCCCACTGCCGCCCCCGTGGCGAGGTCCGGAACCGCCGCGAGTCGAAGTCCACCCGGCCGTGGCGGACCAGGAACAGCCGCCGGTCCCCCGCACCGCGTTCGCTCACGTCATCCCCTCTCCGCGACGCGGTGTCCGCGCGGGCGTCCTATGACGCCTTGCGATGGCCCCCGTGGCCGGCTTCGGCGAACACCCTCCTTCCGGACGCGACGTCCCCTCCAGTGGGACCTACCCGGCACGGGGGCGGGGACAAACCGGGGCAAGCCGGGATCGCTCCCTACCAGCCGCAGCAGGGCTCGATGTAGCCGCACGCCGGACACCTGTGGTGGGCGTGCTCGGGCTCCATCGGCGACTGGCACACGGGACACGGCGGCCGTCGCGACTCCCTCACCGGCGAGCAGGCCGGGGCGTTCGCCACAGCCTCCGGAGCGTCGATCGTCGCGGCCTCATCCATCAGCCGCATCGTATCCCCCGCCACCGACACGATCCCGGAACGGCCGGAGACCGCGCCTACGCCGGATGGGCGGGCATGTGCGCGAGCGCCGAGGGCGTTCCGGGCCCCGCCTTGGACAGGGCTCGGACATGGCAGTCGTAGCCCACCCCATGCTGGAGCCCGTTCACCGTGATCGGGGAGCCACTCCCGGTGACCACCACGACCGAGGCGTCGTGGACGCACCGCGCCCGGTACCCGGTGATCTTCGAGCCACGCGGAGTGGCGGGGTCGAACCGAACACGCCCCGCGCCCGGACTGACTCGCCGGGCCCGCACGTTCAGCGGCTTCGTCGGGGTGATGACTCCCCGATTGATCAGCAGCTTCCGCGCCGAGAACGTCAGCCCGGTGGCGTCCACCAGCATCGCGCCACCTCCCGGGTCCTCGGTGACGGCGACGGTCCCCGACCCCGCCCCCGTCACGGTCGGTGCGAGCCCCGACGTCGTCAGGGTCCCGGGGGAGTCGATCCCGTAGACCGTCCGGAGGAACGCGTTCGGGATGCGCTGGTGGGCGAACCCCTGGAACACGGTGGTGCCGTCCATGAGGAAGTGCGGGTTCGCCAGCCGGACCAGGATTCGCTCCTCCCCCGTCGCCGGATCGGGAACGATCTCGGGGGGGAGGCTGGTCGCGGCCACGTTCGACGAGTAGTTCATCCCGTAGAACGAGTCGCGCTGCGCGGGGTCCGACCAGACCTCGTAGTCGGTGATCTGCCCGTCGAGGTACCCGTCCCACTCCTGGGTCGCGGTCGCGGGGCAGGTCCACGGCCACGACGTCTGGTCGCACTCGCCCACGATCACGATCGGCGTCGCGGCCACCGTCACGTGGTACAGGCCGCCCCCGTCGGGCGTCCGGGTGACGGTGACGTCGTCGCCGTGCGTGAACACGACCCGGGGAATCTCGCTTCCCACGTCGAACTCGACGACCCAGTCGTCGCTGAGGGAGCCCGAGCCCAGCTCAGCGCTGCCGTCCTTCTCCACGGTCCAGATGAACTGGCTGGATCCCGGAGTGGGGAGGACGACCGTGTGGAGGCTCCAGGTGGGATCGGCGGAGGTGATCGTGCCCCCGTTGAGCGTCGCCGATTCGATGCACGGTGGCGAGGCGCCGTCGGCGCACCAGGATGATGACGTCTTCGCCGTCGATGCGTTTCCGAAGGCCAGGACCGAGGCAAGGACGGTGAACACGACGGCGATCCGCTTCATGGCATTTCCCCCCTGGACTGCGAGCAGGCAGGCGTGCGGTGGTATGGCGGCCCCTTTGTGACGGATTCGTATGCGGAAGTCAACCCACGGGCCTGACGCAGCGTTCAGCGGCCGCGGTGGAGGCGGAGCTCGCGGCGCCAGCACTCGGTGTGCCAGTGGCGGCGTTCGGTTGGGTCGTCCTCCGGGACCACCACGAGGTGGGAGACGCCCTTGCGGATCGCGTGCTCGCAGCCGGGGCAGCGGTACAGCTTGTCGCCCACCACGGCGCGGACGTCGGCCCACGGGACCAGGGCCCACATGGGCGCCGCCAGGCGCGGCTCGACCGCGGGCGGCGGCCCGGATCGTTCGCGTGCTGATCGGTGCTTGCGGGGCATCAGATCTGCGCGCTCTGGATGAACTGCGCGGCCACCGACCCGAGCAGCCGGCCGGTCTCCTCGTCGGGCTTGCGGGCCCCGCGGACCCGGAACGAGTGGTCGCCGCCCTCGACCCTGTGCAGCTGGGCCCACGAGCCCAGGCGCTGCACCACCGACTCCAGGAGCTCCCACCGGGCGAACGGGTCCTCGGTCCCCTGGAGGAACAGCATCGGGACCCGGATGCCGTACAGGTGCTCGTCGCGGATCTTCTCGGGATTCCCCGGCGGGTGCAGCGGATAGCCGATGAAGATCAGCCCGGCCGCCTCCATCCCCTCGGCCACGGCCATCGAGGCCATGCGCCCGCCCATCGACTTCCCTCCCGCGAACACGGGCCGGTTCGGGTCGCGTTCCCGGGCCGCGGCCATCGCGGCGTTGAAGGCCTCGATCAGCGCGGGAGCTCGGTCGGGGGCCTTCCGGCCCTGCTCGGCGTAGGGGAAGTTGAACCGCAGGGTGTCGAGCTCGGCGGTGTCGAGGCAGGCGCAGAACCCGTCGAACAGCGGGGATTCCATGGTGCCGCCGGCGCCGTGCCCCAGCACGACGGCCGCCCGCGCGCCCGCCGGCCCCCCCCACAGGCCGGAGACGGGGCCCTTCGCCGTCTCGATCGTGATGCGTTCCTCCGCCACCGCTGCTCCCGTAGACTGCCGGCCCATGGCCGGGACGCTGTACCTCGGGACCTCAGGGTACGCGTACGCCGAATGGAAGGGCGTGTTCTACCCGGAGGACCTCAAGACGAAGGACCAGCTGCGCTATTTCGCGGCCCGGTTCCGTTCGGTGGAGATCAACTACACGTTCCGCCAGCACCCGTCCGAGAAGACCCTGGCCGCCTGGCGCGAACAGACCCCCGAGGGGTTCCTGTTCACGTTGAAGGCCCATCAGAACATCACGCACCGGCGGCGGCTGAAGGACGCCGAAGCCGAGGTGGCGTTCTTCCTGGAGCGGGCCCGGCTGCTCGGCGAGCGCCTCGGCGTGATCCTGTTCCAGTGCCCGCCGAATCTCCGGTTCGAGGAGGACCGGGCTCAGGCGTTCCTGGCGGCGCTGCCACCCGGCGGCCGGTACGCGATGGAGTTCCGCCACCCGTCGTGGGAGGACGCGCGTGAGTTGCTGACCTCGCGCGGTGTGGCGTGGTGTACTGCCGAGACCGACGACCAGGCCGCCCCCCGCGACTCCTGGGAGCCGTTCGCCTACCTCCGCCTCCGCAAGGAGGCCTACTCGGAGGACGAGTTGGCCGCGTGGGCCGCACGGATCCGGTCGGGACTGGAGTCCGGCCACGACGTGTTCTGCTACTTCAAGCACGAGGAGAAGGGCATCGGCCCCAGATACGCCGAACGCATGGCCGAGCTGCTCGGATTGCCCGCGCCGGCCGAGTAAGCGAACCGAGGCGGTCGGGGCTGGATATCGGTAGGAGGACGTGTGCCCGATGCCGCATCGTTCGAGGCCTTCTACCGGGAGACCTTCGCCCGCATCGTCCGCGCGTGTGCGCTGGTGACCCTGGACCGCGCGCTGGCGGAGGACGTCGCGGCGGAGTCGTTCGCCAGGCTGTGGGCCCGGTGGGGCCAGATCCACGGCCCCGACCACGCCGGCGGCTACGTCTTCAAGACCGCCATGCGCCTCTCGGCCCGTGAGCTCCGCAAGCGAGCTCGTCGTGCGCCCGCACCGGAGGCGCCCGCCGACGAGATGGCGGCCGCGCTGGACCGCGAGAACGTGACCAAAGCGTTACTGGCCCTCCCCCTGCGACAGCGCCAGTCAGTCGTGCTGCGCGACTGGGCTGGCTTCGAGACCGCCCAGGTCGCCAGGCTCCTCGGCATCCGCGAGAGCACCGTCCGGGTCCACCTGGCCCGAGCCCGCGAGCGCCTCCGCCAGTCGCTCAGCGTCGAGGACCGCGAACCATGAAGACCGACGACCGCGACGAGCGCTTGGCCGCCCTCCTCGACGACGCCGTGGCCGGGGTGGACCCGGGCATCGACCGGCGTCTCCGCGAGGTCCGTCGGCGCGGGACCCGACGGCGGTTCGTGGAGCTCGCCTCGGTCCTCACGGTGGTCGCGGTGCTGGTGGGAGCAGTGGCCGTGACGGCCGTGTCCCGCCGCTCGAATCACGAGCCGAGCCACGAGAGGACGACCTGGACGGCCGTCGGCGGCCCCGAGGCAGGATGGCGCATCCGGTACCCGAGCACGTGGCACCTCACGGAGACGGACGACAGCGGGTGCGCCGGCACCCCCGTTCGCCGAGGAGCCTTCATCTCGAACCTCCCCTTCGACTGGCATCACCCGGATGGGACCGCAACCGGCACGTGCAACGGCGGGCGCTGGGTCTTCGCCGGGTTCCCCTCGGACGGCATCGCCCTCGAGATCGAGCCGGTGGGACACATGCACGGCATCTTTCCACCGCAGCCGGATACGGCATTCCCCATCCACAAGGGCGACCTCGATCGCGGCCACGGTATCCGGGGCGGCCCGGCGCACTGGTACGAGACCGTCTGGCGGAACGGCGTCTGGCTGATGAACGTGCGCCTGTACGTCGGGGTCGACGTCACGTCCGCCGACCGTGGAGCGTCGGAGCGCACGCTGGAGTCGCTCCGTCTCGACCTGCCGCCCGCCAAGCCGTCGCGGCCCGCTGTCCCGACAACCTGCGGAACCCCTCCGCAGGCGGTCGGACGGGTCGGGGAGCCCCTTCGTGGCGACGTCGATGGAGACGGCTCCTCCGATCGCGTGATGCTGCTCAGGAAGGGGCAACCCAAGGGCGCGTGCCGATTCGTCGTGGAGGCGATCACCGGATCCGGCCGATCGGCGGTTTCGGCCCAGGTCGACCAAAGCGAGCCCGACCCGTTCCTGCTGGGGCTCGCCGCCCTGCGATCCGAGCCGGGTCTCCAGGTGGTCGTGAAGGTGGACAGCGGAGCGGCGTACTACTTCTTCCGCGTCTTCACGTGGGATCCGGGGTCCGAGGGGCTCGTTCCAGTGACCATCCAGCCGCCCATGGGCCCCTGGTCGGATCTGCTGGCTTCGGGCTCGAGCCTCGGAACCGGCGCTACGGGTGTCTCGTGTCGGGGCGGGAGCGTGGTCGTGACCACGGTGGGAAAGCTGGAAGGGATAGTCCCGATCGTCATGAAGTCCTATCGACTGGCGGGAAGCACGCTCGTTCTGGATCCCTCCCGCACGCGGCGCTTTCACGTTCCCGCTCGCGAGATCACGCGCCGATTCCCGCATCTGACCGGCTACCTCCAGGACTTCGGCGGATGCTTGGTGGCCGGATAGACCGGCTCAGTCCCTGAGCGCGGCCGTGATGGCCTTCACGATCTCGGTGCGGTGGTCGTCGTCTTCGATCTTGCGGCCGAGGACGTCGCGGACGTAGAAGGCGTCGATGACTCGCTCGCCGTAGGTGGCGACCTTGGCGATGTGGACGTCGAGCTGGAGGTCGGTGAGGGTTCGGGTGATGTCGAACAGCAGGCCGATGCGGTCGGCGGCCGCGACCTCGATGACCGTGAAGAAGTCGCTGGCGCCGTTGTCGACCGTGACCTTCACCTTCACGCCGGCTCGGGGCGCCGGGTAGTACGCGCGCTTCTCCTTGACCCGGTACTCCAGTGACAAGCGGCCCTCCACGGCCTTCCGGAGGGTCGAGCGGAACTTCCGCCAGCGGTCCTCGTCCACGTCGCCGTGGAACGCGCCCTCCACCTCGAACAGGTCGATGGCCACGCCGTCCTCGGTGGTGAACACCTGGGCGGACAGGATGGAGAGCCCGCTCAAAGCGAGGGCCCCCGCAATTCGCGACAGCAGCCCCGGCCGGTCCCGGGCCACCACGGCCAGGCCGTGCGTCCCGGGCCTCGCGCCCGGCTCGCTGGCCGCCCGGACCTCGAACGCCCCCAGCGACGGCGACACCAGCGGGAAGTGCCGGGCCACCCGCTCCGGCGGCACCGTGAGCAGGTAGTTCCGCGGGACCCGGACCAGGAACTGGTCCACGTCGCCCGGCCGTTCGCTCCGGAGGTGCGCCCGGACGTCCTCGGCCCGCTCCCCGAGGCGCTCCGCGGCCTCCGGGCCCATGTCCCCGCGCTCCAACGCGTGCTGGACCTTCGCCACCAGCTCGCGGACCAGGGTGGCCCGCCACGGCGTCCACGCGTGCGGGCCCGTGGCCCCCGCGTCGGCCACGGTGAGCAGGTACAGCGCCGCCAGCCGCTCCTCGGTCTCGATCCGCGAGGCCACGTCCAGCACCAGGTCCTCGTCCTCCAGGTCCCGCCGGGTCGCGGTGTCGGCCAGCAACAGGTGGTTCGCCACCAGAAACTGGGCCAGCTCCTCCGTGGCCTCCGGGAGCAGCATGGCCTCCAACACGTCGCGGGCGATCCGCTCCCCCGCCGCCACGTGCCCCCCGTGCCCGGTCTTCCCGATGTCGTGCAGGAGCGTCCCCAGCAGCAGCCCGTCCGCGGCGTCGCCGAGCGACGCTGCCGCCAGCGGCACCACGGGGTCGTCCGAGGACTCCCCCCGGAGCAGCCGTCCCACCCGGTCCAGGGCCTCCAGCAGGTGCACGTCGACGGGGAACCGGTGGTACGGGTCTCGCTGGGGCCGGCACCGCACCGCCGCCCAGGCCGGCAGGAACCGGACCAGGAGGTCGGCCCGGTCCATGGCCTCCAGCGCCGCCACCCCCGCGGGGCCGGACCGGAGCATGGCCAGGAACGACTCCCGGATGGCGGGCGTCCACTCGGCCACCTCGGGGAGGTCCGCCGCGTCGATCCGGTCGAGGTCGGCCGGCGCCACCGCGGTCTCGCGCTCCGAGGCCTGGGCGAACGCCGCCACCACGGCCTCGGGGGTCCCGCTCACTCCGGGCACGGCGGCTCCCGTCGAGGCCTCCCGCCACACCCGGTCGAAGGCCTGCTCGAACGCGTGCTCGACGTCGCGGGCGTGTTCGAACACGGCCCGCATCAGCCCGTCCACGGCGCTGAGGCCCGGTTCGTCGGCGAACCCGAGGTCCCGAGCCAGGTCGGGCTGCCGGTCCAGCCTGAGCGCGTCGACTTTCTTCCCGGCCTCCAGGTGCATCGCGCTGCGCACCCGGACCAGGTACTCCTCGGCCGCCTCCAGGGCCTGCCGCTCGGCGGCCCGCAGCACGCCGGCCGACTCCAGCCCTCGCAGCCCGACGTCCCCGGCCACCGGGACCGCCAGCCATCCCAGCGTGTGGATGTCCCGGAGGCCCCCGGCGCCCTCCTTCACATCCGGCTCGAGCATCCGCGAAACCGAGCCGAACCGGCCCTGCCGTTCGACCGCGGCGGCCTGGAGAGCTCCGATGATGGCCCGGCGGTCCTTCCGGGCCCACTCCCACACCCGCTCCCGGAGCTCGTGGAACAGCTCCCCGTCGCCGTCGAGGAGCCGGGCGTCGAACATCGCGGTGGCGGCGTCGAACCGGTCCTTCGCCAGGACCATCGATTCCTTGACCGTCCGGACCCCGTGCCCCACCTCCAGCCCGGCGTCCCACAGGGGATACAGCAGGCGTTCGGTCAGCTCCCGGACCGCGCGCGCGTCGCGGAGGTCGTGCAGCACCAGGAGGTCGATGTCCGAGCCGGGGGCCAGCGCGCCCCGGCCGTACCCCCCGAGGGCCACGAGCGCCACCCGTTCGGGCACGTCGGCGGCCCGGAACAGCTCCACCAGGCAGGCGTCCATCAGGCCGGACCGCCGGCGCGCCGACCACCTCCCGTGGTGGCCGGGGGAGTAGGCCCGGTCCAGCGAATGGAGGTCCTCCAGCAGGCGGGCCACCGGGGCCGGACGAGTCGCCGTGTCCGGCCCCGGTGCCACCCGCGCCTGGCTCGGGGAAGTGAGCTCGCTCACGTCAGGCGTCGGTACACGCCCCTCAGATGGCGTCCGGTCCCCGTTCGCCGGTCCGGATCCGGTAGACCTGCTCGGCCGGCAGGACGAAGATCTTCCCGTCGCCGATCTTCCCGGTCCGGGCCGTCTTCAGGATGACGTCCACCACCTGCTGGACCTGGTCCTCGTCGGCCAGCACCTCGATCTTCACCTTCGGCACGAAGTCCACCTGATACTCCGCGCCCCGGTACACCTCGGTGTGGCCGCGCTGCCGTCCGAACCCCTGCACGTCGGTGGTGGTCATGCCGTTGATGCCCACCGACCTCAGGGCCTCCTTCACCTCGTCGAGCTTGAACGGCTTGATGATCGCGGTGACCAGCTTCACTGGATCACTCCCTCGTCTCGAGGTCCGCGGTGGGCCCGCCGACCGCGGTCCGGACGATGGCGGAGGCCTCCTCCACCGGCGACTGGACCAGCGAACCGCCGCGTTCGTTGAACACGTACCCGGCCTCGGCGTGCTGCGACAGGTCGAGTCCGGTGGCCTCATCCTCCTCGCTCACGCGGAGCCCGACAAGCAGGTCGCTGATCTTCAGCAGGGCCATGGTCATGCAGAACGAGAACACGAGCGTCACGCCCACCGCCACGGCCTGCTTTCCGAACTGGGCCAGGGAGCCCTCCGCGCCCGCCGGGTTGATGACGAGCGAGGCAAACACGCCGGTGAGGAGTGCACCGACGATCCCACCCACCATGTGCACGCCCACCACGTCGAGCGAGTCGTCGTACCCCAGGCGCGGCTTCAGGTTCACCGCGAAGAAGCAGACCGCCCCGGCGACGAGCCCGATGATGATGGCCGGAACCGGCGCCACGAACCCCGACGCGGGAGTGATGGCCACCAGGCCCGCCACCGCGCCGGACGCTGCGCCGACCGTCGTGGCTCGCTTGTGCCGGATCCACTCCGGGATCAGCCACCCGAACACGGCGCCGCACGTCCCCAGCTGGGTGGCCACGAACGCCGACCCGGCCAGGCCGCCCGAGGCCAGCGCCGACCCGGCGTTGAACCCGAACCAGCCGAACCACAGGATGGCCGCGCCCAGGATCACCATGGGCACGTTGTGGGGCCGGAAGGCATCGTGTCCGTACCCCTTGCGCTTGCCCAGGTAGATCGCGGCGGCCAGCGCCGCCACCCCGGCGTTGATGTGGACCACCGTCCCGCCGGCGAAGTCGAGCGCCCCCAGGTGGCCGAGGCCGAGGAACCCGCCGCCCCACACCCAGTGGGCGAGCGGCGAGTACACCAGCACCGACCACAGCCCCAGGAACACGAGCCAGCCGGAGAACTTCATCCGTTCGGCGAACGCGCCGGTGATCAGGGCCGGCGTGATCACGGCGAACATCATCTGGAACACCATGAACACGCTCGCCGGGATGGTCGGCGCGAACCCCACCGGGTCGGCGCCGACGCCGGACAGGCCCAGGAACTTCAGGCCCCCGATCACTCCGCCCTTGTCCGGCCCGAAGGCCAGGGTGTAGCCGATCAGGGTCCACAGGATGCTCACCAGCGCGAGGGCGATGAACGACTGCATCACCGTGGCCAGGACGTTCTTCGCGCGGACCAGGCCGCCGTAGAAGAACGCCAGGCCCGGCGTCATGAACATGACCAGCGCCGTCGACGCCAGCATCCACGCGGTGTCGCCGGGATTCACCTTCACAGGCACCTCCTCGATCGGAACGGGCTCCAGGTAACCCAGTGATTTGTAGGGGATCGAGGTTGCGCCGCCGTTTCCCAATGGTTTCCGGCGCGTAAATTCGGGCTGGTTCGACCGGTCGGGCGGTGGGACCGCGGGGGGAACGCTCGGTCGGTAGTCTCCGGGGTGCCCGCTCGGGAGGGATGGCATGCCGAACACGTGGTCGAGGATGGGACGGCGGATCGGCCTGGCGATCCTGGTGGTGGGCGCGGCCGCGTGCAACGTCGAGCGGGACGCCCCAGGCGCCGGGACCTTCTTCGTGCACGGCTGCCCGGGATCGATGCTGGTCGGCGATCGGGCCACGGCGTCCGGGGACTGGAAGGGCGACAGCGAGGACGATCTCGGATTCGCGGGCTGGACGTGGTCGAGCGACGACGGCGGCGGCGTCGCGTTCCTGACCAAGGAGGGAGCACGGGTCGATCGCCTCGACATCCCTGCCGCCAAGACATCGGCCACGGGCACGGAGGGCCGAACCGTCGCCACGTTCGTCGCGCTCCGGCCCGGATCGGTGGTGATCCACGTCGG
>DASWED010000041.1:0-35190 GCA_036394995.1 Actinomycetota bacterium
AGGACGAGGCGGTGTGGGGGTTCGGGCTGGGGTGCAACGGGGCCATCGACGTGTTCGTGGAGCCGGCCGACCGGGCCGCGGAGATCGCCGGGGCGCTCCGGATGGCCCTCGAGGAGGAGCAGCCCATCGCCTCGGTGACGGTGCTGGACTCGACCGTTCCCGGCGTGGAACAGGGGGCCCGGCTGCTGGTCCGCCCCGACGGGTCCACCGAATCGGGAACCGGTGACGACGGGCTGGACGCGGCGGCGGCGAAGGCCGCGCTGGGGCTGCTGGACATCGGGCGGTCGGAGATCCGGCGGCTGGCCGGTTCGGAGGGAGAGGCGCGCGCGTTCGTCGAGGTGCTGGAACCGCCGCCGCGGCTGCTGGTCTGCGGGGCCGGTCACGACGCGATCCCGGTGGTGGCTGCAGCGTCCTCACTCGGGTGGCGGACGTTCGTGGTGGACGAGCGGCAGGTGTTCCTCACCCGCGAGCGGTACCCGGGCGCGGCGGGGTTCGTGCATGTCGAACGGCCGGAGGACGCCGCGAAGACGGCCGGGACCGACGAGCGGACCTCGGTCGTGGTGATGAGCCACAACTACCTGAGGGACCGGGAGTACCTGCGGTCGTTCCTGGGGACCGACGTGGAGTACCTCGGGATGCTCGGGCCGAGGATCCGGACGGATCGGCTGCTCGACGAGCTCCGGCGCGACGGCGTGGTCCCGAGCGACGAGGACCTGGCGAAGATCCACGGGCCGGCCGGGCTGGATCTCGGGAGCGAGGGACCGGAGGAGATCGCGGCGGCGATCGTCGCGGAGATCCTGGCCGTCCGCCGGGCGCGGGAGGCCGGGTTCCTCCGCGACCGGGAGGGCCCGATCCACGACCGGACTGAACAGCACACGGCATCGGGAGGCTGACGACATGGGCATGCTGATCGAGAACGACTTCACGGTGCCCGCGCCCCTCGACCGCGTGTGGGAGTACATCCTGGAGGTCGAGAAGATCGCGCCGTGCATGCCGGGGGCGCAGCTCACGGACGTCGTCGACGAGACCCATTTCAAGGGGAAGCTCACCGTGAAGCTCGGGCCGGTGTCGCTGTCGTTCGCCGGCACCGTGGAGATGCAGGAGCGCGACGACGCCGGACACAAGGTGGTGCTGAAGGCGAGCGGAATGGAGCAGCGCGGCAAGGGCTCGGCCACCGCTCTGGTCACCGCGTGGGCCGAACCGGCCGGCGAGGGCGAGACCAAGGTGAAGTACTCCCAGGACATCACGGTCACGGGAGCCGTGGCCCAGTTCTCCCGCGGGATGATGCAGGACGTCTCCTCCAAGCTGACGAAGCAGTTCGCCGATTGCCTGAAGACCAACATCACTGCCGAGGAGGAGGACCGGACGGCCGCGGCGCAGGCCGCCGCCGGACCGGAAGCCGAACCCGCCGAGGGATCCAACCCGGCACGGGCCGCCGCGCGTCCGAGCCCGGCGCCCGCCTCCCGGGCCACGGCCGGACCCGTCAAGGGCGTCCGACTGGGCCTGTGGGCGTTCTGGCGGGCCGTCGTCCGGTTCTTCAAGCGGCTGTTCGGCCGGGGCGACCGCAGCTGACGGCCGAAGCGTGATCTCGGCGATCGTCCTGGCGGCGGGCCGGGCCACGCGGTTCGGTTCGACCAAGCAGCTGGCGGTCGTCGACGGGAAACCGCTCGTCCAGCACGCGGTGGACGCCGCTGCCGGGGGCGGGTGCGACGAGGTGGTCGTGGTCCTCGGCCACGACGCCGACCGGGTCGAACGGGCGCTGCGCCTCCCGCCGAACGCCCGCATGGTCCGAAATCCGTCGTTCGCCGAGGGCCAGTCGACGTCGCTCCGGGCCGGCCTCGCCGCGCTGGGTGGGGAATCCGAGGCCGCGGTGGTCCTCCTGGCGGATCAGCCCGGCATCGAGCCGGCCGACGTGGCGGCGGTGATCGAGGGCCACCGGGCGACGGGCGCACAGATCGTGCGGGCGCGCTTCCGGGGCGTCCCCGGACACCCGGTGCTGCTGTCGCGGGACCTGTGGCCCGATGCGATGACGTCGACCGGCGACGCGGGGGCCCGCGAGCTCATCGCCGCTCGCCCGGACCGCGTCCACCACGTCGACATCGACCGCGACCCGCCCCCCGACATCGACACCCCCACCGACCTCGATCTCGCTCGGTAGCCGGGGGCGGCCCCGTTCGGTCTCCTCAGGCCGCTTCCCCGGCCATCGCGGGCTCCGCGTCGCGGACCCGCGACAGCGACCGGACGACCGGGGCGGGGAGGGCCCGGGTCACGCCGGGCAGCCGCCGGATCTCGGCCACGGTCTCGTCGATGAGGTCGCGGGTCGAGTCCGCCCGCACCAGCGCCATCGCGTCGTAGGCCCCGGTCAGGTCCTCCGCCAGGACCACGCCCGGGATGGCCCGGAGGACCTGTGCGATCGGCTCCCCCTGCATGGTCTGGATGAGCACATACCCTTCCAACTCTCCTCCTTCTCGATGGGTCGTCACGGGAACGACGTCAGAGGGCCGCGCCTCAGGCGCAATCCGGCTCCTCGATCGAACCGACCTCCACGGCGATGGGGATGACCTCCGCCTCGACCTCCGGGTGCACGAGGGCGACGGCAGCCGGCTCCCGGCGGAGCGGAGGGATGGTGAGCGCCGCCACGGCCCCCGCGGCCAGCAGGATGACCACGCCCACGTCGATGGCTCGGGCGTAGCCGTCCGACAGGGCGGCCGCCACGTTCGACGGTGTCGAGGCCGCCCCGGCCAGCAGCGCCGTCGTCCGGCCGGCCGCCACGGTGGCCAGCACCGCCAGCCCGATGGATGCCCCGATCTGGCGCGCCGTGTTGAGGAGCCCCGACGCCAGGCCGGCATCCTGCGGCGCCACTCCCGACGTGGCCGCGACGGTGGCCGGCGTGACCGAGACCCCCAGACCCAGGCCGATGAGCAGGTACGGGCCCAGGAGGTCGGACCCGAACGCGCTCTCGGGACCGATGCCCGAGAGCCACGCCAGGCCCAGGGCCGCCGTGGCCGTCCCGGCGAGCATCAGCGGCCGGGGGCCGAACCGCGTGACCAGCCGCGAGGTGACCTGCGATCCGGCCGCGATCAGGAGCGTCTGGGGGAGGAAGGCCAGGCCCGCCTGGAGCGGGCTGTAGCCGAGGACATGCTGCATGTAGAGCGTCTCGAAGTACCAGGCGCCGAACATGCCCGCGAACAGCAGCAGGATGTAGACGTTCGCGCCCGCGACGGACCGGGACCGGAAGATCCGCAGGGGCATGAGCGGCGCCCGGGCCACCCTCGCCTGGATGAACAGGAACACGCCCAGCAGCCCGAATCCCACCGCCATCGGGAGCAGGGTCTGGCGGGACGTCCAGCCGTGGGACTGCGTTCGAACGATCCCGTACACGACCGCCACCAGCCCCCCGGTGACCGTGAGCGCCCCGGCCACGTCGAGGCTCCGGTTCGTGCTCTCGCCCCTCGACTCGGGGAGGTACGCGCGGGCGGCGATCAGCGCGAACACGCCAACGGGGATGTTCACGAACAGGATCCACCGCCACGAGATCAGGTCGGTGAGGAGGCCTCCGATGACGGCGCCGGCCGACGCGCCGGCCGCGGCCACCGCGCTCCACACGCCGAGCGCCCGGGCCCGGGCCGGTCCCTGGGCGAAGCTCGTGGTGAGGATGGTGAGGGTGGCCGGGGCCAGGACCGCACCGCCCAGCCCCTGCAGGGCCCTCGCCGCGATCAGCATGCCCTGGCTCTGGGCCAGGCCGCCCACGAGGCTCGCTCCGGTGAACATCGCGAGGCCGACCAGGAACATCCGCCGGCGGCCGAACAGGTCGGCGGCCCGGCCGCCGAGCAGCAGGAACCCGGCGAATGTCAGCGTGTACGCATTCACCACCCACTGCAGGCCCGACGCGGTGAACCCGAGCTCGGACTGGATGGACGGGAGGGCCACGTTCACGATCGAGATGTCGAGCACGACCATGAACTGCCCGAGGCACACCAGCGCCAGCAGGAGCCAGTCGGGGACGGCGGCCCGCGGGCCCCTCGCGTTCGCCCGCTCGATCGGTGCGATCTGGTTCGTTCGAATCATCGATCCCTCCACATCCCGGAGGCGGGCGCGTCACGTCGGTACACCTCGCAACCCGCGACCCGTCCGCCGAATTCCGTCGTTCGGCGCAGTGTGGACCCGGTCCCAGCCTGGTACCAGAGCCCAGCGATCCTGGTATCACCACCACCTGGCACCGGGACCGCCGGGACCGCATACTGGGTCCATGGCTGAGTCAGCACCGGTGATCGACACGGCCGCCCCGATCGAGGCGGTCGGTCCCGGCAGGGCCCGTTCGCGGGAGGCGGAACGCCGCCGGGAGCTGGCCGGGTTCCTGCGAACGCGGCGGGAACGGCTCGCCCCCGAGGACGTGGGGCTGGCGCCGGGGTACCGGCGGCGGACCCCCGGCCTCCGGCGGGAGGAGGTGGCCCAGCTCTCCGCCGTGGGAGTGACCTGGTACACGTGGCTCGAACAGGGCCGTCCGATCAACGTCTCGGGGCAGGTCCTGGAGTCGGTGGCCCGCGCGCTTCGGCTCGATCCGTCCGAGCGCTCGCACCTGTTCACCCTTGCCGGCGTGCCCGATCTCGCGGCCTCCGGGCCGGTCGAGATCTGCGAACCCGCGGTTCGACAGCTGGTCGAGGCCCTGGACCCGTACCCCGCGTCCGTGGTGGGCCCCCGGTACGACATCCTGGCATGGAACCGGGCCGAGGCGGCGCTGAAGGGCGACTACTCCACCCTCCCGGAGGGCCGCCGGAACGTCATGTGGCTGGTGTTCACCCAGCCCGCCTGGCGCGACCTGCTCGTGGACCAGGAGGACCTGGCGTACCTGGTGGCCCGGTTCCGGGGAGCCATGGCCGAGCACCTGGGCGAGCCGGCATGGGCCGAGCTGGTGGAGGAGCTGTGCTCGACCTCGACCCGGTTCGCCGAGCTGTGGGAGCGGCACGACGTGGCCGGCGGAACCAGCCGGGTCAAGCGGTTCCTGCACCCGGAGGTGGGATTGGTCCGCCTGGTCGCCACCAGCATGCAGCTGACCGAACGGCCCGGGGCCCGGCTCCTCGCCTGCACCCCCGCGGACGAGGAGGCCCGCACCGCCCTGACGCGCCTGGCCGAGCTCGGCCCATGGCGGATCGACTGGGCCCTCCCGGACGGCGAGCCGGGGATTTCGTAGGGGCCCTACACGATCCGGCGTCTTCCTCGCCCTCTTCTCGGAGAGGTGCAGGATGCCGGCGTGACGTCAGAGACCGAATCCGCCTTGGAGCGCCTGTTCGAGGCGGAGGGCAAGCGCATCTGGCGAGCGCTGGTCGCATACACAGGAGATCGGGACGTGGCGAGCGACGCGATGGCGGAAGCCTTCGCCCAGGCCCTGGCCAGGGGCGACGAGATCCGGTCGCCCGAGCGCTGGGTGTGGCGCGCAGCGTTTCGGATCGCCGCGGGCGAGCTGAAATCGAGGAGCCGGGGTCGACCCCTGGTCGATGACGTCGGATACGAGATGCCCGAGCCACCGTCGGACCTGGTCGCGATGCTCGGCAAGTTGTCGCCGAGGCAGCGAGCCGCGCTCCTCCTGCACCACTACGCGGGGTACTCGACGCGCGAGGTGGGCGAGATCGTGGGCTCCAGTGCCGCCACGGTGCGGGTCCATCTCAGCCAGGGACGGCGGCGGCTCAAGCGGCTCCTGGAGGGCAGCGGTGGCTGACCCGAGGACGATCCTGCGGGATCTCGACCGCCTGGACACGCCGGTGTCGTGGTCGGACGTGCGGCGGCGCACTCCCGGGGCGCCTCCACCCGAGCCGCGGCGAACAGGAAGGCTCCTGGGAATCGGCGTGGCGTTCGCCATCGCAGCAGCCGGCATCCTCCTGCTGGTCCGGGCCTTCGTGCTCTCGCCGGGCGGGCCCACGAATCGCGGTCCGATTTCGGTGCCGGCGCCGCCCACTCCCCTGTCCTTCACTTCGCCCAACACCCCGTGGACGTTCGAGTATCCGTCCGGCTGGAGCGTCGCGACGACGCGTCGGGCCGATCCCTCATTCATGGCGAACATGCTCCGCACGGTGGTGGCCAACGGGCCACTGCCGGATCGCGCCGGTGATTTCGGGCCGAACTCGGGCGGCGATTCGGAGCTCACCTCCGCGCTCGGCGATTCGGGCGCCGTCGTGCTGGTGGAGCGGTTCTGGGTGCATGCGGCGGGGATCGGCGGCGAGCCCAGAGGACCGGGCCCCTACGCTCGGGACGCGCAGAGCCCGGGCTGGACGTTCCGGGAGCGGGCGCGCTGCGAAGGGACGCTCTGCTTCCACGTGGTGGAGTGGCTCGGACCGGCGGCGTCGGACGAGGACCGGGCGTCCGCAGCGGCGACTGCCGCCTCGGTCCGGCTGGCGGACGTCGAACGGTGGACCGAGACCGACGGCGAACGCACCACGCTGCACGACGAGGACGATCTGTTCACCGTCACCTACCCGGCGGCGTGGATCCCCTCCGACCGGCCGATCAACACCTGGGTCAGCTCGCCCCGGGAGATCCTCGCGCTGGCGACGTACCCGCTCCGCCCCGGCGGGGAGGCCGTGACCGACTTCCAGCTGCCCGGCAACGCGGTCGAGGATCTCGGGCCGGACGACATCCTGATTTGGGTCAGCGAAGCGGGAACCGGCGACGGCTTCCCGGCGCGGCCCGAGCATCTCGAGCCGTCCGAACCGTGCGATGAGTGGTCCCGGCTGTGCCCCGAACCGACCGGTCAGGCCGTCGGCGTCCCGGGCATCCGCGCCTGGTGGCTCGGATTCCGGGACGCGGGCCGGGGCATCTACGTGTTCGTCGGGATGGGCGAGCGAGCCTACGCCGACCCCGCTCGGGCACAGCTCGCGTGGGACGTGCTGGACTCGCTCCGGTTCGGCCCCCGCTGACCAGGGCCGTTTTTGGGCAGCACAACCCCGGGTACAACCAGGGACAGACGGGAGGGGGCGTCCCGCGTGCGCGGGGCCGGACCAACCGGTACCTCCGCGCTCGCCGCGAGGCAGGGGCAACGCGGAGGACCCGACGCATGTGCAGCCCGAACCCCATCCGGACGCCGGCCCCTCGAGGGGCAATCGGCCATTGCCGCCCTTGAAGACGGAGGCCGAGCTCAACGTGCGGTCGCTGGAGCACGACCTGGAGCGGGCGCTGGACGGCGAGGTCCGGTTCGGCTCGGGCGACCGGGCCCTGTACGCGACCGACGGGTCGAACTACCGGCAGGTGCCGATCGGCGTGGTGTGCCCGAGGTCCACGGACGACGTGGTGGCCGCGGTCGAGATCTGCCGGGACCACGCCGCCCCGATCGTGAACCGGGGGGGCGGGACCAGCCTGGCCGGGCAGACCTGCAACGTCGCAGTGGTCATCGACTCCGGAAAGCACCTCCGGCGGATCCTCGAGCTGAACCAGGGCGAGGGGTACGCCCGGGTCCAGCCGGGTGTGGTCCTGGACGACCTCCGGGATCGGGCCGAGGAGTTCCACCTGACGTTCGCCCCGGACCCCTCCACGCACGAGTACTGCACGCTCGGCGGGATGATCGGCAACAACTCCTGCGGCGTGCACTCGGTGATGGGCGGGCTCACGGCCGACAACGTCATCGAGCTCGACGTCATCACGTACGACGGCACGCGGATGACGCTCCGGAAGCCGGACGGCGACGAGGACCTCCAGCGGATCATCGACGCCGGGGGTCGGCGCGGCGAGATCCACGGCCGCATGCGGGACCTCCGCGACCGCTACGCCGACCTGGTCGCGGAGCGCTACCCGCAGATCCCCCGCCGGGTGAGCGGCTACAACATCGACTGGCTCCTCCCGGACAGGGGCTTCGACGTCCCCAAGGCAGTGGTGGGGAGCGAGAGCACCCTCCTCACGGTGCTCGAGGCGAAGGTCCGGCTCATGCACTCCCCCCCGGTGAAGTCGCTGCTGGTGCTGGGCTACCCGGACGTCTACGCGGCGGCGGACAACGTGATGGAGGTCCTGGAGCACCGACCGGTCGGCCTGGAGGGGATCGACGACCGCCTCATCGAGGACATGAAGATCAAGAAGGTCCACCCCGAGGACATCCAGATGCTCCCCGAGGGCAAGGGGTGGCTGCTGGTGGAGTTCGGCGGCCAGAGCAAGGACGAGGCCGATGCGGCGGCGAAACGCCTGATGAAGGCGGTCGGAAAGGGCAACGGCGCGCCCTCGATGAAGCTCTACGACGACATCGAGATGGAGCAGAAGATCTGGGAGATTCGCGAGTCCGGACTCGGGGCCACCGCGCGGATCCCCGGCCGGCCGGACACGTGGGAGGGGTGGGAGGACTCCGCGGCGCCGCCCGAACGCTTCGGCGACTACCTGCGCGACCTCCGGAAGCTGTTCAAGTCCTATGGGTACGAGGGCTCCTTCTACGGGCACTTCGGCCAGGGGTGCCTGCACACACGGATCAACTTCGACCTGGTCACCGCGGAGGGCGTCCGGAAGTTCCGGTCGTTCATCGAGGAGGCCGCGGACCTCGTCGTCTCCTACGGCGGCTCGCTCTCGGGCGAGCACGGCGACGGCCAGTCCCGCGCCGAGCTCCTCCCGAAGATGTTCGGCCCGGAGATCGTCGACGCATTCCGGGAGTTCAAGACGATCTGGGACCCCGACGGCCGGATGAACCCCGGCAAGGTCGTGGACCCCTACCGGCTCGACGAGAACCTCCGCCTGGGAACCGACTACAACCCGTGGCGGCCCCGGACGCACTTCACGTTCCCGGAGGAGGAGGGCCGTGGGTTCGCCCGGGCCGCGGCGCGGTGCGTCGGCGTCGGGAAGTGCCGGCGGGAGTCCGGCGGCGTGATGTGCCCCTCGTACATGGTCACGCACGAGGAGAAGGACTCGACGCGGGGCAGGGCCAGGCTCCTGTTCGAGATGCTGGAGCAGGACGAGATCGGACGGAAGGGGTGGCGCGACGACGCGGTCCTCGACGCCCTCGACCTGTGCCTGTCGTGCAAGGGATGCAAGTCCGACTGCCCGGTGAACGTGGACATGGCCACGTACAAGGCCGAGTTCCTGTCCCACTACTACGAGAAGCGAATCCGGCCCCGGTCCGCATACGCGATGGGCCTCATCACCTGGTGGTCTCGCATCGGTTCGCACGTGCCACGAATTGCAAATGCAACGCTCCGCAGCAAGCGGCTGGGCGGTCTCCTGAAGCGCCTCGGCGGGATCGCCCCCGAGCGGGAGGCCCCCGAGTTCGCCACCAGGACCTTCACCCGGTGGTTCCAGCGGCGGTCCGAGCGCGAAGGCGCCGGTCGCTTCGGGACGAGAGCCGCGGGACCCGATCGCCCCCCGGTGATCCTGTGGCCGGACACGTTCAACAACCACTTCCACCCCGACACGCTGACGGCGGGTGTGAAGGTGCTGGAGACGGCCGGGTTCGCGGTGGTCATCCCGCCCCGGCCGCTGTGCTGCGGGCGGCCCCTGTACGACTTCGGGATGCTCACCACGGCGAAGAAGCTCCTCACCCAGATCATGGACACGCTCCGTCCGGCCATCCGGCGGGGGATCCCGATCGTGGGGCTGGAGCCGTCGTGCGTGGCGGTGTTCCGCGACGAGCTGCAAAACCTGTTCCCGCAGGACCAGGACGCGCAGCGGCTGTCGCAGCAGACCCATCTGCTCACCGAGTTCCTGGAGAAGTACGCCAAGGGATTCCGGCCGCCGACGCTCGACCGGAAGGTCGTGGTGCAGCGGCACTGCCACCACCAGGCCGTGATGGGGTTCGACGCCGACCACACCTGGCTCGAGAAGCTGGGGCTCGACGCGGAGCTCCTCGACAGCGGGTGCTGCGGGATGGCGGGCGCGTTCGGGTTCGAGAAGGACCACTACGACGTGTCGATGGCGTGCGCGGAACGGGCCCTGCTGCCGCGCCTGCGCGAGATCCCCGAGCAGCGGCTGGTGGTTGCCGACGGGTTCTCGTGCCGTGAGCAGGTCCGCCAGGGCGCGGGACGGCGCGCGTGGCACATCGCCGAGCTCATCGCCGCGGCGCTCGCGGCGGAGGGAAGCACCGAGAGGAAGGACGCGAAGCGCGCCGCGTGAGGCGGCGCACGAGGAGGTCGAACGAACATGGCGAAGCAGATCGCGTCGGAGCTGATGGTGGAGCGGCTCATCGACTGGGGAGTGGACACCGTGTTCGGCCTCCCCGGCGACGGCTTCAACGGGATCATGGAGGGCTTCCGCCGCCACCAGGACCGCATCCGGTTCTTCCTGGTCCACCACGAGGAGGCGGCCGCGTTCATGGCCACCGGCTACGCGAAGGCCACCGGGAAGCTGGGCGTGTGCGTGGCCACGAGTGGCCCGGGCGGGCTGCACCTCATCAACGGCCTGTACGACGCCAAGCTCGACCACGCGCCGGTCCTGGCCATCACCGGCATGCAGGCCACCTCGCAACTGGGGACGGGCTTCCAGCAGGAGGTCCACCTGGACCGGATCCTCATGGACCTCTGCGTGTACAACCAGATGTTCCACGCGCCGGCCTCCATCCCGGCGCTGGTCGACATCGCGGTGCGGAGCGCCCTGTCGAAGCGTGGCGTCGCGCATCTCACGTTCCCCGTGGACATGCAGGAGGCCGACCCGGCGAAGTCCGGGTTCGAGGGGGGGCTGGACACGTCGCGCACCCCGGCCACCGCGCCCGTGTACCACGCGCCGCACGTGGTCCCGCGCGACGAGGACCTCCAGCAGGCCGCCCGCGTGCTGAACGAGGCCACGAAGCCCGTGATCCTGGCCGGGATCGGGGCCCGGGGCGCCACGAACGAGCTGCTGGCCGCCGCGGAACTCCTGGGCGCGCCGATCATCAAGTCGCTGTCGGGCAAGATGGTGGCCCCCGACGACCATCCGCTGGTGATGGGGGGCCTGGGCCTGCTGGGGACGAAGCCGTCCGAGGAGGCCATGGACGACTCGGACGCCGTGTTCATGGTGGGCACGAACTTCCCCTACACGCGGTGGCTGCCGGAGGACCGGCCGGCCGTCCAGATCGAGCTGGACCCCGTTCGCCTGGGGAACCGGCTGCCGCTCGCCGCCGGGCTGGTCGGCGACGCGAAGGAGACGCTGGAGAAGCTGATCCCGCTGCTGGAGCGGAAGGAGGACCGCTCGTTCCTGGAGGGGGCTCAGAAGGGCAAGCGGTCGTGGGACGAGAGCATGGAGGCGCTGGCCAACCCGGACCGGGACCCCATCCAGCCGCAGTACCTCATGCACCTCATCAGCGACCTCGCGGACGACGACGCCATCCTCAACAGCGACTCGGGGACCATCGCCACGTGGGCCGCCCGGCATTTCGAGATCCGGGGGACCCGGGAGTTCTATCTCTCGGGGAACCTGGCCACGATGGCCCCGGGCCTGCCCTACACGATCGCGCACCAGGTCGCGTACCCGGGCCGGCAGTGCATCGCGTTCGTCGGCGACGGCGGGTTCGCCATGCTCATGGCGGAGTTCCACTCGGCCGCCTGGCACCTCCTGCCCATCAAGGTCGTGGTCTGCAACAACGGGCTGCTCGGGCAGATCCTGTGGGAGCAGATGGCTCTGGGGTACCCCGAGTTCAGCGTGCGGTTCCCCACCCACATGGACTTCGCGCCGTGGGCCGAGTCCTGCGGCGGGCTGGGGATCCGGGTGGAGAAGGTCGGGGACCTGGAGCCGGCCGTGCGCGAGCTCCTGGCCCACGACGGTCCGGCCCTCCTCGACGTCGAGGTGAACGCGGACGAGCCACCCATGCCCCCCAAGGTGACGTACGACCAGGCCAAGAAGTTCGGGGAGTCGTTCCTCAAGGGGACGCCGCGGCGGGCCACGATCGCGTCCACCATCGCGCGCGACAAGATCGACCAGCTCAGGGCGTAGCCATGGCCGTCGAGCGGCTCGAGGTCGCCGTCCACGAGTTCCCCCTGGACGAACCGGAATCGGACGGGACCCTCACGTGGGACGCCACCACGATGGTGATCGTGGAGGCCTCCGCAGACGGCACCACCGGCGTCGGGTACTCGTACGGCGCGGCCGCGTGCGCCACCGTGGTCCAGGAGAAGCTCCGCGACGTCGCCGTCGGGTCCGACCCCATGGACGTCGGCGGGACCTGGGAGCGGATGGTCCGGGCCATCCGCAACCTGGGCCGGCCCGGGGTCGTCTCGCACGCGATCTCGGCGGTGGACCTGGCGCTGTGGGATCTCAAGGCCAGACTCCTGGACGTCTCGCTGGCCGAGCTGCTGGGGGCCGTCCGCGAGGAGGTCCCGGTGTACGGGAGCGGCGGGTTCACCTCCCTGTCGAACGACGACATGGAACGCCAACTCCTGGGATGGGTCAGGGACCGCGGGATCCCACGAGTGAAGATCAAGGTCGGGGAGGACTGGGGCCGCCGGCCCGGGCGGGACCTGGAGCGCGTCGAGCTGGCCCGCCGCGCCATCGGCGACGAGGCGGAGTTGTACGTGGACGCGAACGGCGGGTACACGCGGAAGCAGGCCGTGCGGCTGGGGCGGGCGTTCGCCGACCACGGGGTGACCTGGTTCGAGGAGCCGGTGTCGTCGGACGACCTCGAGGGGCTGCGGGAGATCCGCGACCAGGTCGAACCGGACGTCGCCGCCGGGGAGTACGGCTACGACCTTGCGTACTTCCAGCGGATGCTGCGGGCCGGGGCCGTGGACTGCCTCCAGGCCGACGTCACCAGATGCGGCGGCATCACCGAGTTCCTGCGGGTGGGGGCCCTGGCGGCGGCCCACGGCGTGCAGCTGTCGGCGCACTGCGCGCCGGCCGCATCGGCCGCGCCGTGCGCCGCCGTCCACATGTTCCGCCACCTTGAGCACTTCGCCGACCACGAGCGGATCGAGTCCCTGGCCTTCGACGGGGTCCTCGATCCGAAGGACGGCGTGCTCCGGCCGGACCGCTCGCGGCCCGGCACCGGCCTCGAGCTGAAGCGAACGGACATCGAGCGATTCAGGAGGAGCTGACACCCATGGGCGGACGAACACTGCGGGGCAAGGTTGTCGTGGTCACCGGGGCGTCCGCCGGCGTGGGCCGGGCGGCGGCGGTGGCGTTCGGCGAGGCGGGCGCGCAGGTCGCGCTCCTGGCCCGGGGCGACGAGGGGCTCCAGATGGCCGCGAAGGAGGTCGAACGGGGCGGCGGCCGGGCCCTGGCCATCCCCACGGACGTGGCGGACGCCGGGCAGGTGGAGGCCGCGGCCGGACGGGCCGAGCGGGAGCTCGGGGAGATCGAGGTCTGGGTCAACGACGCCATGACGTCGGTGTTCGCGCCACTGTGGGACATCGAACCAGACGAGTTCCGCCGGGTCACCGACGTCACGTACCACGGCGTGGTGTACGGAACCATGGCCGCGCTCCGCCTGATGCGCCCCCGCGACCGGGGCGCCGTCGTCCAGATCGGGAGCGCGCTGGCCTACCGGGGGATCCCACTCCAGTCCGCCTACTGCGGCGCGAAGCACGCCATCCAGGGGTTCAACGACTCCGTGCGGGCCGAGCTGTTCCACGAGCGCTCGCACGTCCGGGTGACCATGGTGCAGATGCCCGCGCTCAACACGCCGCAGTTCGACTGGGTGAAGACCGCCCTGCCGAACAGGGCCCAGCCGGTGCCCCCGATCTACCAGCCGGAGGTCGCCGGGCGGGCCGTCGTCCATGCCGCCGAGCACCCGGAGCGGCGCGAGTACTGGGTCGGCGCCACCACCGCCGCCACCATCGTCGCGAACAGCTTCGCCGCCCCGCTCCTCGACCGGTACCTGGGCCGTACCGGATTCGACGCCCAGCAGACCGACGAGCCCGACGATCCCAACCGGCCGTTCAACCTGTGGGAGCCCGTGGACGGGACGGACGACCACGGCGCCCACGGCCGCTTCGACGACACGGCCCACGGCCGGAGCGTCCAGTGGTGGGCCACCACCCACCGAGGGCTCCTGGCGGCAGGGGCCGCCGTCTCGGCCGGAGTGGCCGTGGCGCTGTCCCGGCGAAGGAGCCGGTGAGGCAGCGGGTGAGGCTTCTCCGAGTGGCCCGCGCCGCGTACGGAACGGCGCTGTTGGCCGCGCCGATCCGGATGGTCCGGGCCCTGGGCGGAGACCCCAAGGACGACGTGGCCGTGTTCGCCGCCCGGGCCCTCGGCGCCCGACACGTCCTCCAGGCCCTCGCGACGGGCAGCCACCCGGGAGCGCTCCGCCGGGCCGGCGGAGCCGTGGTCGACGCCCTCCACGCGGCCAGCATGTTCGCGGTGGCCGCCACCGACCCCTCCCGCCGCCGCCCCGCCTCCATCGACGGATCGGTCGCCGCCGCGCTGTTCGTCGCGGGCTGGGCGGCGGGACCGGCGGGCTGACGAACCCGGAGGCTCAGTCGGCGTCGGGGGTCAGGTCGAGCACGGAGCCGGGGTCGACGGGAGCCGCGGGGTCGTCGGGTAACCCCGCTGCCGAGACGGGGATCGGGGCCATGGCCTCGGGGCCGTACACCATTGGCTTCACCCACCGGCGGATCAGGAACTGCACGATCCCGGCCACGGGGATGGCGGCGAGGATCCCGTACAGCCCCGCCACCTCGGCGCCGGCGATGACCACCAGCAGCACCACCACCGGGTGGAGATGCGTCGTCTCCTTCAGCACCAGCGGCGAGAGGATGAACCCGTCCACCACGTGGGCCATGGTGGTGACGGCGAGCGCCGCCAGCACGAACACCGGCGGCCTCGTCAGCAGCGCCACCAGCACCACCGGGGCGCCGCCGATGTACGCCCCCAGCGTGGGGATGAGATTGGCCAGGCCCACCCAGAACCCCAGCACCAGCCAGGACGGCATGCCGATGGCCCACAGCCCGATCGTGGCGAGTCCCCCCACCACCGCCGACACGATGAACCGGGCCCGCACGTAGCCGGCCACGATCCGGCCCATCTCGTCCATGACCTCCTGCAGCGCGAGGCGCTTCGAGGGCGGGACCATCATCATCGCCACCTGGCCCATCCGGGGCCGCCACACCAGCAGCAGGTACCCCAGCACGCTCCCCAGCAGGATCACCACGCTGGCCCGGGCCAGGACCACCGCGAAGTCCGTGAGGTACTGGGGGGCCTTCTCCTGGTGCTCCTTCACCCAGTTCGCCACCGACGTCCCGACGGAGTGCAGGAGATCGTTCTTCGACGCGATGAGCTTCCGGACCAGCCCGCCCTTCTCCAGAGCGGCCTTCGACTCCAGCAGCGAGGTCAGCTGCTTCACGAACGCCTTCACCACCAGCGGCGCCAGCGCCGGCGCACCCACGGCGGCCACCCCGAACGTCACCGTGGCCGCGACCCGCCGGGGGACCCGCAGCCGCTCCAGGCCCCGGACCACAGGGGACATCACCAGGACCACCACGCCCGCCACCACCAGGTACGGCAGCAGCCCGGACAGCTTGGCCAGCAGGATGAACAGCACCCCGACGAGGACGGCCACGCCGATGGCCGCCCACACCACCAGTCCGGCCTGAGCGAACCGGCGCGAGCGGCTCCCGGTGGGGAGCACCAGCTCGATCTGGTCGCCGAGCGATAATCCGGTGCGCCTGCGGGTATCTGCCACGTGTGAAGTATCGACCAGCGGCGAGGCGCGCACACTGAGCACCGGTCCACGAAAGCGAGCCGGGGGGCCGGCCCGCGGCGCCCGACCACAGCCGCTGCGCGACCCCTATCCCCCCATCGCCGGGTACGGCTTCATCTCGGACATGCACTCCGCGGCGCTGGTCTCGGTCGGGGGATCCGTCGACTGGTGCTGCATGCCCCGGATGGACGCCGGGAGCTGCTTCGGCCGGATCCTGGATTGGGAACGGGGCGGCCACTGTCTCATCGCCCCCACGGGCCGCCACACCTCCACCCGGCGCTACCTGGACGGGACCCTGGTGCTGGAGACTCTCTTCCGGGCCCCCGGCGGCGAGGTCCGGGTCCTCGATTGCTTCGCCGTCCGGCGCGGAGGCCGGCGCGATCCCCACCGCCAGCTCCTGCGGATCGTGGAGGGCGTCCAGGGCCGGGTGAACCTGCGCGTGGAGATCGATCCCCGGTTCGACTACGGGGAGGTCCGTCCGTGGATCCGCCGCCACGGCAGGGGCGTGTACACCGCGATCGGGGGCAACGACGCGCTCGTCATCTCGGGCGACTTCGAGTTCGACGTCGCGCGGGCCACGCACGGGCTCGCCGCGCGGGAGGACGTCCGGGCCGGCGAACGGATCCGGCTGTCGCTCGAGTACGCCGCGCCGGAGGAGATCGACCCGCACCCCGGCGACCCGCCCACCCCGGAGGAGATCGACCGGCGGTTCGACCGGACCGTGCGGATGTGGCGCCGGTGGTCGTCCAAGGGGCGGTTGGACTCGCCGGACGGCCCGGCCGCGATCCGGTCGGCCCTGGTGCTGAAGGGCCTGACCCGGGCTCCCACCGGGGCCATCGCGGCCGCGCCGACCACCTCGCTCCCGGAGGCCGTGGGCGGGGGCCGGAACTGGGACTACCGGTTCAGCTGGATCCGGGACTCCTGGCTCACCGTTCGCTCGCTGGCCGAGCTGGGGTTCGAGGACGAGGCCGACGGCTTCCGGCGGTTCGTCGAACGGAGCGCCGCGGGCCACGCCCACGACCTCCAGATCGTGTACGGACTGGGCGGCGAGCGGCGCCTGGTGGAGGTGGAGGTGGACACCCTGGAGGGCTACCGGCGGTCCCGGCCGGTCCGGGCCGGGAACGACGCCCACACCCAGGACCAACACGACGTCTTCGGCTCGATCCTCGAGCTGGCCTACCAGTGGCACCTCCGGGGCCACTCCCCCGACGACGACTACTGGGCGTTCCTGGTGGACCTGGTGGACCGCGCCGCGGAGTCCTGGATGGAGAAGGACCCCGGGATCTGGGAGCTGCGGGCCCGCCCCATGCATTTCGTGCACTCCAAGGTGATGTGCTGGGCGGCCCTGGACCGCGGGATCCTCCTGGCCCGGGAATGCGCCCGGCGGGCCCCGGTTCGGCGGTGGACCACGGTCCGCGACCGGATCCGCCGGTCCGTCGACCGCGACGGCTACGACCGCCGCCGGGGCGTGTTCGTCCGGGCCTACGGCACGAAGGCCATGGACGCCGCCCTGCTGCTGCTCCCCGTGGTGGGGTACTGCGCGTTCGACGACGAACGGATGGTCCGGACCACCGACCTGATCCGGAAGGAGCTGGGCCGGGACGGGCTCCTCCGCCGGTACCGCTCGGCCGACGGCATGCCGGGCCAGGAGGGGGAGTTCCTCGCGGCGCAGTTCTGGCTGGCCGAGGCCCTGGCCCGGCAGGGCCGCATCGACGACGCCCGGGAGGAGTTCGACCGGGGGATGGCCACCGGGAACGACCTCGGCCTGTTCAGTGAGGAGTTCGACGCCCGCCGGGGGCTGGCCCTGGGGAACTTCCCGCAGGGCCTGACCCACCTGGCCCACATCAGCGCGGCGGTGGCCATCGCCGAGCACATCTCGGGATGAACCCGACCCAGGGCGTCACCTGGTGACGGCGGCGAACAGGACCCCCAGCGTGGCCAGGCCGGCCACGAACCACGCGGTGTAGTCGCCGGCGTGACCGCTCTGGAGCGCCCGGAACCGCCGGAACGGCACGCCGGCCACCGCCACCACCCGCCGGCGGACCCTCGCCGGGACCAGGCGCCTCCGGAACAACGCGAATGCCGCCAGCCCCACCGCGGCCGCCGCGGAGCCGAGCCCGTACCAGACGCTCGCCGTCGATGGCGGCTCCGCCTCCACCCCCGGCGGCGAGGGCGTCCGGCCCTCCAGCGTGGCCGCCCCGTAGGCCTCCCGGTCCTGGAACGCGGCGGCCGCCCGGTCCACGGGCCCCGGCAGCCCCGGCACCAGACCCAGGGCCAGCCCTCCGGCCATGAGCGCCACGATCGGCGCCATCAGCAGGGCCGGCGTCCTCGCCGGGTGCCGCGGACGGGTCTCCCCCGGTCCCTCGTGCTCGCCGGCGACGTCGGCCGCGAACCGGTCCGCTTCCCTCGGGCCCCATCCCAGGAACATCCGCCCGGCCGCGCGGAGGACCGCGCCCCCCACCACCGCGGACGTCCCGGCGAACAGCAGCGGCATCCACCAGTACCCCAGCCGGGTCCCGGCGTCCTCCACGAGGGCCTTCCCCAGGAACGTGGCGAACGGCGGGACCTCCGCCAGCGCCAGGCCGCCCACCGCGAACAGGACCCCGGTCGCGGCGAGCTTCCGGCACCGGCCCCGGAGGTCGACCTCGTCCACCTCGCCCAGCCGGTACACGAGGATGCCGCACAGCAGGAACAGCGAACCCTTCACCATGGCGTGGCCGGCCACGTAGATGGCCACGCCGGCCAGGGCGGAATGCGACAGCAGCCCCAGGCCAACCAGGAACAGCCCGATGTGGCTGACCGTGGAGAACGCCAGCAGCCGTTTGAGGTGCTGCTGGGCGAAGCACATCGCCGCCCCGACGACCGCGGTGGCCACACCGAACCCCATCAACACGGCGCGGACGCCGGACGCGTGGCCCCCGAGCGTCCCATCGAACGCGGTCCAGTAGATCCGGGCCACGCCGTACAGCCCGAGCTCGCCGAACACGCCGGCGAACAGCACGCCCACCGGGATCGGCACCACCGCGTACGCGTCGGAGAGCCAGAAGTGGAACGGCACCACCCCCGCCTTCACGAACAGCCCCGCCACCATCAGCGTGAACGCCACCACCACCAGCCCGTCGGGCCGTTCGCCGGCCAGCGACCGGCCGATCTGGGCCAGGTTCAGCCCCCCCGTTCGCGCGTACACCAGGGCCACGCCGAGCAGGAACGACAGGCTCCCCAGCGACACCAGGATCCCGAAGTTGAAGGCGCCCTGGAGCGGCCCGGGATCCTGGATCCGGAACCCGGTGAGGGCGAACGCCGCCACCGACATCAACTCCAGGAACACGAACATGTCGAACAGGTCGCCGGTGAGGCAGAAGCCCACCATGGCCCCCAGGAACACCAGCATCAGGATCGGGTAGCGGTGCTCGACGGTCTGCTCCAGGTACGCGGGCGAGTACACGAGCGACGCGGTGACCAGGACGGCGGCCAGCAGCGCGGCCCCGGCCCCGATGCCGTCGACCGTGAACGAGATCCCGAGGGCCAGGCCGTGCTGGGGGTGCCAGCCGCCGAACCAGTACACGATCCGGTGGTCCAGGGAATGGGCCAGGACCAATGCGCACAGCACCGCCGTGGCCACGGAGGCGGCGAGCGCCACCAGCTCCCCGGCCAGCTTCGGCAGGGCCCAGGAGAACACCGCGAGCAGCGCCGCCGCCAGGAGCGGGACGGCGACGGGCAGCGGGGTCAGGGCGTCGATGGCCGCGCCCCCCGCGTCAGCCCACCAGGGTCCGGAGGTCGTCCGGGTTCAGGGTCCCGGTCCGCTTGTGGGCCTGGAGCGCCAGCGACAGCAGCAGCGCCATCACCACCACGCTCACCACGACGTCGGTCAGCACCAGCGACTGGACCACGGGGTCCACGGCCTTCGTCCCCAGCGGGACGTCCGAGAAGATCGGAGCGGTCCCCCCGGTCACGTACCCCACCTGCAGGATGAGCGCGTACGTCGAGGACTGGACCACCGACAGGCACACGATCATGTGCACGAAGTTCCGGCTGGTCACGATGCCGTACAGCCCCACCGCGAACAGCCACACCGCCAGCGCGTAGGGCAGGTCTCCGGCATCCATCAGGAGGGCCTGATCATGAGGGTCTGCTCCAGGAACTCGTAGATCACGAGGGTCACGCCCGCCGCCACCTCCACCCCCACGGACACGTTCAGGACCGGGAGGCTCCCCGCGGCGAACACCGATCCCGTCTGCCCCAGGCCGAACACGTTCGCCAGGAAGGCCGTCCCGACGATGAGCCCGACCAGGCCCACCACCACGAAGCCGCCCGCGCCGGTTCCCTCCGCGAGATCCAGCGCGTGCATGGGGTGGACCGTGCGGAGCATCAGGTACCGCCCCGCCAGGTACAGCAGCACGGGCCCCGCCGCCAGCACGACACCGCCCTGGAACCCTCCCCCCGGGGACAGGTGGCCGTGCACCACGGTGTACAGCCCGAGGATCATCGACGGGGCGATCAGCGCCAGCGAGGCCACCCGCACGGCGTCGCTCGTGTCCATGGTCATCCTGCCCTCGGCCTGGTCGTGCGGGGACCCCTCGGCCTCCTCGCGCTGCAACCGCAGCAGCAGGGTCACGCCCATCACCGAGGCGAACAGGATGAACTCCTCCCCCAGGGTGTCGAACCCCCGGTAGTCGAGCACCACCGCGTTCACCACGTTCGGGGCGTGTCGCTGGTGGACGCCGTGGTCGTTCAGGTACCGCCCGTAGCGGGTGTCGGCCGCGCCGAAGCCGGAGAGGCCGGCCATCCCCCACAGCAGCCCCGCGGCGACCACCACGCCCCCGACGAGGAACAGCCCCAGCCGCAACCTGGCGCTCATCGTTCGCGGTGCCGGACCTTGGCCAGGGTCAGCAGGATCATCGCCGGGGACGCCACCGCCCCCACCACGATCTCGGACAGCGCCACGTCCGGGGCCTGCAGCACGAGGAACAGCACCGCGAACGCGGCTCCGAACAGCGCGAACACGATGGACTGGTGGACGGGGTTCCTGGTCCGGACGGTGGCCAGGGCCAGGACCCCGACGAGCACCATGGCCACGCCCTGGACCACCTGGACGTTCACGGCCGCCTCGCCGCCTCGCCTGGCTGCACACGCCAGTCGCCGTGCCGGCGGATCCGGGCCGCCCTGGCGGTGGCGTGGGTCAGCACCGGCTGGAACGCGAGCATGAACGCCGCGACGAGGACCGCGAAGATCCCCTGGTGGTCGAGGGCCTCCCGGGTCACGACCGCCGCGGCCACGAGCACGGGGGCGACGGTCCCGGCGGGGCCCAGGAAGTGCAACCGGTCGTACAGATGCGGCATCAGCAGCAGCCCCAGGGCCGCCCCCAGCTGCACGGCCACGGCCAGCCCCAGCAGCACGCCGACCACGACGTCCTTCCAGTCCATCAGACCCACCGCTCCAGGAAGCGAACGAACAGGAGGTTCCCGGCGAACGAGACCACGGTGAACACCAGGGCGAGGTCGAAGTAGATCGAACGGTCGAACCCCTCGCCCAGCATCACGAGCGCCAGCGCGACCACCACGCCGCCCAGTTCGAGCCCCAGGAGCCGGTCCATCACCGAGCCCCTGACCGCACGGATCGTGCACGGCACCAGCACCAGCAGCGTGGCCGAGGCCGCCCACAGCCACGCGTTCACGGGCCGGACCTCACCGCCGCCCCACCGACCGCAGGAGCCCGGGGACGTCGGGCACCAGCTGGTGGACGAGCATCTCGTCGCGGTCCGGATCGATCCCGATCACGTACGTGTTGGGCGCCACGGACACCCCCGCCGTGGCCATGGCCCGGCGGGCGCCGTCCTCCGGATCGCCGTCGGCCCCGTGGACGAACGGCACGGCCGCCAGCCCTCCCCGGACCCGCCGCCGTCCGGTCGCGTGCCGGACCAGCGCTGCGAAGACGGTGACCGTGTCGCCAACGATGAGGACCGGGATCCTCACCGCATGACGGAGCCACCCCAGCCGCGGGCGGAACACGAACGCGCCGCGGTCCCGGACCGCCTCCACGACGGTCGCCGCCAGGGTCGCGGCCCCCGCGCCCACCAGCATCTCGGCCCCGTCCGACCTGCTGGTGAGCAGGAGCCACAGCACCATCGACCCCGCGGCCCAGGCCAACCAGAACCGCATGCGGTGCGCGGGCGGGCGGCGGACCTGCCGTTCGCTTGGCATGCTCGGAATGTTTCCAGGGACTGCGGAGGCAAACCGGGGAGGGTAGCCCGGGGCGGGCTCCCAGGTAGGGGGGTTGGGGGAGGAAGCCTGTGGGAGCCCACCCCGGGGTGTGTCAGGACAATAGTGTCTACCCCTCCGGTCGCGACTGCAAACACCAGGACGGCGTGCTCAGGCGATCATGCGTTGCCGCCCGTCCAGGTCCACCTCGAACCACGTGACGTTGGGCTTGCCGCGCGCCGAACCCCACCGATTGGACAGACGGTTCACGATCCGCAGACCCCAACCGGAGCTCGCCACCTCGACCGGGGACACGAGGTCCCCGGGATCGAAGCCCCGCCCCGGGTCACGGACCTCCACCCGGAGCCGGTCCTCTCCCAGCGTGATGGACAGCTCCACCCGATCTCCGGCACGGAGCTCGCCGTGGCGGATGCAGTTCGTCACCAGCTCGGTGACCAGCAGTTCGGTCTCGTACACCAGGACGTCATCGACCCTGCCACCCAGGGCCTCCTCCACGGCACGGCGGGCCCGCGCGGGAGCCTGCAGCGTGGCCGGCAGGATGAGAGTCATGCGCCCCGGGATCCCTCCAGGAGAGAGCTGATATGAGGGGCGGACGTGCCCGTACCAGAGGCACCGGTCCCCTCCCGTGTCAGTCCTGCCCGTTGCCGGGCAACGGGTGGTCAGCTATTCCAATTCCTCCCCGCGGCCTCGGTTCGCGAAACGCGGCCCTCCCCCCGGTCCCATGAGCCGTGCCGGAGCATCGGCCGGAGGCCCCACGGCCTGTCCCCCGAACGGCGGAAGGACATCATCTGGCCCCGTTCCGGGCGCGGGGGATGGCCGAATGGCGGGAGTCTCGTCATCGGCCGGATCCGAAAACCACCCGGTCAGAGTGCCAAAACGGCCCGGATGACCGGCTTTCGCATCTGGCGGGATGGAGAAGTGTTAGCGATGGCGCACGACACGGGAACCCAGGGTATGCGAAAGGTGAGCATGTCTCCGGCGCCCCCCATCAGCGAGCCCGAGGACGGCGTGGTCGCCGTTCCGGTCGCGGGCGGGCCGCGCCCCATCACGCTCGAGGAGGAACGGTTCCGGCTGCTGGCCGAGAACGCCTCCGACATCATCTATCTCTACCGTGTGCGCCCCGAGCCCCTGTACGAATACATGAGCCCGTCGGTCACCCGCATCACCGGGTACACGCCGCAGGACCATTACGACGACCCCGAGCTGACCCTGAAGATGGCGCACCCCCACGACCGCCCCCTGCTCGCCGCCCTGCTCCGGGCGCCGTCCGCGTTCAACGAGCCGGTGACCCTCCGGCTGATCCGCAAGGACGGCACCGTGCTGTGGACGGAGCACCGGATCGCCGCGATCTACGACGCCACCGCGAACGTTGTGGCCATCGAGGGCATCGCCCGGGACATCACGGACCGCCGGCAGGCCGAGGACGAGCTGTGGCGGACCGTCGAGGCGCTCCGGCGGACCGACGAGCAGCGGCGCAAGCTCCTGGGCCTGCTGGCCGCGGCCGAGCAGAAGGAGCGCAAGCAGCTGGCCGAGGACCTCCACGACGACTCCATCCAGATCCTGACCGCGGCGGTCCTGCGCCTGCAGGTGTTCCGCCGGCACCTGGACGATCCGGGTCACGTCGAAGAGCTCGACCAGCTGGAGGAGACCCTCCGCCACGCGCTGGAACGCCTCCGTCACGTGAGCTTCGAGCTCCGGCCGCCGGCCCTGGACTCGGAGGGGCTGGTCCCCGCGCTCCGGATGTACCTGGAGAAGTGGAACCGCGATAGCGGAATCCGGTTCGAGCTGGTGGACCGGCTCGAGATCGAGCCGGCCATCGAGACGAGGATCACGCTGTACCGCATCGCCGCGGAGGCGTTCACCAACATCCGCAAGCACTCCGGGGCGAAGCGGGTGCACGTCCTGGCGGAGCAGCGCGAACGCGGGTTCCTGATCCGGATCCAGGACGACGGAGACGGGTTCGACCTCGACCGCCACGTGAACGCAACCGGCCATCTCGGCATCCCCGCGATGCGGGAGCGGGCCGAACTCGCCGGGGGGTGGTGGAAGATCCGGAGCGGCCCGGGCGCCGGCACCGCTGTGGAGTTCTGGGTGCCCCGCGAGACCCAGGGGATGGGCTCGCTCCACGGAACGAGGGCTTGAGGCGCGGCCCTTCCGAAACTCGGGGGGCCGGGCGGAATCGAACCAGGAGCCAGGCTCCGGTCGCGGGTCCGGGGCCTGGGGCGGCCGGGGGGTGTGTACCTGAACCGCGGCCGCATCCTCCGCCGGGCGGGCTGCTCCCCCTCGCAGTCCCGCCCGGCGGACCAACCTTCCCGTTCCCACGCACGAACGAGGCCGCCGCCCCGGGCGCAGGGGTCGGCGGCCTCGTCGTTGAATCGCTCCGCCGGGCGCAGCTAGCCCGTGAAGACCTCCTTGTTCGTGTACAGCGCCCAGATGATGAAGGCGCAGATGGCCACCTGGACGACGGCGGTCCCGGGCGTCTTCGCGATCGAGATCAGGGAGAGGACACCGAGGATCGCGGCGAGGATGATCCCGACCCGCTGGCCGCTCGCCTTCATGGCGAGGACCTGGACGCCGGCGAAGATCGCGGCCGCGCCGACGATCAGATAGACGACCGCGACGACCGTGAAGATCGCCGCCACGTTCGACAGCGCGAACAGGATCAGCGCCCCCAGGATCGCCAGCGCACCGTCCACGAACAACAGGACGGCGGCGGCGGTGACGGGTCCCGGTCGGGTCCCGGCGGGGCCTGCCGCGGGAGGCGGGGATTACTGCGCCATGAATTCCTCCTTCCACCCCGGGCCCGTGCGGGCGGTCGGGGCACTCGATGGATGTCGCGCGCATCATGCCATGCGCGCTCCGGGCGTCAAGCGTTGGACGATGGCGCGAATCCGCAGGTTACCGGCGATGTCCGCGCCCGAACGGAGCCGTCCGGCGGCCCTCCGGCTCACCCGAGGAGCGCCAGCACCAGGCACGCCTGGGCCACGTGGTACGTGACCATGATGGCCACCCGGGCGTTCCGGAAGGGCGCGACGAACCGGTCCCAGCCGATCATCGAATCCGAGGCCATGAACAGCGCCGCCCCCGCGATGGCCAGCGCGGCGTGCCCGGCGTCCCACTCCGGGCGCCCGGCAGTGGCCACCGCCGACACCACCATCGCCCCGATGGCCACGAAGTAGGCCGCCACCGGGCCGATCAGCGTCCGGTTGCCGGAGGCCGCCATCGACCGCGCCATCCGAAGGAACAACGGGACGCCCGCGGCCAGCACGATCGCGACGCCGACCGCCGTCGC
Organism: Actinomycetota bacterium; assembly: GCA_036394995.1. Classification (GTDB taxonomy): domain Bacteria; phylum Actinomycetota; class UBA4738; order UBA4738; family JACQTL01; genus DASWED01. The sequence goes on from DASWED010000041.1 coordinate 25,073, forward strand.
GACGAGCGGCGGAGCGCTACGGTTGAACGCCACCACGTACGCGAGGTGCGCCAGCAGGAACGACGCGAGCCCGGCCACGAACATCTCGCGGCGCACCATCAGGAACACGTCGCCCGCCAGGCTGAGCACGAGGGCCGCGAGCGTGAACGCGCACGTGGCCGCGGGGTGGCCCTGCAGGAGCGAGACCGCCGCCCCGATGAGGACCACCATCGTGAGGGGCTTCAGCACGAACTCGGCCCGCTTCGCCCCCCGCGCCACCGCCACCCAGTCCGCCGCGCCCAGGAGGAGCGCCAGGCCGACCAGCGAGCGGCCCACGCGCTACCCGATGGCGTTCTTCGTGCTGAAGCCGACCGCCCAGTACCGACCGCTCCCGGGGACCGCCGCCACGCCGTCGAGCAGGTTCAGCTTCTGCGCGCCGTTCGGGCTGTGCACCACGGTCCACTTCGAGCCGTTGAAGTGCTCGGTGAGCGTCGACACGCCGGTGCCGTTGAAGTACTCGCCGACGATCCAGATGTCGCCGGCCTTGCCGGCGACCCCGTTGACGTCGTTGTCCGAGTCCCCGCCGGGGTTCTTCGTGCTGGTGACGGAGAAGTCGGCGGGATTCGCCGCCGGCCAGTGCATGGCCAGGGTCTGGTGGACGTCGCCCTCGTGGTTGCCACCGGCCCAGATGGCGTGCTGGGAGAGCGGGAGCACACTGTCGAGGTCGCCGCTGTGCAGCGTGACCGGAGACCGCTTCCACGAATCGCCGTCGAAATGCTGGACGAGCGTCACGAATCCCGACCCGGTGATGACGCTTCCCACGGACCACACGTCGCCTGCACCGAAGGCGCCGACCGCGGCGAGCGAGGAGTTGGCCGTGCCCTGGGTCGGCGTGGCCACGGCCGCCCAGTGGGCCCCGTCGAAGTGCAGGGTGGCGGTGCCGGAGTCGTGCGAGCCCACCGCCCAGGCCTCGGAGGAGGACACGGTCACCACGCCGCGGAGCTGCGTCGGCTCGTCGCCCACCCGAGGCACGTCCGACTTCGTCCACTTCTGGCCGTTCCACCGCAGCGCCAGCGGATGGCCGTCCCCCTCGCTCCCCACGGCCCAGGCCAGGTTCGCCGATGAGGCGTCGATCGCCGCCAGCCGGCTGCCGCCCGGCGTGGCCGGCAGGGCCTGCGAGGACCACTTGGAGCCATTCCAGTGCAGGATCAGCGGGTGGGCGTTCTGCCCGGAGCCATGGAGCCCCACGGCCCACGCGTTCGCCTTCCCCACCGCGTCCACGCCCAGCAGCTCCTCGCCGCCGGCGACGTCCGGCGTCCCGAACTTCACCCACTTCGTGCCGTTCCACCGCATCACGAGCGAGCGCCCGGGGCCGGCCTCGGCCGCCCGGGCGATCGACGCGAACGCCGCCACGGAAACGAGCACCGCGATCGCAGCGAGGCGAAAGCGCCGGGTGCGCATGTGTTCCCCCCCTTTCGGGCCGGCCGCCGGTGACCGGCGGCGTGCGCATCGCATCGTAGAAACAGGCGGGGAGATTCTCAAGCCCCGCCGACCGATCCGCTCAGCGGCGGTTCGACAGCTCGATGGACCATCGCCACGCGGTGTGGTCCTCGGCGTTCCACCACTGGGTGAGGATGCCGACCTCGCCGCCGGGGAGGATCACCGGCTTGCCGATGTCCGACTCGTCGGGCCAGACGTTTTCCCGGCGGATCGAGCCGTCGCCGGCGAGGTCCAGCCGGCACATCGGCGTCACGGCGTCGTGGGACAGCCTCCTGCCCCGGGCCAGCACGTTGCCCTCCTCGTCGGTCACCTCCACGTCCGCCCGCCTGGGCAGCGCGTGTCCCAACACCCGTTCGTGCTCCTCCATCCGGGCCCGGGCGAACTCCAGGCCGGTCGAGCCCCCGTCGGGGCTCCGGATCTCCCAGATCACAACGCGCGCCATGGGCCGATGATGACGGATCGGGCGGAGCCCCGCTCCCGCTCCCCGCCGGAACGCGGTACAACGAACAGGGCCCCGCGATCGTGCCGGCGTAGCGGCTGCACGAACGCGGGGCCCTTCGGTATGTGTTCCGGTCAGGCCTCGAGCTCGCCGCGCCGGTTGCGGATGGCGGCGAGCGCGGCCACGCCGAGGGACAGGATCGCCAGGATCAGCAGCAGCTTCTTCACGGGACCTCCTCCGGGATCGGCCGGAGCCATCCTTCCACGACCTCCGGCCGGCGAACAAACGCACAGCACCGACGCGCAACGAACAACCACCCTCGACGTACTGTTGCAGTGGATGGAGGAGACGCCATGCGATTCCTGTTCGGTTCACACACGACGAGGATGATCGAGCCCGAGGACGCGCTGCCCGGCCGCCCGCAGAAGATGCCGGTCCCGAAGCAGCATTTCGTGAACGGCAACCCGCTCGAGCCGCCGTTCCCCGAGGGGATGGAGACGGCGGTCTTCGGCATGGGGTGCTTCTGGGGGGCGGAGAAGGTGTTCTGGCGGATCCCCGGCGTGTACTCCACGGCGGTGGGCTACGCGGGCGGATTCACCCCGAACGCAACGTACGAGGAGGCGTGCAGCGGCCTCACCGGCCACGCGGAGGTGGTCCTGGTGGTGTTCGACCCCACTGTGGTCTCCTACGAGGAACTGCTGAAGGCCTTCTGGGAGAACCACGACCCCACGCAGGGCATGCGGCAGGGCAACGACGCCGGCACGCAGTACCGCAGCGCGATCTACACGTACGGGGAGCTCCAGGCCAAGAGCGCCGCGGCCAGCCGGGACGCCTACCAGGACGTCCTGCGCCGGGCCGGCTACGGCGACATCACCACCGAGATCCGTGAGGCTCCGCCGTTCTACTACGCGGAGGACTACCACCAGCAGTACCTGGCCAAGAACCCGAACGGCTACTGTGGCCTCGGTGGGACCGGCGTGAGCTGCCCCACCGGGATGACCGGGGCGTAGCCGGCGCTCAGACGCCGCCGCGCTTCTGCACGTGGGGCTGCCCGGCGACGAACACGCCGCCGGAGAACGCCGGGGAGTAGGCGAAGAAGCTCGCCAGCTCGGTCAGGTCCTTTCCGTTGAACACCCTGACGTGGGGGCCGGCCCCCGGACCGGCGCCGGTGATGATGTCGTCGAGGCCGTCGCCGTTCACGTCGCCGGCGGCGACCCGGACACCGCCGGTGAACGACGGCGAAGAGGCGAAGAAGCTCTCGATCAGCGAGAAGCCCTTCCCGTCGAACACCTTCACGTGGGGGACTCCGCCGGCCCCCGCCCCGGTGATGAGGTCGGCCAGCCCGTCGCCGGTCACGTCACCGGCGCCGACGAACACACCGCCGGTGAACCCGGCCGAGTAGGCGAAGAAGCTGAACACGACGGTGTTGCTCGTGCCGTCGATCACCTTCACGTGGGGGCTTCCGCCGGCGCCGGCCCCGACGATGATGTCCGCATTCCCGTCGCCGGTCACGTCCCCCGCGGCGACGCGGACCCCGCCCGTGAACGACGGCGAGAACGCGAAGAAGCTCGCGTCCGCCGACCCGTCGTGGAGGTCGAACACCTTCACGTGGGGCCCCGCGCCCGCGTCGGCCCCGACGATGACGTCGGCGAAGCCGTCGCCGTCCACGTCGCCGGCCGCCACGAACACCCCGCCGGTGAACGCCGGGGAGAAGGCGAAGAAGCTCTGGAGAAGGTTCCCGTTCTCTCCACTGAACACCTTCACGTGCGGCCCGCCTCCCGGGCCCGCACCGACGATCACGTCGGGGAAGCTGTCGCCGTTCACGTCCCCGACGGCCACCCGCACGCCGCCCGTGAAGCCCGGCGAGAACACGTCCTTGCTCGCGACGTTCTGTCCGATCTCGTCGAAGGCGCGCATGGTGGGGACGCTGCCCTTTCCCGGTCCCGTGAGGATCCGGGGCGGCCCGAGGACCCTGACCTTGAGCGACCGCGTGGCCGCGCCCGTGTCGTCGTCGGTGACGTTGACACCCACCACGAACAGACCCGGATCGAGGAACTTGTGCTTCAACTGGAACGAGGTCTGCGCCTGGTCGAGCTGGATCTGGTTGGACGACCCGTCCCCCCAGGTGATCGTGAGCGTGAACGAGTCGAGGCCCGGGTCGGCGAAGGCGCCGCTCACCGTGGTCGACTGGCCGAGGGCCACCGGCGTCGTCGCCGACAGCGAGGTGAAGCGGGGCCTCACGTTGTTCACGACCACGCTGGTCTCGGCGCTGGTCCGCTCATCGCATGCGAGCAGCCCGACCTGGATGGAATACGTGTCCGAGGGTGTCCCGCTCGGGTCGTCGTCCACGTACGTGTGCGTCTCGGTGAACGGCCCGGACGGTGACGGGCCTTGGAAGTCCTCCTGGTGACCGTCACCCCAGCTCACGTGGAGCGTCGTGCCCCCGGGGCAGTCGGTGGTCACGTCCCCGGTGAGCGTGGTGGCTCCCCCCTCCGGCACCGGCGACGTGGCCTGGACGTTCGTCAACGAGACGTTCCGGGCGGCCTGGGCCGGTCCCGCCCACGCCAGGACGGTCAGCATGCTGATCACAACGGCGCCGATACGAGCTCTCATCCCCGACTCCTCCCGGCGGGCGCTAGCATTCCCGGGTTCGTGTGGTGGTTGGCCCGGCGCGGCCGGGCGGCGCGGCGGAGCCGGACGGCTCGCCGGACGAAGGGGGAGGAATGACCGACGGCCCCGACCCGCGGGACGGCGAGGCCATCGCACGTCTGCGCGCGGCCTTCGAGAGCGCCGGCTTCACCGAGGACGGCGCCCAGGAGGCCCTGAAGATCGACATCGCCTCCCGAGGGGAGATCCTCGACGTCCAGGTCTACGAACGCCGGGTGCGCGATGACAGCCCCCTGCACACGCTGATCAAGCTGTTCCTCCTGGGTTCCGTGGTCCCGGCCGATCGGGCCCGGGCGGCGTTCGACCCCCTGTCGCTGGAGGACGCGCAGGCATTGGGCCTGGTCGCCGAGGCGGGCGGGGGCGTTCGCCGAACGGTCTCGATCACCATGGTCGCGGGGCTGTGGCTGGCCCACGACTCCTTCGTTCGCGACCCGGGCCGCATGCGCCCGGACCACGTGATCGGGGCCGGGCCGGCCTCCCGGACCCTCGCCATGCTCACGGTCCGCCGCCCCGTGGCCCGGGCGCTGGACCTCGGCACGGGATGCGGCGTCCAGGCTCTCGTCGCGGCCCGCCACGCGGAGCACGTCGTCGGGACGGACATCAACGCCCGGGCCCTGCGGTTCGCGGAGTTCAACGCCACGCTGAACGGCCTGGGGAACGTCGAGTGCCGCGAGGGCAGCCTGTACGAACCCGTGGCCGGCGAACGGTTCGACCTGATCGCGGCGAACCCCCCGTTCATCATCTCGCCCGAGCGGCGATTCGAGTACCGGGACGGCGGGATGCCGGGAGACCAAATCTCGAGGGAGGTCGTGCGGCGGGCCGGCGAGCACCTCGCGCCCGGCGGGTTCGCCTCCGTGCTGTGCAACTGGGCCCACCGGGGGGTGGAGGACTGGCAGGAACCGGTTCGGGGCTGGGTGGAGGGAACCGGCTGCGACGCGTGGGTGCTCCGCGGCGACACCCAGGACCCCCTGGGGTACGCGGCGACGTGGCTCAGCGTCCATCGGCGTGACCGGTACGGCGCGGCGCTCGACCGGTGGCTCGAGTACTACGCCCGGCTGGGGGTCGGCGCGATCAGCACCGGAACGGTGATCATGCGGCGGCGGACCGACGGCGCCCCCTCGGGCTGGTTCCGGGGGGAACACCTCCCCGGGACCCGCGCATCCGACGCCACCGAGCACCTCCTGCGGATGTTCCGCAATCAGGACTACCTGGAGTTGGCGGGGACCGACGAGGAGGTCCTGGACGGCGCCTACCGAGTCACCACCGACCACCGGATCGACCAGACCCTGGCCCTGAGGGAGGGTGGCTACGAGTTGGAGCGGGTCACGGTCCGGTTCGAGCGCGGCCTGAGCTTCTCCGGGACGGCCGACGGGTTCATCCTGGGCGTGCTGGCGGGCTGTGACGGGACCCACCCGCTGCGTGACCTCGTCCGCGCCGTGGCGCCGGCCATGGAGGTGGACGCAGGGAAGCTCGAACCGGCAGCCGTCGAGATCGTTCGTCAGATGCTCTCCCTGGGGTTCCTGGAGGCACCGGCGCCGGGACCGGCTAGCCCGCCGGGTTCCGATCGGGATTGAGGAACTCAACCGTCTCGGACTCTCCGACCGACCCGTCCAGCCTGACCTTCTCGTAGAAGATCTTGACCTTCGCGAAGTTCAGGCTGAACGATTCCGTCGGCAGGGCTTCCCCATGCCCCCCGGACTGGAAGCTCGAGACCAGGCAGTCGCTCAGGGTGACCTTCATGTACTCGACCGGCGCCTTCTGCGTCGACTTCCGGACCGTGAGCAGCGCCGTGGGGATGTGCTTGCCGCTGGCGCAGGCCAGCATCAGCTGAGGGGACGCGAAGTCCAACCGGTGGCCGAACGAGAAGTCGTGGAGACCGACTGCCCCGCCCGTTGGATCCGTCGCTCGCGACGCCCCCCAGGAGAACGACAGGATGTCGATCTCACCCTTGTGCTTGGAGTCCAGGCTCTCGCCCGGAATCCCATCCACCTTCAGGAACATGTCGACGGCCATCGCTCCCCCTATGATCCGAACGTCATCGTGAACCGGGCCGATCCGTTGCCGCCGAACTCCACCGGCTGCTGGTCGGCGACATAGCTCCCCGCGAGGCCGCGGTACCGGCCGGTCCCCGCGACCACGGCGAACTCGCTCTCCTCCAGGCCCGGCCCGGTCATCCCCATCCCGTGGATGGTCCCGTCCTGCAGGCGGAACGTGTGCCACTCCACGTGGGCGGACGACCGGCCCGCGGAGTCGAACGGTGCATCCAGCCGCTGCCTCGAGCCGTAGAACTCGCCCAGCCGGACTCCGCTGGCATCCACGATCTCGCCGTAGATGCGCGATCGGTCCGGGGGGCCGGTCGCGGCGAGCGCGTCATCCGATACGACCCGCCAGCTCCTGCCGAACAGCTGGAGCGAGGTGGGCGGCGGGCGGCCGTCGGATGCTGCGGCGGCCTCGGTTTGTGTCCGCGACGTCGCCTTCCTGGCGACGCCGAAACCGACGGCACCACCTGCGAGCGCGAGCGCGGACCTCAGCATCTGCCGACGGGTCGGCTCCATACCTCCACCCCCATGACCAAGCGAAGCAGGCCCGATGATGCGCCCCGGGGACCTCGGCGTCAATCCAACCGAGTCGGGCCCTCAGGCACCTCCCGCCATCAGGCCGGGCCTGTGATCCGGACGTCGCCGCGGGTGGTCACGACGAACACCTGCCAGTTGTAGTACTCGAAGTAGGTTCGGGGGTCCCGCCGCAACTGCCCCGCGTACAGGAGCACGGCGTCGACGTACTCATCGGCGTGGTTGTACTCGAACAGCGCCCGCCGGACGTCCCCCGGCGCGCCGGATGCGTGGAGGTAGTTCGCCGCGCCGAGGATGGCGTCGTGGGGGTCGTGGACGTCGCCGCCGAGACCGTACGCGGACCACGTGGACGGCAGGAACTGCATCGGTCCCTGGGCTCCGGCGGTGCTCGTGGACCGGACGCGTCCGAACTTCGACTCCACGAAGTTCACGGCCGCGAGGACCTCCCAGTCCACGCCGAACCGCCCTTCGGCCTCGCGGTAGTAGCCGAGCAGGGCCCCGGCCGGCTCCGGGGGCTGGGTCCTGAACGGAGCGGCGCTCGGGACGGGGTGCACCAGCGAGAACAGTGTGGCCACGGCGTCCGCCGTGGTGCTCGCCTCCACGCGGAGCCGGGCCGGGAGCGCCGCGACGGTGTTCCGGGCGAGCGCCGCGTCGCGGCCGAGCACCCGGTAGATGCGCTGCTGCAGGAGGGCCTGGAACACCAGCGCCCTCGGAGGTGCCTCGAACGCGCCGCGGTGACGTGCCCACCGGCGGATCGAGTCCTGGAGCGCGAAGGTGGTTCGAGCCAGGAGCGAGGCCAGGGGGCCGGTCGACGAGGGGATCGGCGTGTCGGGATCCGGGACGAACTCCGGCGGGCGGGAGGGCTCCGGCTCCGGCGACGGCGATCCGGACGGCGGCGGGGACGGGCTCGGTTCGACCCGCCGGGTGGGCGACGCCCTGCCCGGGGGGGACGCGAGCGTCGGCCGGTGGGAAGGCCCCACCGGCATCGGGGTCGGCCTCGGCGTTCCGGAACCACATGCCGGGAGCATCACTGCGAGGGCGAGCAGCAGTACGGGAGCACGAGGTGCCATCCGGATCAGCAGCCTATCGGTGGGGCGAGCAACGTTGCTGCCATTGACGCCCCCGTGCCACCATGCCAACCCATGAGCGACGGCCTTCGCGATCCGCTGCGCCACAATGCCTGGGCCACCAAAGGGCTCATCGAGTTCTGCAAGCACCTCACCGCCGAACAGCTCCGGGCCACCTCGGAGGGGACGTACGGCTCGATCATCGCCACGCTGCAGCACATCGTCTCGGGCGAAGCCCTGTACCGGCTCCGGCTCACCGGCACGGCGCCGGATTGGCCGAGCAGGCCCGAGGACACCGAGGACCTCGACGACCTCGAGCGCATGGCCGGCGACATGGCGCGGTTCTGGGACGAGCTCGTCGCCGGCGCGTTCGACTCGGAGCGCATCGCGACCTGGGTCTCGTCGGTGAGCGGCGCCCAAACGGATGTCTCAGCCGGAGTCCTGATCGCCCAGACGCTGAACCACGGCAACGAGCACCGGGCGCAGATCTTCACCACACTGACGACGATCGGCGTCGAACCCCCGGACCTCGACGGCTGGTCGTACGGCATGGCGACCGGCCGCTTCCGGGAGGACCCCCCTCGCTCCTGACGGCCCCCGTTCAGACGAGCTCCCTGCGGGCGCTGATCAATCTCAGGGGGCGATCAGCGCAACGGACGGGAAGTACGTCCCCTACGGCCAGCCGGCGGCCGGCGCGGGCGCCTCGACCATCAGGACCTGGCCCGTTCCTGCCAGGGCGCTGGCCTTCGCGACGCCGCCCCACTCCGTCGCCACCAGGAACGGGGTCCTGCCGTCCGCGCCCCCGAGTGCGCACGCGAAGCACCCGCGGTCGAGGTCGACCGTCTGCAGCACCTGGCCGCCCTCGCGCACCCGGACGCACCGCGCGTTCGGGACGTCCCCGTACCAGACGGCGGAGTCGGCGTCGACGGATCCCGTCGGGGAAGCCGTCGCCCAGGTCGGCCCACACCCGCCGGTTCGACAGGTCGCCGTCGGCCGCGATGTCGAAGGCCGTGAGCCGCTTCCCGTAGGACTCGGCCACGATCAGCGTCGAGTTGTCGGGCGTCACCGCCATGCCGTTGGCCATCGCGATTCCGTCGGCCACCTGCCGGGCGTCACCGTCGGGGGTGACCAGAGCCACGAACCCGGGAGCGAACTCCTCGCCGGCCACGAAGTCGGAGCCGCCGCCGTTGACGTAGGCGTTGCCGCGACCGTCCACGACGATCTCGTTCCAGGGGTGGTCGGAGAGTCCGGCGAGATCGGTGCGGGTCGACAGCGACCCGTCGGGCTCCCTCCGGAGCAGGAGCCGGTCGCGCCCCGATACGATGAGCAGGCGCCCGTCGGGCAGCCAGTCGATGGAGAACGGGCCCTGCCCGGCCCCGCCGAAATCCAGCCGGGGCTTCGGGCCGGGCGGTCGGGACGCGGAGGATCACCTCGCTCGTGCCGTCGGGGTCGACGGCGAGGATCTCCTGGGTGCCCTAGTCCGCGAACCACAGACGCCCGTCGTGCCACCGCTGCGACTCGCCGAACGCGAGCCCGGTCACCAGGATTCGTGGCTCAGGCACCGAAGGGTCCCCGGGAGCTCAGAGCAACCCCTCCAGCAGCGTCGCCGCGGTCGCCTTCGGGTCCGTGGCCTGGAGCCGGACGGCATGCCGGGCAGATCGCTCGCTCATCTCTTCGTCGGCGAGAACCCGGCCGATCGCGTTCGAGAGGGTCTCGCCCGTGGCATCCTCGCGGCGAACGACGTCGGCGACGCCGAGCGCCTCCGCCCTCGCGGCGACGCCCGGCTGGTCACGACCCCACGGCACGAGCACCATCGGACGCCCGTGCCACAGGGCCTTCATGACCGATCCATGGCCCGCGTGGCTCACGAGCAGGACGCCCCGCTCCAGCACC
>DASWED010000042.1:0-27780 GCA_036394995.1 Actinomycetota bacterium
CCGCCGGAGGACCTCCCGGAGATCCACACCGCGCTCACCGTGGAGCGGACTCTCGACGGCGAGACCACCGAGATCGCGTGCGAGGTGGCGCAGCAGATCGGCGACTACACGGTGCGGGCCATCGCGATGAAGCCCACCGACGGCCTGGTCCGGGGTTCGCCGGTGACGAACACGGGCGGACCCATCTCCGTGCCGGTCGGCGAGAAGGTGCTGGGGCACGTGTTCAACGTGCTCGGCGACCCCCTCGACGTGGACCAGGTCGACGCCGACACCCGGTGGCCCATCCACCGCGCGGCGCCGGCGTTCGACCAGCTGGAGCCCAAGACCCAGATGCTCGAGACCGGCATCAAGGTGATCGACCTGCTGGAGCCCTACGTGCAGGGGGGCAAGATCGGGATGTTCGGGGGCGCCGGAGTGGGCAAGACCGTGATCATCCAGGAGATGATCCACCGCCAGGCCGAGCAGCACGGCGGCGTGTCGGTGTTCGCCGGCGTGGGGGAGCGGACCCGCGAGGGCAACGACCTGTTCCTGGAGATGACCGAGTCCGGCGTGCTGGAGAAGACCGCGCTGGTGTTCGGGCAGATGGACGAACCGCCGGGCGTACGGCTCCGGGTGGGCCTGGCGGCGCTGACCGTGGCCGAGTACTTCCGCGACGAGATGCACCAGGACGTGCTGCTGTTCATCGACAACATCTTCCGGTTCGTCCAGGCGGGCTCGGAGGTGTCCACCCTGCTGGGGCGGATGCCGAGCGCGGTGGGATACCAGCCGACCCTGGCCGACGAGATGGGCGAGCTCCAGGAGCGCATCACGTCCACCCGGGGCCGGTCGATCACCTCGCTCCAGGCCATCTACGTGCCGGCGGACGACATCACGGACCCGGCGCCGCACACCACGTTCGCCCACCTCGACGCCACCACGGTGCTGTCGAGGGCCATCTCCGAGCTGGGGATCTACCCGGCGGTGGACCCGCTGGACTCCACGTCGCGGATCCTCGACCCCCGGTACGTCGGGGAGGAGCACTACGCCGTGGCCCAGCGGGTGAAGGAGATCCTCCAGCGGTACCAGGACCTCCAGGACATCATCGCGATCCTCGGTGTGGACGAGCTGTCCGAGGAGGACAAGATCGTGGTGGGCCGGGCCCGCAAGATCCAGCGGTTCCTGTCCCAGCCGTTCTTCGTGGCCGAGCAGTTCACCGGCATCGAGGGCAAGTACGTGCCCCTCGACGAGACCATCGCCTCGTTCAAGGCGCTCACCGAGGGCGAGTACGACCATCTCCCGGAGCAGGCCTTCTACATGGTCGGCGGCATCGAGGAGGCCGTGGCGGCGGGCAAGAAGCTCTCCGGCGGCGGCGGGGAGGAGGCCAGGGCGGAGGGGGCCCCGGCCGGAGAGGACGAGCCCGAGACCGGCGTGGCTCCCGAGGACACGGTGGACGAGGACGGGAGCGAGGGCGAGGGCGGGGACGACGAGGGGGCCGCCGGGTCCGACGAAACGGCCGGGTCCGGGAAGGAGTCGTAGTGGCCGATACGAAGCTCGAGGTACACGTGGTCACCCCCGAGCAGGAGGTGTGGACGGGGGAGGCTGACATGGTCGTGGCCACAGCGGCCGACGGCCAGCTGGGCGTCCTGCCGGGACACGCGCCGCTGCTGGCGCTCCTCGGGAAGGGGCTGCTCGCCGTGGTGTCCGGCGGTCAGCGGAAGGAGATCGAGGTGGACGGGGGATTCCTCCACGTCAACTCCGACCGCGTCGACGTCCTGGCGGAGCGCGCCGAGCTGCCGTAGATCCTGTCGCGGACGACCGCAGCGACGGCCACCGCGAACTCGCGCACGGCGGACCGATACTTTCCGCACGCCCCGTGCATCTGTTGCATCGGGAAGGACCACGAGCGATGGCGCCGGTGCGGACAGTCGAGAAGCGGCCGATGGCGGACAGGGAGCGGCTCCTCCGAGAGCTCTACGAGGCGCACGCCCTGTCGGCGGCACGGCTCGCCTACGTGCTCACCGGCACCCGGGAGACCGCCGAGGACCTGGTCCAGGAGGCCTTCATCAGGACGTTCGACCGGCTCGAGCTGCTCCGCGAGCAGAGGGCGTTCCCCGGCTACCTTCGCGTCACGATCGTGAACCTGGCGCGGGCGCACTTCCGGCGGCTCCGGATCGAACGCCTGTCCCTCCGCCGTCAGGCCACGCTCGACCGCACGCCAGGTGGGGAGCCGCCCCGGATCGACGAACGGGACAGGCTGTGGCGCGCGCTCCAGGGTCTGCCGTACCGGCAGCGCGCCGCGCTGGTCCTGCGGTACTACGAGGACCTCTCGGAACGGGACACAGCGGAGCTCCTCGGGATCACGCTGCCGGCGCTGAAGGGGCTCGTCGCCAGGGGGACGAAGGCGCTTCGAGCCGATCTCGAGGGAACGAAAGGAGAGCCCACACCATGAACGGCCTCGAAACCGAGCTTCGCGACCTCCTGCGGGATCGCGCCGCGCTGCTGACGGACGTCCACCCGCTGTCGCTCCCCGGCCGGGATGCCGGGCACCGCCGCGGCGGGCGCCGCCGCGCGGTGGTGCTCGCCCTGGCCGCGATCCTTGTCCTCGGGGCGGGCGCGGCGATCGCCCAGGTCATCAGCTCGCTCAGCGTGACACCGATCAGCGATCGATTCGTGATCGCCTCGGGCGAACAGGGAGCGGCCGGTTCCTGGCGGCTGACCCTGTACCACGCCGAGGTCACGGTGCACCGCGAGACGACGACGGCCTGGTGTCTCGATCTCGACGCCCCCTCCGTCGACGAACCGGGGGCGCCGGCCACCGAGCAGGCCAACATCTGCCGAGAGGACGGGGAGCCTCCCCTGTCCGAGCCGATCGGGGCGACCGCGAGTTTCCCGGGGTTCAGCGAGGAAGCGGCGTTCGTCTACGGTCAGGTGTCGACCGAGGTCGCACGGGTCGAGATCCGTACCGAGAGCGGGGAGACGTTGGAGGCCACGGTGGTTCGGGCGCCCGAGGAGACGCATCTCGACATGGGCTTCTTCCACGCCATCGTGCCCGGCACGGGGGAGTTCGAGGTCGTCGCGCGAGGCCAAGAAGATGGAGTCCTCGACGTCCAACGCATGGGGGAGTCGCACCGCGACTGATCCACACGGCGGTCGGAAAAATCGCTTGACGACCCACGGGTGTGGCCGTAGCATCCGCCGATCTTGGTGGACTGTGGCGGCATGAGGCGTCCCCGCACCGCTCCGTTCGTCAAGGCGCTCGTCTCCGCTCTCCTGGCCGCCACCGCGACGCTCGCGCTGCCGGTTGCAGCCCCGTTCGCGGCCACCGCGCCGGCTCCGCCGACGCGGGCCCCGAACGCGATCGGGGCCGCCGTGTCCCCCGTCACCGTCACCGACATCAGCCCCGACGCCGCCTGCTGTCCCACCTCGAACGGGGGGCCCGCCGAGGGTGGCCAGATGGACGCCATCGCGGTGGATCCGACCAACCCCAACATCGTGTACGTGGCCGGCGAGGCGGGCGGTGTCTGGAAGACGATCGACGGCGGCTCGAACTGGTCCCGGGCGGGCTCGGGCCTCCCCACCGGCGAGACGAACGTCGCCATCGGCTACCCGGTCGGGGCGACCAGCCTGGCCTCGGGGGCGCTCGCGGTGGACGCCTCGGACCCCCGTCGCCTGCTGTACGGGCTGGCCCCCGACGACCTGGGGCTCGGCATCGGCGGCGCCGGGAAGGGCGGGCTCTACGCCTCCCTGACCGGCGGCGGAGGATGGGCCCACGTCGACCTGCCGGGATGCGCCAACCCCCAGATCCTCGGCGCGGCGTTCGCCGGCGGGCGGGCGTTCGCGGGGACGAACTGCGGCCTCGCGATCAGCACGGACCCGCTGCTCCGGACGTGGAGCATTGTGCACCCGGACGGCGGACCCGAGGTGGAGGCCATCAACGGCGTCGCGACGGTGGGGAACGTGGTGTTCGTCTGCGACGCCGAGCAGCGGGTGCTCCGGTCGGGGAACCTCGGCGACACGTGGGGACCCAACCCGCCCATCGCCCTCACGGGCAGGTGCGACGGGCTGGCCGCCGCCCCCGACAGCACCACGAGGTTCCTGGCCATGGTCTTCCACTCGAAGGGGGACTGGAGGGTGGTCCTCGGGGACACCTCGACGAGGGCCACCGGGGAGCTGCAACGGGTCCCGCCCATCCTGTGCAACAGCCCGCCGGTGCCGTGCAACCCGAGCGGTCGTCCGTACGTCTACACGGCTCGACGGCCCCAGGTCGCGGCGGGCCTCGGCCCGGGCCGGAGCTACTCCGTGTTCGCGGCGAACGGGGCGTACTTCTACGAGTACGGCTTCACGTCGGAGCCGGTCCACCCGATCTGGCGGCAGTTCGGACCGATGCACATCGACTCCCACGGCCTCGGCATCCCCGCGAACTACGACCCCGAGGCCGGGCGGTGCCGGGTGTTCGTGGCCAACGACGGCGGGGTCTACCGTGCCGATCCGACGGGCTCGCCATGCTCGACCTACCGGGGCCCGTTCGTCAAGGCAATGCACGGCCTCCATGGGTACGGCAGCTTCGGGCTGGCGCTGATCCCCCAGTCCACGTGTCCCTCCGGCGTCGCCGCACCCTGTCCGGCCCTGTACCTCCCCTCGAACGACAACGGAACGTTCGGCTCGGTCACCGGCGGCCACGGCTCCGGCGCGTGGCACGACATGGACTGTTGCGGCGACAGCGGCGTGGCGCTCACCGACTGGCGGCAGCGGAACCGCCTCCTCCTCCCCCGGGACGCCGACTACCGGCTGTACGTGTCGAGCGACGGCGCGCCCCCCATCTGGCAGCAGAACGTCACCCAGAAGCTGCACATCGGGACCGACTACCTCTCGTCCGGGACCACCAGCGACTGGGTCGTCGTCCAGGTGCAGTCGCTGCCGGGGGAGACCGTGCCATCGGCCGGCGACTACATCGCGCTCCGGAGTCCATCCCGGTTCAGCGAGGACCCCGACCTGGACACCGTGAACGACACCATCGTGCGGAACCGCGCGGGGACCGCGACCGGCTGGAAGCAGATCGGCCCGGCCCTGAAGCCGTCCAGCGTGTGGACCATCCAGGCCGCCGGCGGACACACCGGGACCACCGTCTACGTGCTCCTGGCGAACGCGGCGGCGCTGGGCGACTCCGCCGGGAAGGTGCTCCGGGGCGTGGCCGACAAGACCGGCGCGATCGCCTCCTGGGCGAACGCGTCCACGGGGCTCACCAGGGCGTTCGACATCCTCGCGGACCCCTTCAACCGGAACGTCGTCTACGCCACGGACCTCGGGAACACGAATTCGCTCACCGACGACCGGATCATGGCCACGACGGACGCCGGGACCCACTGGAGGCTCGATCCGGACCTCACCCGGCTGGCCTCGGGGGGCGGCCGGTACCGCAT
Source organism: Actinomycetota bacterium (assembly GCA_036394995.1). Lineage (GTDB taxonomy): Bacteria > Actinomycetota > UBA4738 > UBA4738 > JACQTL01 > DASWED01. Next base: position 5,400 of record DASWED010000042.1, read on the forward strand.
GGCGTGCTTCGGGGCCGGTGGGGCGAACGCGGGGGACAACGGCTTCCGGTACCAGTGCACCCTGGCGGCGGTCGCGTTCGATCCGAACCACGCCTCGTACCGGTTCGCGGTGCTGGACCCGGCGGGAGCGGCATTCTCGCGGGACGCCGGGCAGCACTGGATGCCGCTGTCGGTCACCGACGCGATGGACCGGCCGGACGCCGGCCTGTTCGACCCCACGGCCAATCCGGCCACCGGCGAGGGCAGCCTGTACGTGGCGCGGCACGGCCGGGGACTGATCCGGGTGGACGCGAAGTGGTCCACCCTCGAGGCCATGCTGTTCCAGCTCCACGACGTGCCCCCCGGGTACACCGTCTCGGCCATCGACGAGACCACCGGGAGGAGCATCAGGCTGCTCCGCGACGTGGACGGCGTGTACCGGGGCTACGAGCTGTTCGACTCGTCGTCGACCCCGGCCACCCACACGTTCCGGTACTTCGTGTCCGAGACCCGCCGGAGCACGCAGCGGTTCTCCCGGACCGTGACGTCGGCCGACGTGGCCGCCGGGGTGACTACAGTGGATTCGTTCCTGGTGGCGGAGTCGGCCGGCGACCAGGCCTCGGCGAACGTATCGGCCGACTTCAACCACGACGGGTTCGACGACCTCGCGGTGGGGGTACCGGGCGAGGACGTCGGCTCGATCGTCGACGCCGGGGCCGTCGCGGTGATCTACGGATCGGCGAATGGGCTCGTGTCCGCGGGCAACCAGCTGTGGGTCCAGAGCCAGAACGGCCTCGGTGGGACGGCCGAGGCCGGTGACAACTTCGGGGCAACCCTCGCTGCCGGAGACTTCAACGGCGATGGGTTCGCCGACCTTGCCGTGGGGGTCCCGCGAGAGGACGTCGGCACTGTCGTGGACGCCGGGGTTGTGCAGGTGCTGTTCGGCTCCGCCTCGGGGCTCACCGCATCCGGCAACCTCTTCCTGCAGCAGGGCTCGGGAGGGATCGGCGACGCGCTCGAGGCCGGGGACATGTTCGGCGCGGCGCTCGCCGTCGGTGACTTCGGGAACGGGAGCCAGGCCGACATCGCGGCCGGCGTTCCGGGGGAGGACGTCACGGTGGGGTCTCAGTCGATCGTGGACACCGGGGCCGTGGCCGTGATCTACGGCTCGGCGAGCGGCCCGACCGGCGCGGGGAGCCAGCTGTTCGTCCAAGGGCAGGGGGGCATCGTCGGGACGACCGAGGCCGGCGACGGCTTCGGCATCGCGCTGGCGGCGGGCGACTTCGGTGGCTCGGCCCAGGCCGACCTCGCCGTGGGGGTGCCCTCGGAGGACATCGGCTCCACGCCCGCCGGCCTGGACGCCGGAACCGTGAACGTGATCTATGGCTCGGCGAGCGGACTCACCGCGACGGGGAACCAGGGCTTCGTCCAGGGCGCGAACGGGATGGCGGGGGGAGCTGAGGCCGGGGACGGGTTCGGTTCGGCGCTGGCCGCGGCGAACTTCGGCGGGACGGCCCAAGCGGATCTCGCGGTCGGGGTGGCCTCGGAGGACATCGGTACGGTCGTCGACGCCGGCGCGGTGGGGATCATCTACGGGTCCGCGTCCGGCCTGGTCACCACCGGGAACCAGCTGTTCGACCAGGGACAGCTGGGGGAGACCGTCGAACGAGACGACGCGTTCGGGGCCTCGCTCGCGGCCGGTGACGTCGGGGGGACGGCCGAGGCCGATCTCGCCATCGGCGTCCCGGGCGAGGACCTGGGGACCGCACCGAACGCCATCTCGAACGCCGGGCTGGTCACCCTCGCGTTCGGCTCGGCCGGGGGGCTGAGCACCTCCGGGACGCAGCAGCTCAGCCAGGGGACCGGGGGGTTCCCGGGGACCCCCGAGGCCGAGGACGCCGTCGGCTCGGCGCTGGCCGTCGGGAGCTTCGGCAAGACCTCGGAATCGGACCTGGCGATCGGGGTCCCGGCGGAGGACATCGGGTCGACCGTCGACGCCGGGGTGGTGGACGTCCTCTACGGATCCCCGACCGGCGTCGTCGGGACCGGAGCCCAGGGGTGGGTCCAGGGCCAGGCCGGGCTGCTGGACACCGCCGAGGCCGGCGACGGCTTCGGCGAGTCGGTCGCCGGCTGACCGGCTCGCGGGCGGAACGCCCGCCGGGCTAGTCTCCGGGGCGTGAAGATCACCGGGATCCGGGTCCATCTGTGCCACTTCCCGCTGCCGGCGATGTTCTCGCCGTCGTGGCTGGCGGGGTTTCCCGCCATGTCGAACGGGTGCGCGATCTACCGGGTGCAGACCGACGAGGGGATCGAGGGCGTGTCGGCGTCGCCCCTGATCGGCGACGAGGCCCGGGGGCTGGCCACGCTCCTCCGGCTGACGCTCTCCGGCCGGGACCCCACGCAGGTGGAGGACGTCTTCAAGCTCCTTCGGAGCTCCACCCGGCAGCTGGGGATGCGGGCCTGGCACGTCGAGCCGGCCCTGTGGGACATCATCGGCAAGTCGGCCGGCCTCCCGGTGTGGCGACTGCTGGGTGGCGCCCGCACGCGGGTGCGGGCCTATGCCTCCACCGGCGAGCTGCGCTCCGGCGAGCAGCGGGCCGAGGACGTCGCCGCCCGGATCGAGGAGGGGTTCACCGCCGTGAAGCTCCGGATCCGGTTCATGACCGTGGAGGAGGACGTCGCGGTCGTCCGGACCGTCCGCGAGGCCCACCCGGACGTCACGCTCATGGTCGACGCGAACATGGGGTGGCGGACGCACGGGTTCGCCGAGTACCCGGAGTGGGACCTGGCCCGGGCGGTCCGGACCGCGAGGGAGCTCGAGGACCTGGACGTGACCTGGCTGGAGGAGCCCCTCGACCAGTTCGACTACCGGGGATATGCGGAGCTCCGCCGCAAGACCACCGTCCCCATCGCCGCGGGGGAGATGCTGTCCGACCTCCACGGGTACCGGGACATGATCGAGCACCGGGCCGTGGACGTGCTCCAGGCCGACGCCATCCTGTCCGGGGGCATCCTGCTGGCCCGCAAGGTGGCGGGCATGGCCGAGGCGGCCGGCATCGGGTTCTCCCCGCACACGTGGACGAACGGCATCGGCCTGCGGGTGAACCTCCAGGTCATGGGCGCCGTCCCCGGCACCGTGTGGTGCGAATACCCCATCGACCCCCCCGGGTGGACCATCGAGGCACGCGACGCCATGCTGGCCGAACCCCTCCGCATCGACCCCGACGGGTTCGTCACTCTCCCCGAGGCCCCCGGCCTGGGCATCGAGCTCGACGAGGAGGCCATCGCCAAGCACGGCGAGGAGGTGTAGCGGCCACCCGGACCGGGTAGTGAGATGCAGCATCTCGTCCGCGTCCCGAGAAGGGGGAATCGGCATGCCCGCATCGCCTCGGCGCCTCCGCGCCGTCGTCATCGTCGTGTCCTCGCTCGCCGTGCTCGCCGGCGCGTGTTCGGCCGGGTCGTCGCTCGCCCCCCGGGCCCAGCGCCATCTCAGGATCCCCTCCGCGGTCCGGGGCCAGCTGGACACCCTCCCGGGGCACGAATCCGGCCGGGGGGAGAGCGGGCCGGAGGAGACCGAGATGCTCCAGGCCTGGTCCGCCTGGTACTACGGCCAGCGCATGGCCCCGGGCAACGCCATCCCGGCCTTCGCGCGCCTCCACGCGTTCCGGCAGGCCCAGTCGATCCTGGGGAACGGGACGGCGCCCCCGACCGGGACTCGAACGACATCCGCGCCGGCCACCCGTTCGACCGGCACACCGGCCTGGAGGGCCCTGGGGCCCCAGCCCATCGACGCGGGGGATCCGACGTACAGCGATCCGTCGAACGGCAGCGTCTACCCGAACGGCTTCCACGAGGTGTCCGGCCGGGTCACCGCCCTCGCCGTGACCCCGGGCGCGCCGAACGTCGTGTACCTGGGGGCCGCCGACGGCGGAGTGTGGAAGACCACCGACGGCGGACAGCACTGGGCCCCGGTCGGTGACCGGTTCGCCACGACCTCCATCGGCGCCGTGGCCATCGCGCCGCGGGCGCACCAGACGGTGTTCGCCGGCACCGGCGAGGCCAACACGAACGGCGACTCCTACTGGGGGGCGGGCATCTACAAGACCACCGACGGCGGCGCCACCTGGACCCAGCTGGGGGCCCAGGTGTTCGACCGGGCCACCGTGTTCCGCCTGATCGTCCGGAGAGCCGGCAAGGGCCTGGTCCTCGCGGCCACGAACCACGGGCTGTTCCGTTCGACGAACGGGGGCTCCACGTGGACCCGGGTCCTCGCCCCCGGCGGCGCCGACCTCGCGGGCGACTTCGTGACCGACCTCGTCCCGCTGTACGGCACCAAGGGCAAGGGGTTCGTGTCGGTCCTGGGGTGGCGGTACGGCGATTCGAACAACGGCCTGTACCGTTCGGACGACGCCGGCAAGACCTGGACGGCGGTGGACGCCACCGGGTTCGCCCCGCAGTCGAACATCGGCCGCGTGTCCCTGGCCACCACGAGGGCCGACCCGGGGCTGATGTACGCCGTGGTCCAGGACTCCCAGCTCATCAGCGCCCCCACCTACAACACCCTGCTGAACGGGGTGTACCGATCGACCTCCGGGCCGGAGGGGCCGTGGCAGGTCGTGGCCACCTCGCAGACGCTGGCGTCGGACCAGAACTCCGCGCTGTCCGCGGCCAAGATCGGGCCGACCTACCAGCCCGGGATCCAGGCCTGGTACAACCAGTACGTCGTCATCGACCCCACCAACCCGGATGACGTGGTGCTGGGGCTCGAGGAGATCTACGACTCGAGCGACGGCGGCCAGACCTGGCAGACCATCGGCCGGTACTGGAACGTCTGCCTCACCGACCCCGGCCCGCCGGGATGCTACGCGGACCCGAACGACCACCCCACCACCCACCCCGACCAGCACGCGGCCGCGTTCGGCGTCCAGGGCGGCAAGCCCAAGCTGTACGTGGGGAGCGACGGCGGCGCATGGTCGCAGGTCGGTCCGAGCTGGTCGAACGACGAGTGGACCGACCTGAACACGGCCGGGCTGTCGACCTCCCAGCCGTACTTCTCGGCGGCGTCCGCCGGGCCCGACCCCGTCATCTACGCCGGGCTCCAGGACAACGGCACGATCAAGTACGGGGGCGGGACCACGTGGCCCGAGATCTTCGGCGGCGACGGCGGCGACGTGGCCGTCGAGCCGAACAAGCCGAAGCACGTGTTCGAGGAGTACGTCTACCTGGACATCGCGAAGAGCTCCGACGGCGGGAAGACGTGGACGGACATCGAGCCGCCGGACGGCGGCAGCTCGTCCACGGCCCGGTTCATCGCCCCGTTCATGCTGGACCCCGAGAACTCGAACCGGATCATCGCGCTGGGCGAGAACGTGTGGGAGAGCACGAAGGGCATCGGGACCTCGTCCGATGACTGGGTGAGCCTGTACGACAACGGCTCCGGCAAGGTCGGCACGGCGCTCGACGTCCGCGGCTCCACGATCTACGAGGGGTGGTGCGGGGCGTGCAACCCGACCAACCCGCTCGACCCGAACGGCGCCGGATTCGCCAGCGGCCTGGCCTCGAACGTGGGCGGGACGTGGCACGCCCTCACGGCCACCGGCCTGCCCAACCGGTACATCACCGGCGTGACGATGGACCCGGCGAACCCTCAGCACGTGTTCGTGACGCTGTCGGGGTTCTCCCGGCGGTTCGTGCCGTACGCCGGGACCGGCCACGTGTTCGAGTCCACCGACGGGGGCGCGCACTTCGCCGACATCTCGGCCAACCTGCCGGACGGTCCGGCGGACGACATCGTCCGGGTGAACGGCAAGCTGATCGTCGCGACCGACGTCGGCGCGTTCGTCCGGCGGAGCGGAGGGACCTGGGCGGTGCTCGGGTCCGGGCTCCCGAACGTCGCCGTGAACGACCTGTCCGTGATCCCCGGGACGACGACGGTCATCGCCACCACCCACGGCCGGGGGGTGTGGACCATCAAGCTGTAATCCGGGTCGCGTACGGAGCCCGGCCTTGCGTTTGACGGCATCCGGGGGCGCCGACGCGATCACGGCCGGCCAGTTCGGGCCCCAAGACCGGCTGCGAGAGCTGAACTCCCCACGGCCCGCGCCGTGCGATGCATGAACGGCGGGGGAACCAACCGGGAACGGGCGGGGTCCGACACCTAGAATGTGGAGTCCATGGACCGGCTGATCGTTTCCGGGGGGCGGCCGCTGTTCGGCACCGTCCCCATCGGGGGGGCCAAGAACTCGGCCCTCAAGCTGATGGCGGCGTCCCTGCTGGCCCCGGGGCGGACCGTGATCGAGAACGTGCCCCGGATCGTGGACTGCTGGACCATGACCGAGGTCCTGGAGCACCTGGGGGCGTTCGTCGCGTGGGACGAGCACACGGTGACCATCGACACCGGGCCGGTGGACTCCCACGACGCCCCGTACGAGCTGGTGAGCCGGATGCGGGCGTCGATCATCGTGCTGGGGCCCCTCCTGGCCCGGTTCGGGCGGGCCCGGGTGGCCATGCCGGGGGGCTGCAACATCGGGTCGCGGAAGATCGACCTGCACCTGCGGGGCCTGGAGCGCATGGGGATCTCCTTCCGCCAGGAGCACGGGTATCTGGAGGCAACGGGCACGCTGCACGGCGCGGCGGTCTCCCTGGACTTCCCCTCGGTGGGCGCCACGGAGAACCTGGTGATGGCCGCCGTGGGGGCGCGGGGGACCACGGTGGTGGACAACGCGGCCCGCGAGCCGGAGATCGAGGACCTCGCCGCGTTCCTGTCGGCGATGGGGGCCCGGATCCTCGGCGCGGGCACCAGCACGATCGAGATCGAGGGCGTGGAGGGGTTCCGGCCCGTCCGACACGCCGTGATCCCGGACCGGGTGGAGGCCGGGACGTTCGCGATCGCCACGGCGGCCGCGGGAGGCGACGTGTTCCTCTCGGGGGCCCGCGCCGGCCACCTCGAGCTGCCCCTGTCGAAGCTGGGCGACGCCGGAGCCGACATCTCCGAGCAGGCCGACGGCATCCGGGTCCGCATGCGGGACCGTCCGGCCTCGGTGGACTTCGTGACCCTTCCCTATCCGGGGTTCGCCACCGACCTCCAGCCCCAGATGATGGCCATGCTGGCCATCGCCAGGGGCACCGGCATCCTGGCCGAGAACGTGTTCGAGAGCCGGTTCATGTTCGTGCAGGAGCTCCAGCGGATGGGGGCCGAGGTCCTCACGGAGGGGCACCACGCCGTGATCCGGGGGGTGGAGCGCCTGTCGGCCGCCCCGGTCCGGGCCCTGGACATCCGGGCCGGCGCCGCGCTGGTCATCGCGGCGCTCACGGCGGACGGCACCACCGAGATCGACGACGTGGCGTTCATCGACCGCGGCTACGAGAGCCTGGAGGACAAGCTCTCGGCCCTCGGCGCGGACGTCCGGCGGGAGGGCGCCTACTCGCCCGTCGTCCTCACGTGATCCCCCCGACGGTGTGAGCAGGGCGGCCGCCGGGGCGGCGCTCCTGTGCGCGGCCGCGCTGGCCGTGGGCCCGGGGTCGGCGTCCGCCGCCGCCCCCGCCGCGGCGGGGCCCGTGGCGGTGATCGTGGTGGTGTCCGGCCCCGACTTCGAGGACGTGATGTCGGTGCCGGGCCTCCAGCGACTGGCCGCAGCGGGCGGCGCGGCCCTGCTCAGCCCTCGAACCGTGTCCGGCGACGAGGGCCCGGGCCACGAGCTGACCCTGGGCACCGGGACACGGAGCGCCGTGCCCTTCGCCGACGTGGAGGTCGAGGGCACGGGGGAGCGCCGGCGGGTCGTGGGATTCGACCGCATCGTCGGCGAGAACGGGGACCGGTCGACGCCCGGCCTCCTGGGCTCGGTCCTGGCCGAGCATGGGCTGAGCGCCTGTGGGCTGGGGCCGGGCACGGCCCTCCCTGCGGCCGACCGGCAGGGCGTGTCCCCGGCCGGCTCCGGGTGCGAGGTCCGGTTCGTGGGCTTCGAGCTCCCTGGGTCCTCGGAGGCCGACCGGCGGGCGGCGCTGGGGCGACTGGCCTCCGTGCTCCCCGCGCTGGTGCCCGCGGCCCCGCGCGTCCTGCTCGTGCTCGTGGCCCCGGCCCCCTCCCCGGCCATGGACCGGGTGCGCGACGAGGTCACGCCGATCGTGATGGTCGAGGGACCCCCCGAGGACCTGTTGACCGCGTCGGGGCCCATGCACACGCTGACGTCGGACACCACCAGGCGCGACGGCCTGGTGTCGAACGAGGACGTGGCGCCGACCATCCTGCGCTTCTTCGGCATCCCGGTCCCCGCGGAGATGAACGGGTCGCCCATCCGGGTGGTCTCGGACGCCGGGCCCCCGGTATCCATGCACCTGGAGCACCTCCAGAACCGGCGGATCGCCACGCCGGTGGCCCTGGCCGCGCTGGCCTGGGTGGTGCTGGGGGGGGTGGCGTGCATCCTGCTCATCGCGCGGCGCCGCCGGGTCCCGCCGCGGGTGGGGCGGATCGCAGCGGTGGTGCCCCTCTCGGTGGCCCCGATCGCGATCGCGTACCTCGCCGCGGGCAGGCTGGGCTCGCAGGCCTCCCGCAACGTGGTCCCGTTCCTGGTGGTGATGGTGGCCGGGGCGGCCCTCCTGGGGCTGGAGTTCCGGCGGTACGGACCGCTGGTCCCCGCGGCCGTGGTGGGGGGCGCCAGCCTGGCCTATCTCGTGGTCGACGCCCTCCAGGGGTGGCCCGACACCCCGTTCACGCTGCTCGGGGGCACCGCCCTGGACGGGGCCCGGTTCTACGGGATGCCGAACAACCTGATCGGGATCGCGCTGGGGGGCGCGCTGTTCGTGGCGGCGACGCTCCAGCCCTGGACCGGGTTCTGCCTGCTGGTGGCCACCGGGCTGTTCGTGGGGTTCCCGGACCTCGGGTCCAACCTCGGGGGCGCGCTCACCGTGTTCGTGGCCGCCGGGCTGTGGTGGGGGCTCCGGACCGCCGGGCGCCTTCGTTGGCGGGACGTGGCCGTCACGACCGCGACGGTGGCCGGAGGGATGGGGGCCGTATTCGCGGCGCACGCCTGGCTGACGAGCACCGCCACCCACGGGACGCGGTTCGTGGAGGGCCGGGGAGGCCGGAGCCCGTTCGACACCCTGGCCGAACGGATCGGCACCGGCGCCGGGCTCATCGCGCGGAGCCCGCTGACCTGGCTGATCCTGGTGGGGCTGCCGGTGGTGCTGGTCGTGGCCCTCCGGCCGCCCCCCGTCCTCCGGGGCGCCTTCGAACGGTGGCCCCCGTGGCGCGCGTCGGTCCTCGCGCTCCTGCTCGCGGGTATCGTGGCCTTCGTGGTGAATGACACCGGCGTGGCGGCGGCCGGGTTCTGCTTCGGCCTGGGCCTGGCCGGGCTGGTGTACCTGCCCCTGGTGGAGGTGCCGTGGGGCGTCCCCGAGGGGGCCCCGGGGTGAGCGCGGAGGACCTCCCTCCCCGCCCCGATCTGCTCCCCGCCGGGGGCCCCCAGGCCGACCCCGCCCGCGTCGCCGGCCCCTGGGGCCTCCGCGCGCCCTGGGGGTTCTGGGAGTCCCTCCTGGTCGGCGTGGCCGGATTCCTGATCGGGGGGGTGCTGGCGGTGCCCGTGGTGCTCGCCTCGAACGGCGACGAGCTCACCGGCATCCCGTTCGCGCTGGCCTCGCTACTGGGGGAGATCGGGCTGTTCGTGGCCGTGGCCGGGTGGCTGTGGATCCGGCACCGGCGGTCCATTCCCGCGCTGGCGATCCGGGCCGACCGCCCCGTGGACCTCGCCATCGGGTTCGGTGCCGGGCTCCTCGTGTACCCGGCGGCCGTGATCCTCGTCGCGACGCTGGTGGACCTGGTGCTCCGCCAGATCGCCGGGCACGGCGTGGAGGCGCCGGACCAGCTTCCCTCCGACATCGGCGGCGGGGCCCTGGTCCTCACCGCGCTCGTGGTGACGGTTGCAGCGCCGGTGGCCGAGGAGCTGCTGTTCCGGGGGCTGCTGTTCCGTTCGATCCGCGATCGGCACGGGTTCTGGCCGGCGGCCGTGGTGTCCTCCGCGCTGTTCGGCCTGGTCCACTGGCAGGGGTCGCCGTGGGAGGCGTCGCTGCTGCTCGTCGTGACGCTGGCGTTCGTGGGGCTGGCCCTGGCGGCGATCTACGAGTGGCGCCGGAACCTGCTGGCGAACATGGCGGCCCACTGCGCGTTCAACGTGGTCGGGTTCACGCTGTTCGTCCTGTCGAGGTGACCGGCGCGCCGTGGCGATCGAGGAGGCCGTCCGGGCGATCCGCGCGGGAGGCGTGGTGGGGTTCACGGGCGCGGGAATCTCCGCGGACTCCGGGATCCCCACGTTCCGGGACCCCGGGGGCCTGTGGGACCGGTTCGACCCCGAGCACTTCGGGACGTGGGAGGGCCTGGCCCGGGAGGCCATGACCCACCCGGACCGGCTGGCCGAGTTCCTGTCGGCTCTCCGGAGGGCCGTCGCGCGGGCCCGGCCGAACCCGGCGCACCGGGCCATGGCCCGGCTGGAGGAGGCCGGCCTGCTGACCGCGGTGGTCACCCAGAACGTGGACGGCCTGCACCAGGAAGCCGGGAGCGTGCACGTCGTGGAGATCCACGGTTCGCTGCACCGGCGGGTGTGCCTGGTGTGCGGCACCGAGGACCGGGTGACCCGCCCGGAGTTCCTGGAGGGCCTGGCCCGGGCCATCGGGGCCCTGCGAACGGCGTTCGTCCCCAGCCTGGCCTCGGTCCTGCCGAGGTGCCACGTGTGCGGGGGGCCCACCCGGCCCGGGTTCGTGGCGTTCGGGGAACGGCCCCTGGACTTCGACGAGGCCGAGCGGCTGGCGTCCGAGTGCCGGACCATGCTGGCCGTGGGGACCGCCGGGGAGGTGGAGCCGGCGGCCGGCCTCCCGCGACGGGCGCGGGCCGCGGGGGCCACGGTGATCCACGTGGGGGCGGGGGAGAGCTTCGTGCAGGCGGATCTGGACATCCGGGGCCGGGCGGCGCAGGTGCTGGCGGAGATCGCCGACCGGGCCCTCCGACCAGCCTGAACGGGGCCGGCCTCGATTCGCTGGCCGGCATCGGCGCGTGATTTACTCATTCGAACGGACCGACGACAGGCGAAAGGGGCGAACGAGCGATGGCGGTGTTCCCGAGCGAGGAGTGGCTGGACGAGTACGTCGTGCGGATCAACGAGTCGAAGGAGTACCGGGAGGCCGCGGCCACGTGGGAGGGCGACGTGGCCTACGTGTTCGAGCCCGAGCCCGATAAGGGCGTGCCCGAGGAGATCTGGGCCTGGCTCGACCTGTGGCACGGCGACTGCCGGCAGGGCAAGCTCGTCACCGCCGAGGAGGGGGAGAGGGCCAAGTTCATCATCCGGGCCCCGTACTCGCGGTGGAAGGAGGTCATCCGCAAGGAGCTGGACCCGGTGAAGGGCATGATGCAGGGCAAGCTCAAGCTGAAGGGCGACCTCCCGACGATCGTCCGGTACGTGAAGGCGGCGAACGAGCTGGTGAACCTGGCCCAGACCGTGCCCACGGAGTTCGTCGACGAACAGCAGGCCAGCTGAGGGCCGCGGCGACGCGGTGACCGGGAGCCGGACGTGAGGGCCGTCGTCTACGAGGACGTCCGCAAGGTGACGGTGTCGGACGTCCCCGACGCCGCGGTCGAGCACCCCGGGGACGCCGTGGTCCGGGTGACGGCGGCGGGGATCTGCGGGTCCGACCTCCACTTCTACACGGGGAAGGCCCCGCTGTCGCCGGGGGACACGATCGGGCACGAGGCCGTCGGCGTGGTGGAGTCCGTGGGGCCGGACGTCACCGCCTTCCGGCCCGGCGACCGGGTCGTGGTGGCGTTCGACATCGTGTGCGGCGAATGCTGGTACTGCCGGCGGGGCCAGACGTCGCTGTGCGAGGACTTCCGGAACCTCGGCGCCGGGCCGTTCGGCGGGTCGCTGGGCGGCGCCCAGGCCGAGCTGGTCCGGGTCCCGGTGGCCGACGTGAACCTCCTGCGCATCCCCGAGGGGATGGAGGACGAACGGGCCCTGTTCGTCGGGGACATCCTCACCACCGGGTACTACGCCGCCGCGATCTCCGGCATCGGGCCCGAGGACACGGTGGCGGTGGTGGGTGCGGGGCCGGTGGGGTTCTTCGCGGCGCAGGGGGCGCTGGTCCACGGGGCGGCCCGGGTCCTGGCGCTGGACCTCCAGGCCGACCGGCTGGCCCTGGCCGAACGGGTGGGGGCCACGCCGGTGAACGTGGCCGAGCGCAACGCCCAGATGGCGGTGGCCTCGCTCACGGAGGGTCGGGGGGCCGACATCGTGATCGAGGCGGTGGGGACGGAGTCCTCGTTCGAGACCGCGATCGAGGTGGTCCGCCGGGGCGGGACCGTCACCGTGGCCGGGATGTACGTGAGCGAGACCGTGCCCGTGCAGCTCGGGGTGTACTGGACCCGGGCGCTGGACGTCCGGTTCGCCGGGATCTGCCCGATCCACGCGTGGTGGAACGAGGCGATGGACGCGGTCCGCGACGGGCGCATCGATCCCATGCCGCTGATCTCCCACCGCGCGCCACTCGAGGAGGCCCCCCACATGTACGAGCTGTTCGAGAACCGGCTGGCCACGAAGGTGGTGCTCACACCGTGACCGCCACCGTCGACTACGTGGACGAGGAGCCCAACGGCCTGGCCACCATGCTGGGCGGCCTCATCGAGGCCAACCTCGAGCAGCACCCCGAGCGGGAGGCCCTGCTGAAGCCCGCCGTCATCGGGATCACCGCACCGGACGCCGGCGTCTCCCTGACCCTCCAGATCGCGCCGGGACGGGTCGGTGTGGCCAACGGGCTCCAGGGCCGTCCCCACCTCCTGGTGACGGCCGACTCCGGGACGCTCATCGAGCTGTCCTCGGTCCCCCTGCGGCTCGGCCTGCCCGACTCCATGACGAAGGACGGCCGGGCCGTGAACGCGAAGCTGTTCAAGGGGGAGATCAAGGTCAAGGGGATGATCCGGAATCTCGGCAAGCTGGCCCGCCTCAACAGGCTGCTCTCGGTGACCTGAGCACGCCGCGAGAGGAGGCACCGCGACGCCATGCGCAAGATTCCCAGGAATGTCATCGAGCACTTCCGGAAGGTGCCGCTGTTCTCGGCCGTCTCCGAGCGCGGGCTCCGGGCCATCATCTCGACGTCCGACGAGATCTCGGAGCCCGCCGGATCGGTGCTCGTTGCGGAGGGGGACCACCGGCGGGAGTTCTTCGTCATCGTCTCGGGGACCGCGAGGGTGACCCGGCGGGGGCGGAAGGTGGCCACGGTGGGTCCGGGTGACTGGTTCGGCGAGTTCGCGCTGCTGGCGGGGGTCCCCCGAACGGCCACCGTGACCGCGGAGACCGACGTGACGCTGATCATGCTGGGCCCCCAGCAGCTCGAGCTGGTCCTGGACGAGGAGCCGACCGTGACGCGGGCCGTGCTGAAGGCGCTGGGCGAGCGGCTCCATCCGCACGACCGGACCGCCCCGGGCTGACCGTGCCCGGCCGGTCACGGACCCGGCCGGATGGGGGACGCCGAACGCCCGGCCGGGTCGGCCGGAAGGCCACCTTTGCCATCACCCGCCCCCATACGGAATTGCATGCCTTCGGATCACCCACCCGGGTCCCCCCGGCCGATGCCGCGGGGTGGGGCACGCCCCACACTCGAGGCACGAGAATTCGCGGCGACCGAGACGGAAGGGGCCACCGATGCGGCGGACGGGCGGAGAGCGGAAGACCGGGGGCATCGGGGTTCGGATGCTCGCGGTCGCCGCGCTGGTCACGTGCTCGCTCGCGGTGGCGTCGTGGGTCCGGGCGTCGCCGGCAACTCCGTCGTTCGCCCGGTACAAGGCCGATCCCGCGCTGGTCCGGCAGGCCTCGACCAACCCGGCCCGCGACCTCCGCATCGTCATCCGTGAGCTCCACCCGTCGTCGGACCGCGCGGAGCGCCTGGTCGCCGGACTCCATGGCTCGGTGACCCGGCACCTCGGGATGACCGGCGGCTTCGCGGCCCGGATCCCCGGTTCCTCGCTGGACACCCTGGCCGGCTCACCGGAGGTCGTGCTGATCCGGAGCGACGTCACCGGCTCCAGGAGCTGACCCGTTGAGGGACGAGATGTTCGGCTGTTCGCGGACGAAGGGGATGAGGCGGGAGCCGCGCAGGCCCGAGCCGTCGGCATGTGGGTTCGCCGGGTTCTGCGGGCCGTGGCGTTGACCCTCAACGGGTTCGATCTGGTGCTCGGGCCGGCCGCCGACGCCGTCGGTGGCATCGAGTCCGGATACTGCGCGGAGAGCAGGGGAGGGTGAGCCGAGGCAGCGGGTAGGCTTGCCGCTCGTGGACGTCGAGGGGCTCGTCGAACGGGTGCTGGCCGGGGAGCGGCGGGGGATGGCCCGGGCCATCTCGCTCGTGGAGGACGGCGCGCCGGAGCTGGAAGCGCTGTCCGCGGGCCTGTACCCCCACACCGGGAACGCCGCCACGATCGGGCTGACCGGCTCGCCGGGGGTCGGGAAGTCGAGCCTGGCCGAGCAGCTGGTGCGGACAGCGCGGTCGCATGGCCGCTCGGTGGCCGTGCTGGCCATCGACCCCACATCGCCGTTCACCGGGGGAGCCCTGCTGGGGGACCGGCTGCGGATGCAGACCCACGCCACCGACCCCCACGTGTTCATCCGGTCCATGGCCACCCGGGGGCACCTCGGCGGGATGGCCCTGGCCGCGCCGGAGGCCATCCGGATCCTCGACGCCGCGGGGACGGACGTGGTGATCGTGGAGACGGTCGGGGTGGGCCAGGCCGAGGTGGAGGTGGCGGGAGCCACCGACACCACCCTCGTGGTGGTCTCGCCGGGGTGGGGCGACGCCGTGCAGGTGGCGAAGGCCGGGATCCTGGAGATCGCCGACGTGTTCGTGGTGAACAAGGCGGACAAGGAGGGGTCCGGGGAGGCCGCCCGGGAGCTCGAGCTCATGGTGAGGATGGGTGCCCGGCGGGACAAGGAGGACTGGGTTCCGCCGGTCGTGCGGACGTCCACGGTCTCCGGCGAGGGGATCGACGAGCTGTGGGAGTCCATCGAGTCGCACCGGAAGCACCTGGAGGACACCGGCGCGCTGCAGCGGAACCGGCGGACCCGGTTGCTGGCCGAGGTCCAGACGCTGGCCGCCCAGCGGGTCCGGGAGCGCGTCCAGGGGGCGCTGGAGGGGGACCCCGATCTGGCCCGGGACCTGGAGGAACGGAAGGTGGATCCGTACCGGGCCGCTACGATGCTCCTGGAACGCATCACGGGGACCGAAGGAGCCGCGGATGCCTGAGTACGAGGACGAACTGGAGCGCTGGCGCGAGCACTACCACGCCACGGCCGAGCGGGACACAGACTTCCAGACGCTGTCCGGCGAGCCGCTGAAGGCCCTGTACACGCCTGAGGACGTCGCCGGGCTCGATTACGCCCGCGACCTGGGGTTCCCGGGGCACTCCCCGTTCACCCGCGGCGTGTACCACTCGATGTACCGGGGCCGGCTGTGGACCATGCGGCAGTTCGCCGGGTTCGGCTCGGCCGCCGAGACCAACCGCCGCTACAAGTTCCTCCTAGCCCAGGGCCAGGGTGGCCTGTCGGTGGCGTTCGACATGCCCACGCTGATGGGCCGGGACTCCGACGATCCCCTGTCCGAGGGCGAGGTGGGCCGGTGCGGGGTGGCCACGGACTCGCTGGCCGACTTCGAGACGCTGTTCGACGGGATCCCCCTCGGCGACATCACCACCTCGATGACCATCAGCGGCCCGGCGGTGATCCTGTTCGCGTTCTTCCTGGCCGCCGCGGAGCGCCAGGGCGTGCCGTGGAACGTCCTCGACGGGACGCTCCAGACGGACATCCTCAAGGAGTACATCGCGCAGAAGGAGTGGATCTTCCCGCCCCGCCCCCACCTCCGGCTGATCGGCGATCTCATCGAGTTCTGCGCGAAGGAGTCCCCGAAGTTCCACCCGATCTCCGTGTCCGGCTATCACATCCGGGAGGCCGGCTCGACGGCGGCCCAGGAGCTCGCGTTCACCCTGGCCGACGGGTTCAGCTACGTGGAGCTCGGCCGGGACCGGGGGCTCGACGTGGACCGGTTCTCCCAGGGCCTGTCCTTCTTCTTCAACGCCCACATCGACTTCTTCGAGGAGATCGCGAAGTACCGGGCGGCCCGCCGGATCTGGGCCCGGTGGCTCCGCGACGTGTACCACGCGAAGAGCGAGACCTCGATGCGCCTGCGGTTCCACACCCAGACCGCCGGCGTCTCGCTCACCGCCCAGCAGCCCGAGAACAACATCGTGCGCACGGCGGTGGAGGCCTTGGCCGCGGTGCTCGGGGGCACCCAGTCCCTGCACACGAACGCCCTCGACGAGGTCCTGGCCCTGCCCACCGAGAAGTCGGCCGAGATCGCCCTGCGGACCCAGCAGATCATCGCGTACGAGACCGGCGTGACGAACGTCATCGACCCCCTGGGGGGCTCGTACTTCGTGGAGGCCCTGACGAACCGGATGGAGGAGGCCGCGGAGGAGTACTTCGCGAAGATCCGGGAGTTCGGGAGGGGCTCGATGCTGGAGGGGATGCTGGTCGGCATCGAACGCGGCTACTTCCAGTCCGAGATCGCCGACGCCGCGTTCCGGGAGCAGGAGCTGTACGAGAAGGGCCGGCTGGTCAGGGTCGGGGTGAACGAGTTCGTGAACCCCAACGAGGGCCCCATCGACACCCTGATCATCGGGCCCGAGACCGAGGTGGAGCAGGTGGCCCGGATCGCCGAGACGCGAAGGGGGCGCGACGACGAGGCCGCGGGGAAGGCCCTGGAGGCGCTGAAGGCCGCCGCGGCCACCGAGGACGAGAACCTGGTCCCGCCCCTGGTGGACTGCGCCCGGGCGTACTGCACGGAGGGCGAGATCGTGGGGGCCCTGCGCGAGGTGTTCGGCTCGTACACCGAGACCCCCAGGTTCTGACGGTTCCTCCGAGCACGCTCTCCCCATCCGGGACACCGGGTGGTAGCCTCGCCCGGTCGCTGCCCGGAAAGGGCCCAGGATGACCCGGTCCGATCACCACGCTGAGCCCGCGGGCGAGCTGTCCCGGCGGGCCTTCCTGTCCGGCGCCGCCGCGCTGCCGGCCGCGATGGCCGTGGAGCGCCTGGTCCGGCACACGGGCGGGGCGCTCGCGCTGGGAGCGCGGGGCCGGACCTGGGGCCGGGCCCCGTGCGACGACCTCACCCACGACGCCGTGCTCCGGATGTGGCGGGGGTACCGGGCCGACCGGAGCGGCCAGGTGCTGTTCGTGCCCAAGGGGTTCAACTACCTGGACGGCGGGATCAGCCACTCCACGCCGTGGCCGTACACCCAGGACGTCCCGATGCTGTGGTACGGGCCCGGGTTCATCAACGCCCGGCGGTACGGGGTGAGCCGGTACGTCACCCTGGCCGACGTCGCGCCCACGGTCGCAAAGCTGATGGGGTTCCCGTTCGACGCCAAGGACGGGCGGGCCATGACCGAGGCCCTGGACCCGGACCGGGCCGGGAAGCCGAAGCTCATCGTGGTCCTGGTATGGGACGCCGGCGGGCGGTACGTGCTGGACCTGTTCCCGCGGCACTGGCCCCGCCTCAAGGACCTCAGGCGCAATGGGACGTGGTACGCGAACGCCACCGTGGGCTCCTCGCCGTCGAACACCGCCCCGGCGCACGCCACGATCGGGACCGGCGCGTTCCCCCGCCGTCACGGCGTGGTGGACAACACGATCCGGTTCCCCGACGGGAAGCTGCTCGACCCCTGGGCCCGGGGGCCCGGCGTGCTCCGGGTGAACGCGCTGGCCGACGAGTACGGCAAGGCCATGGGGAGCAAGGCGGCGATCGGGATGTTCGGCACGCTCCCGTGGCACCTCGCGATGGTCGGCAAGGGCACGCTGTTCCCGGGGGGCCACCGGTCGTTCGGGGTCTTGCGGAGCAGGGACAACTCGGACACCGAGGCGCCCATCTGGATGCTGCCGGACAGCTTGCAGCAGTACTACCGGTTCCCCGGCGCGTACCTCAACGAGACCTCGATCGACCCGTTCCTGTACGTGGCCGACCAGGCCGACGGCAAGGCCGACGGGAAGTGGCGGGGCAAGGACATCCGCTCGCTCCAGGGTGGGTTCCACACGCCCGCCCGGGTCCCGTTCCAGACCCACGGGATCAAGGAGGTCGTGAAGCACGAGCACCTCGGGCAGCACCAGGCCACCGACCTGCTGTTCCTGAACTACAAGATCATCGACGAGGTGGGGCACGAGTACTTCGCCTCGAGCCCCGAGATGGGCGACACGATCCGGGTCCAGGACCACTACCTCCAGGACCTCGTGGACTTCCTCGACGAACGGCTTCCCCGGCAGTGGGTGCTGTGCCTGACCGCGGACCACGGCCACACCGCGGAGCCGTCTCGGACCGGCGGGGTCGCCATCTCCGAGGGGCGGGTGGGGGCGCTGGTCGACTCCCGCTTCGACCGCGACGGGAGCCCCGGCGACCTGGTCCAGATCACCCGGCCGGTGTGGCTGAACCTCGACCCCGCCGAGATCACCCGGAGCGACCTCGACCTCCGCGACGTGGCAGCGTACATGCGCTCGCTGACCAAGGCGCAGACGGCGGGGGTCTCCGGGGACCACGCCGGCGATCGCGTGTTCCGGTCCGCGTTCCCGGGCTCGGCCCTGTCGAACCTCCCGTGCGTGGGGTGAGTCCCGGCCACCGTTCGCGTGCCGCCGCGGTCCCGGTGCCCCAGCAGCTCACCCGGCGGCTCGGCCCGGACGGGACCGCGGAGGCGAGCGTGGCCACCGTGGACCTCCAGGCCGAGCTCGAGCTCCCGGCCGGCGCGTTCCCGCCCCGGCCCGGGCAGGACGAGGTGGCCGTGCGGATCGAGCCCCTGGCCCCGGGCGACGTCGAGGCCCCGGTCGGCGCGCAGGCGGACGTCCGGTCGCTGGGGTCCTTCGCGGTGGGCGTGAGGGCCGCGTCGGCCCCCGCGAACGGCGGCTCGGGCGGTGGACGCTCATCCTTCCCGTGGTGGGCCGTGGGGGTCGCGGTGGCCATCGTGGCCCTGGCGGCCCTGATCCCGCTGCGGGGCCGCCGGCGGGCGGACGAGGACTGACTACGCGGCCACCCGGAAGGAGACCGTGGCCAGGACCCTCGGGTCGAACCCTCGCCCCCCGTTTTCCCGGGTCGGCCGGTAGGCTGGGAGCTCATGCTATTGGACTCGCGCCGGTTCATCGCGTCCGTGCTCGCCGTCGGGGTGATCGCGACGGCGTGCACCTCGGGGAAGGGGCCGGGGGCGTCGTCGAAGCCGCCGCCGAACCCCAACTCGATCCGGGCGCTCCGCGAGGGGGCGACGGAGATCTCGCTGCTGGGCGGAGTGGGGGAGCGACCGGTCGACGCGATCCAGACGGGGAAGAGCTTCTTCATCTTCGACCTGGCGCCCGGGCCCGGGCAGATCATCCAGGGCGGGCAGCCGAAGCTGTACCTCGCGAGGGGCGAGAACAGCGACGTCCGGGGCCCGTTCACCGCGACGTGGAGCCCGTTCACCGGGTACGAGAAGACCGGGGACACATCACCGAAGTCGCTGATCCCGGGCGTCTACTGGACACAGGTCGACGTCCCCTCGCCCGGGGTGTGGACGGTGGCGGTGACGGCGGAGAACGACGGGGGACCCGTGATCGGGGTGGCACACGCGTACGCGAAGGACGACGTGGTGGCGGCCGTGGGATCGAAGGCGCTGTCCGTGAAGACGCCCGTGGCCACCACCCCGGAGCAGGCCGCCAAGATCGACACGAGGGTGCCGCCCAGTCCCATGCACTACATCTCGCTCGACGAGGCTCTGGCCAACGGCAAGCCCACCGTGGTCAGCTTCGCCACGCCGCTGCTGTGCGAGAGCCGATTGTGCGGGCCGGTGGTGGACGAGCAGCTGCTGGTGTTCCGGAAGGTGGGGGCCGACCGTGCGAACTTCATCCACGTCGAGGAGTTCCCGGACCGGGATCCGACGAAGCCCGCGCCGGCATTCACGGCCTGGGGATTCCGGACCGAGCCTTGGGTCATCGTGATCGACTCCAAGGGCATCATCAGGGCCCGGTTCGAGGGGCCGGCCACCGCCCAGATGATCGAGACCGCGCTGGACCCGCTGCTGTCCTAGCGAGCGTCGTGGCCGAGCCGGGCCGCGCGTCCCCTACGAGGGGCTCGCGGACGGCGCCGCGGCCGACTCGGACGGCGCGGGAGCCGACCCCGACGGGGACGCGGCCGACGGCGTCGTGCTCGGCGTCCCGGTCGGTGCGGAGGACGGGCTGGGGAGGGGATCCTTCGAGTAGCGGAAGATGGCCGGCATCGGGTCGGGGACCTCGGCCTGCGTCCCGTACGTCACCACGATGACCTGCTTGTCCTCGAGCGGGAGCCTGGTGAAGTCCCCCGTGTACTGCCGCCCGTTCACGAACACCCGGATCGTGTTCTCGCCATTGTTCCGGTACATCCCCACCTGGTTCTTCGTGAGCAGCACGCCCCACACGTCGAACACCATCTGGAGGTTGAAGTCGCGGTCGGCCGCGGCCTCGATGTGGATGGTCCCGGTGGCGTCGTGCGTGTGGATCTCGGCGAGGGTCCCGGCGGCCTGGTCCTGTCCGACGCCGAAGGGAACGGGCTCCCTTTGCCCGTGCACGTACACCAGCAGGTTCTGATGGAAGTGGACCTCGGTGACCTCCTGTCCGAGCGGCGGCAGGCCGATCAGCTTGTCGCGATCGGCCAGGTGGGCCGTCTCAGGCGGCCACGGGGCCGGTCCGACGTTGATCCCCGGGAGGGACCTGGGATTGGGCAGCTTCGTCGGACCGCCGCCGCCGTTGGCCACGATCAGGGCGATGATCCCGCCCACCACCACGAGGCCGGCGACCACCAGTCCGAAGAGGCGCATCCGCCGCCGGCGGGCGGCCTTGCGGCGGAGCATCTCGCGCTGCCGCCGGGCCTCCTCCTTCCGGGCGATGCGGTTCGGCCCGGCCGGGGCGGTGGTGCCGGGCCCGGCGGTTCCCGAAGCGGCGACGGGACCCCGTGTGTCCCCGGCGCGCCCCACGGGCCGGACCTTGGTCGGCGACGGCGCGGGACGCCCGTCACCGGCCCCGGCCTCGGTGACCTCGGAGGCCGTGCCAGTACCGGCGCGGGTCGGGCCCGCCTGGCCCGCGCGCTGAAGACCCTGAGGCCGGGTGGGCGCTCCGGACCAGCCGCGCTTGCGCTTCTTGTTCTTGGCCATGCGGTCGCGTACCCGTGGTGTCGGATTCGGGCGATTTCATGCTACACGCCGACCGTCCGGTCCGGGGGGGGGTCTCGCCTGCCCCTCCATGCCTCGCCTCGCGCCGCAGCGCGTCGCCGTTGCGGCATGTGGCCGATGCACTAGACTCCACCTGCAATGAGTTGCAATAGCCACGTGTTGCGCTGGGCCGGTGTCCTCCTCGTCCTGGCCGCCCTCCTGGCCGGCTGCGGGACCGCGTCCCACCGACGGGACGGCCAGATGCTGGTGGTCACGACCGTGTCGCCGCTCACGGACATCGCCCGGAACGTGGCCGGCCACGCGGCGGACGTCGAGGGACTGGTTCCGGAGGGGGTCGACTCCCACACGTTCGAGCCCACGGTGGCGACGGCGAAGCTCATCGCGCGGGCCGATCTGATCTTCGTGAACGGGCTGCACCTCGAGGACCCCACGATCCAGCTGGCCCGATCGGTGTCCGAGGGGGCCGAGATCGACGTGCTCGGTGACCACGCGATCGCGCGCTCGGAGGAGCTGTACGACTTCTCGTTCCCCCGTTCCGGCGGCAAGCCCAACCCGCACCTGTGGATGGACGTCGCGTTCGGGATCAGGTACGCGGAGCTCATGCGGGACCGGATGGCGAGGGTGGACCCGGCGAACGCGGCCCGCTACCGCACGAACACGGCGCGCTACGTCCGCACCCTCCGCCGTCTCGATCGCGCCGTGCAGGGAGCCGTCGACACCGTCCCGCCGGGGAACCGGGTCCTGCTCACCTACCACGACTCGTTCGCGTACTTCGCGCGGCACTACGGCATGCGGGTGATCGGTGCCATCCAGCCATCGGACTTCGCCGAGCCGTCGGCGCAGGAGGTGGCCGGCCTCATCGACCAGATCCGGGCCGAGCACGTGCCGGCCATCTTCGGATCGGAGGTGTTCCCGAGCCCGGTGCTCGCCACGATCGCCGACGAGACCGGCGCGAAGTACGAGGACACGCTCCGGGACGACGACCTCCCCGGCGAGCCCGGCCAGGCGCAGCATTCCTACGTCGGGCTGATCCTCACCGACGTCTCCACGATCGTCGCCGACCTCGGTGGGGATCCGCACGCGCTCGATTCCGTGCGGTTCACCAACCGATACGATTGAGGCCCGGATGCACCATCCGATCGTCGAGTTCCGCGACGTCTCCTTCAC
>DASWED010000043.1:0-61179 GCA_036394995.1 Actinomycetota bacterium
CCCCGGCGGTAGCCTCCCGGGCGTCCACGAACCCTGGAAGGGGGACTTCGATGACCACGCCCAAGGACGTGCTGGCCCTGGCCAAGGAGCAGGGGGTGCAGATCGTCGACCTGCGCTTCTGCGACCTGCCCGGGCTCATGCAGCACTTCTCGGTACCGATCGCCGAGCTCGACGAGGACAGCTTCTCGGACGGGTTCGGGTTCGACGGATCCTCCATCCGGGGGTTCCAGGAGATCCAGGAGTCGGACATGCTCCTCGTGCCGGACGCCGAGGGCGCGTTCGTCGACCCGTTCCTGCAGCATCCCACCCTGGTCCTCAACTGCTTCGTGAAGGATCCCGTGACCACGGAGTGGTATTCGCGCGATCCCCGGTACGTGGCCAAGAAGGCCGAGCTGTACCTCCAGCAGAGCGGAATCGCGGAGACGAGCTACTGGGGACCGGAGTGCGAGTTCTACATCTTCGACTCGATCCGGTTCGACCAGAACCAGCACGAGGGCTACTACCACATCGACGCCATCGAGGGCGCGTGGAACTCCGGCGCCGAGGAGGGCGGGCACAACCTCGGGTTCAAGCCCCGGTACAAGGAGGGGTACTTCCCACTGCCCCCCATGGACCACTACCAGGACCTGCGCAGCGAGATGGTGATGAACCTGCAGAAGGCCGGGATCACGGTCGAGGTGCAGCACCACGAGGTCGGCACGGCGGGCCAGGCGGAGATCGACATCCGCTACGACACGCTGCTGCGAAGCGCCGACAACGTCATGAAGTACAAGTACGTCATCAAGCAGACGGCACGGAAGGCCGGCAAGACCGCCACGTTCATGCCGAAGCCGATCTTCCAGGACAACGGCTCGGGGATGCACACCCACCAGAGCCTGTGGAACGGAGACGAGAACCTGTTCTGGGACGAGGTGGGTTACGCCCAGTTCTCCGACATGGGGCGGTACTACATCGGCGGCCTGCTGGCCCACGCGCCGGCGCTCCTGGCGTTCTGCGCGCCGACCACGAACTCCTACCGCCGGCTGGTGCCCGGGTACGAGGCGCCGATCAACCTCGTGTACTCGCAGCGGAACCGCAGCGCGTGCATCCGCATCCCGGTGTTCTTCAAGACGCCGAAGGCCAAGCGCCTGGAGTTCCGCTCGCCCGACCCCACGTGCAACCCGTACCTGGCGTTCTCGGCGATGCTCCTGGCCGGGCTGGACGGCGTGAAGAACAAGATCGAGCCCCCGGACCCGATCGACAAGGACCTGTACCACCTCCCGCCCGAGGAGTCGGCCCTGGTGAAGCAGGTCCCCGGCTCGCTGGAGGAGGTCCTCGCCGCGCTGGAGGCCGACCACGAGTTCCTGCTCGAGGGCGGGGTCTTCACCCAGGACGTCATCGACACATGGATCGAATACAAGCGCGACCACGAGCTCGACCAGGTCCGGCTTCGTCCCCATCCGTATGAGTTCGCGCTCTATTTTGACATTTAGGTAGAAAAGATCCGATGTGGGAGGGGCCGCGCTTCGCGCTCGGCCCCTTTCTTTCGCTCAGGTCCGCCGCCATGGCTCGGCTGTCCTGAGGACGAACCTCATCCGGTTCCGGGCCGTGGCGAAGGCGGATCCGGCAGCACCGCGTCGGCCTCCATCTCCACCAGCCAGCGGGGGTCGAGGAACCCGGTGACGACGACCATCGTGCTGGCCGGACGGATCCTGGCGAACACCTCACCGTGGGCCCGAGCCACGTCTTCCCAGTCCTCTGTTCGGAGCAGGTAGGTCCTGGTCCGGACGACGTCCTCCGGCCGGGCCCCCGCCTCGGCCAGCGCACCGAGGATGATCTCGAGGACCCGAACGGCCTGCCCGTACGCGTCGCCCGGCGGGTCGGCGCCGTCCGGCATGACCGCAGCGGTACCCGAGACGCTCACGTGATGGCCGTCCACCACGGCACGGGAGAACCCGATCACCGGTTCGTACGGCGAGCCCGACGAGACGAGCCGCCGTCGTTCCTCCGCCATCCCATCCACCTCCCGAACCGGTCCCGGGTGCGTCGTCAGCGATGCCGCTCGGAGAGGTTCGAGTCGCCGACGTTCCCGGCCAGCCAGACCGAGAGCGGCTTCGAGGCCCCGAGGAACTCGACCACCCGATCCTTGGCCTTGCGGGTCCCCAGCCATGCCGCCGGCGGCCAGTCCCTCCATGTGATGAGGCCCTTGAAGCGCAGGAGCTCGATCCGGGGATGGTCCTTGGGGTACCCCTTCGGCGCCGTCTTCAGGGTCTCGTGGGCGGTGACCTGGAGCCCGGTCGACCTGGCCGTCGACACGATGTCCTGCAGCTCGCCGCCCGTCGCCTCGTCGCTCACCGCCTCCCGGTACCGCTCGAGCTGATCGGTGGCCATCTCCCACATGCCGGCGCCCGCACCGAGCCCCTCGGATGTCAGCTGGATGTAGCCGTCGCCGACCACCGCTCCGATGTTCGTCTTGTACGGGGACTTGTCCGAGCTGAAGCGGACATCCCGGTACGGCCGGAAGATCCGGCCGGGCCCCCAGTCCGGCTCGAGCTCGGCCAGCAGCTCCTCCATCGGAGCCCGCACCTTCGTCTCGTACACGGCCTTGTTCCGCTGCCAGTAGGCCTTGGAGTTGTCGGCCTCCAGTCCCTCGAAGAACTCCAGCGCTTCGTCCTGCCACCCTCGGAACGCCACCGGGTCACCTCCAACCCACGCCGCGGGGAGAAGCCTAGGGGACAGCGCCGACACGCGTTGCGACGCCGACGGTCGCCCCGCCGCGCTCCCCGTAGGACTTTCGGCGGTGACCGAAGGCCCCATCGCACTGTGGCCCCTCGGCCGTTGTTCCTCCCCCTCCGCCCCCCTACCGTGACAGGACGGCCCGGGGACTTCGGGCCGGTGCATCCGTCGAGGGGGGACACCGTGGACGAACGATTCGCTCCGAACGAACCACCGCCCATGAACGGCTCGTTCGCGCCGGCCGAGGAGCCCCAGGTTGCCGCCGCCGCAGAGGTCATCGTGCTCCCTCCGGCGGAACCCGCCGAGGACGGGTCGGAGGCCGAACCGGCCGGCAACTACGAGGAACGGCTGGGCGGGATCCTGAGCACGGTCGAGACCACGCTCCGCGAAGCCCTGGTGGCCTCCGAGGCGGAGGCGGCTCGGATCCTCGACGACGCGCGAATCGAGGCCCGCCAGACCGCGGCGGCCGCCGAGCGCGAGGCCGGGCTGACCCTGTCACGGGCCCGCGACCGGGCCGGAGCGATCCTGGCCGACGCCCGGCGGGACGCCGCGGCCATCGCGTCGGAGAGCGAGCGCCTGTCCCGGCAGTTCATGTCGCAGGTGAACGCGCTCCTCACGGCTCCCCCGGCCCGGACGGTGGGCGATCCGCTGTCGTTCCCCGCGCCGGACCGGACGCCGGTCGCCATCGACCGTGACGCGCTCTCGTTCCCCGCCCACGATCCCGCCCCCGCGGCGCGCGAGGGGGGCAGGTTCGTGTTCCCGGCCGAGCCCGAGACCCAGGTCGACTGACGGAGCAAGGGAGATGTCGCGCCGGTCCAAGCGCTACCGCACCCGGCCGCCCAGGGGGATCAGGTGGCACCGGTTCCGCCACCGCGCCCGACGGGGGCTCCGACGGCTCTCACCGTTCCGCCGGTCCGGTCACGCGGGGTCTCCGGAATTGACGAACGACCACACGCCGGCACGGGCCCACGCCGACGCGGCCCGGATCGTGGACGCCGCCCGGGAGCGGGCCTCGGACATCCTGGCCGAGGCCAAGGAGGAGGCCCGGGAGATCACCGAACGGGCGTCGCGGCTGGCCCGCGAGTACCTCGACGCGCTCACCACCCTGGCCGGTGAGGACGAGCATCGGGGGATCACTCCCCCGCGGTCGCGAACAGGCGCTGCATGGCCGCCCGGGCCCGCTGCGTGATCCGCCGGTAGTCCTCCAGGAACGACTGCCGCGCGTACTCCTCGTACCCGAGCCGCCGGGCCAGGGCCCGCTGTTCGTCCGGTGACGCCGGCAGGACCTCGGCCGAGACCCGCCGGTCCACCTCCAGCGCGTCCTTCACGTCCGACAGGAACAGGAACGCCTCCCCCAGCGACCGGGCCACGCTGCCCTCCATGAACCGGCCCTCGGCCAGGGCCTCGATCGCGTCGAGCGTTCCCCGCCTGCGAACCTCCGGGTTCCGCCCCCCGAACCGCATCAGCGTCAGCTCCACCGAGAACTGCACGTCGGCCAGCGACCCGTACCCGAGCTTGAACGCGAACCTGCCCGCCTCCGGGGGCCGGACCCGTTCGTGTTCGATGCGCTGGCGCATCCGGTGCATCGCCGCCACCCACCCCGGGGGCAGCTCCTCGGGGAACGCGAAGTCCGCGGCCAGCGACTCGAACCGCCGCCCCAGCGCGGGATCCCCGGCCACGAACCGGGCCCGGGTGAGCGACTGGAACTCCCACGGCTCCGCCCACCGCTCCCAGTACTCCAGGAACGCCGTCACGCTCCGGGCCAGCGGACCGCTCCGGCCCTCCGGACGGAGGTCGGCGTCGGGCTCGAACCCCTCCTCGCGGACCACCGCCATCACCCGTTCGGCCGCCCGGGCCGCCTCGGCGAATGCCTCGGCCCCCTCGCCCTCGTACGCGAACACGAGGTCGAGGTCGGAGGCGAAGTTCAGCTCGCGGGCCCCCAGCTTGCCGAACCCGATCACGGCGAACGGCAGCCCCGGCCTGGCGACGTCGACGGCCCGGCGGACCACCTCGTCGGCGACCTTCGCCAGGGCCTCGCCGGTCGCCCTGGGATCGGCCTCGCGGGCCGCGTACGCGGCGGCGGCCGCCACCAGGCCGGCCCGGGGATCGCCCCCGGAGTCCCCGGCCAGCGCGAACACCAGCCCGGGAGTCGCCACCAGGAGGTCCGTACCGAACGTGCTGGCGGCCACCAGCGCCGCCAGGCGCCGGGCCACCGCCGGGTCGGCCGCCAGGGTGTCGGCCGCGACCGGCCGGTCCCGCAGCGCCGAGGCCACCCGCTCCAGCCGGACCAGGGCCTGGTCCGGGTTCGCCGCCAGGGCCAGCGGCGGGGCCATGACCGGGAACACGTTCGCCAGGACCTTGCCGATCCGGGAGGACGGTTCCACCAGCCGCTGGAAGACGTCGAACGCCGCCGCCGGGTGGGCGAACCCCAGCCCCGCCAGGAGCTCCTCCGTGGCCTCCCGCCCGACCCCGGGGCGGAGCTCGGCCGACGACGGCCCCACGAAGGCCTCCAGGAGGGGCCGGTAGAACAGCCGCTCGTGCAGCCCCCGGACCTGGCTCGTCTCGCGTTCGTACACGCGGCGGAGCATGGTCGGGCTGGCCATGCCCATGGCCCGGGCCAGGCGGTTCAGGGCCTCGGGATCCTCGGGGAGGTCGTGGGTCTGGAGGTCCCGGACGATCTGGAGGCGGTGCTCCAGACGGCGGAGGAACCGGTAGGCCTCGGCCAGGTCCCGGGCGTCGGGCTCGGCCACGTAGCCGTCCTTGGCCAGCGCGACCAGGGCCCGCAGCGTGTTCGGCTCGCGCAGGCGGGGGTTGCGGCGCCCGTGGACCAGCTGGAGGAGCTGGACGGCGAACTCCACGTCCCGGATCCCGCCCCGGCCCCGCTTGACCTCGATGGACTCCTTCCCCCGGGCCCGGACGTACTCCTCCAGGCGGACCTTGGCCCGGCGGACCTCCTCGATGGCCGCCGGGGCCAGCTCGTCCGGGTACACGATCGGGGCCAGCCGTTCGACGAACTCCGCGCCCAGCGCGAGGTCCCCCGCCACCGGGCGGGCCTTGATCTGGGCCTGCCGCTCCCACACGGCGGCGTGGTGCGCGTAGTAGTCGACGGTCGATTCCAGCGACCTGGACAGGGCCCCGGCCCGCCCGCCCGGGCGCAGCGCCGTGTCCACCCGGAGGGCCACTCCCTCGGCCGTGGGGTCCGACAGCAGCCGGACCATCGAGCCCGCGGCCCGCTCGGCCCGGGCCTGGTCGCCGGTCCCGGAGCCGCCGTGCAGGAACAGCACGTCCACGTCGGAGGAGTAGTTGAGCTCCGCACCGCCCAGCTTCCCCAGGCCGATCACGGCCAGGCCGGTCCCCCGGGCCGCCTCCGCCAGGCATGACTCGGCCACCGCGCTGATCTCGGCCACGACGTCCTCGAGGTCCGCGCCCATGAGGTCGCGGGCGGCGATCCGGAGCATGGCCCGGCGCCGGAACCGCCGGAGCGCCGCCTCTCGTGTTCCCAGACGGCGAACGTCCCCCGCGAGCTCCTCGTCCAGCTCCTCCCGGCTGCGGGGGTGGAGATCTGCCAGGGCCTCGCTCTCCTCCGGATTCGCCACCAGGAAGTCCGCCGCGGCGGTGGAGAAGCCCAGGAGCCGGACCGCCACGGGCAGCACCTCGGGCCGCGACAGGACGTCGCGCGCCACGGGGCGCTCCCCCACCCTCGACAGCTGCAGCCGGGCCAGGTGGGGATCCGGGGCGTCCGCCAGCGCCCGCCCGAGGGTCTCTGGGCTCACCACTGGCGGCGATCGTACAGCCGCCCTCCCGCCCCACCGGACAGGGCAGCGCTCCCGCAGGGGCCGGTGAATTAACGGAACCGTAATCCCGGTCGGCTACCCTGCCGGTCGTGGGGCTGTCCAGGGAAGCGGAGTTCGTCTTGCGCACGGTGGAGGAGCGCGGGATCGAGTTCATTCGCCTGTGGTTCACCGACGTCCTGGGCACCCTCAAGTCCCTCGCCATCACCCCCCAGGAGCTCGAGGGCGCGTTCGCCGAGGGGATGGGGTTCGACGGCTCCGCCATCGACGGGTTCGCCCGGATCCAGGAGTCGGACATGGTGGCGATGCCGGACCCCTCGACGTTCCAGATCATCCCGTGGCGCTCCGAGGCCGGGGTAGCCAGGATGTTCTGCGACATCCTCAATCCGGACGGGACGGCGTTCGAGGGCGACCCCCGGCACGTGCTCCGCCGCCAGCTCCGGCGGGCCTCCGACCTGGGGTACTCCTTCTACGTCGGCCCGGAGCTCGAGTATTTCTACTTCCAGGACTCGAACGGGACCCAGTTCCTCGACCAGGGGGGGTACTTCGACCTCACGCCGCTCGACGTGGCCACCGACTACAAGCGGCGGACCGTCCAGTACCTGGAGGCCATGGGGATCCCCGTGGAGTACGTCCACCACGAGGTGGCTCCGTCGCAGCACGAGATCGACCTGCGGTACACCGACGCCCTGACCATGGCCGACAACGTGATGGCGTACCGCCTCACCGTGAAGGAGGCCGCGCAGGAGTTCGGCGTGTACGCCACGTTCATGCCGAAGCCCGTGGCCGGGGTGAACGGCAGCGGGATGCACACACACCAGTCGCTGTTCTCCGGGGACCGCAACGCGTTCTTCGAGGCCGGGGACGAGTACCACCTGTCCCGCGTGGCCAAGGGCTACATCGCCGGCCTGCTGACCCACGCCCGGGAGATCACCCTGGTGACGAACCAGTGGGTGAACTCCTACAAGCGGCTGGTCCCGGGCTTCGAGGCGCCGGTGTACGTGTGCTGGGCCCGCCGGAACCGCAGCGCGCTGGTCCGGGTCCCGATGTACAAGCCCGGCAAGGAGGAGGCGGCGCGGATCGAGTTCCGGTCCCCCGACCCGGCGTGCAACCCGTACCTGGCGTTCGCCGCGATGCTCGCCGCGGGCCTCGCCGGCATCGAGGGCGACTACGAGCTCCCCCCCGAGGCCTCGAACAACATCTACGAGATGTCCGACGACGAACGCCGCGCCGCCGGGATCGACTCCCTCCCCCAGGACCTCCACGAGGCCACCCACGCGGCCGAGGAGTCGAAGGTCCTCCGCGAGGCCCTCGGCGACCACGTCCACGAGTGGCTGATCCGCAACAAGCGCGAGGAGTGGGACGCGTACAAGGGCTACGTGTCGCCGTTCGAGCTCGAACGGTACCTCCCCGTCCTGTAGCTTCCCCCGTGGTGAGGGCCGAGCGGATCCGGCCGGGGCTGTACCGCGTGCTGAAGGGCTACGTGAACTCGTACGTGCTGGAGTCCGACGACGGGCTGGTGCTGGTGGACTGCGGAATGCCGAAGAAGGCGGACCGCATCGCGGGGGCCATCCAGGAGATGGGCCGCGACGCGAACGATGTCCATCGCATCCTGGTCACCCACCACCACCTGGACCACCCGGGAAGCCTCCCGGTGCTGGCGAAGATGACCGGCGCCACGGTGTTCGTCCCGGAACCTCTCGCGGCTCCCCGGGTCGTCACCCCAGGAACCGGTCCAGGGACCGCTGGTCCTCGCCCCGGACCAGCAGCTCGCGGATCAGGCCCTCCTCGTCGAACCGGAACACCTCGCGGAGCCGGGCCCGGAACACGTCGGCGGGCGGGACCCGGATGGAGACCGTGACCAGCGCGCGCACGGCGTCGCCCTCGATGGCCAGCTCGTCGATCTCGGACCGGAACGGGATCAGTCGCTCCTCCAGCTGGAGGGCCAGTGCCACCAGCTGGCCCAGCCCCCGGTAGACCCCGGCGTACCTGTTCCGCCCGCCGATGCGCAGCACCGCCAGTGGGGCGACCTGGCGCTGCAGGGCCGTCCAGTCCCGGCGTTGCAGGGCGTCGTAGACCGCGAGGACACGATCGACGCGCGGGTCGTCGGGGAAGGGGGGCGCGGCCACTGCTCAGGATGGTAGCGCTCAGCGCAGGCGGAACTTCTCCGCCATCTCGATCTGGACGACCTTGCCGTCCTGGACCACGAGCAGGACCGTGCCGAACTGCAGCCGCTTCAAGATCTCCGACACCTTCAGCAGGACCTGACGCTCGTCCGGGGACAGGGATGCCAGCGTGGCGATCGTCGTGTCGTCCGGGAGGGAAGCCCCAGGCAGGCCCTTCTCGGGAGCGGAGGCGGGCTCGCCCTGGTTCGACGGTGTCCGCCCCATCACGACACCAGCAGGCCCCGCCGGGCCCGCACCCGCCGGTCGAGCGCGGCGAACGCGGCGTCGACGGCGATCCCGATCACGGCGATCACCACCATGAGCGCCAGGATGGCCGGCGCGTCGAAGGCCCGGCCGGCCCGCGTGAGCGAGTGCCCCAGGCCCCGCCCACCCCGGATGATGAGCTCGGCCGCCAGCAGGGAGCGCCACGCGAACACCCACCCCTGGCGGAGCCCCTCCACGTACCCGGGGACCGCGGCGGGGACCACCACGTGCCGGTACAGCTCCCACCCTCGCGCCCCCAGGGTCCGCCCGGCCCGGACCAGGGTCGGCGAGACCTGCCGGACGCTCGACGCCGTGGCCAGCGCGATTGCCGGGAACGCCCCCACGATGACGACGAGCACCACGGCCCGCTCCGAGTACCCCAGCCACAGGATCGCGAGCGGGAGCCACGCGATCGGGGGCAGGGCCTGGAGCCCCACCACCAGCCCTCCCGCGGCGCGCTGGAAGATCCGGTTCGCCGCCATGGCCACGCCGATGAGCGTGCCGAACACGGCGGCCACGGCGACGCCGAACGCCAGGCGGATCAGGCTCCGGGAGGCCGCCAGCAGGACGGACCCGTCGGCGATCCGGTTCCACAGGTTGGTCCACACGGTCGCCGGCGAGGGGAGGTCGCGCGCGGGGACCGCGCCGGTGGTGGACAGCGCCCACCAGACCGCGATGACCCCGGCCACCGAGGCCGCCGCCCAGCCGACCCTAGGCCAGATCCGGTCGCTCGCCGGTCTCTCGCGCGACAACCTTGCTCACCTCCTCGGACAGCCGGTCGTGGATGTCCACCACCACCCGCGACAGCAGCGCATCCTCCAGGTGCCGGGGCCGCGGCGCCCGGATCCGGTACTCCTCGAGCAGCGTCCCCGGAGCCGCGGACATCAGCAGGACCCGGTCGGCCAGCAGCGCGGCCTCCCGGACGTTGTGGGTGACGAACACGAACGTCGTCCCGGTCTCCGCCCACACCCGCTGGACCTCGACCTGGAGCAGCTCGCGGGCCTGGGCGTCCACGGAGCCGAACGGCTCGTCGGCCAGCAGGATCTCCGGCCGGCAGGCCAGGGCCCGGGCCAGGGCGGCGCGCTGGCGCATCCCGCCGGACAGCTCGTGGGGCTGGACGTCGGCGAACCGGGTGAGGTGGACCTTCGCCAGCCAGGCCCGGGCGCGGTCCCGGCGCTCCCCCGCCGGCACGTCCACCATCCGCAGGGCGAACTCCACGTTCGCCTGCACGTTCATCCACGGGAACAGGGCCGGGTCCTGGAACAGCATGGCCCGGTCCGGCCCCGGCCCGGTCACCCGCCGGCCGTTCATCAGGACCTCGCCGCCGTCCGGTGACTCCAGCCCGGCCAGGATGTTCAGTACGGTGGACTTGCCGCTCCCGGACGGCCCCAGCAGGCACACGAACTCCCCGGGGGCGACGTCGAACGTGATGTCGTCGAGGGCCTGGATCCTCCCGCCGCGGGCCGTGGGGAAGGATTTCGCCACGCCGCGGACGGAGAGCTTCGACTGGCCCGGCGCCGGGTCGCCGACCAGGCCGAGCGAGCGAGCCGCGCTCCTATCCACCGAGCTCATCCCCTGATCCGCGTTCGCACCGGCGGTCACCCTATCCGGCCGGGACGGCCGATGCCTCCTCGGCGTCGTCGATCGTGAGGTCCGGGTCGAGGATGTTCGCGGGCTCGCCGACTTCGGGCGCGAACACCTTCGCGTTGCGGAGGTCCACCCACACCTGGCCGCCCGGCTCCACGGTCCCGAGCTCGTCGTTCGGGATGTGCGCCACCAGCCCCTGGCCGTCCGGCAGCGTGAGGTGCAGCTTCGACATCCACCCGAGGTCCTTGATCCGCTCCAGCAGCGCCGGGAGAGACTCACCGTTCGTGCGCTGAACGGCCACGCGCACGTCGTGGGGCCGGATGTACGCGTGGGCGTCGGACCCGTCGTCGATGTGCGCGGCGTCCCACAGGACCTGTTCGCCGAACCGCAGGCGCCCGCCGACCACGTGGCCCTGGAGCACGTTCGCGGCGCCGACGAACCCCGCCACGAACGGCGTGG
The DNA here is from genome assembly GCA_036394995.1 of Actinomycetota bacterium. Classification (GTDB taxonomy): domain Bacteria; phylum Actinomycetota; class UBA4738; order UBA4738; family JACQTL01; genus DASWED01. Next base: position 10,982 of record DASWED010000043.1, read on the forward strand.
CGGGTTGGTTGTAGACCTCGTCCGGCGTCCCAACCTGCTCCACCCGGCCCCGGTGCATCACCACGACCGTGTTCGCCAGCTCCAGGGCCTCCTCCTGGTCGTGGGTCACCAGGAGGCTGGTCACCCCGATCTCGCGGTGGAGCCGATCGAGCCAGTGCCGGAGGTCCCGGCGGACCCGCGCGTCGAGGGCGCCGAAGGGCTCGTCCAGGAGCAGCACGCGAGGCCGGGGGGCCAGCGCACGCGCCAGCGCCACGCGTTGGCGCTGGCCCCCCGACAGGTGGTGCGGATAGCGGTCGGCGAACGGCCCGAGCTGCACCAGCTCGAGGAGCTCCTCGACCCGCTTCCGCACGTCGTCTGAGCCCACCCTGCGGACCGACAGCCCGAACGCGACGTTCTCGCGCACGCTCATGTGCCGGAATAGGGCGTAGTGCTGGAACACGAAGCCGACCCGGCGCTCCTGCACGCTCGCGTCGGTCTGGTCCTCGCCGGCGATGGCGATCCGACCGGCGGTGGGGCGTTCGAGCCCGGCGATGGTCCGGAGCACGGTGCTCTTCCCGGACCCGCTCGGCCCGAGGAGGGCGGTGACCTTCCCGTCGTCGGCCGAGAACGTGACGTCGTCAACGGCGACGAACGAGCCGAACCGCTTGGTGAGCTGTTCGACGACGATGCCTGCGCTGGCGCTGGTGGTGCTCACCGGTGGGCCTCCTTGATCTCCCTGCGTTTGAAGAACTCGATGCCGATGAGGAGCACGACCGAGAACAGCGCGAGCGTGAGCGCGATGACGAACCCGGGCTGCTCCTGGGCGGCGCTCCGGCTCTGGTCGAACACCCGGAGGATGAACAGCGTGGCCGTCTCGGTCTGCCCCTGGAGGGAGCCGCTCACGATGAGCACGGCGCCCACCTCGCCGATGGCCCGGGCCGCCGACAGCGCGATGCCGTACAACAGCCCCCACCGGATGTTCGGCAGCGTGACCCGGAAGAACGTCTGCAGGCGGGACGCCCCGAGGGTCCACGCGGCCTGCTCCTCCTCCATCCCGAGCTCCTGGAGCACGGGCACCACCTCGCGGATCACGAACGGGATGGAGATGAAGACCGTCACCAGGATCATCGAGGGCAGCGCGAAGATGATCTGGATCCCCCGCGCCGCGAAGAAGCTCTGGAACCATCCTCCGTTGCCGAACAGCAGCACGGCCATCAGCCCCACGATGACCGGCGACACGCCGAGCGGGAGGTCGACCACCGCCGAGAGCAGGCGCTTGCCGGGAAATCGGTCCCGGGCCAGCACCAGCGCCACCACCACGCCGAGCACCGTGGTCACGGCGACGGTGACCAGCATGATGAGGAAGGTCAGCCACAGCGCATGGAGGGCGGTGCGGTCGGAGAACGTCTTCAACGCGTTGCCGGTCCCGCCCTTCAGGGCCGAGGACACGATGCCGGCCAGCGGGGCCACCAACAGGATCCCCACGTACAGCAGCGACACCGTGATCATCAGGCCCCGGACCCTGCGCCCCCGCCGGGCATCGAAGTTCGCCGCCCGCTCGGCGAGGGTCAGATCCTCCACCGCCCCCGGCCCCCGGGGGTCCTCCACCCGCGTCTCGCTCATCCCGTGTACCCCGCGACCCGCCGGGACACCAGGCGTTCGGTGATCAACACCAGCACGAAAGCCAGCCCGAACAGCATGGCGGACACCGCCGCGGCCTCCGCGTACCGGAACTGGCTGGTGAGCTGGAAGATGAACACCGGCGCGGTGAGGGTCTTGCCGGTGAGGTTCCCCGACACGATCACGATCGCGCCGAACTCGCCCAGGCACCGCGCGAAGACCAGGAGGGAGCCGGCCGCGATGGCCGGCAGCAGCGCCGGGAACATGACCCGGCGAAACGTCGTCCACCGTCCCGCCCCCAGGACCCTCGCGGCCTCCTCCTCGGCGGGGTCCAGCTCGAGGAGCACCGGCTGGACAGTCCGGACCACCAGCGGCAGCGTGACGAACAGCAGCGCCAGCAGGATGCCGATCTGGGTGAAGATCACCTGGATCCCGTGATCGGCCAGGAACCCGCCCACCGCCGAGTTCGGCCCGTACAGGGCCCGGAGCATGACGCCGGCCACCAGGGTGGGGACCGCGAACGGGAGGTCCACGATCGTGGACAGCACGCCCCGGCCCCGGAACGGGACCCGCACCAGCACGTAGGCCAGGAGGGTCCCCAGGACGCCGTTGATCACCGCGGTGATCAGCGCCATGAACAGCGTCAGGCGGATGGCCTCCCACGCCCCGAACGTCGAGAGCGCGGAGCGCAGGTCCGTGAGCCCGTGCGCGAACCCGCTCTGGAGGATGGCCGCCACCGGGAGCAGGATCATCAGGCCCAGGTACAGCAGGGCCACGCCCCGCAGCGTCCACCGGCCGAGGCCCGCGCCCGGCTCACGCCGGGCACGGCGCCCCGTCCGGGGAAGGGTGGCCTGCTGCGCCATCAGGGTTCCCTCCGGAACGCGCGATCCACTAGCCCTGCGCCTCCTGGAGGGCTTTCGTGAACGCGCCGTCCGGGCCGAACACGGTGTCGCTCTCCAGCTGGTCCCAGCCGCCGATGTCGTCGGTCGTGAACAGGTCGTCGATGGCGGCCAGCTGGTCGCCGTCGCCCTGCTGGGCCGTCGCCACGTCGATCGGCCGCTCGTACCCGACGCTGGCGAACACGTCCTGCGCGTCCGGCGTGTGGAGGTACTTCACGAACGCGTCCGCGATGTCCTTCACGCAGTGCTGCTCCGCGTTCTTGTCCACCACCACCACCGGCGTCTGGATCGACACCGTCGACGGCGGGACGACCATCTCGTCCTCGCCGCCCGCCGCCTGCGCGGCCAGGACCGCGTACTCGTACGTGATGGCCACGTCGCCGTTGCCCGCCTGGAAGTTCTTCAGCGAGTCGTTCGCGCTCTTGTCCAGCACGGTGACGTTCGAGAAGATGCCCTGAAGAAGTCGCTCCGGATCGGCGGGGTCGTCGGCGTTGTAGCCGGGCACCTTCCCCCGCGTCGTCGCGCCATACGCGGCCACGATGTTCCACTTCGCCCCGCCGCTCTGGGCCGGGTCCGGCGTGAGGATCTGCAGGCCGTCCTGCGTGAGGTCGTTCCAGTCCTGGATGTTCTGGGGGTTGCCCTTGCGGACGTCGAACACGACCGCGGAGGTCGCGACGATCGAGCCGTCGAGGTCGCTCTTCCAGTCGTGGGTGATGAGTCCGGCGTCCTGGATGGTCTGGACGTCGGGGTCGAGGGACAGGGCCACGACGTCGGCCGGGAACCCGTTCACGACGTTCTGGGCCTGGGTGGTGCTCCCGCCGAAGGACATCTGGAAGATGACCTGCTGCCCGTCGTGGGAGTCCTTCCAGTCCGTGGCGAAGTTCGAGGTGAGCTTGCCGTAGACGTCGTACACGTTGCTGTAGGCCGCCAGCGTGATCACGGGCGACGCCGCGGGCTCGCACGCGGCGGGGCTCGCGCCCGGCGTGGTGGTGCCGCTCCCTGGGTTCGAGCTCGAGCAGGCCGCGGCGGCGAGGGCCAGGATGGAGATTGCGGCGACGGCGGCGTGCCGGTGCCGGAGGGACATGCGCGCTCCTTTCGATCGACCGAAGCGGTCGACGAGAACCGTATGGCCCGGTCTCCGGTGGTCCGGTCAACCGAAAGGATGGCCGCGAAGGCTCCTGATGATCAGGTCACCCCCCGGCGTATGCGCTGGTGGCCGGCCTCCGGCGGGTGCCGGTCAGCCGACGGACGCGACGATAGCGAGCGTGGGACACCTGTGTCAACGAACCGCTGTTACGAGTTCGTGACACCGTCCGATTCGTGCACGATCCCGTCCCGGATCGTGAGGACGCGGTCGGCGTAGCGGAGGAACTCCTCGCTGTGCGTGGCCACCAGGCAGCACGTGCCCGCGTCGGCCGCGTCGCGGAACGCCCGGAACACGCCGGCCGCCCACTCGGCGTCCTGGTGGCCCGTCGGCTCGTCGGCCAGGACCAGCCTGGGACGGACCACCAGGGCTCGCGCCAGAGCCACCCGCTGCTGCTCCCCCATCGAGATCTCGCCGGGCGCCCGGTTCACGTAGCCCCCCAGGCCCAGGGACTCCAGCAGGTCCGTGACACGGTCCGCGTGCTCGGTGGCCCCCGACCCGCCGAGGCGGAGGGGGAGCCCGACGTTCTCGCCCACCGACAGCTCCTCCAGGAGCCCCAGGTCCTGCGGGAGAATGGCGATGTCGCTCCACAGGCGCCGCTCCGGCAGGACGTCGGGCTCGTCGCCGGGCCACCGGACCTCGCCCCCGTCGGGGTGCTCCCACCCGCACAGCACGTTCAGCAGCGTGGTCTTCCCGGACCCCGACGGGCCGACCAGCGCCACCAGCTCGCCCTCGTGGAGGGTGAGGTCCGCGCCCCGAAGCGCGTGCACCTCCTCCGGCCCCCGGCGATACGACTTGGACACGCCGCGGACCTCCACGAGGGGGGGATGCGTGAACGAGGGGCGCCAGTCTTCGGGAGCACCCGGACGGTCTTCGGTGGCGGGGGCCCAGTGCTCGCTCACGGCGGAGACATCCTGACGTGGCCGTCCTCCACCTCGATGACGGCCCGGCGGTCCGGGAACAGCTTCATCGCGGCGGGCGGGAGCTGCACGCGGCCGGCCCCGTCGATGACGGCCAGCCCCCGCCCGTCCGTCGACTCTGTCTCCAGGGCGCCGTGCCGGAGGTGGTACACGCGTGTGGCCACGCTCACGGCGGCCGCGTCGTGCGTGGCCACGACGAAAGCCGTTCCCCGTTCGGCCAGACCGCCGAGCGCCTCCAGCAGGGCCCGCCCGGTGGCGCTGTCGAGCTCCGCCGTGGGCTCGTCCGCCACCACCACCGCGGGGGCTCCCACGACCGCCTGGGCGAACGCCACCCGCTGCTGCTCGCCGCCCGACAGCTGCCGGGGGAGGTGGCGCCGGCGGGGCCCCAGACCCAGCAGCTCGAGGAGCTCGGCGCCGCCGGCGCCGCTCGCCCCCCGCAGGCGGGCCGCGAGCTTGAGGTGATCCTCCACGGTGAGATACGGGATGAGGTTGTCGGCGGGGCGCTGGTAGACGTAGCCCATCAGGCGGCGGCGGATGCGGCGGAGGCGTCCCGGCCGCAGGCCGGCCAGGCTCTCGTTCCCCACGCGGACCTGCCCCGCCGTGGGCCGGTCGAGCCCCGCCATGATCCGCAGCAGGGATGACTTGCCCGACCCCGACGGCCCCACGACGGCCGTCACCGTGGCCGCGGGGAACACGGCGTCCACGCCCTTCAGCGCGTTCACCTCGCCCGTGGCCGTCCAGTAGATCTTCACCACGTCGGTACAGGAGGCTGCGACGTGTCCAGCCTGCCTCCCGACCACTTCCGGCTCAGCCCGCAAACCGCATCACCTCCGCCACGTTGGCACGGTCGGCCCGCACCTGCACGCCCCACGCGGCGATCCACGCGAACGCCGCGAGCGCCGCCATCACCGCAGCGAACAGGACCACCGGGATCTCCAGGAACGGAGCCGGCGGGATGTCGGGCAGCACGTCGAGCTTGGGGTACGTGAGGAACGCGGCCGCGATGGCGAGCGCCACGCCCACGACGAACGCCGACAGGAGCATCCCCGAAAGCTCCAGCAGGACCGAGAGCCGGTGGCTCCGCCGGGACAGCCCCATGCGCCGGGCCAGCGCGTACGAGACCTCCCGGCTGGCCTGGCGGGCCTGGAGGTACAGCAGCAGGCCCACCAGCGCGACCACACCGGCCAGCACCCCGAGGGCCTGGAGGAACCCGAACGTCCACGACAGCGAGAGGAACCCCGGGGTCTGCGCCACCTGGTGGGCCGTCGCCACGGAGGTCGGCGCCACGCCGGCCCGGGTCAGCGCGTCAATGACCGGCGCGGGGTCGCCGTCCACCCACACCTGGCGGATCGTGAACACGTTCAGCGCGGACACCTTCATGGCGTCGAGGGCGTGGCGCGTGGTCACGAGCAGCGGGACGCCCGCCACGAGCCCCGGGAAGGCGTCCAAGTGCCGGACCACCTGGGCCGGCACGTCCTCGCCGGGGAGCGAGAGCGTGTCCCCGCCGGGGACGCCCGGGCCCACGGCGAGGAGCGGCAGCCGCCCGCCGGCCGGCGCCCACACCTCGTCGAGCAGCTGCGACAGCGCCACCGGCGCCAGCCGCCGGTCCCAGAACGCGTGCGCCTCGAACGTCGTCGGGTCCACGACCAGCACGTCCACCGAGGTGCCGGCCGGTCCGAACGTGGTCTGCTGCGTGTACCGGACGACCGGCGTGCCGGCCCCGAGCACGGGCCGGGGCAGGTCCTCCACGCTCGGAACCGTCAGCGCCGTGTCGCTCCCCACGAACAGCTTCGCCTTCGCCTCGGTCGTGGCCGAGATCGAGGACACCACCACCCCGGAGTACCCGAGGATGCCCACCGCGAGGAACGACGCCGCCACCAGCAGGAGCGCCGTCACCGGCGCGGTGCTCAGGCGCCGGAGGGCCAGGAACACGGGCGCCCCGCTCCCCCGCCCCGCGGTCCGCAGCCGGGGAAGGACCCGCCGGAGGACCCGGACCACCAGACCCCCGACCCCCGCGACGAACAGGATCGGGAACAGCGGCACCAGGATGTCCACCGAGGGCGCCCCCGTGCCGCCGGGTCCCGTTCGCACCGCCTTGCCGTTCCAGATCTCGAACAGCGCGGCGCCGGCCAGCGCCAGCGGGATCAGCTCCCACGGCCGTCCGGCCAGGAGCCGCCGGGCCCTCGGGGCCCGCCGCTCGCGCGCGTCGCTCGCCAGTCGCGTGGCCACGCCGCCCAGGAGGACCACCGCCAGCACCACCGTGATCCCGGCCTGGAGGGCGGCGGCCGATACGGCGCCCGGATCGAGGTCGGCGCTCGGGCCCAGCGCCCGGACCAGAGCGAGCGCGGCGGCCCATCCGGCCGCCGCGCCGGCCAGCGCCGGCAGCAGGGCCTCCGCGGCCGCCTTCGACCCCAGCGCGAGGGGGCTCATGCCCCGCGCGGCCAGCCCCTGGAACTCCAGCCGCCGCCGGTGGACCGTGTAGACGCCGGCGATCGCCACCACCAGCAGGGCCAGCAGCCGTCCGGCCAGGGACAGCGCCCGGACCGGCCCGGCCAGCGAGTCGTTCGTGGCCTCGGCCTCCTCCACCACGGGCGGCAGCCCCAGTCCGCCGCCGCTGAACGCCGCGCCCAGCCTCGAGATCGGGTCCGCCAGGTCGCCGGCCGGCCGCCGGAGCTCGTCCGCCAGCTGCCGGGCGGCGGGGAGGGTCAGCCCGGTCGTGTCGATCGGGAACTCCCAGTGGAACTCGCCGTCGTCGGCCAGCACGGACTCCGCACGCAGGAAGGTCGCCTCGTCGGCCAGTAGCAGCGGCGGCGGGCACGTGTCGCCGGACAACTGGATGTACTGCGTGAGCGGGATCCAGTACGGACGCTCCGGCTGGAGGCACAGGTCGCGGTACACGCCGGTGACGGTGAGCTGCACGCGCGAGCCGGTGGGGGTCCCGAAGGCGTCGGTCACGCCGAGGTCGAGCCGGGCGCCGGGCCCGATCCGCATCTGGCGGGCGACGTTGCGCGAGATCCACCAACCCGGACCGGGAGTCCCCCGGATCACGTCGACCTGGGGGAGGAACCCGGTGCTCGTCACCAGCCGGACCGTGCGGTGCCCGGCACCCGGATGCCCCGCTTCCCGCACGACGGCCTCGTTCATCGAGATCGCGATCGTCCGCAGCGGCCCCAGCCCGGGCACGTCGCGGACCGCCCCGTGGAGCAGCTCCTCGCGGTACCGGACCGCCGCCGGGACGATCGGCCCCACCGCGTCGGCCCGGAGGCCGGCGAACCCCTCCCGGGCCCGCTGGACCGAGAACTGGAGCGCCGCGGACCCGGTCGACGACATGAACATCGTGTCCGACGAGGCCGCCAGCCCGATCACCAGGGACGCGCCGAGGATCGCGAGCAGCGCGCCCGGATAGCGGAACAGCAGGAACGGGGCCTTCGCCCACAGGGATCCCCCGCGCAGGCGCCGGCTCACCCGGCCCCCCAGTCGAGCGGGGCGCCGTCCGTCGCCAGGCTGCCAACCTCCCGCCCGGTGACGTCGAGGAACGTGAGGTCCCCCTGACTCGGCTCGGTGGCGAGGAGCGAGCCGTCCGGCGACCACGCCAGGCCCCGGAAGGTATCGCGCGAGGCGGCCACCTCCCGGAGCCGCCCGGAGGACGCGTCGAACATGAGCAGCTCGCCCTGCGGCACGCGCCGGAAGAACGCCGCGCAGCGGCTGCACTCGGTGAGCGCGAGCAGGTCTCCTCCCGGCTGCCACGCCATCTCCACGAGCCTGCCCGACCCCAGCGAGACGACCCGCGGCCGGCCGCCGTCCGGGAGCACGACGAGCCCGGACCGGTCGACGTCCTCCCGCCGGTCGGCCACCGCCGCGGCCACCCCGCCCTCCCCCCAGGCCAGGGAGAACACGTCGGGTCGCCCGACCCCCGAGCGTTGCAGGGGGGCCAGCACGTCGGGCCCGGCCAGCATGACGGGCGGCGTGGAGCGGTCCAACGGGACGCGCCAGATCGACGGACCCCGTTCGCCCGGACGGACGAACGCCACGTCCGTGCCGTCCGGTGAGAGCGCCGCCAGGCAGGCCCGGACCACCGGCTGCCACGTGCCGTCGGCGTCGCCCGTCCCATGGTCCAGTGTCATCACCTGCGGCGGGAGATGCCTCCCGCCGCAGGTCGCGATGACGACCCGGCCCCCGGCCACCCCGACGAGCGAGGGGCTCACGGGGCCGAGCGGCGGCCCCACCTTCCGGGGCTCGTGACCCCGGCTGAGCTCGAAGATCTGGGAGCCCAGCTCGCGCGTCCTGAAGCCGAGGCTCCCGTCGACCTTGGTGACGAGCAGGTAGGCGGTCCCGTCCGCCAGCAGCTGCGCGCCCCCCGGGAAGTCGAAGCGGCCCAGGAGCGATCCCGTGAGGTCCACGGGCTGGGGCGCGCCCAGCGTGCCGAGCGGGAGGAGCGCGAGGGATGGGAACTCCCGGCCCACGTCGACGAGCAGGCTGCCCTTCGGCGTGAGCGCGGGGGCGGTCGGCGAGGGTTCCGGCGCGGGATGGCCACCTCCGGTGCACGCCGCGAGGAGCAGCATCCCCGCCGTCAGGCCGACGGCCCGCCGGTCGGCCCGCCGTTCGATCCGCGCCCGCCGGTCACGCCGCACGCCGCTGCACCTCCACCACGCGGACCCGGTCCACCGCGCGCTGGACCAGCCACCCCCCGGCGAGCGCCGTCGCAGCGGCCCCCAGGGCCATGGCGCCGACCAGGACCCACGGCACGTGCAGCCCGGCCGGCGGCGGCACGGTCGGCAGGAGCTCGAACTGCCGGAACACCACCCACGCCGCCACGCCGGCCAGCACAGCCCCCACCACGAGCGCCGCACCGAGGATGGCGCCCAGCTCGAGGACCAGCGCCCGCACGTGGCTCCCCCGGCGCAGGCCCATCCGGACCGCCACCGCGTGCCCGGCGTCGCGTCCCCGGCGGCCCGTTCGCAGGTACAGCACCAGGCCGGCCAGCGTCGCCACCACGGCCACCCCGCCGAGGGCCTGGAGCAGCCCGAACACCCACCCCACCGCCCGGGCGGCGGACACGCCGGCGGCCTGGTCCGGCCGGTGCACCGGGCCGGCGAGGGTCACACCCGCCCGGCGGAGGGCGGCCAGGATCGCCGGAGGGTCGCCGCGGACCCACAGCTCGCGCTGCCCGCCGGCGCCGTGCAGCGAGGAGCCGGCCCGTCCGAGCGCGGTCTCCAGCTCGGCGCGCGACGCCACCACCACCGGCACCGTCGAGGTCCGGCCCGGGAACCCTCCGAGCGTCGCCCGGACGGTGGCCGGCACCGGCCGGGACCCGATCTCGAGGGTGACGTCCCCGGAGAGCCCGGCCCCGGCCACGACCACCGGGAGCCGGGTGGACCGCCCGGCCAGCGGCGCGACGGCGTCCGCCGGGCCGCCGCCGGAGAACGCGCCGCTCCACGCGGCGGCGCCGGCGAAGGTCCCGCGGTCGATGGCCAGCACCGTGACGCGCGGCCCGGTCGGCAGGACGGATGCCCCGGTGACCCGCCACACCTCCGTGTGGGGGAACCCCAGCGACGCCGGGATGCGGTCACCCTCGGCCACCCGGACGCGCACGTCGGCTCCCGCGGCGTCGCGGATCTTCTCGTCCGTGCTGGTGCGGGCCGACGTCGAGACGATGCCCGCGAACAGCAGCGCGGAGGCCGCCGCGGCGACCATCGCTCCGAGCGCGAGCGCCGGCGCGGAGGCGGCGGCCAGCCGCCTCGCCGCCAGGTAACGGGCGGTGGACCGGCCCGGCCCCACCCCTCCCAGCGCCGGCAGCAGGCGCCGGGCCGCCCGGGCCCCCAGCCCGGCCATGCCGGCGACGAACAGCAGGGGGAACACCAGCGCGAACGCGTCGACGCGCACGGCCTCGCCGTTCGCTCGGAGCCCGCCGCGCGTCACCACCTCGTACAGGGCGGCGCCGGCGAGGAGCAGGACGAGGATCTCCCACGGCGCACCGGAGAGCGCCTCCCGGAGGCGGCCGTCGGCGGGGTCCTCGGCCGTCCGGCGGGCCACGATCGCCGTCGCGACGCCGACCACCGGCAGGGCCCCCGCCATCCACGCGGCCGCCTGCCACATCGCGGACGTGCCGGCCGCCGAGCCGATCGCGCCCCCGGGCCCCAGTCGGTCCACCAGCCAGGTGGCGAGCGCGACCCCGGCGTACGCGGCGACCACGAACGGCAGCAGCACCTCGAGGCACGCGGCGACCGCCATGTGCCCCGGGCCGTCGCCGAGCGTGTCGAGCAGCCGGATCTCGCGCCGGCGCCGCCGGGCCTCGGCCGCCGCCGCGGCGGCCAGCAGGCCGAGCGCCAGGAACCGGCCGGCCAGCGAGACCACGTTCACCGCGCCTGCGATGCCGTCGACCGAGCGCTCCGCGGCGGCCACCACCCCCGGGAGCTTCGAGACCACGGCCCCGCGGCCGAACGGGGCCGGCCCGCCGTCGGAGGGCGTGCCGAGGCGGGCGGTCGCCGCGTCGAACGCCGCCGCATCGCTCCGGGCATCCTCGATCGTCGGCGTTCGGTCGAGGAGCGGGAGCTCCCACGTCAGCCGGACCGTCATCCGCAGCCCCCGGCCGGCGGACCGCAGCAGCCCCTCGCCGGCCAGCAGCACCGGCGGGGGCGCCTGTCCGCCCGAACGCCCCGTGCCGACGAAGTCCTCGAGCCCCGCCCAGAACGGCGGGAGGGCGCCGGCCGCCAGGCTCCGGTACGTCGCGGCCACCGGGACCTCGACCGAGCCCTCGGAGTTCGACAGGCGGACGGTGTCGCCCGGCTCCACCCCCAGCCCCTCGGCCGTGTCGCCGTCCAGCCACACCCCGTCCCGCTCTCCCGAGCCGGCGATCAGCCGGACGTGCCGTTCGAACCCCGTTCGGAACAGCGTCTGGACCCGGACGGCCGGCCCAGCGGGCCCGCTCACGTCGACCTGGGACCCCAGGATGGTGAACGACGGCGATCCGACCCCCCGCAGGCTCGCCGCGACGAGGGCCACGGCCCGGTCCTGGACCTCCACCAGGCCGGCACCCGCGTCGCCGCTCCCCAGGGAGCCGAACGACTGGACCGTCAGCCCGGCCTGACCGGGACGGAGGTGGGCCAGGCCCTCGGCCACCTCCACGCCGCCCGCGGAGGACAGGAACAGGCTGGGCGTGGCCGCCGCCACCGACAGCACGAGTGCCCCGGCCGCCACGGCGAGGAGCAGCGCGGGCGATCCGAACAGGAGCAGCGGCGCCCTCCACCACAGCGGCACATCCGCCACGGCGGCCCGCAGCGCGGCCCGGCCGGGGCCCCGGCGGACGGCCCGCACCCCCCCTCCTCGCTCGTTCACCAGCGCAGCCTCCCGGTCGTCGACTCGCTTGTCGAGGGCTGCGCGGCACTCCGGTCCGGCCCTCGCGTCCAATGGTACGTAGCAGTACCCCCCGCGGGGCGGAGGTGTTCCCGCCGGCCGCCCGCGGATCCTGCGGGCACCGGCGCCGGCGGTAGGCTTCGGAGCGGATGGTGCGGATCGCGCTGGGGCAGGTGAACACCACCGTCGGCGACCTCGACGGCAACGTCGAGCTCATGGTCCGGTGGGCGCACGAGGCCGCCAAGGCGGGGGCCGACCTGGTGTGCTTCCCCGAGCTGGCCATCACCGGCTATCCGCCCGAGGACCTGGTGCTCCGCCCGGAGTTCGTCCGCGACAACCTCCGCGCGCTCGCCGATCTGGCCTCGGAGACGGCGGGCGGCTGCCCGGTGCTCGTCGGATACGTGGACCGCACCGAGCGGGGACTCCACAACGCGGCCGCCCTCCTGGCCGGCGGCGAGGTCAGGGCCAGGTACTTCAAGGTGAAGCTCCCGAACTACGGCGTGTTCGACGAGGCCCGGACGTTCGTCCCGGGCGACGCCGCGTGCCCGGTCCGGCTGGGGTCGTCGGCGCTGGGGCTGTCGATCTGCGAGGACGCGTGGCGCCCCGGGATGCCGTGGACCGAGTACGGCCGGCTCCGGACCGCCGTGATCCCGAACATCAACGCCTCCCCGTACCACCTGCGCAAGACCGCGGAGCGCCTGGAGGTGTGCCGGGACCGAGCCAGGGAGACCGGCGCGTGGATCGTGTACGTGAACGCCGTCGGCGGCCAGGACGAGCTGGTGTTCGACGGGGGGTCGCTGGTGGTGGCGCCGGACGGGACGCTGGCGTGGCACGCCGCGGCGTTCGAGGAGGATCTCCTGGTGGTGGACCTCGATGTCCCCCACCTCCCCGAGTCCTATCCCGGCCCCTCGGTCGCCGGCCCCGCCGAGAAGGCCGAGGGCCCGGACCCGTCGCGCCCGCCGCTGCCCGAGGGCGACGAGGAGGTGTACCGGGCGCTCGTCCTCGGGCTCGGGGACTACGTCAGGAAGAACGGGTTCCGGGAGGTGGTGCTGGGCCTCTCCGGCGGGATCGACTCCGCGCTGGTGGCCACCCTGGCGGCCGACGCGCTGGGGCCGGAGTCCGTGCGGGCCCTGGCCATGCCGTCTCCGTTCTCGTCGGCGGGGAGCGTGAGCGATGCCGTGGACGTGGCCAAGCGCCTCGGCATCCGGATCGACGAGGTTCGGATCGACGCCGTGTTCGCCGCGTATCGGGAGGCCCTGGCGGACCTGTTCGCCGAGACGGAGGAGGGAGTGGCCGAGGAGAACCTCCAGGCCCGGATCCGCGGGAACCTCCTGATGGCGCTGTCGAACAAGTTCGGGTCGCTGGTGCTGGCCACCGGGAACAAGAGCGAGATGGCCGTGGGGTACTCCACGCTGTACGGCGACCTGGCCGGCGGGTTCGCCCCGATCAAGGACGTCCCGAAGACGCTGGTGTACCGCCTGGCCCGCTGGCGCGACGCCCACGGCGAGCCGGGCGAGCCCATCCCGGAGACGGTGCTGGAGAAGCCACCCTCCGCCGAGCTGCGACCGGACCAGCGCGACATCGACTCGCTCCCGGCCTACGACGATCTCGACCCGATCGTCGAGGCCTACGTCGAGGACGACCTGGGCCCGGAGGAGATCGTCGCCCAGGGCCACGACCGCGCCGTGGTCGAACGGGTGGTGTCCATGATCGACCGCGCCGAGTACAAGCGCCGCCAGGCGCCGCCCGGCGTGAAGATCACGCCCAAGGCGTTCGGCCGCGACCGGCGCCTCCCCATCACGAACGCCTACCGCCACATCCCCCGGGAGCGAGCCGAGACCGGCCCGGCCGGCCCCGTCTCCACGCGAGAGCAGTGACCGCGCCGCTCATCGAAACCGGTCGAGCGAGCCGCTGCCCTGGCTCGGACATCGATGACGCGGCCGCCGAGCAGCACCCATAGCCCTCCGACATCTTCCGGGCTGGCGACCGGTGTCGAGGACGGGCTGGGGGCCGGTCTCGAAGGCCGAGCCTGGGTGCCTCCAGCAGAGGACCGCCCGTGGAGAAGAGCCGCCCCCCGGACCCTCGCGAGGGTCGGGAGGCGGCTCCTCGGGTGGCCGTGCTACGAGGCCTGCTGTAGCTCCCACACCACGGTCACGGAGACCATGGTCTGGATGGCCGGCGGCACGACCGGGGTCGGCGCGCCGGCCGCCCTGGAGTCCACTCCCGCCTCTGCGTACGGGATGGGGTAGCCGCCCGAGTCCTCGGTGATGGCCACGACGTCGCCCACCTTCGCGCCGGCCGCGGCGGCCAGGGCGTCGGCCTTGCTCCGCGCGTCCTCGACGGCCGCCTTCAGGGCGCCGGTCAGCGCGGGGCTGCCCTGCGACAGCTGGAACGTGATCCCCGTGGTGAGGTTCGCGCCCGCGGCGGTGGCGGTGTCGATGGTCTCCCCGGCCTTCGACAGGTCGTGCAGGGTGACGGTGATCTGGTTCTGGGCCTGGTACCCGGTCACGGCGATGCCGTTCGAGTCGTACGTCGGGTACAGGCTGACCAGCGCGGTGGAGATGTCCGAACGGTCGATCCCCAGGTCGGTGAGGGCCTTGATCACGGCCGCCATCCGGTCGGCGTTCTCGCGGAGGGCGTCCGCGGCGTCCGAGGCCTGGGTCTGGACCCCGAGACCGATCACGGCCTCGTCCGGCTGCGAGCTGACCACGGCCGACCCGGTGACGGTGACGGTGTTGGCGCCGATCGCGCCGGGGAACCCGCCTCCGCACGGGCCGGGGAACCTGGCCGGGCATGGCACGCCGGGTTCGACCGACAGCACGCCCGAGGGGGCGGCGATGGGGACGTCCGGGGCCACGTAGCCGATCCCGGTGGAGGCGCCGCCCGTGGCCGAACCGGACCCGCTCGAACCCACCACGACGCCGGACGATACGCCGGGAGCGCCGGGCTGCACCCCGGTGCCCGAAATCCGCTTGCCGGAACGATCGGGGCTCGACGTTCCCCCGGTTCCCGCTCCGGCGATCGCCGGGACCGCTGCCGCTACCGCGAGTGCGGCCGCCGCCGCGACGATCGCCACGATGATCCGTCTGCCCATGTCGGCTCCTTCGTTCGGTGGACTGATGGCTTGGACGGCGCGATCGGGCGATCGGGTTCCTGGACCCCGGGAACTCCAGGGTCCGGCCATGGCCGCCGATGGGTATTCCGGGCATCCCGGGGCGCGGTCCCGAGAGCTTGACAGTCACATATCCTGACCATCGGAAGGGCCGGTAGCTCAGTTGGTAGAGCAGGGGGCTTTTAACCCTCGCGTCGCGGGTTCGATTCCTGCCCGGCCCTCTCAGATGAGGCGAGACACATCGTTCCGGATGGACCAGCAACCCCGTGCCGGCATGCGGAGCTTCATCGCCGAGGCCGCGGCCGGCGCCGAGTTCCCTCCGGCCGTGATCGACGACCTCCTGCTCGCGCTGTGGGAGGCCTGCGCCCAGGCCACGTCGCACTCCGGGAATCCGAACGTCGAGGTCACGGCGCGCTCGGACGGCCACACGTTCGAGATGGCGGTTCGCAACCCGGGCGTCTACCGGGTGGGCGCGCACGCCCCGGGCGTCCAGTCGGACGAGCGGCTCGCGGTCTCCCTCGCCATGGCGATCGAGATGTCCGTGCTCGACGAGGTCCACGTGGACACCGGGACCGAGGACGAGCCGTGGACCCGGATCCGCCTGGTGAAGCTCACCGGCCGCTGAGCGCCCGCTCCGGGTCAGCCGGTGAGCAGGGCATCCGCCGGCTCGCTCCGATGCTCGAGCACCGTGACGGACAGCGGCAGGGCGAATGCGAAGGTCGAGCCGCCACCTGCGTTCCCTTCCACCCACAGCCGTCCGGACATGGCCTCCGCCAGCCGCCTGGCGATGTACAGGCCCAGGCCGGCCCCTTCGTCGGCCACCGAGACGACCGCATGGCCGCCCCTGATGTCCGGGGACACCGAGACCACGATGGGCCGGTCGGCCGGCGAGTACTTCACGGCGTTGCCGATCAGGTTCGATGAGTCATCCAGGGTCCCCTCAATGAGGGACCCCAGGAACCCCTTGAGCGGGGTCAGGGGCGCCCGCAGCTCGTGGGAGCCTGCGGTCCACCGCCGCCCGGTACCCCAGGAACGACAGGACGGCGAGCACCAGCAGCAGCGGCATCGCGAAGCGCTCGTGCGTCCACAGCAGGGCCGCGATCATGCCGGCGGCGACGTTGCCGAACCAGTTCAGGAGGTTCATCGGCCGAAGGACGCGATCGGGTCTCATGGACTTTCGGCCCGTCGCGCTGAGCCGTTTGGCCTCCCCGCCGCCGAACGGCCCGGCGGGGTAGCGTTCGACGGATGGAGCTCAGACAGCTCGGGAGGGCGGGCCCCGAGGCGCCGGTGGTGGGGCTCGGGACCTGGCTGACGTTCGACGTGGGGCCGGGCCAGGAGCATGAGGCACGGGAGGTGACGCGGGCGGCGTTCGCGGGCGGCGCACGGGTGGTGGACTCCTCGCCGATGTACGGAAGGGCCGAGGGGGTGCTCGCGCGGGCCGTGGACGCGCTCGGGCTCCGCGACGAGGCGGTGGTGGCGACGAAGATCTGGAGCCGCTCGGCCGAGGCCGGGAGGGAGCAGTTCGCCGCCCAGCTCCGGTTCTTCGGCGGACGGGTCGACCTCCTCCAGGTGCACAACCTGGTGGCATGGGAGGACCACCTGCCCTGGATGGAGGCCGAACGGGACGCGGGCAGGATCGGCCTGCTGGGTGCGACGCACTACAGCCCCGGGGCGTTCGAGGAGATGGAAGCGGTGATGCGCTCCGGCCGCATCCAGGTCATCCAGGTGCCGTACAACCCCCGGGAACGCCAGGTCGAACGGCGCGTCCTGCCGCTGGCCGAGGACCTCGGCCTGGGCGTGATCGCCATGCGGCCGTTCGGCGAGGGGAGCCTGCTGCCGGGACCGAGTCCCTCCGAGCTGGGCGAACTGGGCGCGGCGTCGTGGGCGGAGTCCCTGCTGAAATGGTGTCTGTCGGACCCCCGGATCTCGGTCGCGATCCCCGCCACCCGGCACCCCGGGCACGCGGAGGAGAACGCCAGGGCCGGCTCGCCGCCGTGGCTCGGCCCGGACCAGCGGGCCATGGTGGAGCGGCTGGCGTCGCGCTGACCCTCCCGGGCCCTTCGATGTCGGAGGCGGGTGCTACGTTCGCGCCGGGGGTGGTGCGGGTGTCGGGGACGGTCCGGGCCGGCCACGCGGTGCTCGAGGACTCGCGGGGGCGTCGGTGGGTGGTCGAGGTCCCCCGGACCAGGCGGGAGCGCATGCGCGGCCTGCGGGGCCGGGACGAGCTGGCCCCGGGCCGGGCGCTGCTCCTGCTCCGGACGCGGTCGGTGCAGACGGCGGGCATGCGGTTCCCGATCTCGGCCGTCCTCCTCGACGCCCACGGGACGGTCCTGCACGTGCTGCACGTGGGAGCGGGTCGGGTCACCCGCCCGCGCAGAAGGGTGCGGCACGTGCTGGAGTGTCCGGCCGGGACTGACCTCCGTCCCGGCGACCGGCTGTCGCTCGAGCCGGTGGGCCCGCGGCGAGCCGGCCCCTGAGGCTGCCCGCCGGAGGCTCGCGCCGCTCCCTTCGTGGAGGGGGGCCGGGCGCGGCTATACTCAGGCGGCTGCCCCCAGTGGGTGCGATGCACGCCCCCATCGTCCAGCGGCCCAGGATTCCACCCTTTCAAGGTGGCGACACGGGTTCGAATCCCGTTGGGGGCACCGGCCGGGTCGGGACGGTCGGACCGGAGCGCGAGCACCGGTCCCGGCGGGCCCGGGCGGCCGAAAACCACATACGGTCCGGTGGAGCAGCTTGGCCGTGCTCGCCACCCTGTCAAGGTGGAGGTCGCGGGTTCGAATCCCGTCCGGACCGCGAGTGCACAGGCGGCGTCCGGCGCGTCCGCGCCGGCGCCGCGGCATCGGCGAGGTAGCTCAGTTGGCAGAGCACGCGGCTGAAAACCGCGGTGTCGGCAGTTCGATTCTGCCCCTCGCCACCCCCGCCGCCCCTTCGCCCGGCCGCTCGCCGAGTCTGCCCGGCGCCGCGGCGGCAGCCGGAGGACATGCAGCGACGAGGCCCCGCTGCCTGATGCGGACCTCCTCTGCCGGGTGCCGGTCGCAGCCGGGCGCTACGAGCGCGAGTTCGAGCCGTCGATCAGGTTCCTGATCTCCGACTCGCGGTACCGCCGGTGCCCCCCCAATGTGCGTATCGAGGACAGCTTCCCGGCCTTGGCCCAACGCGTGACGGTCTTCGGATCGACCCGGAACATCGCTGCCACCTCCGCGGGTGTCAGCAGACGCTCCGTGTCGTCTTGGGTCTTGGCCATCAATTCGCCCCCCTTCCTCCGGGCCAATCCGCAAGCTTGTATCGCTGTTCGCGCCAATTATGGCGGTCTTCCAGCTCCGACACAAGGGACAAACCGGCAGATTCGGTGGGGACCGTGTCGCCCCGCCGGAACTCGACGGCGGGGGGCGAGGGGATCCGCTCGCGTCACCGTGATGCCGGGCCGGTCAATTCAGGGATTCATGGCTCCTGACCTCGGCCCACCTGTTGGAGACGGACTGGTACAGCTCCGCGGCTCGGGCCAGATCGCCTCCGCCCAGCGCCGAGATTGACTCCTGGACGTCGCGCGCGCTGTGGTCGTTGTCGAGCTCGTCCCACGTGAACAGGCTCGACACCCCGTCGTAGTCGAGCTCCAGGATCGAGCGATGGTCGAACGCCGCCAGCCACCGGGACAGGTCGCCGGCCAGGTCGGCGAGCGGCGACAGCTCCGAGCGTCGCAACGCCACCAGGGCCGCCTCGGCTCGCTTGCGGGCCTTCGTGACCTGGGTCGGGTACGTCATCCGGTATCCGACCAGGTCGTCCTCCACCAGCCGCCGCTCCTCGTCCGAGACCAGCACGAACCACCTGATGGGGACGTGCCACGGGCTCTGCAGCAGGAACGGCACGGCGGCGGGTCCCCGGCGGCGCAGGCGGGCCAGCTCGCGCGCCGCCCGGCGGGCCTCCGACTCCGGAACGAAGGCGTCCACCATCTCCGGGGCGGTGGACTCGCGGAGGGACAGCAGGCTGGCCAGCTCGCGGAGGCGGGTCCGCCACGGGCACACGTAGTACGAGCCCTCGATCATGCGGACGTCCGCGTGGTCGCCCTCCGCGGAGGACAGGAGCCCGATCCGCCCCTCCGGGACCGTGGAGCGTTCCCGGTACACCGGGCGGACCGGTGGGGTCCGCCCCCCGCCCAGGATGTACCGCTCCCAGTGGGCCCGCTCGTCGGCCGGGAATGCCTCCAGGGGCTGGAACACCCGCAGGTACGCGCAGGGGAACACGCAGGGATTCTAGTGGCTCGGGGCAGGCCTCCGAGCGGTCGGAGGGCTCCGGTTGGACACCCGGAGCCCCGGGATGGCCGGCGGGGGCCCGATGCTATAGTCGGAACCCCACCCGCGTTGCAGGAGGCCGGATGAGGTTGACGCCGCGCGTGCCGTCCATCTCGAGCAGGGGCAACGGCTAGATGGGCGTCTTCGACGAGATCGGCGAGGAGTTCGAGGAGGTCGTGTTCTTCCACGACCCCCCGTCCGGACTCCGGGCCATCGTGGCCATCCACTCCACCCAGCTGGGGCCCGCGCTGGGCGGCTCGCGGTTCTACCCGTACGCCACGGAGGAGGACGCGCTGCACGACGTGCTCCGCCTGGCCCGGGGCATGACCTACAAGGCCGCCGCCGCGGGGCTCGACCTGGGGGGCGGCAAGGCCGTGATCATCGGGGACCCCAAGCGGATCAAGTCCGAGGAGCTCCTGCGGGCCTACGGGCGGTTCATCGACACGCTCCAGGGCCGCTACGTCACGGCCGAGGACGTCGGGACCACCGGCGACGACATGGACACCATCCGCCGGGAGACCCGACACGTCGTGGGAGTCTCGCCGGCCATGGGCGGCTCCGGCGATCCGTCGCCGGTCACCGCCTGGGGGGTGTTCCAGGGCCTCATCGCGTGCGCCGAGGAGGCGTGGAAGGACTCCTCGCTGGCGGGCCGGCGGGTCGCCGTGCAGGGCGTGGGCAAGGTCGGCTACCACCTGGTGAAGCACCTCGTGGACGCCGGCGCGAGCGTGGTGATCTCCGACGTGGACGTCGACGCCGTGGCCCGGGTGGTCCGGGAGTTCGGCGTGGACACGGCGAACGCCGACAAGATCCACGCCGAGGAGTGCGACATCTTCGCGCCGTGCGCGCTGGGCGGCATCATCCGGGACGACACCCTTCCCTCGCTGCGCTGCCGCGTGATCGGCGGGAGCGCCAACAACCAGCTGGAGAGCCCCGAGCACGGGGAGGCCCTGCAGCAGATGGGGATCCTGTACGCCCCCGACTACGTGATCAACGCCGGCGGGCTCATCAACGTCGCCGACGAGCTCCGGGGATACGACCGCGAGCGCGCCATGGCGAAGGTGGAGGGCATCTACCGGACGCTCCGCGAGGTGTTCATGGTGTCCGGGGAGCGCGCCATCTCGACCTCGGAGGCCGCCGACCACGTCGCCAGGGACCGGATCGAGCGGGTCGGGCGGCTCCGCCGGTACTGGGTCCCCGGCCGGTCCGCGGCCGGCCCCCGCGCCGTCTGGTGAGTGGATCGGACGGGCCGCCGGTGACCTCCTCCCCTGAAGCGCGCGGTGACGCGCCGTACCGGGTCATCGCCGACGACGGCTCGGCCCTGGTCGAACCGGCCGACCTCGGGCTGAAGGACGAGGACCTCCGCGAGCTGTACCGGTTGCTTGCCACGGTGCGGCGGGCCGACTTGGAGGCCACCGCCCTCCAGCGCCAGGGACAGCTGGCGGTGTACCCGCCGCTCATCGGCCAGGAGGCCGCCCAGGTGGGCAGCGCGTTCGCGCTGCAGCCGGAGGACTACATCTTCCCCTCGTACCGGGAGCTGGGGGCGGCCGTGGTTCGGGGGGTGGACCTCGTCCAGTACCTCCACTTCTACCGGGCCACGTGGCACGGCGGGACGTACGACCCCAACGAGATGCGGTTCGGCATGGTGAGCGTGCCTGTGGGGTCGCAGGCCCTGCACGCCGTGGGCTACGCGATGGGCGTCCGGATGGACGGGAAGGCCGAGATCTCCCTGGCGTACTTCGGCGACGGGGCCACCTCCGAGGGCGACCTGCATGAGGCGTGGAACTTCGCCGCGGTGTTCCGGGCCCCGGTGGTGTTCTTCTGCCAGAACAACCAGTGGGCCATCTCCGTGCCGGTGGCCAGGCAGATGGCCGCGCCGATCTGGCGGAAGGCCGAGGGGTACGGGTTCCCCGGGGTGCTGGTGGACGGCAACGACGTCCTCGCCGTGTACCAGGTGACGAGGGAGGCGGCCGAACGGGCCCGGGCCGACGGGACCCCGACGCTCGTCGAGGCCCTCACCTACCGGCTGGGCCCCCATTCGACCGCCGACGACGCCGGCCGGTACCAGCCGAAGGAGGAGGTCGAGGAGTGGCGCCGGCGGGACCCGCTGGAGCGATACCTGCGGTTCCTGCGGGCCCGGGGCCTGGCCGACGACGAGTTCGTCGCGCGCTGCGAGGAGGAGGCCAAGGCGTTCGCCACGAGCATGCGGGAGGGCGTGATCGGCTCGGATCCCCGCCCGGTGGAGGAGCTGTTCGAGTGGGTGTTCGAGGGCGAGCTGCCGCCGGCCCTGGCCCGCCAGCGCGACCGGATGCTCCGGGACGCGGCCGGGGAGGACTGATGGCCGACGTGACCATGGCGCAGGCCCTGAACCGGGCCCTCCGCGACTCCCTGGCGGAGGACGACCGGACGCTGGTGTTCGGCGAGGACGTGGGGAAGCTGGGCGGCGTGTTCCGGATCACGGACGGGCTCCAGGACGAGTTCGGCGAGGGCAGGGTCTTCGACACACCGCTGGCGGAGGCGGCCATCGCCGGGGTGTCGGTGGGGCTGGCCATCGCGGGGTGGCGGCCGGTGGTGGAGATGCAGTTCGACGGGTTCTCGTACCCGGCCCTGGACCAGGTGATCAGCCACGTGGCCAAGTACCGGTACCGGTCGCGGGGGCGGCAGGGCATGCCGATCACGGTCCGGATCCCGTTCGCCGGCGGGATCGGCGCGGCCGAGCACCACTCCGAGAGCCCGGAGACGTACTACGCGCACACCGCGGGACTGAAGGTCGTGGTCCCGGCGACTCCGCTTGACGCCTACCACCTCCTGCGGTCGTCGATCGCCGACCCCGACCCGGTGATCTTCCTGGAACCGAAGAGCAGGTACTGGTCGAAGGAGCAGGGCGATCTGCCGGCCGAGGGCGAGCCGATCGGGCGGGCCCGGGTGGTCCGCGACGGCGACGCCTGCACGATCGTGGCGTACGGCGCCATGGTGGCCCGGTCCCTGGCGGCGGCGAAGCTGCTGGCCGAGGACGGGCTGGAATGCCGGGTCCTCGACCTGCGCTCGCTGGTGCCGCTCGACGTCGACGCCCTGGCCCGGTGCGTGCGGGAGACGGGACGGGCCGTGGTGGTGCACGAGGCCCCGCTGACCCTGGGCTTCGGCGCGGAGGTGTCGGCCCGGATCATGGAGGAGGCGTTCGACCACCTCGAGGCTCCCGTCCTCAGGGTCACCGGCTACGACACGCCCTACCCCCCGGCCACGCTGGAGGAGCACTACCTGCCGACGGCCAAGCGCATCGTGGCGGCGGTGCGGAAGACCGTGGACTACTGATGCCACAGCGCGTCTTCATGCTGCCGGACCTGGGGGAGGGGCTGGAGGAGGCCGAGGTCGTCCAGTGGCTGGTGGCCGAGGGCGACACCGTCGAGCTGAACCAGCCGCTGGTGGAGGTGAACACCGCGAAGGCCCTTGTGGAGATCCCCTCCCCGTTCGCCGGCGTGGTCGGCACGCTTCACGTCGAGGCCGGGGCGATGGTGCAGGTGGGATCGCCCCTCGTGACGTTCGAGATCACGGACGGTGAGCCGGCCGTGGAGGCCACCGGGGCCGAACCGGAGCCCCCATCGGAGGAGCCGGAGGAACGGGCCCACGCCGGGGTCCAGGCGGCCATGGAGACGACGCCCGAGGAGGCCGCGGAGGCCGCTCCCCCGCCGCCGAAGCGCAGGGCCGTGCTGGTGGGCTACGGCGTGGCCGAGGAGGAGGAGACCGGGCCCCCGGCCGCGGTGCAGTCGCCCGCCGGGCAGGGGCCGGTGGCGGCCACCCCACCCGTTCGCCGGCTGGCCAAGGACCTCGGCGTCGACCTGGCCACGGTGGCCGGTTCGGGGCCCGGCGGGCGGGTCACCCGGGAGGACGTGGAGCGGGCCGCGGCCGGCGGGGACGACGGCCGCGAGGCCGGAATCACGGGCAGCGAGGTCGAGCGCATCCCGGTCCGGGGGGTCCGCCGGATGGTGGCCGAGAAGATGGCCCGGTCGGTCCGCGAGATCCCCCACGTCACCACGTTCCTCACCGTGGACTGCACCCAGCTCATGGGGTTCCGGGAGGAGATGGAGCGGCGGCAGGGCCCCCGGGTCAGCCCGCTCGCGGTAGTCGTCCGGGCGCTGGTCGAGGTGTGCCGGTCCCATCCCCTGCTCAACGCGTCGTTCGACGCGCACGCCGGAGAGATCGTGGTGCACCGGGACGTCCACGTCGGGGTGGCCACGGACACCGAGCGCGGCCTGATGGTGCCGGTGGTCCGCGACGCCCCGTCGAAGGGCATCGTGGCCATCGCCGAGGAGATCGCCGCGCTCTCGGCGGCGGCCCGCGACGGCTCGATCCGGCCCGAGCAGATGGGGGGGAGCACGATCACCGTGTCGAACGTGGGGACGTTCGGCGCCGAGTACGGCACGCCGATCATCAACTTCCCCGAGGCCTCGATCCTGGCCACCGGGGTCATCGAGCCCCGGGCCCTGGTGGTGGATGACGAGGTGGTGGCCCGCCCGGCCATGACCCTGTCGCTGTCGTTCGACCACCGGCTGCTGGACGGAGCGCAGGCCGGACGGGCCCTGCGCGACCTGGCCGACCTCCTGGAGAGCCCGTTCGAGCTGGGACGGCTCCCCCGATGACTTCGCGTTCCCGCAGCACGGCCGCGGACGGAGCGGCGCGGTGAAGGTCATCTCGCTGCTGCCGTCGGCCACCGAGATCGTCTACGCGCTCGGGCTCGGCGACGACCTGGCCGCGGTCACCGACGAGTGCGACTACCCGCCGGAGGCCACCACCAAGCCGGTGGCCTCGCGCTCGGCGCTTCCCTCGGGCCGGCCCCTGTCCGCCCGGGAGATCGACGACGTCGTTCGCGAACGGATGGGCCAGCAGCAGCCGCTCTACCGGATCGACCGGGCACTGATCCAGCGGATCCAACCCGATGTGATCCTCGCCCAGGACCTGTGCCGGGTGTGCGCCGTGCCGTCGGGTGACGTCAGGGACGCCCTGAAGGACCTGGGGGTGGACGCCGAGGTCCTGTCACTCGACCCGAACACACTCGACGAGGTCATCGAGACCATCGTGGTCGTGGGCCGGTTCCTCGAACGCGAGGAGCGGGCGACGGAGATCGCCGAGTCCCTCAGGGCCAGGGTGGAGAAGGTCCGGCGCACCGCGCTCCGGCTGCCCTCGATCCGGGTCCTGGCGCTCGAGTGGTCCGACCCGCCGTTCGCGGGCGGGCACTGGGTGCCGGACATGGTGGAGATGGCGGGGGGCACGAACCTGCTCTCGACGAAGGGCGAGCCGTCGCGAGAGGTCAGGTGGCGCGAGATCGCCGACGCCATCCCGGAGGTGATCGTGTTCATGCCGTGCGGCTACTACCTGGACGAGGCCGAGGAAGAGGCCCGGGCCCTGTATGCCCACCCTGACTTCGCGGCCACGCCCGCCGCCCGGGAACGGAGCGTGTACGCGGTGGACGCGTCCTCGTACTTCTCGCGGCCGGGTCCCCGGATCGTGGACGGGCTGGAGATCCTGGCCTGGGCCGTCCATCCGGAGGCCTACCCGCAGCCCTCGCCGGAGGCCATCGTCCGCGTCGAGCGCTGAACCCCCCGCCGTTCCGGGATCCGCCTCGCGGCGCTACGCTGTGGGGACGATGCGCGGGCAGAACTTCGTCACATCGGCCGACATCGGGCGGAGGGTGTCGTTCCAGTTCGAGCTGCCGAACGGCTATGTGGGCGAGGCGCTCGGGACCCTCGAGGCCTACGACCGGGCCGCCGAGACCTACCTGGTCCGGAACAAGCGGGGCGACCTGGTCCGGGTCCCGTCGCTGCGGGTCCGGTTCGGCAAGGTGGTGTCGTGAGGTGAAGGTGCCCGGGCCGCTCAAGTCCCGGCCCCGGCATGTCGAGGCCACACTGAGCACGTCGAGGGAAAGCGCGAGGACCACGAGGTGAGCAACCAGCCTCCCGACATCGGCAAGGGCCTGTTCGGCTACCGGCGTTCGTCGGTGAACCAGGCCATCTCCGACCGGGACATCATGCTTCGGCAGTCGATGAACAGGGCCCGGGAGGCCGAGGCCCGCGCGGCCGAGATGGAAGAGCGCATGGCCGCGATCCAGCGCCAGGTGACGGAGCAGCAGCTCCGCATGGCCGAACGGGAACGCGAGCTCAACGACCAGATGGCTGCGCTGTCCGAACGCATGCACGGCGTGCAGGAGCACCTCGCGGCCAAGGACCAGGAGATCGCCGCCCGCGACCGGCACATCGGCGAGCTGCGGGCCCACATCGAGCGGCTCATCAAGCAGCAGCTGGAGGCGCCCCCCCGGCCGGACCAGCCCCTGGGTTCGTCACCGGAGGTGGTCAGCGAGGAGATCGGGCGGGTCCTGCGGGCGGCGGAGGACTCGGCCGCGCACATCGTCGAGCAGGCCCGGGCCACGATGGCCCGCCAGGCCGCGGAGTCCGACCGTCAGTGGCGCGAGCTCCAGGCTTCCCTGGCCCGGTTCGCCGGCTGGCGGGACCGGGTGGAACCACAGCTGGCCGATCTCCAGGGCCGCATGGACGAGCTCCGGGGCCGGATCACGGAGATCCCCGACCGCGTGCGGGCCGCGTTCGCCCCCCTGGCGGAGGCCTCCTCCGCGACCGAGGCCGCTCTGATCGACCTCAGCTCGGACCTCAACCCGCCGCTGATCGCGGCGCCCAGCCCCGCGGGGGACGAGGAGTCCGACGAGGGCTTCTCGGACGAGGCGCGGGGCACCCGCCGGTCCGCCCGCTAGGCACTCCCCGCCCTTCCGCTTCCCCCGACGGCGCCCCCCGAGGCGTGACGGGACTCCGCCGAAAGGCCGATGCCGGGATCGGTTCGGCCCGGCCGGCGGATGCGTTGGTCCTACCGAACTTCGGGCAGGGGTGATCTTCGTCTCGTCATCGCCCGCGGGCGTCAAGCACCCACCTCCCACCTTCCGATCCCACACCTGACGGCGTTTCCACGGAACCGCCACCGCCAGAGGCCGAGGGGGCTCTGCCGGGACTCGGGCTGGGAGGAGCCGGAGATGGACACCAGGAACGCCCACTCACTGGGGAGACGTCTCCTTCCCTCGTCGGTTGCCCTCGCGGTCGCTGCCTCGCTCCTCATCGGCTTCATGAGCTTCGGCCCCGCAAGCGCCAGGGCCTCTGCGGCCACACTCCAGGTTCCCTCCTTCGGCGTGAACTACCACGCGACGTGGGGCGACTACTCGGACGCCCAGCGCGCCACGGTCGTCGGCAACCTGGCCTCGGCGCACGCGGGGTGGGTCCGCATCGACATCGGATGGCAGACCATCCAGGAGCACGGCTCGAGCGACTACGAGTCCTGGTCCCTGGACATCGTGGACAAGGCCGTGGACGAGGCCTCTTCGCACGGGATCAAGGTCCTCGGGATGCTGTGGCGGACGCCGTCGTGGGCCTGCGGCGGCTGCACCAACCCGTACTCCCCCCCGAGCAGCCCGTCCTCCTACGCCAAGTTCGCGCAGTGGGCGGCGCACCGGTGGGCCGGGAAGATCCAGGCCTGGGAGGTCTGGAACGAACCGAACCAGGACGACTTCTGGAGCGGCTCGGCCCAGCAGTACGTGAACCTCCTGAAGGCCGCGTCCCCGGCGTTCAAGGCCGGCGACCCCGACGCGAAGGTAGTGATCGGCGGCCCCGCCTACAACGACACGGGGTGGCTGTCCTCGATGTACAAGCTGGGCGCGAAGGGTTCGTTCGACGTGATGGCCACCCATCCCTACCAGGGACAGGCCAACACCCCGCCCGAGGCGCCCGACTCGAACGGCGACAACATCTGGCTCCTGTCCCATGTGAAGGCCGTGCACGACCTGATGGTGGCGAACGACGACGGCGCCAAGCCGATCTGGTTCACCGAGTACGGCTGGTCCGCGCACTCCAACTCCGGCGGGGAGGATCCCTGGGACACCGGGGTGACCCTGGCCCAGCAGGCCGACTACCTGGTGCGGAGCCTCCGGTTCGTGGGCCAGAACTATCCCTACGTCACGAACGTGTTCTGGTACAACGAGCGCGACACCGACATGGGGTCGAAGCAGCAGGACGGCTACGGCCTCATGTACCGGAACCTCAACGCGAAGCCCGCGCTCACCGCGATCGGGTCGTTCCTGGCGAACGCCGACCAGAACGGCGGCGGCTCGGGCGGCGGCGGGTCCACCGGGTCCGGGAGCTGCACGATCACCGGCACCTCCGGCGCCGACGACCTGGTCGGCACCAGCGGTCCCGACGTGATCTGCTCCGGCGACGGCGACGACGTCATCCACGGCCGCGGCGGGAACGACGTCATCTACGCCGGCGCCGGGAACGACGGGGTCTTCGGGGGCGGCGGTGACGACGCGATCTACGGGGGCGGGGGCAACGACTCGCTGCACGGAGGCTCGGGGAACGACACGATCTCGAGCGGCGACGGCAACGACGTGACCGGCGGCGGGATCGGCCGCGACCGGATCGGTGGCGGCGGAGGCTCCGACCTCCTGGCCACCGTCGACCACGTCGGCGGCAACGACACGGTGGCCGGCGGGGCCGGCGCCGACCGGTGCTTCACCGACCGGGGCGACGCCGCGTCCACCTGCTGACCGGGACACGAACGGGACGCGCGGTACACTCCCGCGCCGGCGTGTCCCGCTCTCCGCTCGTCCTCATGTACCACGGCTTCGGCACCCGGCCTCCGGGCGCCGATCCGTTCAACCTGTTCGTGCCGGTGCGGGACTTCGAAGCCCACCTCATGGCCATCCGGCGGTACCTCCGGCCACTGGACCTCGACCGGTTCCTGGCGGGACTGCGGACGGGTCGGTGGCCCCCCCGGTCGGTCCTGGTGACCATGGACGACGGGTACGCCTCCGTGCTGACCGAGGCCGCCCCCCGCCTGCACGCGGCGGGCGTGCCCGCGGTGGCGTTCGTGTGTCCTGGGCGGTTCGGAGGCGAGTCGGCGTGGATGGAGGAGACCGCCGGCGAGCCGCTCCTCACCGCGGACGAGGTGGCCCGCCTCCCGGAGCTCGGAGTGGAGGTGGGCGTGCACTCGATGGACCACACCAGGCTTCCCGGCGTCGACGACGAGGAGCTGCACCGCCAGGTGATGGAGGCCCGCGACGTGCTGGCCGGCGTCATGGGCGCGCCGGCGCGGGCGTTCGCGTACCCCGAGGGGCTGTGGGACCCGGCCGCCGTGCGGGCGGTGCGACGGGCGGGCTACCAGGTGGCCTTCGCCGTCGATCGCGGCGGGGACCGGTTCACCGTGCCCCGCAGGGCCATCAACACGCGCGACTCCCGGCTGACCTTCCTGACCAAGCTGCTCCCGGGCTACGCGGCCCTGGAACGCCTGTCGAAGGACCACCCCCGGCTCCGGCGCGCGGCGGCCCGTCTCGCCGGGCAGCGCCCGGCTACGGGCGCGGGCGGGGAACGTCCCGACGGGACCGGAGGCCCCTGAGGCACCCGGCGGCCTTGCTGAGGTCCTTCAGGGCCAGCGCGAACGGGACCAGGGCGGCCACCAGCAGCGGGCGGCGCCGGCGGCGGGCCCGGACCAGGGGAAGGGACAGGTAGGCGGCGCCGGCCGCCATCGTTCCCCGGCGGATCCACCGCCCGCCGAACAGCAGCGCCAGGGGCCCGGCCACGTAGGCCACCGCCCGGGCCAGGTCCCGCGCCACGAGCTTGCGGTCGCCCGACAGCGCCCCGCCCTCGCCGTACCGCTCGTACATCCGGGCGGTCGCGGCGACCGATCCCCGGGGGGCCCACACCACCTCGGCGTCGGCCGCCAGCACGCAGCGCCGGCCGGAGGCGGCGATGGCCCGGCCGAACGTGACGTCCTCGGCCGTGTCGAGATGCTCGGGGAACCCGCCGACGGCCCGCCATGCCTCTTTCGTGAACGCGACCGACCGGCCGGTGGGCATGGTGGGATCGAAGTTCCGGCCGAGCAGCGCGCCGTACCCGCGGACCAGCGGTCCGGCCCGGCGGGCCTCCTCGGGCACCGGGAAGCACGCCACGGCCATGGCCTCCTCGAACGCGGTCCGGGCGCGGGCGCGGTACACGCCGGTGACCAGGTCGGGTGGCGGGTCGGCCAGGAAGGCCCGCCGGAGCGCGTCGAGCCACCCCTCGACCGGTTCGCATCCCGCGTCGGTGCAGGCGATCACGTCGTGCCGGGCGGCGACGATCCCCCGGTTCCGACCGGCCGGGATGTTCGTCTCGGGCGCGTCCACCAGCCGGACGCGCGGGTCCCGGACGGCCCACGCCTCGGCCCGCTGGGCGGTGTCGTCGGTCGAACCCCCGTCCACCACGACCGCCTCGTCCTCCGGACCGAGCTGCGCCGCGAGGCGTTCCAGCAGCCGATCGAGGGCCGCCCCCTCGTCCCGGACGGTGGTCACCACGCTGAGCGGCGGCCCCCCCGCCAGTCCGGCGCCGGGGCGCGCGGCCGCCTCCCGGAACACCGAGGCCAGGCGCCCTGCCGACACGATCTGGTCCGGGTGTGCGCCCGCGAGGGCCCTCCCGGCCCGCCCCATCCGCCGCCGGACGGCCGGTTCGTCCAGCCCGGCGAGCGCCGCCGCCACCGACGGGGGATCCCCCGGCTCCACGATCACGGCCCCGCCCCCGGCGGCTGCCTCCTCCATCCACCTCGGGCCGGTGGCCACGACGGGAAGGCCGGCCAGCAGGCCCTCCAGCGCCGAGAGCGAGAATCCCTCGCCCCCGAAGCCGCGTTCGTCCGTCCGGGTCAGCACGGCCACGGCCTCGAACGCCGCGAACCATCGCCCGGCGTCGGGCACGCCGCCCGCGAACACCACCCGGCCGGCCACCCCCGTCCGCGCGGCCAGGCCCCGGAGGCGCTCGGTCTCCCCGGGCGCCGAGTAGTCATCCTCGCCCACCACCACCAGCCGCCAGCCGCCCGCTCGGGGGTGGGCCAGGGCCCGGATGGCGTCGTCGACGCCCTTGTACGGCACCAGCCGGCCGGCCATGGCCACGGTGGGCGCGTCCCCAGTCGGGATGCCTCGCCGGGCCCAGAACCTCCGGGCCTCGGCCGGGGGAGCCGGGGCGGGCGGTCGGGGCGGAGGGATCAGCACGGCGTCGCTCCGGCCGGTGGCCTCCGCGGCGTCGGAGGACACGGCCACCACGCGGTCCGCCAGGCGCCCCAGGGGACCGGCCAGCCTGGCGTCGAACGAACGGTCGTGCTTCACCCACACCACCGGCACGCCGGCGAGGCGGGCCGCCGGTACCGCCACCGCGGCCGCCTTCACGCCGTTCGCCCACACGGCCTCCGTGGCGGAGCGCCGGAGCCGGGCGGCCAGACGCGCGGCCTGCCGGGCCATCGCGGCGGGCCCGGGGCCCGTGGGCCACACCTCCACCGGCACCCCTCGGCCGGCCAGCTCGGTCTCCAGTGGGCCCTCGCCGAGCAGGAGGGCCCGGACCCGGAGGCGGGGACCCGCGTCCAGCATTCGAAGGACGTAGCGCTCGGCGCCGCCCACCACACCGAAGGACGAGACCAGGAGCACCGACAGCGGCGCGCGTCCCGGCGCTCCCGGCGTGGGGGCCTCGGCGGGGTTCGCCGCCCGGGCGTCCTCGGCCCGCAGCGCTCCCTCGTCCGCACCCATGGCGATCAGGTCCGGGCCGGGGCCGGGAGGCCCTCGGTCCGGCGGAGCTCCCGCCCGGCCGCCAGGAGCATCCCGGCAAGCGCCCACATCAGCACGAAGATCACGGGGTCGCGCAGGTTGAAGTCCACCAACCCCTGGCCGATCTGCGCGGCCATCCCGCAGGCCACGCCGGCCATCACGGCCCGGTCCCCCGGCTGCGGGAGTCTCCGGATCACCCGGCGGGCCAGCAGGGCCAACGTGAGGGTGAATCCCACCACCAGGAACACCGCCGGCAGGCCGGCCTCCGCGCCCACCGTCAGGAGGACGTCGTGCGCGTGATCCGCCCCCACCGTGACCGCCAGGGACCTCGACCGTGAGGAGGCGGCCAGGAAGCTCCCGGGCCCCATGCCGGTCCACGGATCGGCCTCGATCTCGCGAGCGGCCTCCTTCCAGATCGTGGGCCGGTCGTCGTAGGGATTCTCGCCGGGGTGGGCGATCGAGCCGATCCGCTCCTTCACCACCGCGACCTGTGGGGGCGGCGACGGCAGGAAGACCCCGAAGCTCAACGAGATCAGCAGCACCACCGGGAGCACCACGGCGAACGCCGCCCGCCGGGCCTGGGGCAGGACGATCATCATCAGCACCAGCCCCAGAGCCGTCCCGATCCATCCCCCGCGGGAGAGCGACAGGCCCAGGGCCAGCAGCGCTGTTCCGGCGGCGATCCAGGAGCCCATGCGGGACCAGGCCGAGCGCGCCCCCAGGGCCATCCCCACAGCCACCAGGAACACGATGGCCGCGAAGGCCCCGAAGTCGTTCGGCTGGGGGAAGACCCCCTGCGCGCGGTTGGTCACGACCGCACCGCCGAAGGTCGCCTCCAGGTGCGAGCTTGCATGGAGGCCGATCACGCAGATGGCGGCCGTCACCAGGAGCATGGCCCCCACCGCCGACCGCACGTCGTCCAGGCTCCGGATGGCCGCCATCACCGCGAGTCCGAACAGGACCCCCACGATCAGCAGGGCGTCCTGCCTCCAGGCGCCGGACAGGTCGAGCGCGGACGGGGTGGCCACCAGGGCCGTCCCCACCAGCAGCAGCGGCCACCACATCTCGTGAGTCCACGGGAGCGGGGTCTCCCCGAAGGCCATCCTCCGCAGGATGACGAGTCCGGCCACGCCCGCGGCGGCGGCCTCCACCACCTTGAGGTCCAGCGCCCCCACGGGGAGCGCCGTGAACCCGATCGGGAACGACGCGAACACCGCCATCACGCCGAACAGGGGCCGCGACATGGCGGCCGCGGCCACCAGGAGCCCGAGCGGGGCGGCCACCATGATCACCGGCCCGAACATGACCCCGGCCTTGGCGAGCACGACGCCGGAGACGAACGACGCGAGCGCCACTCCCGCGCCCAGCACGAAGCGGCGGCCGGAAGCGACCGCGCCGATCTGGGTGGCCCTCACGGCCATCTGGGTACGTCCTTCATGCGCACGATGAGAAGTATCGGAGCCTCGGGGGACCGGCCTTATGCCGAATCGCGACGATACCGCGGACCGGACGCCATCTCGGGCTATATTCAGGTGACCCTCCCGAACGCCGAATCAACGACCGTGACCCGAGCCACCTACCGCTTCCTCGACGCCGTCCCGGCGTCTGCCGAGGCCATCCGTCGCGCCGCCGAGGCCGTCGTCGGCGAGCCCGTGCGGGTGTTCGTCCCCGCCCCCGGGCAGTCCTCGTGGGTGGGCCGGGGCGAGACCCAGTTCGTCTACCTGGCCCGTGACGAGACCGGGCGCGAGCGCAACGTCCTGGAGGCCGAGCGCCTGGCGTGGGCGGCCCGGGTCGGCATCCGGGCCCCTCGCGTGACGGCCGCCGACCCCGGGAGGACGTGGCTCGCCACCGCCCGCGTGCCGGACGACCCGCCCATGGGTCCCGTGTACGTCGGAGCCGCGCTGCAGGCCGCCGACCGGATCGCCGCGGCCCCCGCCCCCGAGGGCATGCTCTCGGGCCGACGGGTTCGCCGGGCTCCCCGGTGGTCCCTCCCGGTCCGGTTGGCCCGGATGGCCGCCTCGCCCATCGACGTCCGGGAGTTCGCGGCCGCCCGCCGGAACGCGCTGGCTCTCCCCGCGGATGCGCTGGCCCACGGAGACTTCCACCCGGGCAACGTGCTGTTCGACGCCGGAAGCGGGACGGTGAACGTGACCGACTGGGAGAACCTGGGCATGGCGCCCCCAGGGACCGACCAGCTGGCACTGTGGTGCGGGCTGGAGACGGAGGACGATCGCGAGATGGTCATGGACCACCTGCTCACCGGGACCTCGCTGGACGAGCGCGAGGGCCTCCTGGCCCTTCGACACTGGCTGGCTTTACGGACGTCGGCCGACATCGCGCTCACGGCCGGCAGGTTCCGGGAACCGGGGCATCGCGCCATGCTGGCAGCGGCGCTCGACCGGGTCCGGGAGGCCCGGCGCGCGGACCGGGTGGACCAGTAATGGCGGCGACCGACCGGGCCCTGGTGACGCGCGTCCTCCGGGGGCGTGACCTCCTCGACCGGCTGGGCCCGGCCCTGGACGACCTCCTCGCGGCCGTCGACGCCCCCGTGACCGCGCGGCGCCCGTGGCTGCAGACGTGGATCGAGTGCTACACGGACCTCGAGCCGTGGGGCGTGGCGATCGAGAGCCAGGGGGGGCGGCTGGAGGCAGCGGCCCTGTTCGCGGAACGGACCCGCCAGGGCAAGGTGGAGATCGTGGGACTGGGCCACGGCCCCTGCGACCAGCTCAGGCTGCCGACCCGCTCCGAGGAAGCCGGCGAGGCGCTCGCGACTGCCGTCGCCGACGAGCTCGCGCGGCGACGGGGCCGATGGACGCTCCGGTTCGAGCAGCTCCTCGTGGACGACCCGGTGGCGGCGGGCGTGGTCCGCAGGGTCCGCCGGGGCACGCTGGTGCCGGGGGACGGCTCGCCGGTCCTCGCGTTCGACAAGGGCCGGGACTTCAAGTCGTACGTGGGCCACAACAGCCGTGGGGTGGCCAAGACCATGCGGAACCGGGTCAAGCGGGCCGGCATGGAGCTCGCGATCGAATCCCTGCGGGACCCCGCCCGCGTGGCGGACGCCCTGCCCGAGGTAGAGGCGGTGCACCGCGACCGGGACCTCCAGCTGGTCCGCAAGAGCGACCTCGACGACCCCCGGATGGAGCGGTTCTGGCGGGCGGTGATCGTCCAGCACGCGGAGCGGGGCGAGGTGGAGCTGGTCTCCCTGCGGCTCTCCGGGAAGCTGGCCGGCTACGTCGTGGGCCTGCTCGACGGCCGCTCGTACCGCCTGTGGGACGGCCGGTTCGCCCCGGAGTTCAGCTGGTACTCCCCCGGCCGCCTGGCCGACCAGTCGGCGCTGCTGTCGGCCCTCGAGGACGAACGGTTCGAGGAGTTCGACTGGATGCGGGGCGAGGAGGAGTACAAGCTGCGCAACTGCTCGCACGTCCAGCCGGCCCAGCACCTCCTGGCGTGGTCGTCGTGGTGGGTTCGGGTGCTCGTGGAGGGGCCCCGGAAGACCAAGGCGTCCCTGAAGCGGTTCAGGGACCGGAGCAAGGTGCTGCAGCGGCTGTGGCTGAAGGTCAAGGCCCGGCTGGTGGTGCGGGATCGCCGGAAGTGAGCGCGCCGGGTCGGGGGCCCCGCCGGGGATGATCCCGCCCTCCCGGCGCGTGCTCCACGTCGCCCACACCACCGAGCTGGGGCTGGGCACCGCGGCCCGGATGGCGGCCGACCAGGCCGCACGGGGGTGGGACGTTACGGTGGCCTGCTCGGACGACGCCGCCGCCCGGTCCTGGCGGGAACGGTGGCCGGAGGTCCGGCACGTCGCGTGGAACGCGGTGCGGGGGCCCGGCCCGGGGACCCCGAGGGAGATCGCCGCGCTCCGGGCGATCATCCGGGAGACCGCTCCGGACCTGATCCATCTCCACTCCTCCAAGGCCGGCATGGCCGGACGGCTCCTGCTGCGGGGACGCATCCCCACCGTGTTCCAGCCCCACGCGTGGTCGTTCGAGGCGGTGGGCGGGCCCGTGCGCCGGGCCGCGGCGGCGTGGGAGCGCCGGGCCGCCCGATGGGCCGACGTCATCTTGTGCGTGAGCGAGGCCGAGCGGAGCAGGGGCGTGGAGGCCGGCGTGCGGGGACGGCTCCGGGTCATCCCGAACGGGATCGACGTCGAGGCCCTGCGGCCCGCCACCGACGGGGATCGCATCGACGCCCGCCGTCGCCTCGGCCTGGACCCCAGCCGCCCGCTGGTGGTGTGCGTGGGCCGGCTGTCGCGGCAGAAGGGCCAGGACGTGCTGCTGGCCGCCTGGCCCCGGGTCCGGCGGGACGTTCCGGCCGCGGACCTGGTGCTGGTCGGCGACGGGCCGGACCGGGCGGTCCTGGAGGGCCGCGGAGTCGACGGGGTGCGGTTCGCCGGCCTCCGCGACGACGTGCCGGACTGGCTCGCCGCGTCGGACCTCGTGGCCCTGCCGTCGCGCTGGGAGGGGATGCCGCTGGTGGTGCTGGAGGCCATGGCCCGGGGCCGGAGCGTGGTCGCCGCCGACGCCGACGGCGTCCGGGAGGCCCTCCCGGTGGAGGCCGGCGCGATCGTCCCGATGGAGGATCCCGCGGCGCTCGCGACGGCCGTGTCCACCCGCCTGGACGATCCGGCCGGGGCGCGAGCCGAGGGAGAGACGGGACGGCGGCACGTCGAGGCCCATCACGACCTCCGTGCCAATCTCGAGGGCGTGGCGGGGCTCTACGACGAGGTGCTGGCGACCCGCGCCTCCCGCACGCCCCGGTAGCGGCGGCGCCGCGGGGAGGAGAGACTCAGACCGAGGCGGGGGCGTAGCTGACGGTGCCGCGGGTCTCGCGCACTCGGTTCGCCACGACGCCCCACACCCGGACCCGTAGGCCGTGCAGGGCCAGCACCGCCTCGCTGACCGGCGCGGCCATGGTCCCGTCGGAGACCACCAGCAGCACGGCGTCCACCTGGGTGGCGAGCGTGGCGGCGTCGTCGG
This sequence comes from Actinomycetota bacterium, assembly GCA_036394995.1. Lineage (GTDB taxonomy): Bacteria > Actinomycetota > UBA4738 > UBA4738 > JACQTL01 > DASWED01. The sequence continues at coordinate 46,876 of DASWED010000043.1, forward strand.
CGCCCAGGAGCTCCGGTGCGTCCACGATCACGACGTCGAACGCGTCCCGGGCCCGCCGGACCACCTCGCCGAACCGCCGGGCCAGGAGGTCGCCGGCGTCGGGGTCGGTGTTCGTGGGCAGGATCGACAGGCCCTCCGTCCAGCCGGGCTGGAGCCGGGCGAACAGGTCACCGCCGCCGCGGAGCAGGCCGGCCAGGCCGCCGCCGGAGTCCACCCGTACGGTCCGGGAGGTCCCGGCCCGCCGGAGGTCGGCGTCGATGAGGAGCACCCGCCGGTCGAGCCGGGCCAGGGCCGTGGACAGCACCCCGGCCACGGTGGTCTTGCCCTCGCCCCGGGCGGCCGAGGTGACCACGATGACGCCCCGGGGCTGTCCGCCCAGCTCGCGCTCCAGGTTCGTCCGGAGCGAGCGGACCGAGGCGCCCACCGAGGCGTCCGACAGGGCCCGCGAGGGCGCGCTCCGCCGGAGCCGGCGGGAGCTCGGGAGGCGGCCCACCACCGGGTAACCGGTGAGGACCGCGATGTCGCGCCAGGAACGCATCCGGGGACGGCTCCGTTCGATGACCACGGCCAGGGTCACGGCGACCACCAGCCCCACCAGCAGGGCGGCCACCTCCATGAGGCGCCGGGGTGGGCCGGACGGGCCCCTCGGCGGCACCGCCGGGGCCACAACCTGCGCCACCACGGACGTGTCGGACTTCGAGTACGCCACCAGGTCGTCGGCGAACGCGTTCGCCACGCTCGCGGCCTTGCCGGGGTTGCCGAGCGTCACGGTGATCGTGATGTTCCCGGTGTCGGGGACGAGGACCGCGTCGATCGCCCCCTCCAGGGTCCCCTCGGACACCCGCAGCCGGGGGGCCATGTTCCTGATGGTGGCCCTCGCCGTGATGTACGCGACGTACTTGGGACCGACGATCGTGACGATGTCGGTGGACACCGAGGAGTTCGGCGGGGGGGCGATGGCCACGACGGCCTCCCCCTGGTACTGGTCGGGCAGTCGCTGAGCGTACGCGGCCACCCCGATGACGAGCGGGGCCACGAACAGCAGGAGCAGCTTCCACCTCCACCGCAGTGCGTCGAGCAATTCGGGCAAGCCGCCCGTGTCCTGTGCCACGTCGTTGAGCCTTCCGTCCGGGGCCTGGTCGGCCGCGCTTCGTCCATGCTGGCCGTACCAGCATCGTCCGAAACTGGGCGACGGTTTACCACGAACTTCCGCCGACCCGCGTTACCCGCGAGATCCCGAGGGGGGCCTCGACCAGCCGCTGTGGGCATGCCCGTGCCCCGGGACCGGGTTGGCGGATGGCCTACGACCGAAGGCGGACCGAAAGTGGAGCCTGAGGGCCGAGCGATGTCGGACCGGGCGCCCGATGTGGGGGGGAGCCGGCCGACCCTACGCTCCCTCCATGCCGTACGCCCCCTTCAGACAGAGCGCTCCAGGACTCGCCGTCCAGGCCTCGAACCCGGGGAACGCAGGGCAGCCCGACCGAATGTCCGCCATGTCAGCGTCGACAGGAGCATGTACGTGGACCGTGCCGCACTCCCCGGTGTCGTGAGCAGGGCGGCCGCCGCCCTGGCCCGGCCCGTGGCCGGCGAGGTCTCCGCGCGCGCATCCGGGATCAGCAACGCCTACCGGCGCATCGGCTACCTCATGGTGGGGACCGACAGCGTCTCGATCCTCGCCGCGCTCCTGTTCGCCTACCGGATCCGGTTCGGCTGGCACGCTCCCGCAATCGGGTACGCCGTGACGCTGGCCACGGCGGTCCCCGTGTGGATCGGGATCTTCGCCTCGTACGGCCTGTACACCGTGCACCGCCACGCCACCAGCGAGGAGTTCCGACGGATCCTCTCGGCGGTGAGCGTCGGCGTGATGCTCGTCGTGGCGGTCTCGTTCTGGTCGAAGGAGTCCTTCTCCCGGAGCTTCGTGGCCCTGACGTGGCTCATGGCGCTCACCCTCATCTGCCTGACCCGGCTGGCCTGGCACCGGTTCATCCGCCGGGCCCACGCCGTGGGGGAGCTCACGCTGCGCACCGTGATCGTGGGGACGAACGACGAGGCCGAGCGCCTGGCCGAGCAGATGAGCCCGTCCGCGAACGGGTTCGACCTGCTGGGCCACGTGGAGACCATGACCTCTCGTCCGGGCCTGGACGCGGTCCCGGTGATCGGCGACCTCTCCGAGATCGAGGACGTCGTGCGGGCCACCCGGGCCGATTGCGTGTTCGTGGCCTCCTCGGCCGTTCGCGTCGAGGACATGCGCCGGATCACGAAGCTGGCCCGCCAGTACGGCGTGGAGGTCCGGGTCTCGGCGAACCTGCCGGAGCTGTCCTCCAGCAGGTTGTCCGTCCAGACCTTCGCCGGCCTGATGACCCTGTCGGTCCAGCCGGTCCGGCTGTCCCGGCCCAAGGCCGTGGTGAAGCGGGCCTTCGACCTGATGCTGGCCGGCGTCGCCATCCTCATCACCTCCCCGGCGTGGCTGGCCGCCGCGGTCGCGGTCAAGGCGTCCTCGCGCGGCCCGGTGTTCTTCAAGCAGACCCGGGCCGGCCGGGGCGGGCGCCCCTTCACCGTCTACAAGTTCCGGACCATGGTGAACGGAGCCGAGGAGGCGCTGGCCGAGCTTCGTTCCCTGAACGAGGCCTCCGGGCCCCTGTTCAAGATCCGCGACGACCCCCGGGTCACCGGAGTGGGCAGGTTCCTGCGCCGGTGGAGCCTGGACGAGCTCCCGCAGCTGTGGAACGTCGTGAAGGGCGACATGAGCCTGGTCGGCCCCCGGCCGCCGCTCCCCGAGGAGGTCGAGGCGTACGAGCACGACTGGCACTTCGACCGCCTGGACGTTCCGCCCGGCATCACCGGGCTGTGGCAGGTGAGCGGCCGCTCGAACCTGTCGTTCGACGACTACATGCGCCTCGATCTCTCCTACGTGGAGAACTGGTCGATCGGGTTCGACCTGTTCATCCTGGCGAAGACCGTCCCCGCGCTGCTGTCCCGAAAGGGGGCCTGGTAGCGAGGGGCAGGGCCCGCAAGGGGGGTTCCCGCCGTCGGGGGGGACGGCGGGAACCCATGACCTCGGAACACACGGCAGTCGAAGGCTTCCACCCGACCGGGGGGTCGGGCAGCCCGTCCGGACGGAAGCGGCTCCCCCGCGTCCGCCGGTTCGGGAAGCCTGCACGGGTCGGGTCACTCCTGCCGGCGAGGGGGCGGCAGGAGTGCCCGGATCGTGGTCAGCAGGTCCTCCATGTCGAACGGCTTCGCCACGAAGGCGTCCACCTTGTAGTCGTCGGCCCGCCGGCGATCCCCCGGGCCGGTCCTCGCCGACACCACCACCACCCGGGGCCTGGTGAGGCCACGCCGCCGGATCTCGTGGAGCACGGCCCATCCGTCCAGCACCGGCATCATGAGGTCCAGGAGCATGACGTCCGGGTTGACCTCCTCCAGCAGGGCCAGCGCGGCCTGGCCGTTCGACGCCACGTACGTGCGGTAGCCCTCCAGCTCGAGGTTGAACCGGACCACGAACACCAGGTCCGACTCGTCCTCCACCACGAGGACCGACCCGGGCTCGTGGGCCGGAGGGTTCGGCGGGTTCGGCGGGGGCGCCGGGGTCTGCATCGGATCCCCTCAGGACGTCCCGAACTGGGTCAGGCGCACGCCCGCGGGTGGGGCGAGCCCGCCGATCACGTGGGCCACGTGGCCGGCGTCGCTCGCGGCCTCGATCGCGTCGGTGGCGCGGTCCGGGGGAACCAGCAGGACCATCCCGACACCCATGTTGAACGTCGACCACATGTCCCCGTCCGGGACGCCGCCCAGGCGCCGGATCAGGTCGAACACGGGCTGCGGCGTCCAGGCGGAGGTGTCCACGTCGGCGCCCAGCCCCTCGGGGAGGGCCCGGGGGACGTTCTCGGGGATACCGCCGCCGGTCACGTGCGCGGCGGCGTGAAGGAGGCCGTCGCGGGCCAGGCGCACCAGGAGCGGCGCGTACACGGCGGTCGGCTCGAGCAGCTCGTCGGCCACGGTCCTCCCCCCGAGGTCTCCGGGACGATCATCCAGCGAGAGCGCACCGGAGTCCACCAGGGCCGCCCGGACCAGGCTGTACCCGTTCGAATGGAGCCCCGAGGAGGCCAGCCCGATCAGCACGTCGTCCGGCCGGACCCGGCGGGGGCCGAGGAGGGCGTCCTCGTCGACGACCCCGACGCAGAACCCGGCCAGGTCGAACCGATCCGGCTCCATCGTGCCGGGATGCTCCGCGGTCTCGCCGCCCAGCAGCGCGCACCCGGCCAGGCGGCACCCCTCGGCCACGCCGGCCACCAGCGCGGCGACGTCCTCCGGCACCACCTTCCCCACCGCCAGGTAGTCCAGGAAGAACAGCGGTTCGGCGCCGGTGCAGGCCACGTCGTCGGCGCACATGGCCACCAGGTCGATGCCGACGGTGTCGAGCCGTCCGGCCAGGCGGGCTACCTCGGTCTTGGTCCCCACGCCGTCGGTGGCCGCGGCCAGGAGGCGCCCGTCGCCGATGTCGAACAACCCCGCGAACCCGCCGACGGCTCCGGTCACCTCCGGCCGGGTGGCGTTCGCGGCCAGATCGGCGATCAGCGAAACGGCCCGCCCGGCGGCGTCGAGGTCCACCCCGGCTGCGCGGTAGGCGTCGCGCTCGGCCCCCTCGCGCGCGGCGGTCCGTTCGTCCACTACGTCCCGGCTGCGGGCTGCTCCAGCAGGAGCTTGGTCGGCGTCTGGTCGGGGATCGGGATCGGGTACTCGCCGTCGAAGCAGGCCCGGCAGAACTGGGCGGCGTCCGAGCCCGTGGCCTCGACCAGGTCCTCGAGGTCGAGATAGGCGAGCGAGTCGGCCCCGACGAACTCGCGGACCTCATCCACCGACAGGTCCGAGGCCACCAGCTCCTTCCGGGTCGACATGTCGATGCCGTAGAAGCAGGGCCACCGGATCGGCGGGGATGTGATCCTCAGGTGGACCTCCGAGGCGCCGACCTCCCGGAGCGTCTGGACGATCTGACGGGTGGTGGTGCCGCGGACGATCGAGTCGTCCACCACCACCAGCCGCTTCCCCCGAACCGAGTCCGGGATCGGGTTCAGCTTCAGCTTGACGCCCCGCTGGCGGAGCGAGGGCGCGGGCTGGATGAACGTCCGTCCGACGTAGCGGTTCTTCATGAGCCCCTCGCCGTACGGGATGCCGCTCCGCTCCGCGTACCCCTGGGCGGCCGACTGGGCGGTGTCCGGGACCGGCATCACCAGGTCCGCCTCCACCGGGTCGCTGGCCGCGAGGCGCCGGCCCATCTCTGCCCGGGCCACGTGGACGGTCTTGCCGTACAGGCGCGAGTCGGCCCGGGCCAGGTACACGAACTCGAACAGGCACAGGGCCTTGCGGGGGGACTCCGCGTACCGCCGGGACCGCAGGCCGTGCTCGTCCACCATGACCAGCTCGCCGGGTTCGACCTCCCGCACGAAGGTCGCGCCCACGATGTCGAGGGCCGACGTCTCGCTGGCGAAGCAGAACCCGCCGGGAAGCTTGCCGATCGCGAGCGGCCGGAGCCCATGGGGATCGCGGGCCGCGTAGACCGTCTGCTCGTCCATGAACAGGAACGAGAACGCGCCCTGCAGGCGGGGCAGCACCCGCATGGCGGCCTCCTCGACGCCGTCGGTGATCTGCTCGGCCATCAGCGTGGCGACGAGGTCCGAGTCGGTGGTGGAACGGGTGCCCGGGTCTCGTCCCGCCTCCGTGGCCAGCCGGCGCGTGTTCACCAGGTTGCCGTTGTGCCCCAGGGCCAGTCCCCGCACGCCGTCGGTCTTGAACGCGGGCTGGGCGTTGTCCCAGGTGGTCGAGCCCGTGGTCGAGTAGCGGGTGTGCCCGATCCCGAGGTCGCCCTGGAGGGTGGACAGCGTGCCCTCGTTGAAGACCTGCGCCACCAGCCCGAGCTCCCGGTACACGAGGATGTTGTTCCCGTCGGAGACGGCCATCCCGGCCGACTCCTGCCCCCGGTGCTGGAGCGCGAACAACCCGAAGTAGATCAGCCTGGAGACGTCCTCGCCTGGGGCCCACACCCCGAACAGCCCACAGGCCTCGCGCGGGCCTTCCCCTTCACCCATCGAGCCGATGCTAGCACCCGGGTATCCGGAGCTTCGGGAGTTCGGTCCGATTACCGGTCAGCGTTCGCCGAGGAGCTTCGGGATGGCGTCCTCGTGGACGGTCCTCGCTTCGGAGACCGTGAGCTCGAAGAGGTTGTCGAACACCATCCTGGGGCCGCCGGTGTCGCCGAGGCGTGCGAACGAGACCCGCAGGGACGCAGCGAGCTCCTCCAGCTCCGCGGCCCGCTCGGGGGCGACGCTCACCACCGCCCGGCCGGCGGACTCCGCGAACAGCGTGACGTGGGCGGGGAGGTCGCCGGGGAGGGTCACCGCGAAGCCCGTGTCGCCGCCCAGGGCCGACTCCGTGAGCGCGATGGCCAGGCCGCCGTCGGAGCAGTCGTGGGCGGATTCGAGGAGGTCCTGGTTCGAGGCCTCTTGCAGCAGCTCGATGAGGGCCCGCTCGGCCTCGAGGTCGAGCGACGGGGGGCGGCCGGCCACCCGGCCCAGGACGACCTCGGCGAACTCGGTCCCGCCGAGCTCGGCCTTCGTCTCGCCGAGGAGGTAGACGTACAGGCCGGGCCGGGGGAAGCCCGTTCGGACCAGCAGGCGGTAGTCGTCGATGATGCCGAGCATCCCGATCACCGCGGTGGGCCAGATCGCCGAGTCGCCGGACTCGTTGTAGAAGCTCACGTTCCCGCCGGTGACGGGGGTGCCGAGCGCCGTGCAGGCGTCGGACATCCCGCGGATCGACTCCGCGAACGCCCACATGACCTCGGGGCGCTCGGGGTTCCCGAAGTTTAGGCAGTTCGTGATGGCGAGCGGCCGGGCGCCGACCGTGGCCACGTTCCGTGCGGCCTCGGCCACGGCGTGGGCCGCCCCGAGGTAGGGATCGAGCGCGCCGTACCGACCCTTGCCGTCCGTGGACAGGGCCATGGCCTTCAGCGTGCCCTCGATCCGGACGATCGCGGCGTCCGCCCCGGGCCCGAGCACGGTCTGCCCCCCCACGATGGAGTCGTACTGCTCGAACGCCCACCGCTTCGTGGCGACGTTCGGCGAGCCGAGCAGCATGACGAACGCCTCGCCGGGGGGTGTGGTCACCGTGGCGTAGGTGGGGTCGTCCTCGCGGAGGGCGTCGAGGTCGGCCGGCTCCCGCATGACGCGGCGGTAGGTCGGGCCCTCGTCGGCCAGCGACCTTGCCGGGACCTCGGCCACCACGGCGCCATCGCGGCTGGCCCGGACGTTGCCGTGGTTCGCCACGTGCCCGATGACCGCGGGGGGCAGCCCCCACTTCTCGCAGATCGCGGTGACCTCCGGGAGGTTCGCGGGCTCGACCACCGCCAGCATCCGTTCCTGCGACTCGCTGGTGAGGATCTCGAACGGCTCCAGGCCTGCCTGGCGGAGCGGGACGGCGTCGAGGTCCACGTCCGCGCCCATCCCGGCCCGGGCGGCCGACTCGCTCACCGCGCACGTCAGCCCGGCGCCGCCGAGGTCCTGGAGGCCGACGAGCAGGTCCCGTTCGACCAGCTCCAGGCAGCACTCGATGAGGAGCTTCTCGGTGAACGGATCGCCGATCTGGACGGACGGGCGGCTGTCCTCGGAGTCCTCCTCGATGGTCCGGCTGGCCAGCACGCTCACGCCGCCGATCCCGTCCCGGCCGGTCCGTCCTCCGATCAGCACGAGGTGGTTCCCCTCGCCCTCCGCGAGTCCGCGCATCAGGCGATCCGCGCGGGCGATCCCCACGCACATCACGTTCACCGTGGGGTTCGCGCTGTGGCAGTCCGCGAACGCGATCTCGCCGCCGACGGTGGGGACCCCGATGCAGTTCCCGTAGCCCCCGATCCCGGCCACCACGCCGCCGAACAGCCACCGGTTCCTCGCTTCGGTGAGCGGCCCGAACCGGAGCGGGTCGAGCAGGGCCACCGGCCGGGCGCCCATCGAGAGGATGTCACGGACGATCCCGCCGACGCCGGTGGCCGCGCCCTGGTACGGCTCGACGGCGCTCGGGTGCGAGTGCGACTCCAGCTTGAACACCGCGGCCAGGCCGTCGCCGAGGTCGACTACACCGGCGTCCTCGCCCGGCCCGACCAGCACGGCCGGCCCCTCGGTAGGGAGCTTCCTCAGGTGGACCTTGCTCGACTTGTACGAGCAGTGCTCGGACCACATCACCGAGTACATGGCCAGCTCGGCGCGGTTCGGTTCGCGACCCAGGGTCTGCACGACCCGGTCGTACTCCTCGTCGGTCAGGCCGAGGACCCGGTGCAGCGGCTCGGTCGGGGGCGCCTGCGACATCAGCGGGCGAGGCTGGTGAGCGTGTCGGCGGGGGGCGGTACGGTCATCGGGCGTCAGGATAGAGGAGGCGAGAGCCGTGCGATGGGATGAGTTCGTGAAGGCCTGCCCGGAGATCGGCACGCCGGCCCAGGAGCGGTTCGAGCGCGACGAGCTGGTCCTGCTGGGAACAGTCTCGAAGGACGGCTGGCCCCGGATCAGCCCGTGCGAGGTCGACTTCGTGGACGGCCAGCTGACCATGGGCATGATGTGGCGCTCGCCGAAGGCCCTCGACCTGCTGCGAGGCAGCCCGCTGGTGGTCCACAGCGTCCAGGCCGACCGCCACGCCACCGACCCCGACATCAAGCTCTCCGGCCGAGCCATCGACCTCAGCGAACCCGACGTGCGAGAGGCCTACCGCCAGGCCATCAAGCAGCGCATCGACTGGGCCCCGGACGAACCGAAGTTCCACCTGTTCGCCCTCGACGTCGAACGCGCAGCCGTGCTCTCGTTCGCCAACGACGTCGAGACCGTCACGCTCTGGGATCCCGAGCAAGGCCTGCGAACCCGCACCAAGCGCGACGATGAGTAGAGATTCGAATCTCACCTTGAGGCCGCGCCGGGGCCGGAACGGGAAATACGTGATTCCCCTCGTTCAACGGGTTTGTGGCTCCGTCCTAACAAAGGCCTTGCCGAGAACTCCTTAACAAGAGAGAGGGCAACCAGCCGGGAGAGAACGGGTGCTTGGAGATGCAGACCGAGACCGGCTGGAGCAGGCCTACCGGAGCATAGGGCCCAAGCTCTGGAGGGCGGTCCTGGCTTACGCGGGTGGGGCCAGAGAAGTGGCTGATGATGCCGTGGCAGAGGCGTTTGCTCAGGCGGGAAGGCGTCTTCCTTCGATCCGTCATCTCGAGAGATGGGTGTTCTCGGCAGCGTTCCGTATCGCTGCCGGTGAGCTCAAGCGCCGCCGCCAGTGGGGGGAGCTCGCAGAAGTGGCATCGCCTGCTGACCTGGGGAGCCAGGAATTGACCGAACTGATGCTCTTGGTCCGGCAGTTGGGTCCGACCCAGCGGAGTGTGTTCATCCTCCGTGACGTGCTCGGCTACACCTCACGAGAGACGGCCTACCTGCTGGGAAGGACCGATGGAGCCGTCCGGGTCCATCTCCTTGCCGCAAGGCGCCGCCTGAAGACCCAGTTGAAAGAGGTCGACGCACATGGTGGATGAGAAGTTCTCCAGGTACCGAGACCTGCCCTCGCCGGATCTTTGGCCCGAGATCGAGCGGCGACTGCGGTCCGGCGATTCATCACCGCATCCGTCTAGGCACCGGCTCCTTGGTACCGTCGTCGCACTGACGACGTCCGCCCTGGTGGTGGCTGGCGTCGCGGCGGTGCTCGTCGTCCGCTCGAGCCATGATCGGCCACAGGTCACGGAGGCTGCCAGTTCCCCAGCCACGTCCTCTGAGCCGCAATCCAACGCTCCCACACAGACCCAGACTTCGTCGCCGAGCCCTGCAACAACGCCTCCATCTCCCAGCGGCCCGGGCATCATCGGTACGGTGGAGCTGCCCGGCACATACGTGGCAGGCATCACCACAGGATTTGGGGCTCTGTGGGCGCTGGGGTCGGAGGGTCTTAGCCGGATCGATCCCACGACACGCGAGATCTCCTGGACGAAGAAGATCAGCACAGGGGGGCCATACGAGGCCCTCACCGCCGGCCAAGGGGGAGTATGGCTTCTCGCAGGTGAGCAGGTCGCCCGCGTCGAGCCCACAACGGGGTCAGTGGTTGCCCGGATCCGGGTCGGAGATTCGGTCGGTCTGCTCGCGGCGGGGAGCGGGGGTGTGTGGGTTGGGGACTTCGTCCGTGGGACTGTCTCCATGGTCGACCCCGACACCAACACACTGGGTGAGCCAATCACGATCCCTTGTCACACGCAGGCGGTGTGTTTCCCGGTCAGCCTCGCCTCCGGCGAGGGATCGCTATGGGTCTCCAGCCTGGAAGACACTGTCTACCGAATCGATCCAGCGACTGGAGATATCGCAGCCACCATCCCTGGGGTGGGGGGGCATCCCGGCGCGGCCCTCGCCATTGGATTCGGGTCCGTCTGGGCCGCGGGGGCCGGGACCGTCCGTATCGACCCCGAAACAGCATCGGTCGAAGCCGAGTGGACTGACCTCGACTTCGCTCCGGGCAACGCGGAGATCGAAACCGGAGAGGGATATGTCTGGCTCCTCGGTATCCAAGGGGGGCTGCTGTTTCGCGTAGATCCCGCCACCAATGAGCAGGTGGGCGACCCTCTCAACCCCTTCAGCAGGTCGGTTGGTTCGTACCTGGCGGTCGGTGAGGGAGCTGTCTGGGAGACCGGCCCCCCGTTCGCTCCCGTGGTGGTGGCAGAGATCGATCCCCGAGCGGGCATTTCGAGCTGACCTCTGTCAGCCGACGCGTTCGAGGGCTCGTTCGAGGAGGGACTGGAACAGGGGTTGGCCGCCGGTGGGGCCGGTGTCGGGGTCGACGGCGTGCTCTGGGTGGGGCATGAGGCCGACCACGTTGCCGCGGTCGTTGCGGAGGCCGGCGATGGCGTTCGCCGCGCCGTTGGGGTTGTGGTCGTCGTCGATGGAGCCGTCGGCGGCGCAATAGCGGAACACCACCAGGCCTTCGTCCTCGATGCGCTGGAGCTCGTCGGCGGACGCGGTGAACTGGCCCTCGCCGTGCTTCACCGGGATGCGAAGGAGCTCGCCGGGGACCAGATCGGCCGTGAGCACGCTCACCGACGTCTCCACGCGGATGTTCACGATGCGGCACACGAACCGGAGCGACCGGTTCCGGATCAACGCGCCGGGCAAGAGCCCGGCCTCGCACAGGATCTGGAAGCCGTTGCAGATCCCGACCACCGGGTGGCCGGCGTCGGCGAACTCGCGCACGGCTGGCATCACGTCGGCGAACCGGGCGATGGCTCCGGTCCGCAGATAGTCGCCGTAGGAGAACCCGCCGGGGAGGATCAGCGCGTCCAGCGCCGGGAGCTGTCGGTCGGCGTGCCAGACTGGCACCGGCTCGCCGCCCATGGCGCGCACCGCCCTCAGCGCGTCCCGGTCGTCGAGCGACCCCGGAAACGTGATGACCCCGACCCTCGGCCTCACGAACAGCCTCCCGGGCGCGCCGGGCCGGTGCTGATGGTCGCGACCGGCACGGTCGAAACGGACACCTGCTCGATCACGGGGTTCGCCAGGAGCTGGTGGGCGATCTGCCTGACCTGTTCCGTCGCGGCGCCCACGTCGTCCGCCTCCACCGTGAGCTCGATGTGCTTGCCCACATGGATGTCGGAGACGTTGGTCCAACCCATGTGCGGGAGCGCGTCCTCGATGGCCTTGCCCTGCGGGTCCAGGAGGCCCTCCTTCAGACGGACCACCACCTCGAACATGTACTGGGTCACGCCGCCCCCATCCTGCGAAGGTACTCCGCCCACGGCTCGCCGGTGAGGCGTTCGTAGGCCTCGCGGTAGCGGGCGGCGGTCTGCTCCACGACGTCCGCCGGCAGGTCCGGCGGGGGCGGCTCGTGGTCCCAGCCGCACGCGTCGAGCCAGTCCCGGACGTACTGCTTGTCGAACGAGGGCTGCGCGCCGCCGGGCTCGTACCGGTCGGCCGGCCAGAACCGCGACGAGTCCGGGGTCATGACCTCGTCGCACAGGATCAGGTCGCCGTCCGCGAACCCGAACTCGAACTTCGTGTCGGCGACGATGATGCCCCTCTCCCACGCCACCTCTGCGCCGCGCTCGTACACCGCGATCGTGAGCTCCCTCAGCCGCTGAGCCAGGCCCTCGCCGATCAGCTCGGCCGCTCGCTCCAGAGAGATGTTCTCGTCGTGACCGGTCTCGGCCTTGGTGGCCGGCGTGAAGATCGGCCCGGGAAGCCGGTCGGACTCCCGCAACCCCTCCGGCAACCACACCCCGCACACGGCCTGCGACGCGCGGTACTCCTTCCACCCGGACCCGCTGAGGTAGCCGCGGGCCACGCACTCGATGGGGACCATCCGGGCCCGCTTCACCAGCATGGCCCGCCCGGCCAGTTCCGGATCGCCGGTGAACGGCGCCGGGAACTCCCGCACGTCGGCCGTCAGCAGGTGGTTCGGCACGATGTCCGCCGTCCTCTCCAGCCAGAACAGCGTGAGCGCGGTGAGCACCCGCCCCTTGTCCGGGATGTCGGTGGGCAGCACCACGTCGAACGCGGAGATCCGGTCGCTCGCCACCATCAGCAGGTCGTCACCGGCCTCGTAGATGTCCCGGACCTTCCCGCGCGCGTGCAGCTCCGCCATCACACCCACGAACGGATCATCTCGCGATCTCCAGCTTCTCCAGCCGGTCGAAGACGGCATCCAGATGGCGCACCGACGACGCCGGGTCGAACAGCGTCTGGAACTCGGCCGGCGACAGGTGCTCGCGGATCGCCGGCTGCGACAGCAACACGTCGCGGAAGTCCTCGCCCCGGTCCCACGCCGCTGCGGCGGCCTCCTGCACCACCCGGTAGGCCTCCTCCCGCGAAACGCCCTTGCCGACCAGCGCCAGCAGCACACCCTGGGAGAACGACAGCCCCCCGCCCGCCTCCACGTTCTCCAGCATCCGCTCGGGGAACACCCGGAGGCCCTCCATCACTCCCGTGAACAGATGGAGCACGTAGTGCAGCAGGGTCGTCGAGTCGGGCAGGATCACCCGCTCCGCCGACGAGTGCGAGATATCCCGCTCGTGCCACAGGGCCATGTCCTCCAGGGCCGGGACCAGGTTCCCCCGGATCACCCGAGCCAGCCCGCACACCCGCTCGCAGACGATCGGGTTCCGCTTGTGGGGCATCGCGCTCGAGCCCTTCTGCCCCGACCCGAACGGCTCCTCCACCTCCCGGACCTCGGTCCGGGCCAGGTGCCGGATCTCCGTGGCGAACTTCTCCAGCGACGCCGCGGTGATGGCCAGGGCGGCCATGTACTCGGCGTGCCGGTCGCGCTGGAGGACCTGCGAGGAGGCCTCCGCCGGCCGCAGGCCCAGCTCCGCGCACACGTATTCCTCCACCCGGGGGTCGAGCTTCCCGTACGTCCCGACGACCCCGCTGACCTTGCCCACGGAGACGACCTCGCGGGCCCGCCGAAGCCGTTCCCGGTCCCGATCCAGCTCGAACGTCCACACCGCGAGCTTGTGTCCGAACGTGATCGGCTCGGCGTGCACGCCGTGGGTCCGCCCCATCATCACGGTCGCCCGGTGCTCCAGCGCACGGGCCCGGACCACCGCCATCAGCCGCTCGAGGCGGGCCAGCAGCAGGTCGGCCGCCTCGCGGAGCTGCAGCCCCAGCGCGGTGTCCAGCAGGTCCGAGGACGTCATCCCGAAGTGGATCCACCGCCCCTCGGGCCCGATGGACTCCGCCACGTTCTGCACGAACGCGGCCACGTCGTGGTTCGTCACCCGTTCGATCTCGGCCACGCGCTCCACCGAGAACGTCGCCCGGGAGCGGATCGCGGTGAGGTCCGCCCCCGGGATCCGGCCCAGGCGGCCCCACGCCTCGCACGCCAGGACCTCGATCCGGAGCCAGTGGCGCAGGCGGGCCTCGTCCGACCACACCGCGGCCATCTCGGGCAGCGTGTACCGGGGGATCATGGGGCCGGTCGGCTCCCCGGGACGCGGGCGCGGTTCCGGTCGGTCACAGCTTCAGGCCCTCGCTGAGGTCCTCCTTGAACTGCCGGAGGCGGCGGCGGACCTCCTCGTCGCCGACCCCGATGATCTGCGCGGCCAGGATGGCCGCGTTCGTGGCGCCGTCGATGGCCACCGTGGCCACCGGGACCCCGCGCGGCATCTGCACGGTCGAGAGCAGGGAGTCCATCCCGTTCACGTACTTCGACCAGATGGGGATGCCGATCACCGGGAGCACGGTCCGGGCCGCGACCGCTCCGGCCAGGTGCGCAGCCAGGCCGGCGCCGCAGATCAGGACCTTCAGCCCG
>DASWED010000044.1:0-46379 GCA_036394995.1 Actinomycetota bacterium
CCCCCTCCACCCAGCGCATGTCCCGGCGCTCCGCATCGGCGATGAAGGAGAACAGCTCGCGCTGGGCCGCGCAGGCGCGGACGTACGCGGCGTCCATGCCGGTGATGATCTCGTCGTCGGTTCGGGCCACTTCCACGGGCAATCCCAGGTCTCGCTCACTGGGGGAAGGTGACGATCATGATACCGAACACGTGTTCGATTGTCAAGTCCACTCGGCGCTCTCCGACGTGGCTGCGCGCTCGGGTGATTGATGCGTTCGCCGAGACCGGCTAACCTGCACTCGATCTTCCCCTTTAAGACCGGTCCCGTGAGGCCGGAAAGGAGGCGAGGCTGAAGATGCGCCACAGGTACGCCCTGCCGCGGGTGCGGCCGGGCGTTTCTTCATGACGGGGGTCCGGGGGGCTCAAGAGCGAGGCCGGAGTTCGAACGGGCCCGCCGAGGCACAGCCGAGCGGTAGCCCCCCGGTCGCAAGGGGAACCGTGGCCAGGCTCATGGACCAGGCGGAGATTCGCCGGGCCACCACGCGGATCGCCCACGAGGTCCTCGAACGGAACAAGGGAGCCGGCGACGTCGTCCTGGTGGGGATCGCCGCCCGCGGGGACGATCTGGCCCGGAGGCTCGCCGGAGAGCTCAAGCGGATCGAGAACGCCGATGTCCCGGTCGGGGCCCTCGACATCACCTTCTACCGCGACGACATCGGGCTCCGCGCCGAGGCGCCCGAGGTCCACGAGACGCGGATCCCGTTCGACATCACCGGCCGCACCGTGGTCCTGGTGGACGACGTCCTGTTCACGGGCCGGACCATCCGCTCGGCGCTGGATGCCTTGGTGGACTTCGGCCGGCCGCGCGCCGTCCAGCTGGCCGTCCTCGTCGACCGGGGCCACCGGGAGCTGCCGATCCGGGCCGACTACGTCGGCAAGAACGTGCCAACGCGCCACGACGAGAACGTCCGCGTCGCGCTGACCGAGACCGACGGCGAGGACGCCGTGTACCTAGGGGGTCAGACATGAACAAGCACCTGCTGTCGATCCACGACGTGTCGGCGGAGGACGTGGTCCGGATCCTCGACACGGCGGACTCGTTCCGGGAGGTCGGTACACGGGTCATCAAGAAGGTCCCGGCGCTCCGGGGCCGTACCGTGGTGAACCTGTTCTACGAGAACTCCACGCGGACCCGGATCTCGTTCGAGCTGGCGGCGAAGCGCCTCTCGGCCGACGTCATCAACTTCTCCACGAGCGGCTCCTCCGTCTCGAAGGGCGAGTCCCTGAAGGACACCGCGCTGACCCTCCAGGCGATGGGGGCCGACGCCATCGTCATCCGGCACTCCTCGAGCGGCTCCCCGTACCTGCTCACGAAGTGGGTGAAGGGGAGCGTGCTCAACGCGGGCGACGGCACCCACGAGCACCCCACCCAGGCCCTCCTCGACCTCTACACGATCCGGGAGAAGCTGGGGCGCCTCGAGGGGCTCCGAACCGCGATCATCGGCGACGTCCTGCACTCTCGGGTGGCCCGCTCGCTGTCGTTCGCGCTGGTGAAGATGGGGGCGGAGGTCACGCTGATCGGGCCGCCCACCCTGATCCCGCCGGACGCGCCCGCGTGGGGGGTCCAGGTGTCCTACGACATCGAATCGGTGCTGCCGAAGCTCGACGTCTGCTACATGCTCCGGGTCCAGCGGGAACGCCAGCGCCAGCAGTTCTTCCCGAGCGTCCGCGAGTACGCCCGGCTGTTCGGGCTGTCCCGGGACCGCGTCTCGATGCTCCCGGAGGGCGCGCTGATCATGCACCCGGGTCCCATGAACCGGGGCGTGGAGATCGACTCCGACGTGGCCGACCTCCCGCAGGCCGTGATCGAGGAGCAGGTGACGAACGGGATTGCCGTGCGGATGTCGCTGCTGTACCTACTGCTGGGAGGGACCCGGGCCGCGGAGGACCCGCCGCCGACGGAGGTGGCCGCCGCCGAGCCCGAGCAGGTCACGTTGCCGGATTCGAACGAGGCGAAGGTGGAGGTGGGGGCCGATGCCTGAGCGGATCCTGTTCCGGGGGGCCCGGGTGGTGGACCCGGCCGCCGGCCGGGACGAACGAGCGGACGTCCTGGTGGAGAACGGGGGCGTCATCGACGTCGGCGCAGGTCTGAGCCCGAACGGCGCCGAGGTCCTCGACTGCGACGGATTGGTCCTGGCGCCGGGGCTGGTGGACCTCCACACGCACCTCCGCCAACCGGGGCGGGAGGACAAGGAGACCGTGGAGACCGGCTGCCGGGCCGCGGCGCTCGGCGGCTTCACCGCGGTCTCGCCCATGGCGAACACCGACCCGGTGGCCGACAACGCCGCCGTGATCCACGAGGTCCGGGCCCTGGCCGAACGGGCCGCCCTGTGCGACGTATTCCCGGTCGGCGCCATCACCAGGGGCCTGGCCGGTGAGGAGATGGCCGAGATCGGCGAGATGGTCGAGGCCGGCGTCCGGGTGTTCAGCGATGACGGGCGGTGCGTGCCGAGCGCCCGCGTCCTCCGCAACGCCCTCCGCTACGCGCGGGCATTCGAGGGCGTGATCATCGCCGAGCACTGCGAGGACCCCACGCTGGCCGAGGGAGGCCAGATGCACGAGGGCGTGCACTCGTACTCACTGGGCCTGGCCGGGCAGCCCCGGGAGGCCGAGGAGGTCGTCGTGGCCCGGGACCTGGCCCTGGCCAGGCTCACCGGGGGGGCGCTGCACGTGTGCCACCTGTCGAGCGCCGGGTCGGTGGACCTGGTCCGGCGGGCCAAGGCCGAGGGCCTGCGGGTCACCGCCGAGGTGACACCGCACCACCTCGCGTTCGCCGACCAGGACCTCGTCACCTACGACACGAACCTCAAGGTGAACCCCCCGATCCGGACCGCCGATGACCGCGAGGCCCTGTGGGCCGGCCTGGCGGACGGGACCATCGACGCGGTGGCCACGGACCACGCGCCCCACGCGGTGGAGGAGAAGGAGGCCGAGTTCGACCAGGCCCCGCCGGGGACCATCGGCCTGGAGACGGCGCTGGCGGCGGTGCTCACGCACGGGGTGGAGACCGGGAAGATCACGCTCGAACGGGCCCTGGAGGCCCTGTCGACCGCTCCGGCCCGGATCCTGGCGGCGCAGGCCCACGGGGGGCCCGTCGAGGCCGGCCGGCCGGCCAACCTGGTGGCGTTCGACCCGCAGGGGCGGTGGGTGGTAGAAGCCCCGTTCGCCTCGAGGAGCCGGAACTCGGCGTTCCTCGGCCACACGCTGACCGGCCGGGTCGTCCACACGATGTACCGCGGCGACCTGGTCGTGGCGGACGGGAAGCCGACCCGGTGACGGGAGCCCGGTCGTGCCCGCGATGACCCGGGGTCCCGAGGCGCTGCTGGTCCTGGAGGACGGCACGGCGCTCCGGGGGCGCTCGTTCGGCGCCCCCGGGGAGGCCTTCGGCGAGGCCGTGTTCAACACCGGCATGAGCGGCTACCAGGAGGTCCTCACCGACCCCTCGTACGCGGGGCAGGTCGTCACCATGACCGCCCCCCACCAGGGGAACTACGGCGTGAACCGCGAGGACCCCGAGTCGCCGCGGATCCAGGTCTCGGGGTTCGCCGTCCGCGAGGCCTCCCACCGTGCCTCCTCCTGGCGCGCGGACCGGACCCTCCCGGAGGAGCTGGCCGACGCGGGCGTCGTGGCCATCGAGGGCATCGACACCCGCCGCCTGACCCTCCGGCTCCGAACCGCCGGCGCCATGCGCTGCGCCATATCGACCGACGACCTCGACCCACGGTCCCTGGCCGAACGAACCCGCACCCACCCCGGCATGGAGGGCGCCGACCTGGCCCGCCACGTCTCCACGAAGGAGCCCTACGAAGCGGCCGCCCTCGTCGGCCCCGCCACCCCCGATCGCCGCCCCATCCTCCGGGTCGCCGCCTACGACTTCGGCATCAAGCGCAACATCCTCCGCAGGCTCGCCGCCCACGGCATCGAGGCGACCGTCTACCCGGCCCAGACTCCGGCGGCGGAAGTTCTGGCCGGGGACTACGACGGTGTGTTCCTGTCGAACGGCCCCGGCGACCCGGCGGCCACCACCTACGGCATCGAATCGGCCGGCGCCCTCCTCGGCAAGGTCCCCGTCTTCGGCATCTGCCTCGGCCACCAACTGATGGCCAGGGCCCTCGGCCTCAGCACGTACAAGCTCAAATTCGGCCACCGAGGCGCGAACCAGCCGGTCCTGAACACGGACACCGGCAGAGTCGAGATCACCAGCCACAACCACGGCTTCGCCGTCGACCCCAGTGCGTCAACGAGCGCCCGCCCCGCGCACGTCGAATCCGGTTTCGGCCCCGTGACCCTCACCCACTGGAACCTCAACGACGAGACCCTGGAAGGCCTGCGCTGCAACGACATCCCGGCGTTCTCCGTCCAGTACCACCCCGAAGCCGCCCCCGGACCGCACGACGCGAGCTACCTGTTCGACCGGTTCCGCGCGCTCATGGAGGCCCACGCGTAGATGCCCAGGCGAGACGACATCGAGAGCATCCTCGTCATCGGCAGCGGGCCGATCGTGATCGGCCAGGCCTGCGAGTTCGACTACTCCGGCACCCAGGGCTGCAAGGCCCTCCGGGCCGAGGGCTACCGGGTGGTGCTGGTGAACTCGAACCCGGCCACGATCATGACCGACCCCGAGTTCGCCCACGCGACATACATCGAGCCGCTCACGCCGGAGTCCATCGCCGCGATCGTGGAGAAGGAGCGCCCCGACGCGCTGCTCCCGACCCTCGGTGGGCAGACCGCGCTGAACGCCACGGTGGCGCTGGCCGAGGCCGGCGTCCTGGACCGGTTCGGGGTGCGGCTGATCGGTGCCGGGATCGATGCCATCCGCCGGGCCGAGGACCGGCGGCAGTTCGCAGCGACGATGCGGGGGGCCGGGCTGGCCCTTCCCGCCAGCGGCTTCGCCCATTCGCTGGATGAGGCCACGGCCGTGGCGCGGGAGATCGGGTTCCCGGTCATCGTCCGGCCGTCGTTCGTGCTGGGCGGCGGGGGGTCCGGGTTGGCCGCCACGGAGGACGAGCTCAAGGCGGTGGCCGGGCGGGGGCTCGCGGAGAGCCCCATCTCCGAGATCCTGGTGGAGCAGTCGGTGGCCGGATGGAAGGAGTTCGAGCTGGAGGTCATGCGCGACGGCGCCGACAACGCCGTCGTGATCTGCTCGATCGAGAACGTCGATCCCATGGGAGTGCATACCGGCGACTCCATCACGGTGGCGCCGCAGCAGACCCTCACCGACCGGGAGTACCAGCGGATGCGCGACGCCGCCCTGGCCTGCATCCGGGCCGTCGGCGTGGACACCGGCGGGTCGAACATCCAGTTCGCGGTGAACCCCCGGGACGGCCGGCAGGTGGTGATCGAGATGAACCCCCGGGTGTCCCGGTCCTCGGCGCTCGCGTCGAAGGCCACCGGGTTCCCCATCGCGAAGATCGCCGCGCTCCTCGCCGTCGGGTACCGGCTGGACGAGATCCGCAACGACATCACCGGCGAGACCCTGGCAGCGTTCGAGCCGACCCTCGACTACGTCGTGGTGAAGATCCCGAGGTTCGCGTTCGAGAAGTTCCCCCAGGCCGATCCCCGGCTGACCACGGTGATGAAGTCGGTGGGGGAGGTCATGGCCGTCGGCCGGACGTTCACCGAGGCCCTGGGGAAGGCGGTGCGGTCGCTCGAGCGTCCCGACCTCGAGGCGCCGGCGGGCGACCCCGCCCTCGACGCCCTCGGGACCGCCACCGAGCGCCGGGTCCTGGACGTCGAGGCGCTGCTCGGCGCGGGGAATTCCGTGGACGAGGTCGCGGCGGCCTCCGCGATCGACCCGTGGTTCGTGGACCAGATCGCGCTGGTGGCGGACACGGCGGAGGCCCTGCGGGGCAAGGATCTCGGCGACCTGACGGCGGAGGACCTGCTCGAGGCGAAGCGTCGCGGGCTGTCCGACGTCCGCATCGCGAGGCTCACGGGATCGAACGCGGACCGGGTCCGGGCCCGGAGGGCCGAGCTCGGCGTGGAGGCCGTGTTCAAGACCGTCGACACGTGCGCGGGCGAGTTCGAGGCCCGGACGCCCTACTACTACTCGACGTACGAGGAGGAGTCGGAGGTCCGGCCCGCCGCGCGGCCCCGCATCGTGATCCTGGGGGCAGGGCCGAACCGGATCGGGCAGGGGATCGAGTTCGACTACGCGTGCGTCCACGCGGCGTTCGCGCTGCGGGATGCGGGCTACGAGACCGTGATGGTGAACTGCAACCCCGAGACGGTCTCGACCGACTACGACACCAGCGACCGGCTGTACTTCGAGCCCCTCGCCGCCGAGGACGTCCTGGCGGTCTGCCGGGCGGAGCGCCCGGAGGGGGTCATCGTCCAGCTCGGGGGGCAGACCCCGCTGAAGCTCGCGCACACGCTGGAGGGGGAGGGGTTCGCCGTGCTGGGAACCTCGCCCGCATCCATCGACCTCGCCGAGGACCGGGGGAAGTTCGCGACCCTGCTGCGGTCGCTGGGGATCCCGGCGCCGCCCCACGGGGAGGCCGCGTCCGTGGACGAGGCCCGTCGGATCGCCGACGAGATCGGGTACCCGGTCCTGGTCCGGCCCTCGTACGTGCTGGGGGGCCGGGCCATGGAGATCGTGTACGGCCCCGACGAGCTGGAGGGGTTCGTGCGGACGGCGGCGGCGGCCGGGCCGGACCACCCCGTGCTCATCGACCGGTTCCTGGAGGGAGCCATCGAGATCGACGTCGACGCCGTGAGCGACGGCCGGGAGACCTTCGTGGGCGCGGTCATGGAGCACATCGAGGAGGCCGGGGTCCACTCCGGGGACTCCACGTGCGTGATCCCTCCCCCCACGCTGTCCGAGGACGACATGGACCGGGCGGAGGAGATCGCGAGGGCCCTGGCCGCGGCGCTCGGGGTCAGGGGACTGCTGAACGTCCAGATGGCCGTGAAGGACGAGCGGGTGTGGGTGCTCGAGGCGAACCCCCGCTCCAGCCGGACGGTTCCGTTCGTGTCGAAGGTCACCGGCGTCCCGCTGGCCAAGGTGGCCGCGCTGGTGATGGCCGGCCGGACCCTGGCCGAGCTGCGGGCCGGCGGCCTGGTGCCGCCCCGCGAGGTGTACCGGACGCTGGCCCACACCGCGGTGAAGGCGGCCGTGCTCCCGTTCGGCCGGTTCCCCGGGCAGGACACGGTGCTGGGCCCCGAGATGAAGTCCACCGGCGAGGTGATGGGCATCGACGAGAGGCTGGGGCCGGCCATGGCCAAGGCCCTCACTGCCGTCGGCGCCGGCCTCCCGTCCGGGGGCACGGCGTTCGTCAGTGTGGCGAACCGGGACAAGCGGGCTATCGTGTTCCCGGCAAAGCGCCTGGCCGAGCTCGGGTTCACCGTGCTGGCGACCCGGGGGACGGCCGCGGTGCTGGCCCGGGCGGGCGTCCGGGTGACGCCGGTCCGGAAGCGATCCGAAGGGGGACGCGACATCGTGGACCTCATCCGCGCCGGGCGCGTGGACATCGTGATCAACACCCCGTTCGGCCGGGGCCCTCGGACCGACGGCTCCGAGATCCGCACCGCGGCGGCGGCGGCGGGGATCCCGTGCGTCACCACCCTTCCCGGCGCCCTCGCCGCGCTGCAGGGGATCGAGGCCATCCGGGACGGCCTCCCGGCACCCCGCCCACTGCAGGAGTACCAGGCGCCGCCGCCTCCGCCGGAGCAGCTCCGGCTGATGGAACCCGAGCCCGAACCCGCCCGCGCGGCGGGGGAGGCCCGGTGATCCGAGCCCGCTGCGAGGTCCTGTCCGCGCGGAAGGCCGGGCTGTTCCTGTCGGTGACGCTGGTCGCGCCCGAGATCGCCGAGCAGGCCCGCCCGGGGCAGTTCATCCAGGTCGCGGCCCCCGAGGGGCGCCAGGCCTTCCTCCGCCGGCCGTTCTTCGTCCACCAGACGTCGCGCCGCGGTGGCTGGGCCGGGACGCTCGAGTTCGTGGTGGACCCCGAGAACACCTCCGAGGACTGGCTGGCCGAGCTCCGGGCCCACCAGTTCCTCGACGTGATCGGCCCCCTGGGCAAGCCCTTCGCCCTGCCCCGCAAGCCGGTCTCGTGCCTGCTCGTGTGTGAGGACCACGGATCCGCGCCGCTGTACTTCCTGGCCGAGGAGCTCAGCGGCAACGGTCACCGGGTGGACATGGTGATCGGAGGGGCGTCGCAGGACCGGGTGTTCAAGCCGATCGAGGCAAAGCGCCTGGCCCGGACGATCGCGGTGGTCACGGCGGACGGGTCGGCCGGGGAGAAGGGGCACACCGTCGACGTCCTCCCGGCGGTCACCGAGAAGTGCGGCACACAGGTCGTGTATGCGGCCGGCCCCCGGCGTCTCCTCCAGGAGGTCGCCGAGTTCTGCCGGTCCCGTTCGATCCCGGCCCAGGTGGCGGTGGAGGAGCGGATGGCCTGCGGACTGGGGCTGTGCTGGACGTGCGTGGTCCCGGTGGCCCGACGGGACGGGCGGGGATACGACCACATCAGGGCGTGCGTGGACGGTCCGGCCCTCAACGCCGGCCGGATCCTGTGGGACCGCTGGGGGGCCCGGGGCACCGAGACCATGGCCACGCCGCCCGAGGGGTTCCCCGCCCTCACCGGATGGCCGGGATGACGGCTCCCGCCCGGACCGGCGGGGACGACGGGTCTGCTGCTCCCGCGGTCCGGCCGTCCGCGTCGGTGGACCTGGCCGGGGTCCGGCTGCCCACGCCGGTGATGGTGGCCTCGGGGTGCTTCGGTCCGGAGCTGGGGCATCTCACGGACCTCCGGAAGCTGGGGGGGATCGTCTCCCGGAGCATCACGCTGGGACCGGAACGCGGCGTCCCCACCCCCCGGGTGGCCGAGACCCCATCGGGGCTCCTGACCGGCACCGGGCTCCAGAACGACGGCCTCCAGGCATTCGTCGAACGGGAGCTGCCGGCCATGGTCCGGACCCGGGTCCCGGTCTTCGTCTCGGTCGGCGGGTTCTCCGTGGAGGAGTACATGCAGCTCGCGATCGGCCTCGAGCCCATGGCCGAGGCGCTGGCCGCGATCGAGGTCAACGCGTGCTGCCCCAGCCGCGACCGGGACGGGCGGTGGTTCTCGGAGACGCCCGAGGGGGCCGCCGAGGTGGTCGGCGCGGTCGCCCGGCTCACGCACATCCCGGTGTTCGTGAAGCTCTCCGCCGCGGTGGCCGACGTGGCGAAGGTGGCCGATGCCGCGGTGCGGGCCGGGGCGCTCGGCGTGACCATCACGCATTCGCTCCCGGCGCTCTCGGTCGACGTGGGCTCGTGGCAGGCCCGCCTGGCGTCGGGGACCGGTGGCCTGTCGGGTCCGGCCATCCGGCCCATCGCCCTCCGCGCGGTCCGGGAGGTCGCGCTGGCCCTGCCGGGCACGCCGATCCTCGGCGTCGGCGGGATCTCGACGGGGTCCGACGCCGTGGAGTTCCTCCTGGCCGGCGCGTGGGCGGTGCAGGTGGGGACCGCGCTGTTCACGAACCCGTCGGCGGCCGTGGAGGTGGCCCAGGGGATCATGCGGTTCCTGTCCGACAACGGACTGGGCTCGGTGGCGGATGTCCGGGGGCGCCTGGGGGCCCCGCCGGTGCCCCCGCCCGCCGCGGCGGATGCGGAGGAAGGGGCCTGAGACGGACCGGAACCCGCTGATCGTGGCCCTGGACCGTCCCGACCTCGACGGCGCCGAGGACCTGGCCCGGCGCCTCGCGGGCGCCGCCGGGATGCTGAAGGTGGGGCTCGAGCTGTTCGTGGCGAACGGGCCGGTGGCGGTCCACCGGGTCCGGGCCCACGGACCGGTGTTCCTCGACCTCAAGCTGCACGACATCCCGACCACGGTGGGCCGGGCCGCCCGGGCGGCGGGGGCGCTCGGCCCCACGATGCTCACGGTGCACGCCCTGGGGGGGGAGGTCATGGTCCGGGCCGCGGTGGACGGCGTGGAGCAGGGTGCGGATGCCGGGGGGTTCGATCCACCCGCCGTCATCGCCGTCACCGTGCTCTCCAGCGTGGGCGGGGAGTCCCTGGCCTCGCCGGCGTCGCTGGCGTTCGAGGCGGTGACGGCCGGCGCGGCCGGCGTCGTGGTGTCGGGGGAGGACGTCCGGGAGGTCCGCGAGGCCCTCGGCGACGGGCCGATCGTGGTCGTTCCCGGGGTCCGCCCGGCCGGCTTCGGGTCGAACGACCACGTCCGGGTGCTCACTCCGAGGGAGGCCCTGGGGGCCGGCGCGGACCACCTGGTGGTGGGTCGGCCGGTCACTGAGGCGTCCGATCCCGCAGCGGCCGCCCGGATGGTGCTCGCTGAGATCGGCTGAGCGGTTCGCGGGGAGCGGTCGCCGCGAACCGGGAACGCCTTCCCGAACGGCTTGCGGCGCAACGGCCTTCGGATCGGGCGGCCGGTTCCCCGCCCAACGGCTGAACCTGAGATTGACGTTGAGGGAGGCGTGCGTGGCCGGGCTTTGCCCGGCCGCAGAGCGCGTGCATATAATGCCGCGTCCTTTACCCTGACCAGCCAAAGGAGGCGTTCATGCCCCTTCCAACCCTGAACGAGGAACAGCGGAGGGAAGCCCTGGCCAAGGCGGCCGAGGCCCGGCGGAAGCGAGCCGAGATCAAGGGCGAGCTCAAGTCCGGAAAGCGGTCCCTGCGCGACATCCTCGAGACCTCGGGCAGCGACACCGTCGGCAAGATGAAGGTGTCCACGGTGCTCGAGTCCCTTCCGGGGGTCGGCAAGGTCAAGGCCCGCAAGCTCATGGAGCAACTCGACATCTCGGCCACCCGGCGGGTCCGGGGACTGGGCGCGAAGCAGAAGGGCGCCCTGCTGGCCGAGTTCTCCAAGAAGTAGGCCCCCTGGCGCAGCACGCGCCCCCCTCGCCCGAACCGACCCGCCGGGGCCGGCTGTTCGTGATCTCGGGTCCGTCCGGGGTGGGCAAGGGCACGGTGGTCCGGCGGCTCCTGGAGCGCGATCCGTCGCTGTACTTCAGCGTGTCGGCAAAGACGCGCGCGCCCCGGCCGGGGGAGGTGGACGGGGTCCACTACTGGTTCATCCCCGAGGACCGGTTCGACCGGCTGATCGAGCTCGACCAGCTCCTGGAGTGGGCGGAGACGTTCGGTCACCGCTCCGGGACCCTGGCCGAGCCGGTGGAGCGGGCCCGGGACGGGGGCCGCGACGTGATCCTGGAGATCGACGTCCAGGGGGCCGCGCAGATCAGGACCAGGGTGCCCGACGCCGTGCTGGTGTTCCTGTCCCCCCCATCGCGGGAGGAGCTCACCCGCCGCCTGGTCGCCCGGGGCACGGAGCGGGGGGCGGACCTCGAGCGCCGCCTGTCCGAGACCGATCACGAGATGGCCCAGTCCCGGCTGTTCGACCACGAGGTGGTGAACGACGTGGTGGACCGCGCGGTGGACGAGGTGGTGGCTATACTCGAACGGTACGGACACCGGCCCTCACCAGCGCCGATGCCGTCCGTATCGGATTTCGCCGGAGAACCGGACGGCGCCGGACCCGCCTGAGCTGAAGGAAGGAACCGCGAATGATCGAGCCGAAGATCGACGTGCTGCTCGAGGCCGTCGACTCCAAGTTCAGCCTGGTCACCCTGGCCGCCAAGCGGGCCAGGGAGATCAACTCGTACTACTCGCAGCTGGGCGAGGGCCGTGGGGACTACGTCCCGCCGCTGGTGGAGTCCGGGGGTCTGCGGAACAAGCCCCTGTCGATCGCGCTCGAGGAGATCGCGGAGGGCAAGGTCACGTTCGAACGGCCCGAGGGCATCACCGAACGGATCAAGTAGCCCGTCCCGGCCGCCCACGCGCAGGGGGTGAGGACGCCGACATGCAGGCCGCTGGGGACTCCCGCCTCGCGGGCCGCCACGTCCTCCTCGGCGTCTCCGGGGGGATCGCGGCGTACAAGTCCGTCCTGCTGGCCCGCCTGCTGACCGGGTCCGGGGCCACCGTGCAGGTCCTGATGACCCCCGCCGCCACCCGCTTCGTGGGGCCGGACACCTTCGCCGCGCTCACCGGACGGCCGGTCCGTTCCGACGTGTTCGAGGAGGTCGAACGGGTCCTGCACGTCCACCTGGCCCACGAGGCCGACGCCGCCGTGGTGGCCCCCGCCACGGCCAACGTCATCGCCCGGCTGGCCCTGGGCCTGGCCGACGACATGGTGACCTCCACGCTGCTCGAGGCCCGGTGCCCCCTGGTGGTGGCGCCGGCCATGCACACCGGCATGTACGAGCACCCGGCCACCCAGGCCCACCTTCGAACGCTGGCCGAGCGTGGCGCCGTGATCGTGGGGCCGGCCACCGGCTCGCTGGCCTCGGGCGACGAGGGCCCGGGGAGGATGAGCGAGCCGGAGGAGATCCTCGAGGCCGTCGTGGCGGCCCTGGGGGGGGCTGGGGACCTGGCCGGGCGGCGGGTGGTGGTGAGCGCGGGACCGACGTGGGAGCCCATCGACCCGGTCCGGTTCATCGGGAACCGCTCCAGCGGCCGGATGGGCCACGAGGTGGCCGCCGAGGCGGCCCGCCGGGGGGCCGAGGTGGTCCTGGTGAGCGGGCCCGTGGCCCTGGAGCCCCCCCGGGGGGTGCGGGTGATCCGGGTGGAGCGGGCGGAGGAGATGCGGGACGCAGTGGTGCGTGAGTCCGCGGGGGCCGACGCCGTGGTCATGGCCGCGGCGGTGGCCGACTGGCGGCCGGCCGAGGTGGCCGCGCGGAAGCTCAAGAAGGAGTCCGGCCCGCCGCGGTTCGATCTCCAGCCGACTCCGGACGTGCTCAAGGAGCTGGGATCCCTGCGCTCGGGTGGCGACGGGCCGGTCCTGGTGGGGTTCGCCGCCGAGACCGAGGGACTGGAGGCGACCGCGCGCCGCAAGCTCGAGTCCAAGGGTCTCGACCTCATCGTGGTGAACGAGGTGGGCCGGGAGGGCACGGGGTTCGGTTCGACCACGAACGACGCCATGATCCTGTCGGCCGCCGGCGTGGACGAGCCCCTCCGTACCTGGACCAAGCCGGAGCTCGCCGCCGCCATCTGGGACCGGGTGGCCAAGCTCCTCGCGGCCCGGGACTGACGTTCCCCCGGCGGTTCCGGGGTCGGGTCGGAGGGGGCCGGTATACTCCCGCGGACATGGCCGACCGGTATCTGTTCACCTCGGAATCGGTGACCGAGGGGCACCCCGACAAGCTCGCCGACCAGATCTCCGACGCGGTCCTCGACGCGATCTTCGAGGGCGACCCGAACGGACGGGTGGCCTGCGAGACCCTCGTCACGACCGGCCTCGTGATCGTGGCCGGGGAGATCTCCACGGAGATCTACGTGGACATCCCGAAGGTGGTCCGCCGGACCATCAACGACATCGGGTACACCGACTCGAAGTTCGGGATCGACGGGGCGACGTGTGGGGTGATCACCGCGATCCAGGAGCAGTCCGCGGACATCGCTTTGGGCGTGGATCGGGCAAGGGAAGTCAAGGAAGGCTCCCACGACGACCTCGACTCGATCGGGGCGGGGGACCAGGGCATGATGTTCGGGTTCGCCAGCCGGGACACCGAGGAGCTCATGCCGATGCCCATCGCCATGGCCCACCGGCTGGCCAAGCGCCTCTCCGACGTCCGCAAGGCGGGCGTCGTCCCGTATCTGCGGCCGGACGGCAAGAGCCAGGTGACCGTGGAGTACGAGGGGAACCGTCCGGTCCGGGTGCACACGGTGCTGATCTCGGCCCAGCACCGCGAGGAGGTCGACCTGGAGAGCCTCCTGAAGCCCGACGTCGAGGCCGAGGTCATCGACCCGGTCCTGCGGGAGTTCGACGAGCTCGACGCCGAGGGGGTCCGGATCCTGGTGAACCCCACCGGGCGGTTCGAGATCGGCGGCCCCAAGGCCGATACCGGCCTCACCGGGCGCAAGATCATGGTGGACTCCTACGGCGGCATGGCCCCCCACGGGGGCGGGTGCTTCTCCGGCAAGGACCCCACCAAGGTGGACCGCTCGGCGGCGTACATGGCCCGCTACGTGGCCAAGAACGTGGTGGCGGCGGGGCTGGCCGACCGGTTCCAGCTCCAGGTGGCCTATGCCATCGGGACGGCCCATCCCGTGTCGATGACGGTGGACGGGTTCGGGACCGAGCAGGTGGCGCCGCCGCGGATCCTGGCCGCGGTGCAGGACGTGTTCGACTTCCGGCCCGCAGCGATCATCCGGGACCTCGACCTTCGCCGCCCCATCTACCGCGAGACGGCCGCGTACGGCCACTTCGGCCGCAAGGGCTTCCCCTGGGAGGAGACGGACCGCGCCGACGACCTCCGCCGGGCCGCCGAGTAGCCCGGCCCCAGCGACGAATCATCCGGAGGTCCTGAGCGGCCCGGTCGCCGTCTGCGTGGACCGGCCGGTGCTGGCGCTTGACCGGGAGTTCACCTACCTCCTCGACGAATCGCTGGGGGGCGGGATGGGCTCGCTGGTCCGGGTCCCGTTCCACGGACGCCTGACCCGCGGGTGGATCCTCGGCCCCACCGACGACGTGCCCCCGCGGATGGCCGGCGTGCGGAAGGTCGTCTCGCCGGTGCGCTACTTCGACGGCGCGATGCTGCGGCTGTTCCGGTGGATGAGCGAGCGCTACGTGGCCCCGCTGGCCGCGATCATCGGGCGGTCCCACCCGCCGCGGGTGGCGGGGGAGGAGCGGGATCGCGATCCGGGAACCCCACCGGCGCCGGGCCCGGTGCCCGTCGGCGACGGGGCGTTCGACCGATACCGGGGGGCGGGGCACCTGGTGGACTCGCTGTCGGGCGGGTCCGGAGCGTTCGTGGTGCGGCCGGCCCCGGAGGACGAACAGGCCCTCGCCGTCGAGGCGGTCCGGCTGGCCCTGGCCGGGGGGCGGGCGGCCATGGTGGTGGTGCCCGAGGCCGAACCCCTCCCCGCGACCGCCGCGGCGGTGGCGGACGCGTTCGGGGACCGCGTGGGGATGTACCTGGGGGGCTCGCCGCGGGCGCGGTACCGGATGTGGCTGGACATCCGGGACGGCCGGTTCTCCGTGGTGGTGGGGACCCGGCCGGCCGTGTTCGCGCCGATCCCTCGCCTGGGCCTGGTCTGGATCTCGAGGGAGAGCCATCCGGGGCACCGGGAGGAGCGCTCGCCCGCCTACCACGTGCGCGACGTGGCGGTGGCCCGGGCCCGCCTGGGCCGGGGGGTGTGCGTGATGGCGGCGCTGTGCCCCAGCGGGGAGGCGGTGGCCACCGGGGCCCCGGACGTCGCGCCGGCCGGACGGGCCTGGCCGCCGGTCGAGGTGGTCCGTCCCGGGCCGGAGGGCCGCGCGCCTCGCCTGGTGGCGGCCGTGAAGGCGGCCCGGCGGGGGTTCCTGTACCAGCCGCTCCCCGGGTACGGCGTGGCCCGGGTGTGCCGGTCGTGCGGCGAGCCGGCCCGGTGCGCGTCGTGCGGGGGGACCATCCGGCTGGAGGGCGGCGAGACGCGGTGCGTCGTGTGCGAGGCCCCGGGCCGCTGCGCGAGCTGCGGCGGCCGGGTGTTCGGAATCGCCCGGGGAGGGGTCGAACGGGTGGAGGAGTGGGCCAGCCGGGTGGCCTCGGTCCCGGTCACGCGGGGCGTCGGGGGCGGGCCGGGCCCGTCGGAGGGCATCGTGGTGGGGGGCCCGGAGGCCGTGAAGGACGTCCCCCCGCCGGGGCTCGACCTGGTGGGGATCCTCGACGCCGACCTGGCCGCCCGCCGCCCGGGACTGGCCTCCGTGGAGCATTCCCTGGCCCTGTGGATGGAGGCCGCCGGGTGGGCCCGGCCCCACGGCCGGGTCATCGTCCAGTCCAGTCACCCGAACGACCCCGCGGTGCAGGCCCTCGTGTCCGGCAACCCGGCGAGGTTCCACCGGGCCGAACTCCCCCGTCGAGCCGGGGCGGGGTTCCCGGCCGGGTTCCCGGTGTTCAGGGTGGCCGGGTCCGGGGACCTCGAGAGCCACCTCCGGGCCCTCGATCCGGTGACGCTGCTGGCCTCGGCGGTGGAGGGGCAGACGGTATGCTTGGTGACCGTCCGGCCCCAGGGGCTCGCCGCGTTCGGCAGGGTGGTGCGGGACCTGGCCGCCCGGGGGATCGTGGCTCGCGTCGAGGCCGAGCCGCACCTGTGAGGAGCCGCCCTCGGGCGGAGCCACCGACCCGGCACGAACGAGGGAGCGCGCGTCCTCCATGGCCATCCTGCCCATCCGACAGCTGGGAGATCCGGTGCTCCGGCAGCGGGCCAGGCCCGTGGAGGAGTTCGACGAGGCGCTCCTGCGGCTGGTCGAGGACATGATCGAGACCATGTACGACGCCCCGGGGGTGGGCCTCGCCGCGCCCCAGATCGGGCGGTCCATCCGGCTGTTCGTGTTCGACGACGGGGACGGCACCGGAGCCCGGGCCCTGGTGAATCCCACGCTCGCCGGTCTCGCCGGCGAGGAGGTCCTGGAGGAAGGATGCCTGTCGATCCGGGGGCCGTACGCGCCGACGAAGCGGGCCACCGGCGTCCACGTGACCGGGCAGAGCCTGACCGGCCAGCCGGTGCGGTTCGACGCCCAGGGGCTGCTGGCCCGGATCATGCAGCACGAGACCGACCACCTGGACGGGATGCTCTACATCGACCGCCTGGACGACGAGGGCCGGCGCGAGGTCATGCGCCAGCTCCGGGAGCAGGAGGTGGCCGGTGAACGCGACGGGCGCCGTTCCCAGCGGTAGCGGGGTCCGAGCCGGCCCCCGGGCCCTCCGCGTGACCTTCCTGGGCAACGACCCGTGGTCGGTGCCGCCGCTCGAGGCGCTGGCGGCCTCGCGGCACCGTCCCCAGCTGGTGGTGACCCGCGTCCCCCGTCCGGCCGGGCGCGGGTCGAGGCTCACCCCCACCGCCGTGGCCGGCGCCGCCCGCCGCCTGGACCTCCACCTGGCCGAGGTGGAGACCGTGAAGTCCGGGTCCGGGTTCGAACGGCTGGCCGGATCGAGCCCCGACATCATGGTGGTGGTGGCCTACGGCGAGATCCTCCCGGCGGCAGCGCTCTCCATGCCCGCCGTGGCCCCGGTGAACCTGCACTTCTCCCTCCTCCCGCAGTTGCGGGGGGCCTCCCCGGTCCAGGGCGCGCTCCTGGCAGGGCTGGAACGCACCGGCGTGACCACCATGGTCATGGACGAGGGGCTCGACACCGGGCCGGTGCTGCTCCAGCGGGACGAGCCGATCGAACCGGAGGACGACGCCGGGTCGCTGGGGGAGCGCCTGGCCCGGATCGGGGGAGGGTTGCTGGTCCAGACCCTCGACGGGTTGGCGGCGGGGGACCTCGAATCCCGTCCCCAGGAGGGGGAACCCACGTTCGCCCCCAGGCTGAAGGCGGAGGACCGGTGGCTGGACTGGGGGGAGTCCGCCGAGGCGCTGGCCGGCCGGGTGCGGGCGCTGTCCCCGGAGCCCGCCGCGTCGACCCGGTTCCGGGACGAGATCCTGAAGGTGTTCCGGGCCGAGCCCTTGCCCGGCCCCGCGTCCGGAGACGACCCGGGCACGGTGGTCGCGGTGGACGGGGAGGGCGTCACCGTGGGGACCGGGAGCGGCCGGCTCCGCCTGCTGGAGGTCGGTCCCGCCGGCCGCCGCCGGATGT
Organism: Actinomycetota bacterium; assembly: GCA_036394995.1. Classification (GTDB taxonomy): domain Bacteria; phylum Actinomycetota; class UBA4738; order UBA4738; family JACQTL01; genus DASWED01. Next base: position 17,588 of record DASWED010000044.1, read on the forward strand.
CCGCCGCGGAGTTCGCCCGGGGGCACCGACCGGTCCCCGGCGAGGGGATGGGATGACGGCCCGATGACCGGTCCGCCGCGAGGCCGGGGGCGTGGCCGGCCGGCGACCGGGCCCCGGCGGCCCGCGGGTCGTCCGCCCCCGGTCTCCGGTCCCCGACGTTCGGCGGACCCCCGTGAGGTGGCCCTGGAGGTGATCCGCCGGGTCACCGAGGACCGCGCGTACTCCACGCTGGCCATGGCCGCGGCCCTGGACCGCTCGGCCCTGGAGGGCCGGGACCGGGCCCTGGCCACGGAGCTCGGGTACGGGACCCTCCGCCGCCTCCGTTCGCTCGACTGGGCCATCGCACCCCACGTGAGCCGGCCGCTGGAGCGCGTCACCCCGCGGGCGCTGACGTACCTCCGCCTGGGCGCCTACCAGCTGCTGTTCACGCGAACCCCGGATCACGCGGCGGTGTCGGAGACCGTCCGCCTGGCCCGGGGCGGCGAACGGGGGTTCGTGAACGCGGTGCTCCGGTCCCTGGCGGCGAATCCCCCGCAGTGGCCCGCCGGGTCGGACGACGAGTCGGTCGCCATCCGGACGGGCCTCGCGCCGTGGGCGGTGGCGGAGCTCCGGGCCACTCTGCCGGATCCGGGCGAGGTCGTGGAGGCCGCCGAGGCCCTGGCCCGGCCCGCGGCGCTGTGTCTTCGAACGAACACCTGCCGGACCTCGGTGGAGGACCTGGAGGGGGCCCTCCGCGGCGCGGGGTTCCACCCTCGGCGCGGCGGCCTGCACGAGGGCTCGCTGCTGGTGGACGAGGCCTCGCCGGCGCGCCTCCCCGGGTTCCGGGAGGGGTGGTTCGCCGTCCAGGACCAGGCCTCCGCGTTCGTGGTCCGGGCCCTCGACCTCCGGCCGGGCGACCGCGCGCTCGAGGCCTGCGCCGGGCCCGGCGGGAAGGCCACCCACGCGGCGTGCCTGGTCGGCGACGACGGGCTGGTGGTGGCGGGGGACGTCTCGCCGGCCCGGGCCCGGCTGGTGTCGAACCTGGCGGCCCGGCTGGGGGCGCCGGCCCGCGTGCTGGTCCAGGACGCCCGCCGCCCGGCGCTCCGCGCCGGGTTCGACAGGGTGCTCGTCGACGCCCCGTGCTCCGGGCTGGGGGCCGCCCGGCGGCGCCCGGAGCTGCTGTGGCGCCCGGCCCGGGACGACCTCTCCCGGCTGGCCCGGCTGCAGGTGGCCGTCGCGGCCGGCGCGGCGGAGCTCCTCCGGGTGGGAGGGCGTCTGGTGTACTCCGTGTGCACCTATCCGCGGGCCGAGACCGACGCGGCGTGCCGCGCGCTCCTCCGCCACCGCCCCGATCTGGAGCCGGCGGCCGTCGAGGGGCCCGACGGTCCCGCCGAACGGGTCCGCCTGTGGCCCCACCGCCACGACTCCGACGCCATGTTCCTGGCGGCCTTCACCAGGGTTCGCTGAGGGTCGACCGGCCGTCGCCTCCCGGGGGGACACGGGGCATAGAATCGGGCCCGATGACCCCCCACGGTGCACCGCCTGGCACCATCCCGGGACGCCCTTCCGCCATTCCTCAAGACGCCCCCCGAACGTGCCGACTGCTGTTGAGAGAGAGCACCGAGACCTGTCCGGGATGGCCGGACAGGGAAGGGGACTGACGTGGCGGAAACCATCCTGGTGGTGGACGACGATCCGGACATCGCCCGGTTCGTCGAGGTCAACCTGCGCTCCGTGGGCTACGACGTCTCGGTGGCCGGCGACGGTGAGGAGGCCCTCAGGAAGGCGGAGGAGCTCCACCCCGACCTGGTCCTGCTCGACGTGATGATGCCGCGGGTGGACGGGTTCGAGGTGGCCCAGCGGCTCCGCCGGAACCCCCGCACCGCCAACACGAACATCATCATGCTGACAGCGAAGGCGTTGTCCTCCGACAAGGTGCTGGGCCTGACCTCGGGCGCCGACGACTACATCATCAAGCCGTTCGACCCGATCGAGCTCCTGGCGCGGGTGAAGACGACGCTCCGCCGGGCGAAGGACATGAAGGCGCTGTCGCCGCTCACCGGGCTCCCCGGGAACATCCGCATCCAGGAGGAGATCCAGCGCAAGGTCGACGACGACGTGCCGTTCGCCGTCCTGTACTGCGACCTCGACAACTTCAAGGCGTACAACGACCACTACGGGTTCGCCCGGGGTGACCGGGTGATCGTGGCCGCGGCCCGGATCCTGCAGGAGGTCGTGGAGGAGCTGGTGCGATCCGAGGGATTCGTGGGCCACGTCGGCGGCGACGACTTCGTCGTGGTGCTGGCCCCCGAGGTGGCCGAACAGGCCGCCGCGACGATGTGCCAGCGGTTCGACCGCGAGATCCGGCACTTCTACGACCGCGAGGACCTGGAGCGGGGATGGGTCGAGGTGGAGGACCGCCAGGGCGTCCTCCAGCGGTTCGGGCTCATCGCGATCTCCATCGGCGTGGCCTCCACGGCCCGCCGGAAGTTCACCCACTACGGCGAGGCCGTGGACGTGGCCACCGAGATGAAGCAGTACGCCAAGCGCCAGCCCGGCTCGTCGTTCGCGGTCGACAGACGCACCAACTAGCCCTCCCGACCTATACTTCCGTCTGGAACTGCTCGTTCTCGGGGCGGGGCGGAAGTCCCCACCGGCGGTGAGAGTCCGCGACCCCCTGGCAGCCAGTCGGGGGTGGACCCGGTGCGATTCCGGGACCGACCGTGAAAGTCGGGATGGAAGAGGACGGGCGAGGTGGCCGGCCGTGCGCCGGTCCTCGTGCCGTTGTCCACGCCCCTCGACCGAGTCTGAGGATGGCGATGGACGACGAGACGTTGATGCGCCGGGCCCTGGACCTCGCCGAGCGAGGCCGGGGGCTGGTGTCCCCGAACCCGCTGGTCGGCGCCGTGCTGGTCCGCGACGGCCGGGTGGTCGGCGAGGGATGGCACGAGGGGCCCGGCACGGCCCACGCCGAGGCCATGGCCGTGGCCCGGGCCGGCGAGGACGCCCGGGGCGCCACGCTGGTCGTCACGCTCGAGCCCTGCGACCACCACGGCCGGACCCCGCCCTGTACCGAGGCGCTCATCGCCGCGGGCGTGGCGGAGGTGGTGGCGGCCGCCGGGGACCCCAATCCCGTGGTGGACGGCCGGGGGTTCGCCCGGCTGCGGGAGGCGGGAGTCGAGGTTCGAACCGGCGTCCTCGAACGCGAGGCGGAGCGACGGAACGCGGCGTTCCGGCGGCACGTCGTCACCGGGCTGCCGTTCGTCACGCTGAAGATGGCGGCGACGCTCGACGGCAAGGTCGCGGCGCGGGATGGGTCCTCGCGGTGGATCACCGGGGAGGCGGCCCGAGCGGACGTGCATCGGCTTCGCGGCGACTCCGACGCGATCGTGGTGGGGGCCGGAACGGCCCTGGCCGACGACCCCGCGCTGACCGTCCGGGACCCGGACTACCGCGGTCGTCCCGTGCTCCGGGTGGTGGTGGATGCCGCCGGCCGGGTCCCCGGTACCGGCCGGCTGTTCTCCGACGAGGCCCCGACGCTGGTGGCCACGTCCGATGACGCGGATCCCGGCGCGGTGGACGCCTGGCGGGCGGCCGGCGCCGAGGTGGTGGCGTTCCCCCGGGCACCGGGCGGAGTGCCCCTGGCCGAGCTCATGGCCCACCTGGGAAAGCGCGACGTGCAGTCGGTGCTCCTGGAGGGCGGTCCGACGCTCGCGTTCAGCGCGGCCCGGGACGGCGTGGTGGACCGGCTCGTCCTGTTCTGGGCCCCGAAGCTCCTGGGCGGCTCCGGCGCGCCCGGCGTGCTGGCCGGCGAGGGGTTCGCCCCCGTGGGCGACGCGGTGGACCTCGAGATCGTGTCCGTGGAGCGCGTGGGCCCGGACCTGAAGGTGGAGGCGGATGTTCACCGGGATCGTTGAGGAGCTCGGTCGCGTCCGGGACCTGGAGGGTCCCCGGCTCACCGTGGCCTGCACGACGGTGTCCCAGGACTCGCCTGTCGGGGCCTCGGTCGCCGTGAACGGCGTGTGCCTCACGGTGATCGGCGGGGACGGCGAGTGGCTGGGGTTCGACGTCAGCGAGGAGACGTTCGCCCGGACCGCGCTGGGCCGTCTCCGGCCGGGCCATCCGGTGAATCTCGAACGGCCGGTGACCCTGCTGTCGCGCCTGGGGGGCCACCTGGTCCAGGGCCACGTGGACGGGGTGGGAACGGTGGCCGCGGTGACCCCGCAGGAGGGCGGCGCCACGATCGCCGTCCGGGCCCCCGAGGAGCTGGATCGATACCTCGTGGAGAAGGGATCGGTGGCGGTGGACGGCGTGAGCCTCACCGTCGCCTCCCTGGACGGCTCGGAATTCACCTTCGCGCTCGTCCCGCACACGCTGGCGGTGACCACGCTGGGGACGGCCCGGGCCGGGGATCCGGTGAACCTCGAGGTGGACGTGATCGCGAAGTACGTGGAGCGGCTGATCCGGCCGCATGCTCGAGAGGAGCTGGCATGACCGAGGACCAGGACCGCTCCGGCGTGTTCGATTCGATCGAGGACGCCGTGGAGGACATCAAGCGGGGGCAGATGGTGATCGTCGTGGACGACGCCGACCGCGAGAACGAGGGGGATCTCATCCTGGCCGCCTCGACGATCACGCCGGAGGCCATCGCGTTCATGGTCCGGCACACCAGCGGCGTGATCTGTATGCCGGTGGTGGGGGACCGGCTGGACGAGCTGCGGATCCCGCTCATGGTGAGCGACGTGACCGACCCCCAACGGACCGCGTTCACGGTCTCGGTGGACGCCCGCCGGGGGACCACCACCGGCATCTCGGCGGGCGACCGGGCGACCACGGTGCGGTGCATCATCGACCCGGACACGAAGCCCGACGACCTGGCCCGGCCCGGGCACGTGTTCCCGCTGCGGTACCGCCAGGGAGGCGTCCTGAAGCGGGCCGGACACACCGAGGCGGCGGTGGACCTCGCCGTCCTGGCAGGGCTGTACCCGGCCGGCGTCCTGTGCGAGATCGTGAACGAGGACGGCACCATGTCGCGGCTCCCCGAGCTCGTGGGGTTCTCGAAGCGGCACGGGCTGAAGCTCATCTCGATCGCCGACCTCATCAAGTACCGGCGGCGCCGGGAGAAGCTCATCCAGAAGGTGGCCGAGGCGAAGATCCCCACCGACCACGGCGAGTTCGCGGTGTCCGCGTACGAGAGCACGGTGGACGGCCGGGTCCACGTCGCGATGGTGCTGGGCGAGGTCGGCGACGGCGAACGGATCCTGGTCCGGGTCCACTCGGAGTGCCTGACCGGCGACGTGTTCGGCTCGCTCCGGTGCGACTGCGGGGCCCAGCTCGACTCGGCGCTGCGCAGGGTCGGCGAGGAGGGTCGCGGGGTGATCCTGTACATCCGGGGGCACGAGGGACGGGCCATCGGGCTCACCCACAAGCTCCGGGCCTACCAGCTCCAGGAGACGGGCCGGGACACCGTGGAGGCCAACCTGGACCTGGGGTTCCCGCCGGACCCCCGCGACTACGGGATCGGCGCCCAGATCCTGGTCGACCTCGGCGTGCGGTCCATGCGCCTGCTGACGAACAACCCCGCCAAGCGTGCCGGCCTGGAGGGCTACGGCCTGTCGATCGCGGAGCGGGTTCCCCTGGAGACCCGGCCCACCGAACAGAACATCGGGTACCTCAAGGCCAAGCGGGAGAAGCTCGGGCACATCCTGGACGGGCTGGACAGGGTGGTGGAGACGGAGGTCGCGCCGTGAGGACCTTCCAGGGCGGCTTCGAGGCGAGAGGGCGCCGGTTCGCCGTCGCGGCGTCGCGATTCAACGAGGTCGTGGTGCAGAAGCTGGTGGACGGGGCACTGGCGTGCCTGCGCAAGCACGGCGTGGCCGACGACGACATGGACCTGGCATGGACGCCGGGCGCGTTCGAGCTGCCCCTGGTGGCGCGAACGCTGGCCGCCACTGGCGCGTACGACGCGGTGATCTGCCTGGGCGCGGTGATCCGGGGCGACACGGCGCACTTCGACCTGGTCGCGGGCGAGGCCGCAGCCGGGATCCGAACGGCCTCCGAGGCGACCGGCGTGCCGGTGATCTTCGGGGTGCTGGCCACCGAGACGTTCGAGCAGGCCGTGGACCGGGCGGGGGGCAAGCACGGGAACAGGGGGTGGGACGCCGCCATGGCGGCCATGGAGATGGCAGGATTGATGGACGCCCTGCCGAAGACGGAGCGCTGACGCGCCGGCGGGGTCCCGGGAGGTGGTCGGCCGATGATCGTGGAGAAACCTTGGGGCAAGGTCAGCACGTACGCCCTGAACCAGACCTCGTCGGTCCGGATCATCACGATCGAACCGGGACAGGAGACCAGCGAGCACTACCACCAGCTGCGGGACGAGATGTGGATCGTGCTCGACGAGGGCCTGAAGATCCAGATCGGGAACCGCCAGGTGGACGCGCGGCCCGGCGACGAGTTCGTGGTGTCGTCGGAGGAGCCGCACCGGATCTCGAACGCCGGGTCCGGCCGCGGCCGGGTCCTGGAGATCGCGCACGGCTACACCACGGAGGACGACGTGTTCCGCCTCCAGGACGACTACGGCCGGCCCCTCGAGCCGGAGTGGTAGCCCGAACGCCGTCTCGACGGATCGGACGGCTCGCGACCGGTCGGCTCGCATGTTCGCCCGCCCGTTGATTCGCCGAGTCGGCCGATGCTAGGCTCCGCGCGGTTTTTCCACAGAAGGGGGAACCGGTTTGGCCGGTGCAACCTGTCCCTCGCGCCGGGTGCGAAGGAGGAGGCGTGTCCCAGGGAACGGTGAAATGGTTCAGCAACGAGAAGGGCTACGGGTTCATCGCCCGGAGTGACGGAGAGGACGTGTTCGTACACTTCAGCGCCATCACGGGGGACGGGTACCGGACCCTCAACGAAGGCCAGGAGGTGGAGTTCGACATCGTCGAGGGCCCGAAGGGCAAGCAGGCCGCGAACGTCCGGCCGGTGGGCTAGCCGGTCGGGGAGCGCTGCTCGCGAGGGGCGTCCACGGGAGACCGTGGGCGCCCCTTCGCATCGGGCGGGCGTCATGGCGAGGGTGTGACGAACGTCATCGACACCGGGCGGAGGCAGCACCTATACTTCCCAGCGAATGGAATCGTGGATCCACCCTGGGGCGCCGGCGATCCGTCGGTGCTCCTTGTTCGATAGAGGAGGTGATGCGGGGTCTCCGTTGAACCGCGCATAAACGATCGGATCAGGTCGCCGCAGGTCCGCCTGGTCGGACCCGACGGCTCCCAGATCGGGATCGTCTCGACCCAGGACGCGCTGAGACGGGCCAGGGACATGGACCTCGACCTCGTCGAGGTGGCCCCCCAGGCCGCGCCGCCGGTCTGCCGGATCATGGACTACGGCAAGTACAAGTACGAGCGCGACATCCGGCAGAAGGAAGCCCGGAAGAAGCAGTCCCGGATCGAGGTCAAGGAGATCAAGTTCCGCCCGAAGATCGACCCGCACGACTACGCCACGAAGAAGGGGCACGTCGTGCGGTTCCTGAATGCGGGTGCGCGGGTCAAGATCACCATCATGTTCCGGGGGCGCGAGATGGCCCACACCGAGTTGGGACGCAAGATCCTGGACCGGCTGGTGGAGGACCTCAAGGACCTCGCCGTCGTGGACGCGTGGCCAAAGCTCGACGGCAGGAACATGGTCATGGTGATCGCCCCGGTCAAGAAACAGGTTCACGAGGTGTCCCACCGGCCGGCAGAGTCGCCGCGCGCGGCTCCGGTGGCCCGGGGGAGCGCTCCGGCGGCGGCCGAGGAGGCTCCGGGGGCTCCGGCTCCGAGTCCGGAGGGTCCGGAAGCAGCTCCGGCTCCGGCGGAAGCTGAGGCTCCGGCGGAAGCTCCGGCAGAGGCGCCGATCGGGGCTCCGGCTCCGGCCGAGCAGCCCGCCGAGGCCAAGCAGTAGACAACCCACCACACGACGAGGACGGTTCGATGAAGCAGAAGACGCACCGCGGCGCGGCCAAGCGGTTCCGGGTCACCCGGAACGGCAAGGTCCTGCACCGCAAGGGCACCGGCAACCACTTCCTGCGCAAGAAGTCGGGGAGCCGCCGGCGCCGGGTCGAGGGGATGAGCGAGGTCACGGCCGAGGCGCGCACGCTCAAGCGCCTGCTGGGGAAGTAGCCGTGGCCAGGGTCAAGCGAGCCGTCCATTCCAAGAAGAAGCGCCGGGAGATCCTCGAGGCCGCCAAGGGGTACCGGGGAGCGCGCCACAAGCGCCTGCGCGTGGCCAAGGAGCAGCTCCTGCACTCGGGCGTGTACGCGTACCGGGACCGGCGCGACAAGAAGGGCCAGTTCCGCCGCCTGTGGATCACCCGCATCGGCGCCGCCTCGAGGCAGAATGGGATGTCCTATTCGACGTTCATCGCCGGCCTGAAGGCCGGCGGCATCGAGCTCGACCGGAAGGTCCTGGCCGACATCGCCGTCCACGACCCCAAGGCGTTCTCGGGGCTCGTCGAGACGGCCAAGTCCTCGCTTCCGGCGAAGTAGTTCCTTCTCTCGGCTCCTCGCCGTCCGTACTGCGAGGCTCAGCGGCGGAGGTGCGGGTCCTTGAACAGATGGCCGCAGGTGAGGCACTTCATGTTGATGCGGGCGCCCGGTCCGGCGTGGAGGAAGGGCTGGGTTCGGTTCGAGCCGCACACGGGACAGTCGAGGCGCTCCGAGGGATGGCTGCCCCGGGGGTTGTTGGGGTCGGCTGGGGCCTTCCCGGGTTCGCCCTGCGTGGCTTCCTCCATCCCACAGTGAGCCTACCCGACCCGAGCCTCATGGAGGGATTTGCATCTCCTTACCGCCGAGCTACTGGCCTGGAATCCCGACCTTCGGGTGCTGGGCATCTGAGGCCCTCCACTGCCGCCCTCTGAGGAAGGCGTGACCGGTCCACCCCAGCGTGCTGTTGCTTGACGCTGATCGCTGTGACTCCTGGCGACGGAACGGGCTTTCGGTGGGGAGGAGCGGCGGCTAGCATCGGGAGGCTGTGATCACCTCGCTCAAGAATCCGCGGGTGGCGGACGCCGTGAAGCTCTCGAAGCGGGCGCTGCGGGAGAAGCGGCGGGAGTTCCTGGTGGAGGGCGCGCAGGCGGTCACGGAGGCGGTGCGGTCGCCGCGGGGGGCGTTGCTGTCGCAGCTGTTCGTGGGGCCGGACGCGGGGATGCATCCCGCGGTGGTGATGGCTCGGCACGCGGCGGTGCCGGTGACCGAGGTGTCGGAGGACGTCATCCGGGCGCTGACCTCCACCGTGACGCCGCAGGGGCTGGTCGGGGTGGCGTCGTTCGTGGACGTGGGGCTGGATGAGCTCCCGCCCGACCTGGACCTCGCTGCGGTCCTGTACTCCGTGCGGGACCCGGGGAATGCCGGGACCATCCTGCGGTCGGCGGACGCTGCGGGGGCCGGCGCCGTCGTGTTCTCCGAGGCCTCGGTGGACGTGTACAACCCGAAGACGGTTCGTTCCTCGGCGGGGTCGGTGTTCCACCTGCCGGTGGTGCGGGACGCCGGGATCGCGCAGACGCTTGACGCGCTGCGGACCCGCGGGCTCAGAGTGCTCGCGGCCACTGCCGGCGGAGAGGCCGACGTGTTCTCGGTGGACCTCCGCCGGGCCACGGCGTTCGTGTTCGGGAACGAGGCGTGGGGGTTGCCCGACGACGTGGCCGGGCTGGCCGACCAGACCGTTCGCATCCCGATCCCGGGGCGGGCCGAGTCGCTGAACCTGGCCACGGCGGCCGGGGTGTGCCTGTTCGAGGCCGTCCGGCAGCGGCTCCACAGGGGAGGGTCGCTGGAGGACCTCATCTCCGGCGCAGCGCACGACGTCCGCTCGCCGCTCACGGCGGTGAAGGGGTTCGTCTCCACCCTGGCCCGGCGGTGGACCGTGCTCGACGACGAACAGCGCCAGGCCATGTTCGATGCGATCTCCTACGACGTGGATCGCATGACCGCGGTGATCCGCGAGCTGGTCGACGCGTCTCGCCTGGCCGCGGGGCGGCTCGAGCTGTCGATGGAGCCGGTCGAGCTGGGGGATCTGGTGGGGTCGGTGGTCGCGTCCGCCACCGCGAACCCGGACCACCCGGCGGTGGTGTGGGAGGGCCAGGACCTCACCCTCACGGCGGATCCGGAGCGGCTCCGGGGGGCCATCGCCGCGATGGTGCAGGCGGCCGGGTGGTTCGGGCAGCAGGGGCCGGTCCGGATCCGCGCCCGGCGGGCCGGGGAGGATCTCCAGCTCGAGGTGGTCCGTTCGGCCACCGACCTCACCCGGTCCCAGGCCGACGACCTGTTCCGGCCCCGCCTGCCCGGCGAGGGTCCGGGGGCCAAGCTCGGCCTGCACGTGGCCCACGGCGTTGCGGAGGTCCTGGGGGGCTCGCTCACCGTGGACGTCTCGGGCGGGTTCGTCCTCCGGCTCCGCGTCCCGATCGAGCCCGGCTCGAGCTGAGCCCCCGGTCCCCTCACCCAAGGTGGAACGGGACGCTCGTCAGGACCACCCGCTCCTCGAACAGGAACAGGCGCTTGACGAACAGCGCGGTCTGGCGGTGGAGCGGGTAGTGCAGGACGTGGCGGGGGATCAGCTCGGGGATGACCAGGGACACCACGGTGCCGGGCCGGGAGGTCTCCCGCCGGACCTCGTCGAGCATGGGTCCGGTGAGGTCCCGGAAGGGTGCCTCCACCACGTCGAGCCGGATGCCCGGCCGGCGGTCGAACCATCCCTCGACGACCCGCTCAGAGTCCTCGGGGTCGAGGGCCAGGTACACGGCCCGGGTCTCCAGGGCCTGGAGCGACCGGGAGTAGTTCACCGCCCGGATGGCAGCGTCGTGGACCCCGGAGACGAACACCACCGCGACCAGGCGCTGGGGGGCCAGCGGCAGCGCGTCCACCCCGACCGGCCGGCCGTTCTCCGTCACGACCGGGACGTCCGTCACCGCGATCCGGCGCTCCCGGAGCAGACCGGCCTTCAGGCGGAACAGGTCGCGCCGCTTGGCCACGTACCACAGGGAGGGGTCCTCGATGAGCTCGGGGAGGACGACCGTGGCGAAGTCCCCCGGCCCCCTTCGGACCCCCTCCAGGTAGGTCCGCACCCTCGGCAGCAGGTCGCCGCCGGAGCCCGGGAGCGACTCCAGGTGGAGGCTCCCCCGGGAGAACTCGTCCCATCGCTCCCGGAGCTCCCCGGATGGGGGGTTCGGCGAGAGGTACAGGGCTCTCGTCTCGCCGGGGTGGATGGCCCTGACGTAGCCCAGGGCCTCGGCCGTCGCCGCGTCGAGCCCCGGGACCAGGAGCACGGCGGTGTTCGCCGGGACCCGCGGGGTGACTGCCCGCTGCCGGAGCTGTTGCCGGACCGCCATGTAGTGCCGGTTGATCGCCTGGAACAGGACGACGATCGCCGCCATGGCCGTGATCGAGATCCACGCCCCCTCCCGGAACTTCGTCGCCGTGATGATCACCAGCACCACGCCGGTGCAGAGCGCGCCCACCCCGTTGATCGCGATCGACACCCCCCGCCCTCGCGCGGCGTCGCCACCCGCCGCGCGGACCTTCATCCAGTGCCGGACCATGCCGGCCTGCGACAGCGTGAACGCCGTGAACACCCCCACCACGTAGAGCTGGATGAGCTTGTCCAGGTTGCCGTCGAACCCCCAGATGAGGAGGCCCGCCAGCACCGCCAGCACGATCACCCCGTTCGAGAAGACCAGGCGGTCGCCCCGGTTCGCGAACTGCCGCGGCATGTACCGGTCCCGGGCCAGGATCGAGGAGAGCCGGGGGAAGTCCTGATACGACGTGTTCGCGGCGAGGATCAGGATGGCGGCCGTGAACACCTGCACGGCGTAGAAGCCGATCCCGCCGCCGAACACGGCGAACGCGATCTGCCCCACCACCGAGCGCTGTCCCGCCCCCGGGGGGACCAGACCGTCCATGTGGGTGGCCAGGTACGAGATCCCCAGGAACATCGTGATCGAGATGGTCCCCATCACGGCGAGCGTGTTGGCGGCGTTTCGGGACTGGGGGCGCTTGAAGGCCGGGACTCCGTTCGAGATGGCCTCCACGCCCGTGAGCGCCGTGGAGCCCGAGGAGAAGGCGTGCAGGATCACGAACAGCCCGAGCGGTCCGGCGTGCCGGGCCAGGTCGGAGATGGCCTGCACACCCTGGCCGCCCCCGGCCGGGCACCCGCCGACGGCGCACCTCGCCAGCCCCACGCCCACCATGGCCAGGATCGAGACCACGAACGCGTACGTGGGCACCGCGAACACGGCCCCCGTCTCCTTGACCCCCCGGAGGTTGGCGATCGTGAGGAGCACCACGAAGCCGATCGACAGCTCCACCGTGAACCGGGAGAGCCCCCCGGCCGCTCCCACGATGGCCACCACCCCGGCCACCACCGAGACCGACACGGTCAGCACGTAGTCGACGAGGAGGGCCGCCGCGGCGACCAGGGCGGGGAACGTTCCCAGGTTGTCCTTGCTGACGCTCTTCCGATCTCGCCGCCGGACGGGTAGGCCCGCACCGTCTGCCGGTACGAGACCACCACGATGGCCAGGACGGCGGCGATCACCAGTGAGATCGGCAGCACCAGGTGGCGTGACGTGGCGCTCGCCGCCAGCAGCACCACCATGATCTGCTCCGTGGCGTACGCCACCGAGGACAGCGGGTCGGAGGAGAAGATCGGCAGGGCCAGGATCTTCGGCAGGAGGGTGTGGGGAAGCTGGGACGTCGCATGGCGACGTCCCAGCAGGACGCGCTTCACCGTGGACCGGCGGGCCTGCTGGCCCTGGTCGGTCGCCATGCCGGGAGGCTGTCAGCCTCGCCGTGAACGAGGCGTGAGGATCGGCCTCCGGGGCGTCAAGATGGTGTGAGGACGCCAATGGGATCGAACGAACGCCTGCAGGCACGGCTCGAGGGCCGGAACCGCCGGGACCGGGCCGGCCCGGGCCGGCTCACGGTCCTCGGCGTCCTCGCCGCGCTTCTCATCCCGCTCGCTGCCACCGGCGTGGCGCTCGCGATCCCGCATGTGGCCGCCGCCAGCGCGGCCAGCCTCTACCTCCTCGGGGTGGTGGCCGTCTCGGTGCTGGGCGGCCTGTGGTCCGGGGTTGTGGCGTCCGTCGTGTCGTTCCTCGCGCTGAACTTCTTCTTCACCGAGCCGCGACACACGTTCGTGGTGAGCCGACCACAGGACGTGGTGGCGCTGGCGGTGTTCCTGGCGGTGGCCACGGTGGTCGGCGCCCTGGTGGCCCGGGCCTTCGAGGCACTGGACCGGGCAGAACGGAGGGCCTCCGAGACGGCCCGCCTGCAGGGATTCACCTCCCTGCTGCTGTCGGATCTCCCGCTCCCGACGGTGCTCCAGCAGGCCGCCGGCTCCCTGGCAGAGACGATCGGACTGGCGACCTGCTCGATCGAGGTGGCGCCGGGCGAGGGGCTGGAACCGGTCCGGGCGGCGTGGCCGGCGACGCACCCCGAGCCGTGGGAGCCGGCGATCGTCGTCCCGGTGGGTTCGGGCGCGCGAACGCTCGGCACGATCACCGCCACGCTCCCCGCCGGCGAACAGGAGCTCACGGACGGCGGCCGTCGCCTGCTCGAGTCCTTCGCCGGGCAGATCGCGCTGGTCCTCGACCGTGCCCGGACCGAGGCCGAGGTCCGCGCGGTCCGGCTGGACGCCGAGGCGAGCCGGTCGCGGGCCGCGCTGTTCTCCTCGGTGACGCACGACCTGCGAACCCCCCTGGCGTCGATCAAGGCCAGCGTCACGGGCCTCATCGAGTCGGGCGGCGCCATGGACACCGCCCAGCGTGACGACCTCCTGCGGACGATCCTGGAGGAGGCCGACCGGCTGAACCGCCTGGTGGGGAACCTCCTGGACCTGGCCCGGTTGCGGGCCGGCGCGCTCACGCCGTCGCTCGAGCAGACCGGCGTGGAGGACGTCGTGGAGGCCGTGATCGCCAGGCTCCGTCCCCTCCTGGCGCCCTTCCAGGTCCGGATGGTGATCCGGCCGAACCTCCCCGAGGCCACGATCGACTCCCTCCAGATCGACCAGGTGTTCACGAACGTGCTCGAGAACGCCGCCCGGTTCTCCCCGCCGGGCTCCGAGATCCGGGTGACCGTCGCGAGCTACCAGGGCGCCATCGAGGCCACCGTGGCCGACAGGGGACCGGGCATCGCCGAGCCCGATCGGGAGCGTGCGTTCGAGCCGTTCTTTTCGAAGGATGCGGGTTCGGGGAGGGGCGGGACCGGCCTGGGGCTCGCCATCGCTCGCGCCATCGTCCATGCTCACGGCGGTCGGATGTGGATCGAGGGGGTTCCGGGCGGAGGAGCGGCCGTGCGCATCCGGCTTCCCACCTCGCCTGCCCACCCCCGGCCCTCGCTCGCTCCGAGTTCCGCGGCCGGACCGTGACCCGCATCCTGGTGGTGGACGACGAGCCCCAGATCCTCCGATCCCTCCGCACCACCCTCGGCGCGAATGAGTACGAGGTGTTGACGGCCGAGACCGGCGAGGACGCGCTGGCCCAGGCCGCTGCGGTCCTCCCGGACCTGGTGATCCTGGACCTCGGGCTGCCCGACCTGGATGGGACGGAGGTCGTCCGGCGGCTGCGCGTGTGGTCCGACGTCCCGATCATCGTGCTGTCCGTCCGGGACCGTCAGGAGGACAAGATCGGGGCCCTGGACGCCGGGGCCGACGACTACGTCACGAAGCCGTTCGGGCTGGGAGAGCTCCTGGCCCGGATCCGGGCGGCCCAGCGCCGGGCCGGGGGAGTCCAGACGGAGCCCGTGCTCGCGTTCGGCGACCTGACCGTCGATCTGGGGCGCCGTCTGGTCATGGCGGCGGGCGAGCCGGTGCACCTCACCCCGACCGAGTTCCGGCTGCTGGAGGCCATGGTGGCGCACCCCGGCAAGCTGCTCACCCAGCGGTGGCTCCTCCAGCACGTGTGGGGCGGGGCATACGGGGCCGAGGCCAACTACCTGCGCGTCTACGTCCGGCAGCTCCGCCAGAAGCTCGGCGACCGGGCCGACGCGCCGCGGTTCATCCTCACGGAGCCGGGCGTGGGCTATCGGTGGGTGGCCGACCCCCCCTCGTGACCCGCCCGGGGAGCGCGCCGGCCCCCGCCGCTACACTTTCCCGACCATGGACCGGGCCGAGGCGCTGCGCACTCTCGACGACGAGCTCCAACGGGGGCGGGGGCTGTTCGCGGCGGCCGCCACGATGGCGGAGCTGGAGCGGGCCCAGGTCGCTGCGCTGGGGCGGAAGTCCGTGTTCTCCGGGGTGCAGCGCTCGCTGGGGCAACTGCCCGAGGGGGACCGGAAGGAGGTCGGGTACCGCGCGAACGAGGCTCGGGCCGCGCTCCAGGCCGCGTTCGACGCCCGGCGTGACGAGCTCCAGGCAGGGGAGCGGAAGCAGCAGCTCGAACGGGACCGCGTGGACGTCACGCTCCCGGGCCGGCGCCTCCGTCCCGGGTCGCTGCACCCCCTGACCCTCGCCGAGCTCGAGATCGTCCAGGTGTTCACCCGTCTGGGGTACCGCGTGGTGGACGGGCCCGAGGTCGAGACCGAGTGGTACAACTTCACCGCCCTGAACATCCCCGAGGACCACCCGGCCCGCGGGGAGAAGGACACGATCTACCTCGACGTCGCCGGGCGCCCGGACCTCCTGCTCCGCACCGAGACCAGCGCGATGCAGATCCGGATCATGGAGCGTCAGGACCCGCCGGTCTACGTGGTGGCGCCGGGCCGCGTGTTCCGCCAGGACACGCCCGATCCCACCCACATGCCGGTGTTCCATCAGGTGGAGGGCCTGGCCGTGGACGAGGGCCTGTCCATGACGGACCTCCGGGGCACCCTGGCCGAGTTCGCCCGGGCCATGTTCGGCGAACACGTCCGGACCCGGTTCACTCCCGACTACTTCCCGTTCGTCGAACCGGGCGGCCAGCTGGAGGTGACCTGCTTCGTGTGCGGCGGCGCCGGGTGCCGGACCTGCAAGGAGAGCGGGTGGATCGAGCTCCTGGGGTGCGGGATGGTCCACCCCGCGGTCCTCGAGAACGTCGGGTACGACTCGGAGCGCTACACGGGGTTCGCGTTCGGCCTGGGGATCGAACGGGTGGCGCTGGCCCGGTACGGGATCCCCGACATGCGCCTGCTGTACTCGGGCGACGTTCGGTTCCTCGAGCAGTTCGGGGGGGCGGTCTGATGCTGGTGCTGCTGGGATGGCTCCGGGAGATGTGCCCGGTCGACCTGCCCGCCGACGACCTGGCGCCGCTGCTGACCTCCCTCGGCACGAACGTCGAGGCGGTGCTCCGGCCGTGGGCGGCCCTGGAGGGCGTGGTCGTGGCCCGCGTGCAGGAGGTCCGGGACCACCCGGACTCCACCAAGCTCTGCATCGCGTCCATCGAGGCCGGCGGCGGCGAGCACCAGGTGGTGGCCGGGGTCAGGAACTTCCGCGCCGGCGACCTGGTGCCGTGGGCCCGCCCGGGCTCGCGGGTCCCGGTGCTCCGGGACCCCCTGGGCGAACGGAAGCTGGCCGGCGAGGTCTCGGAGGGGATGGTGTGCTCGCCCCGCGAGCTGGGGGTCTCGGCCGACCACGGCGGGATCCTGGTCCTGCCGCCGGACACCCCGGTGGGCGCCGACGTGAAGGCGGAGTTCGGCCTGGACGAGGTGGTGTTCGACATCGAGGTGAAGCCGAACCGGCCGGACCTGATGTCGGTGGCGGGCGTGGCCCGGGAGGTGGCCGGGGCCACCGGCGCGCCGTTCGCGCTGCCCGAGGTCGTGCTTCCGGAAGGCGTGGAGAGGGCCCACGAGGCGGCCACCGTGGAGATCCGCGACGCCGAACGGTGCCCCCGGTACCTGGCCAAGGTGGTCCGGGGGGTGACGGTCGGGCCCGCGCCGATCGGCGTCCAGGCCCGGCTCACCGCGTCGGGGATGCGGCCCCTGTCGAACGTGGTGGACGCCACGAACTACGTGATGCTCGAGCTGGGGCAGCCCCTGCACGCGTTCGACCTCCACGTTCTGGCCGGCCCGGGCATCGTGGTCCGGAGGGCCGAGGACGGCGAACGGCTGGTCACCCTGGACGACGTGGAGCGTGTGCTCACCGCGGACGACCTGGTGATCGCGGATCTCGAGCGGTCCGTGGCCATCGCCGGCGTCATGGGTTCGGCCTCCGTGGAGGTCTCGGCGTCCACCCGGGACGTGCTCCTGGAGAGCGCGTCGTTCCAGCGCACCGGCGTCCTGCGGACGGCCCGGCGGCTGGGCATCCGCACCGAGGCCTCCATGCGGTTCGAACGGGGAGTGGATCCGGAGGCGGTCCCACGAGCGGCCGACCGCGCGGCGGCGCTGATCGCGGAGTGGTCGGGCGGGGCCGTGCTGGGCGGGTCGGTGGACGCCGGGCTGCCCCACGAGCGCGCCCACGTGAGCGTGCGGCCGTCCCGGGCCTCGCTGCTGCTGGGGGAGCCGCTGACCGCCCGCGACGTCCGGGACGCGTTCGGGCGGATCCGGATCGAGGCCGAGGAGCGGGCCGAGGACGAGGTGGTCGTGGAGGTCCCCGGGTACCGGGTGGACCTGGAGCGCGAGGTGGACCTCATCGAGGACGTGGCCCGGGTCCGGGGCTACGACAACATCGCCTCGACCCTCCCGGCCGTCCGCCAGGCCGGAGGGCTCCAGCCCTCGTACGGGTTCCGCCGGCGGTTGCGCGGCGCGCTGGTGCGGGCTGGACTCCGCGAGACCATGTCGCTGTCGTTCGCCTCGGCCGGCGACCTCGAGCTCACCGGGGACCACGACGCCGTGAGGGTGGCGAACCCGCTGGCCGCTCACGACGCGTTCCTGCGGACCAGCCTGCTGCCCGGGCTCCTGCGAAGCCTTCGGCACAACCTGGCGCAGGGGGTTCGATCCGTGGCCCTGTTCGAGGTGGGGCGGGTGTTCTACCCGGCCGATCCCATGTCCGAACCGACGGACATCCCGGTGGAGGAGCACGACCGCGCGGCGGTGGCCATGACCGGGGCCGCGTCGCCGGGGTGGCCGGGGGAGCCGCGCGAGCTGGACTTCTTCGACGCGAAGGGCGTGGTGGAGACCGTGATGGACGTGCTGGGGATCGGGCGGTGGGAGGTGGGGGAACCGCCCCGGCGCCTGTTCCACCCCACGCGCTCGGCGTCGATCCTCATCGGCGAGGAGCTGGTGGGGGAGGTCGGCGAACTCCATCCGGACGTGGCGGAACGCCTGGACCTCCCCGGGCGGGTGGCCCTGGTGGAGCTCGAGGCCGGGGTCCTGGCCCGGCACTCGGCCACCGAGACGCTGTTCGCCGAGATGCCGCGGTTCCCGCCGGTCCGGCGCGACCTGGCGTTCGTGCTGCCGGCCGACGTCCCGGCCGGAGCCGTGCAGGACGCCATCGCCGGCGCCGTGGCCCACCTCGGTGTGACCGCCACGCTGTTCGACGTGTACGCGGGGGGGTCCGTGCCGGAGGGCCACAAGAGCCTGGCCTTCGCCGTGGACGTCCGCGCCCCCGACCGGACCCTCACCGACGAGGAGGCCGCGCAGGCCGTGGTCGCGATTGCGGCGAAGGTCGCCGAGCTGGGCGGCGAGCTCAGGGCCGGCTGAGCTCCCGAGCGGTCACTGATCCTGGACGAACGGGACCTCCAGCGTGGAGTGCACCAGGTCCGTGAGCGCCTCGCCGGCGGGCGGCCGGGAGGTCTCGTGGGGACCGGCCTCCACCCACACCGAGAACCCCTGTGTCTGCCAGGTCAGCCGAACGCCGTCGCCGAGCACGACCGTCTCGCCGATCAGGGCCACCTGGTGGTAGCCGTCCTGGCCGTCGGTCGCGTGATCTGACCCGTCCGTCGACCACAGGGTGAACTCGGCTCCCCGCCCGGCGAACTGCAGCGCGCTGCCGGTGTCGCCGTTCGTGACGAAGCCGGCATCGGATGCGGCCTTGTACAGCCACGCCGCATCCGGGCACGTGGTCCACGGCCCCCCCGTCCCGCACTTCGCGAGCAGTGCCTCCATGTCCGGGTCGGGGGGTGCGCGGAAGCTGGCGATGGCATCGGCGGCCGCCGCGCGGAGCGACGGAGGTGCGTCGGGGCCGAACACCACGTGCGCCTGGAACAGCCCTCCCGGGTTCCGGAACAGGACCAGGTGGGTCGTACGGCCGATGCACTCGAATGGCCCGAGCTCCGGACCGAGGTCCACGTCGGTGGTTTGCGGCCGGAACTCGTACGGGGCCCTCGCGTTCGGCTCCCGGTACTGGAGGATCCACAGCGCCACCCCGTCGGGCGGGAGGGCCGCCAGCGCGTTGTCGGGCCCGCAGTCCCCACCCTGGTTCATCGGGTAGTTCCCCGCCCCGAGGACGATGTGCGGCTCGAGGAGCGAGGGCACCAGATCGTTGCGGACCACCCAGTCCTCGGGGACGTGGATGGAGATGCCGTTGAGGGGATTCACGTGAGTCTTCCATCCGTCACGTGGTGCGGGCGTCTCGGACGGTTCGATCCCCAGGCCCGCGAGTACCCCGTTCGCCCGGTCCACGAGCTCCTGGGGCGGGGGCGAGGACCCGATCTCCACGCGGAGGTCGAGCCACCGCCCTCCATTCTCGAACGTCAGCCGTCCCGCCGAGTGGCTCTGGTCCACGCCCTCCTCGCCGCCGCCCCCGGGGAGGATGCTGACGGAGACCGGGAGGTCGGCGGGCGCGAATCCGGCGCAGGGACACTGATCCGACAGATCCTGGAGCACCACGACGATGTCGTCGGGACCCATGGCCCGGCGCGTGGCCGAGGCCAGGTCGTCGTCCGCCGACCCGATCGGTCGCAGATCGAGCGAGGCGGCCTGCAGCGTGGGTCCCGCCTCGTCGGGGTTGAAATACGCCCGCCCGTCCCATCCATCGGGCACGGGCAGCGCCAGGCCGAAGTCGCCGACGACATGGGTGGACGTCGAGGCCGGCGGCGACGCGGATGTCCCGGTGCCCGGATGGGGGTTCGCGGGATGATCCACGTTCGACAGCAGGGCGAGCGGTGCAGCCACGCCGAGGGCGATGACGACCATGGTGGCGACCGCGGCGCCCGCGCGCCGACGGAACCGGAGGCGCTGGGCCCGCCGGGCCACGGGGGCGAGATCCGGAGTCGGGGCCGGAGCACGGCCGGCGAGCGCACGGAGTCGGGAGCCGGGATCATTCATCGGGGACCTCCTGGAGCCGTTCGCGGAGGGAGGCGCGGCCCCGCGACAGATGGACCTTGACCGCCCCTTCGGAACACCCCAGCAGGCGGGCCACGTCGGAGACGGGCAGGTCGAGGACGTGGTGGAGCACCACGGCCTCCTGCTGGCGCCGGGGAAGCGACCGGACGCCCCGCCACAGGTCGAGATCCGCCGCGTCCACATCCGAGGTCTCCGCCCGACCGGGGAGTTCGGGCCGCCTCCGGCGCAGTGTCCGGCGGGCGACGTTCATCGCCGTCGTGGTGACCCAACCGGCCACCCACGGCCGGTCGGCCAGGCGGTGCCATCTCTCCAGGGCCCGGGCGAACGCCTCCTGGGTGGCCTCCTCGGCCACCGGGGCGTCCCCGCACATCACGAACACGGCTCGGTACACGGCATCGAACTCCGTCCGGTACAGCTCGGCGAAGCGGTCGTCGATCCTCACGCACTCACCCGTCCAAGTCCCTGGGCCGGTTCTCGGTTGACACGAGAGCGCCCTGATCCCGGTGCGGCCCGGAAATGCCCGGGGCAGGTCCCCGGGATAGACTGCGCTTCGTGGAGCGCGATTTCCTCTCGGTGGACGACGTCACATCGTCCGAGCTCGACTACCTGTTCGAGCTGGCGGCCAAGACGAAGGCCGACACCGCGCACTACTCGTCCCGCTTGGCCGGCAAGGCCGTGGGGATGGTCTTCGAGAAGCCCTCCACCCGGACCAGGGTGTCGTTCGAGGTGGCGGTGTCGTCGACGGGCGGGCACCCTCTGGCGCTCTCCGGGGCCGAGCTCCAGCTGGGCCGGGGGGAGACCATCGAGGACACTGGGCGGGTCCTGTCCCGGTACGTGGACGCCATCGTGCTCCGCACGTTCGGGCACGAGCGGCTGGAGTTCCTGGCCGCCGCGGCCGACGTGCCGGTCATCAACGCGCTGTCGGACTTCGAACACCCCTGCCAGTGCCTGGCCGACCTCCTGACCATCCGCGAGCACCGCGGCGACCTGGCCGGGGTGACCCTCGCGTACCTTGGCGACGGCAACAACGTCGCGCACTCACTCCTCCTGGGAGGGGCCAAGGCCGGCATGCACGTCCGGGTGGCCACGCCGCTGGGGTTCGAGCCCATCCCGCAGGTCGTGGAGCGGGCCGAGCAGATCGCGGGGGAGACCGGTGGGTCCATCGCGATCACGAACGACGCCGTGGACGCCGCCAAGGGGGCCGACGTCCTGTACACGGACGTGTGGGCGTCGATGGGGCAGGAGGCCGAGAGCGACGAACGGAACCTTGTGTTCCCGCCGTACCGCATCGACGAGGCCGCGGTGGAACGAGCCGCCGACGACGTGCTGGTCCTGCACTGCCTGCCCGCGCACCGGGGGCAGGAGATCACCGACGGGGTCATCGATGGGCCGCATTCGGTGGTGTGGGATCAAGCCGAGAACCGGCTCCACACGCAACGCGCCCTCCTGCTGTGGTTGCTCGGCGCGGACGCTGAGTAGCGCTTCCCCGGTCATCTCCGGCGCCGCGAAGCGGCGCAGCGCCCTCGTCGGGACGCATCGCCTTTTCGCACATGCCGCGCTGGCGCGCGACATGTGGCTCGGCTCAGAGTCCCTCCTCTGGGCGCTGCGCCGCTTCGCGGCTGCTGATGTCTCGGGGGATCGCCTGTCCGCGGCCGGGGCGGACCGCCCCCCGGAGGGCGTGTGGGTGGGGGTCCTTAGAATGCCGGGCGTGGTGCGGGCGAATGAGGACGTCGAGCGGGTGCTCAACGAGTACCGGGACTTGCTGGCCATCTTGTCTCCGGATCCGTTCAAGGCGCGGGCCTACGAGAAGGCGGCTCGGAGCATCGGGGGGTGGCACGAGGACATTGCGGGGGCCGATCTCAAGGCGCTCCAGGCCATCCCGAACGTGGGCAAGTCGCTGGCGGTGAAGATCGAGGAGTACCTGCGGACCGGGACGATCGGGTCGCTCGAGGAGCTCAGGGCGCAGATCCCGCCGGGGGTTCGGCAGCTGATGTCGATCCCGACGCTCGGGCCGAAGAAGGCGCTGGCCCTGTACCAGGAGCTGCACGTGGCATCCGTGGAGGAACTCGGAGACGCGATCCAGGACGGTCGGGTGTCGTCGCTGAGGGGGTTCGGGCAGAAGACCGCGGACAAGATCGCGGAGGGCCTGTCCCGCCTGCAGCAGTCGGACGACCGGGTCCAGATCGGGGTGGCCCTGGACCTGGCCGAGGAGCTGCTGGGGGAGCTGTCGGCGCTGAAGGAGGTCCTGCGGTGCGACTACGCGGGGTCGCTCCGGCGGATGCGCGAGACCATCGGCGACATCGACCTCCTGGTGGCATCCGAGCATCCCGTGCCGGTGATGGACGTGTTCGTCTCGCTCCCCATGGTGGACAGGGTGATCGCCCACGGCGAGACGAAGTCGTCGATCCGGACCACGAAGGGGCTCCAGGTGGATCTGCGGGTGATCCCGCCGGCGTGCTGGGGCGCGGCGCTCCAGTACTTCACCGGCTCCAAGGCACACAACATCAAGGTCCGGGAGCGGGCCGTCCGGCGGAAGCTGAAGCTCTCCGAATACGGCCTGTTCGACGCGGAGACGGACGAGCTCGTCGTCGCGGAGACCGAGGAGGAGGTGTACGAACGGCTGGGGCTCCCGTGGATCCCCCCAACCCTCCGCGAGGACCGAGGAGAGGTGGAGGCCGCGGCGGCGGGCGTCCTGCCGGAGGTCGTGGAGCTCCGCGACATGCGAGGGGACCTCCACACGCACACCGATCTCACCGACGGCCTGGCCCCGCTGGAGCGGATGCTGGAGACGGCCGCGAAGCTGAAGTACGCCTACTACGCCGTGACCGACCACGCGCCGAACCTGTTCATGCAGCGGATGACCGACGAGAAGATGCTCGAGCAGCGGGCGCGGCTGCGGTCGCTGCAGTCGACGTATCCGAAGATGACCCTGCTGCACGGGACCGAGCTCAACATCGACCCGGACGGGGGCGTCGACTGGGACGCGGAGTTCCTGGACGGGTTCGACGTGTGCGTGGCCTCCGTGCACTCGCACTTCGGCCAGTCGTCCGACGAGATGACCCGGCGGATCATCCGGGCCATGGAGAACCCCAACGTGCACGTGATCGGGCATCCGACGGCCCGGATCATCGGCCACCGGCCGCCCATCGACTACGACCTCGACGCGGTGTTCGAGGCGGCCGCCCGCACGGGCACCGCCCTGGAGGTCAACTCGTACCCGGACCGCCTGGACCTCCGCGACGAACACGTGCTGTGGGCGCGCCGGCACGGGGTGAAGTTCGCCGTGGACACGGACTCCCACTCCACGCTCCACCTGCGGTTCATGCGCTTCGGCGTCGGCACGGCCCAGCGGGGCTGGCTGACCCGGGACGACGTCATCAACACCTGGCCCCTGCAGAAGCTCCGGACGTTCCTCCGGAAGGGCCGCTGACCGCAGCCGTGGGTCGCCTGAGCTCCGCCGTCCTGGCTCGATCCTTCTACGCGCGGCCCTCCCTCGAGGTGGCCAGGGACCTGCTGGGACGAGTCCTGGTCCGGACGCCCCCCGACGGCACGCGGGTGTCGGGGCGCATCGTGGAGGCCGAGGCCTACCGCCAGGACGATCCGGCCAGCCACTCGTTCCGGGGCCGCACTCCCCGCACGGACGTCATGTTCGGTCCCCCGGGCCGGCTGTACGTGTACTTCACCTACGGGATGCACTTCTGCGCGAACGTCGTCACGGGGCGTGACGGGGAGGGGAGCGCGGTCCTGCTGCGGGCGGTGGAACCGCTGGAGGGTCTCGACGCCATGGAGGAGCGCCGGGGCACGGCGAACCCCCGCCTGCTGTGCGCCGGTCCGGGGCGCCTGTGTGAGGCGTTCGGGGTCGGGGGGGCGCAGAACGGCACCGATCTGGTCACCGGGGACGAGCTGCGCATCGAATGGGGATCCCCCGTGGGCGACGACGAGATCGCGGTTGGTCCCCGCGTCGGGCTCACCGTGGCGGTGGAGCAACCGTGGCGGTTCGTGGTCGCGACCAGCCGGTATCTCTCTCGCGCGGCCGTGTACCGGGCGACGATCCGTCCCCCGCGGGTCAGGCTGAGGGGTTCACCCAAACCGTGACCGTCACGCCGGGCTCGGCCGCGTCGCCGGGGCCCGGTGACTGCTTCCACACCCGGTCCCCCGGAGGAGTGCACCGGGCGGTGCCGGCGCACTGGGACCGGATCAGCGCGGCGGCGCCGAAGCCGGAGTCCTGGAGCCGGAGGAGGGCCTCCTCGCGGGTCATGCCGAACAGGTTCGGGACCACCGTCGCGGCGCCGGTGCCGGGGGTGCCGGCGGTGGCCACCTCGAGCCGGATCCCGCTGGTCTGGAGGGCCTCCTCGCCGGCCGGAGGGTCCTGTCCGACGACGGTCCCCGGGGACTGGGCCGACGGCCGCTCCACCACCGTGACCCTCAGGCCGGCGCGCTCGAGGCCCGACGCCGCCTCCTGCGCCGGGAGCCCGATCACCGACGGCACGGTGAGCGACTGGTAGGAGGAGGGGGACGTGCAGATCCCGGGCTGCGTTCCCTCGAGGAACCGGGTCTGTTCGATGAGATCGGGAGGGGTGTACCGATTCGCCTGGCATCCCCGCGAGGTGTCGACGGGCACGATGACGTTGCGAAGCACCGGCGGCGGGAACTGCCGGACCGGGAGATGCCGGACGGCCCTGGTCATGAACAGGCGCCAGATCTGGGCCGGCCAGGTCCCCCCGAGGACCTCCGGGAGCCGGGTCCGGGGGGCCACCATGGAGTCCTCGCCCTGAGGGAACCCCACCCACACGGCCGCCGACAGCTGCGGGATGGCGCCCACGAACCAGGCGTCGCGGTACTCCTCGGCGGTCCCGGTCTTGCCGATCGTGGGCCGGCCGATGGCGGCGGCGGTGCCCGTCCCCTGGGTCACGACCTTCTGCAGGATCTGGTCGGCCACGTAGGCCACCGAGCGGTCCACGACCAGGCGCGGCTCCGGCACGTGCTGCCACAGCACCTTCCCCGCGGCGTCGGTGACCTTCGTCACGGCCACCGGATCCACCCGGTACCCCGTGTTCGCGAGCGTGGCGTAGGCCGAGGCCATCTCCACGGTGTTCACCTGCTCGGACCCCAGGACCGCAGAGGGCACCGTCTGCAGTGGGTGCCCCACACCCATACGGAGCAGGTCAGGCGCGTTGACCCCGAGGGCCTGCGCCGCGTCCACCACCCTGGCCGCGCCTGCGCACGGGTCGCCGTTCCCCAGGTCGCGGACGATCTGCGCGTACACCACGTTCACCGAGTCGATCGTGGCCTTCTCCACGGTGAGCCGGCCCTCTCCGGCCCCGTCGAAGTTGTGCACCGGCCAGTCCGGCTGGCCGGGGGCCTGGCACCGGGCCGGCAGGGCCAGGGTGATCTCGGGCGGGGCGTCGTAGACCTGCTGGGGCGAGATCCCCCCGAGCATGGCCGCGACCAGCGCGAACGGCTTGAACGTGGAGCCGGCCTGCCGCCCGGTGGAGCCGCCGGTGGCCAGGTTCACCTGGGCCACCGGGTCGGTCGGGGAGAAGTAGTCCCGGCCGCCGACCATGGCCTTGATCTCCCCGGTCCTCGGATCGATGACGGTCATCGCGCCGTACGGGTCCGTCCGGTACACCAGGACCTGGTTCACGGCGTCCTCCGCGGTGCGCTGGAGCCCCGGGTCCAGCGTGGTGGTGATCCGGAGGCCCCCCCGGTACAGCAGGCTCTCCCGCTCGGCCCGGGTGTCCCCGAACAGCGGGTTCGACGCCACCCACTGCTTCACGAACTGGACGAAGTACGGAGCCTGATACGTGCCCTCCTGGTGGGTGACGCGCAGGGCGAGGGGGGTGGCCTGCGCGGACAGGTACTCCTGGGGCGTGATCACCCCGACGTCGTTCAGGATCCGGAGCACCGTGGCCCGGCGGGCCAGGGCCAGGTCGGGGTGCTCCACGGGGTCGTACGAGGACGGAGCACGGATGAGGCCGGCCAGGAGGGCCGCCTGGGGGAGGTCGAGCGAGGTGGCCGGCTCCGAGAAGTAGGTCCGGGCCGCGGCCTGGATCCCGTACGCCCCCTCACCGAAGTACACCGTGTTGAGGTACGCGGCCAGGATGTCGCGCTTCGACATCCTGTGTTCGAGCTGCCAGGCCAGGATGGCCTCCTTGACCTTGCGCGAGATGGTCCGATCGGTGCCCAGGTACCGGTTCTTGATGTACTGCTCGGTGATCGTGGAGGCGCCCTCCGCCAGGCGGCCCTCGGTGGCGTCCACGTAGGCGGCCCGGACCAGGGCCCGGAAGTCGACGCCGGAGTGCTGGTAGAACCGCCGGTCCTCGATGGCCACCACGGCCCGGCGGACGATGAGCGGGATCTCGTCGGCGGGCACGACCTCCCGGTTCTCCTCGGCGTGGAAGGTCGTGATCAGCGAGCCGTCGGCCGCGAACAGGAACGACGTCTGCTCCAGGTCTCGGGCCTTGCGCTCCTCGTCGTCGAGGTTCGGGACGTCGGGGAGGCGGCACGCCGAACCCAGGATGGCCAGGACGACGAGCCCGGCCACGAGCGATCCCCGGCGCCCGTTCACGGTTCGCCCATGATATCGGCCGTCCTGGTTTCCACTGGTAGCCTGCGCCCTAGTCATGACCTCTCCCGTAGTGGATCGGCTGCTGTCGGGGGCGGCCGAAGTCGTGCCCCCCGACGAATTCCGGGCCAAGCTCGAATCCGGCCGGCCGCTGCGGGTGAAGCTGGGGCTCGATCCCACCGCGCCGGCGGTCACGCTGGGATGGGCGGTGGTCCTGCGCAAGCTCCGGCACTTCCAGGAGGCCGGGCACACCGCCGTGCTGATCGTGGGCGACTTCACCGCGCGGGTGGGGGACCCCAGCGGGAAGTCGGAGACCCGGCCCCGCCTGTCGGCCGAGGTCGTCCGGGGCTATGCCGAACGGCTGCTCGACCAGTTCTGGCTGATCCTGGACCGCGACGCGACCGAGGTCCGGTACAACTCGGAATGGCTGGAGTCGATGGACATGGAGGCCGTCCTGAAGATGACCGCGGCGGCCACCGTGGCCCGGATGCTCGAACGGGACGACTTCGCCAGGCGGTACGCGGAGGGACGGCCGATCTCCGTGATGGAGTTCCTGTATCCGCTGCTCCAGGGGATGGACTCGGTGGCGGTCCAGGCCGACGTGGAGCTCGGGGGCACCGACCAGACGTTCAACCTCCTCATGGGCCGGGACCTCCAGCGAGAGCACGGGCAGGCCCCCCAGGTGGTGTTCACGATGCCCCTGCTCGAGGGCCTGGACGGCGTGCAGAAGATGAGCCAGTCGCTCGGCAACTACGTGGGGGTCACGGAGCCGCCCGAGGAGATGTTCGGCAAGCTCATGAGCCTTCCCGACACGCTGATCGCCAAGTACCTCCGGCTGGGGACGGACCTGGATCCGGCCGAGGTGGACGCGGTCGAACGGGAGCTCGGCGAGGGCTCGCTGCACCCGAACGAGGCCAAGCGACGCATGGCCCGCGAGATCGTGACCGTGTACCACGGTGCCGCCGCGGCGCGTGCGGCGGAGGAGCGGTTCGACCTGGTGCACCGGGAGGGTGGCGTGCCGGAGGACGTGCCCGAGTCGCCGGTCCCGGCGTCGGCCGTGCGTGACGGGCGGGTGTGGCTGCCCAGGCTGCTGGCCGAGGTGGGCCTGGCCGGCTCGAACGCGGAGGCCCGGCGGCTCATCGAGCAGGGCGGGGTCCGACTCGACGGCGAGCGGGTCGGGGACCCCGGACTGGAGCTGGCCGTCGACGAGCTCCGGGGGCTGGTCCTGCAGGTGGGCACGCACCGCTTCCTCCGGCTGACGTGAGGCCTCGGCAGTCCTCCCGGCGAGGGGAGCCGGTGTTGTCCGGTTCGCCCGGATTCGATATCGTGGGCGCAGCCGCCTCCCACCGAGGCGCCGTTGAGTTGACGGTTCCCGCGGGGGTGGTAGCATCAAAGGTCGCGCCGCACTCCAGCCGCCCCTGAGGTTGGCTGGGACTCCGCGGCGCTCGCACCTTGAGAACTGGACAGTGTGCCAAAAAGCCAGTGCGTTCCCGTCAAGATCGGGAAGGCGCGCGAGAGCGTGTCCGGACCGGACCTTGACGATCGTACGAGAAATCCGAAACCGGACAGTTCAGCTGATCCGGCCGGATCAAGCAGGTCCCTCGGGGCGATGCCGTCCATGGGGGGCCGGCTCTCACAACGAGGAAACGAACCCGTCACCTCAGGGTGGCGGGATTCACGTTCTCTACGGAGAGTTTGATCCTGGCTCAGGACGAACGCTGGCGGCGTGCTTAACACATGCAAGTCGAGCGAGAGCCACAGGAGGGGTAACCCTTCTGTGGGGACAGCGGCGAACGGGTGAGTAACACGTGGGCAACCTGCCCCAGACTCTGGGATAACACCGGGAAACCGGTGCTAATACCGGATACTCTCGACCAACCACATGGCTGGACGAGGAAAGCTCCGACGGTCTGGGATGGGCCCGCGGCCTATCAGCTTGTTGGCGGGGTAACGGCCCACCAAGGCTTCGACGGGTAGCTGGCGTGAGAGCGTGGCCAGCCACACTGGGACTGAGACACGGCCCAGACTCCTACGGGAGGCAGCAGTGGGGAATCTTGCGCAATGGGCGAAAGCCTGACGCAGCGACGCCGCGT